>JADKAS010000016.1 GCA_016715245.1 Saprospiraceae bacterium
TTTTAATTTTACAGACACCCAACTTCCCAATGCTTTTAATGTGATCATCCGGAATGATTCTCTTCTTTTTGCTACAGATGTTGAAGTGACAGAGACAGTGATGGCTACACAGACATTAGACACTATTCCACCTTCAGCTTACAGAGAACTGAAGTTGCGCGCCCTATATGTTGCGGGCAATTCAGGGTTTGTAATAGGGGATTTCAGTAAGGCTGCCACCGTCGGTTTTGTGGCAGGAGAACCCAGAATGAAAAATGAAAGTACGGCAGGTCTTTCTTTGGTGGTAACCCACAATGGTGATGCGCAAACGGTTTTTGTCACAGGAAAAAAAGGTTTGGAAGGGCAGCCTAAAATCGTGGATTTTGGCGACGTAAAAATCTCCCTTCAATATGGAGCTATTCCCATCAAAGTTCCTTTTCAGTTACAACTCAGGGATTTTATTCTGGAAAGGTATCCCGGCACTAACAATCCTTCTTCGTATGCCAGTGAAGTAAACCTTGTGGATGAAAGTAAGGGGGTCAACAAACCCTACAGGATTTTTATGAATAATATTCTTGACTATGGTGGTTATCGTTTTTTTCAGTCCTCTTACGATCAGGATGAAATGGGTACATATTTGAGTGTAAATCACGATTTTTGGGGAACATGGATATCGTATATCGGTTATATATTGCTTACTATTGGTATGGCAATGACTTTTTTCAGTAAAAACAGCCGTTTTACACAGCTGACAAAAAAAATGCGAAGTTTTCAGCAAAAAAATATCTATGGTATTATTGTTTATGTTTGTTGCAGGTATTTCCACTACAGGCAATACACAAACTGTTTTATCAGATGTAAACAATGAAGAAGCAGACGCATTCGGAAAAATGGTTGTTCAGGATTTCAAAGGCCGGTTCAAACCTGTCAATACTCTTTCCGGTGAACTCTTGCGCAAGATGGCTAAAAAAGGCAGTTTATATGGTCTGACTGCCGACCAGATATTTTTGTCCATGACCATATTTCCTGAAAAGTGGGAAAACGTACCTATCATTGATATTGGCAAACATCCGGAAATAAAAAAACTGATTAATGCCAGCGGGCAACTTGTAAGTTATCGTCAGTTTTTTGATGAAGATTCACGGTACATCCTTCGCGATCAGATACGGAATGCGCAGAACATGAATCCTAAAGACCAAGGCACTTTTGAAAAAACGATCATCAAACTCGATGAAAAAATAAATATTGCCAATATGATTTTTTCAGGTAGTTTTCTCAAATTTTTTCCTGTGCCGAATGATGAAAATTATACATGGGTTTCACCACGAGAAGTAAAGGAAATGCCTTTGCCGGATCCCAAACTTTTGGATGGAATGGACAAACTTTCCTCTTATCTGACCAATATACAGAAAAATGGTGTAAATGGAGATGTAGCTTCAAATAGGGTATTTCTCGATGGTATATCGATGTACCAGCAACAATACAGTGGTAACATCGTACCTTCGGCAACCAGGATAAAGGCTGAATTATTGTTAAACCAACTCGACGTATTCGGTCGTTTGCGCAATTTTTACGGTCTTGTCAGTCTGATATTTCTGGTTTTGTTTTTCGGCGGTATTTTTTATACAAAACTAGACCTTCCCAAAGTGACAATAATGGCATTTTGGGTGTTGTCTGCATTATTTGTTTTTCATACCATTGGTCTTAGTCTCCGATGGTATGTTTCCGGGAGAGCTCCATGGAGCAACGGCTACGAATCCATGATATATATAGGCTGGACGACGGTTTTGGCCGGTATTATATTTTCACGCAAGTCTTTGGGGGGAATGGTGGCGACCACTATTCTTGCCGCTACGATTTTATTGGTGGCGGGTATGAGCTGGCTTGATCCTGAAATTACCCCTTTGGTGCCGGTTCTGAAGTCTTACTGGCTTACCATACATATCTCTTGAAGCCGGAAGTTACGGGTTTTTGATGTTGGGTGCCGTCATCGGAATGCTCAATTTATTGCTGATTATTTTCACCAATAATAATAACAAAGAAAAGATGAACGGCTTGTTGCGCGAGTTGACTACGATCTCAGAAATTACCTTACTGGGTGGATTATTTATGGTGAGTGTTGGAACCTATCTTGGAGGTGTATGGGCCAATGAGTCATGGGGAAGATATTGGGGATGGGATGCAAAAGAAACCTGGGCATTGGTCACCATCCTTGTGTATGCTTTTATTCTGCATATGCGCTTTATACCCGGATTACAAAGTCTGTATGCTTTTAATTTTGCTTCCCTTTTTGGGTTTGCCACCGTGATTATGACGTACTTCGGAGTCAATTATTACTTGTCAGGATTACATTCCTATGCGGCCGGTGATCCTGTGCCGGTGCCTTCACAGGTTTATTATACAGCGGTAATCCTTGGGGTACTGAGTATACTGGCTTATATCAACTGGAGAAAGATATTCCGAAAGGAATAAATTGATGAGAGCTGAAAATCTGATTTTAGGAAAAGGACGTATATTATATGTTAAGATACATTACCTGAGGGCCTGTGCTTCTTCCATAATGACGTCGTAACGATATCCGGCTCCAAAATCTTTGTTCAGAACAATTTTGCCGGAAAGGGCTACTTTGGCACCAACAGGAATATTCATTTGAGTGGTGATGGTAAGATCGATATTTTTGCCTTTATTCTTACTTCCGTCATTCATGTGAACCCAGTTTCGTCCCATAATGCCGTTATTAACTTTTGTGATTTCACCCGAAACGGTGATGATTTTACCATCGTATTTTTTTGGATCCGCAAAAAGATTTTTCAACGAAACGGCGTCTTTTGCCACAGGCATGGAGGTAGTAGTTTCCGTCATAACAGATGGAGAAACAGTCCCTCCGCTTTGAGGAAGGTTACCTCCTGGATGTTCGTTGGCATCGATGATATGACTTACAAGAAAAATGGTGTCAAATGTGCGGTTAAATTCTTTGCTTTCGAAATTGGTTTTCAGCAATCCACCTCTGTATAAATACACCATTCCTTTTTTTGCGTCTGTTTTACTGGTAGCTACCCAGAATTTTTTTCCTCCTTCTGACACGTTGAGATATGTATATCTTTCCGTTTGGAGCACTTCGTTGGCCATCACCTGGTGGACGTCACCCCCGGTACCAGAATTGGTTTGAGCACTTCCGGCAACATCTGAGGCTCCTGAAACGGAAGAATTTTCTTCTGTAGGTATGTCTTCAACGATGACTTTGGGTTTGTCTTTGCAAACAATCAGCGCCGTACAAATCAGAAATAGGAAAAAACTTTTTGCAAACATGTTATTTATCATTTTTTATTCTTTGTGAAATAGTTATAAAGTAACGATGCCAAACCTTTAAAGGTTCATAGGTTCCTTCATAACTGCAAATAACAGAGGTTTTTTTCAACAATTGAAAAGTAAGATTAATGCCTGCAATATGTTGTTTTAATCCGGTTTCCGTATTATTAAAAGTATAATTTACATTTCTGTACTGGAGTTCCGCATTTAATTTTCCTTTAAAAAAATTGTCATTCAATCGTAGGCCAAGGATGGTACCTTTAAAATAATACGATTCAAGAAGATTTCCAGATAGGGAAAGGTTGGTGGAATTTCTCAGGATTCTATTTATGTTGATATTGGCAATGTAGTTTTTAGTGGGCTGGGGATTGTCACCCTGGAACCGGTAGAAAGCGGACACATTGGTAAATATTCTTGAGAAGGCAGTGTAATTGATTTGAAACCTGAGACCCTGTCGTGTTTCCTGTGCCAATAATTGGTCAATAAAAGTTTGATAGGATTCATAATAGATAATGTTGCGACGATTGTCATAAGACCCTGATAAGGACAGATTTTTTTTAACCCTGTACCTTAAGGAAGCGTATATGCTGGTCAACTGCCATTCATTTTTGGCTTCATTATTTATTTTTTTAAATAAATCCAGTTCAGAAGAAAAAAACAGATTCAGATTTTTGAAAAGAGAATTATTGTGCTGAAAATATAAAAACCTTCTGTCGGTTTTAAAATCGTTGAGTTGTTCTGCAATGGCTAATGAAGTTTGTGCCATTCCTGTTTTGGAATTATCATTACGCACCAGATACAATCCAAATTGAGGAAGGGAGGCATTATAGGTGAAGTTATTGAAATCCGGTCTTGTTCCGGCAAAAGTGCCAAGGGTATATTTTGAAAAAAGATATTCCCCCTGAACACCATCGATGACACCTAGTTGGCGATGTTTTGATTGTTTTTTCTTCCAAAAGTCAGGTTGTATTTTGTCCCGGGCTGATATAAAACTGCAGCTGAAAAAACTTTAAAGTCATCGTAAAAATCGGTTGTGGACTGGTCAATTCCATAACGGTGCCGGTAAGTGACATAAGATTCTAAAGAAAAAGATGAATGGTGAATGTTTCGAATCTGCAATGAAGCGGCAGCTCTGATTCTTTGGAAATTGTTTTGATTATCAGGATTAATACTTCCATTGGTTGAAAAAGTAATTCTTCCGGTAGTCAACTGTTTTTTTAACAGGCTTTTCTTCTTTGATTCTCCATCATAAAAAGTATCCATTGTTTCAGCCGGTAAAATGGGTTCCTGAATAATGGTTTCTTCCCTTATGGGTTCTTTTTTTGGTTCAGGTTGTTTAGATGTAAAAAAGGCAATGATCTGTCCTGTTTCTATTGCTTCAGTTGAAATATTTTCGGTAACGCAGGAAGAGGAAGATTTCTGACGTACGATCAGAACTTTTATCCAGATTCCGTTTTTCTGAACAGATAAAGTATCATCTACATTAATATTTTTGGTATTTTCAAAACGTACATAAATATTTTTACTGGTTTTGTAGGAAACCGTTCCCGTTATATCCGGTATGGATTCCTGACCTGAGAGGATCAGAGGAAACAATAAAATAATTATATGTAATACAATCCGTTTCAACCTTTAATTTTAATTTTCACCGGTAGGGTGGCATGAGTAACAGGCATTACTATTGTACTGATAGCCGCTAACGCCCTGATGATCGTGGTTTACCTCTGTCTGATTGCTATGTTCATGACAATTGATACAAGAGAAAATGTTGTAATTATTGGGGTTGGTATGACATTCTGAACATAGGTTCCATTCATTGTCGTGCCTTCCGCTGAAAATGGGGAAATACATATTGTCATGGTCAAAAGTGGAAGGGGTCCAGTGATTTTGTGAATGACACAATGTACAATCTGTTGGAAAAGCTGCCACCTGGTGATCCGGATTATTTGTATTGTTGTAATCGTTCAAATGACATCCAATACAGGTGTTTGGAGTATTGTTATAATTGCCATTGTGACAATCAATACATTCCAGACTTACGTGGGCTCCCTGTAGCACGTAATAATTATTGTGGACTGAAAATAGTGCCGGTTGCCAGCCCGGAGCAGTGGTATGGCAGGTAACACAATCATTGCTTAAACCTAAAGCAATGTGATTCGGATTGATACTGGAATTGTAATCATTTTGGTGACATCCTACACAGGTATTCGGTGTGTTATTGTAACTTCCCATATGACAAAGATTACAGTCCTGAGCTACAGAGAGGTGCGCTCCGGTAAGCGGGTAATAGTCATTGTGATTAAAGGAAGAAGGTGTCCATGCTTGTTGGGTCTGACAGATGGTACAATCTGTCGGAAATTGATTCACTGCGTGGTTGGGATTCAGGGCTGTATTATAATCGGACTGGTGACAACCCACACAGGTATTTGGTGTATTGTTGTAATTTCCGTTGTGGCAGGCGGCACAGTCAAGACCCACATGTGCTCCCTGAATGACGTAATAATTAGCGTGAACAGGGAATGTGGCGGGTTGCCAACCGGGTGTTGTCATATGACACAAGGCACAATCTGTGGATATTTGTAAGGTCGGATGGTTAGGGTTCACTGAAGTATTAAAATCATTTTGGTGACATCCTACACAGGTATTCGGTGTGTTATTGTAACTTCCCATATGACAAAGATTACAGTCCTGAGCCACAGCAAGGTGCGCTCCGGTAAGCGGGTAATAGTCATTGTGATTAAAGGAAGAAGGTGTCCATGCTTGCTGAGAATGGCAGATAGTACAATCTGTCGGGAATTGATTCACTGCGTGGTTGGGATTCAGGGCTGTATTATAATCGGACTGGTGACAACCCACACAGGTATTTGGTGTATTGTTGTAATTTCCGTTGTGGCAGGCGGCACAGTCAAGACCCACATGTGCTCCCTGAATGACGTAATAATTAGCGTGAACAGGGAATGTGGCGGGTTGCCAACCGGGTGTTGTCGTATGACACAAGGCACAATCTGTGGGTATTTGTAAGGCCGGATGATTAGGGTTCACTGAAGTATTAAAATCGTTTTGGTGACATCCGACACAGGTATTAGGTGTGTTATTGTAACTTCCCATATGACAAAGATTACAGTCCTGAGCCACAGCAAGGTGAGCGCCGGTAAGCGGGTAATAGTCATTGTGATTAAAAGAAGAAGGTGTCCATGCTTGTTGTGAATGGCAGATAGTACAATCTGTCGGGAATTGATTCACTGTGTGGTTGGGATTCAGGGCTGTATTATAATCGGACTGGTGACAACCCACACAGGTATTTGGTGTATTGTTGTAATTTCCGTTATGGCAGGCGGCACAGTCAAGACCGACATGTGCTCCCATAATGACGTAATAATTATCGTGAACAGGGAAGGTGGCGGGTTGCCAACCGGGTGTTGTCGTATGACACAAGGCACAATCTGTGGGTATTTGTAAGGCCGGATGGTTAGGATTCGCAGAAGTATTAAAATCTGCCTGGTGGCATCCAACACAGGTACTTGGCGTATTGTTGTAACCTCCGACGTGACAAGAAGTACACTGATCTGCAATCAGTGCATGTGCTCCGGTCAGAGGATACACAATATCGTGATTAAAATCAGCCGGCATCCATGCGTTTTGTGAATGGCATATTATACAGTTTGTTGGAAAATTGGCTGCCTCATGGTCAGGATTTGTTGTATTGTTGTAGTCTGTCTGATGGCATGCAAAACAAGTATTGGGTGTGTTGGTATAATTTCCGTTATGGCAGGCATTACAATCATTGGCTATAGCCGCATGAGCACCTACCAAAGCATAGATCGTATTGTGATTGAATGTGGAAGGTTCCCAGGATTGTTGACCATGGCAGGAAGCACAATCAGTTGGAAATTGCTGAGCTTCATGGTCTGGATCAACGGTATTGGTGAAGTCAGACAAATGACATCCGACGCATGTATTGGGTGTGTTGTTGTAATCACCATTGTGGCAAGCTATACAATCATTGGAAATGGACGTATGTGCTCCCTCAAGGAGATAAAAATCATTATGATTGGGAAAGAGGGCAGGACCCCATCCGGGAGTCGTGGAATGACAACCACTACAATCTGAAGAAATATTTAATTGTATGTGGTTTGGATTCAAGGCATTGTTAAAATCGGCCATATGACAAGAATTACATACGGTTGATGTACCTTCAAATCCAGAAGTGTGACAATCGATACAAGTCGCATTTATATGTCCTCCGGTCAATTGAAACCCGGTTGTGGCGTGGTCAAAAATAAAGCCGGCATCTCCTGTGGGATGACAAGCCAGACATGCTACACTTTGATAAATATATCCGGGAACATCTTCATGGTCCTCATTGGTTTCAGGGTTTTGATGACAGGAAAGACAATCAAAAACCTCCCAATTTCCCGGACTATTGTGACAATCCCTGCACTCGTTCCATTCTCCTTTATGTTTCCCTGAATAAATAGGGAAAAACATTCCATCATGATTAAAGGTAGAGGGTTCCCAGGCATTTTCTGAATGGCAGGAAGCACAATCCTTGGGAAACTGTAATTCAATGTGATTGGGGTCAGTGGTATTCTGATAGTCTGTATTGTGACACCCGACACACGTATTTGGTGTATTGTTGTAATCACCATTATGACAGGTTGCACAATCCTGAGCAATGAGGGCATGGGCTCCCAGCAACATATAATAGGAATTATGTTCGGGGAATCGGGCAGGAGACCAACCCGGATTGGTGGTATGACATACAGCACAATCTTTTTGTATTCCCAAAGTGATGTGGTTCGGATTTATAGCCTGATTATAATCCATTAAATGGCAATCCATACAGATGGTGGTGGTTCCTTCATATCCATTCTGATGACATTGAATACAATCAGCTGTAATATGCGCTCCGGTAAGTGGAAAATTGGTTTGATTATGATTAAAAACCTGATCTGCATCCCCGGTAGGGTGACATGCAAAACATGCATTGTCGTTGTATGCATAACCTGGTACTCCGGTATGTACATTGTTGGTTTCCGGATTGATATGGCAATTTGTACATGAAAATTTGGTCAAATCTCCCGGCACAGTGTGGCATTCTGCACAATTATTCCATACGCCGTTGTGTTTTCCGGAGTATATGGGAAAATGGGCAACATCATGATTAAAAGTAGAAGGCTGCCACGCATTTTCAGAATGACACATAGCACAATCGGTGGAAAAATTGTACAGTTCGTGATCCGGATCCTGAGCGTCTTTATAATCTGTTGTATGACAGCCATAACACGTATTAGGGGTGGCGTTGTAATTGCCCTGATGGCAAACAATACAATCTTCTTTAATGAGCTTATGTGCACCATTTAATGGATAATATTGATCGTGTTCGTCAAATCTTGCAGGGCTCCATCCCGGTTCAGTACTATGGCATTGTTTACAATCGGCAGGCAGCCCGATTTTTTTATGGTCGGGATTCAGACTTTGGGTATAATCCATCATGTGACAATCCACACAAACGGTAGAAGTGCCTTTATAACCATTGGCATGACAGGATACACAATCTGTAAAACGGTGAGCACCTGTAAGAGGGAAAGCTGTAAGATTGTGATCAAAAGCCATGTCGCCGTCTCCGGTTGGATGGCAACCCAAACAGGCATTATCATTATACTGATATCCTGACACCTGTTGATGAATATCATTGGTTTCCGGATTGGTATGACAGACTATACATGAAAAAGTGCTGTAATCATTTGAATTGGTATGGCATTCTGTACAGGATGTCCATACGCCTGCGTGTTTTCCTGAATAGATGGGAAAATGTCCGATATCGTGTTCTGTAAAAACCACCGGATTCCATCCGGGGGATAGGCTGTGGCATTTGGTACAATCCGTAGAAAAACCGGACAGGCTATGGTTTGGTGTAGCCGTATTCAGAAAGTCAGACATGTGGCAACTAATACATTCTTTGGAAATATTATCAAATGTACCGGATTGGTGACATGCAACACAATTCAATCCTGAATGTCCCTGTACCAAAGGAAAAAAACCGTGATCAATGATATCGGAATTCCACTCTGGTCCTGTTAGGCTGTGACATTCGGCGCAGTCAGTTCCGAAATTATTTTTTATGTGGTTCGGATTGTTGGCGTTGATATAATCATTCCTATGACAATCAATACAAGTCACCCCGGTAGGAGAAAAGATAACGTTATTTTCGCTTTTATGGCAATCATTACAATTGATGCCTGAGTGAACACCTATTAAAGGAAAAGCGATATTTTCATGGAGTACGGTAATATTTTCCACAATCCAGGAAGTTGTTGTGTGGCATCTTGCACAGTCATTACCTACCGTTTGCTGGTGAACGTCGGTGTGACAGGAAATACATTCATTTTTGGCTTCTTCAAAAACAAGTGTGGAATGACAAGACCGGCATTCCAGCCCTTTATGTTGTCCTGTCAGAATAAAAGAAGTACTATCGTGAGAAAAACTTACCCTGCTCTGTTGGAAAGTCCAGTTTTCGGGAATGTGACATTTTGAACAATCAATAATAAGACCTGAACCATGAGGAGATTGAGCCAATAAAAACCGGCCTGAAAATATTAAAACCACGACGAACAAATACCTCAACATTTGGTATAACTTAATGTAAGTTGCTTCAACAACATTAAAAACATAAAGATAATAAAAAGATATAATGGATAATTCATTATTCTTGCAGAATTGTACAAAACCTGATGAATATCATCTATTGCCGGAAATTATTTTTTAACGAACAATACTTGTTTAAGGCATATGTATATTCCAACATATTGCTGTCATAAACATTGGTATTTTTATGTTGAATTTGGACTACCATTGTTATCAAAAAGGTCGGTTCATAATCCAACCTCTTAATAAGGTTGTTAAATCTATTTTAACGTATATTTTACACTACTTATTGCGGTTTGATTGTTCATTTATAGCGGGTTGTAAACTATCATTTGATCTTATAACCTGATAGTTTTCATATCCTTTTCTAACGGCCTTTACTTCCCAGTCGAAACTGAAATTTCCTTTTCCTTGTTTTAATTCTTTTACTTTAAACCCATTTTCGAGTTTTTCAATAACCGCCAGACCATATGTATCAGCTGATAAAGGCGTCAGAAGAACTGTTGCCAAAGTGGTATTGGCCACCCATTTGTAATGATCAGAATAGGCTACAAATACCTCGCCATTGACAAGTGATGCGGTACCTCTTTCATATGCGGCTGCTTCAGGTCCTTCCAAAGAAGCATATAGAATACTATTTCCGGGTTTTTCAGGATGTTGCATTTTGAAGTTTTTAATATCGGCAAATATCTGCCCCTGACCTGCAGAATTTACGTATAATGCTGATTTTACATTGCCACTTGCATCGAAGACACCTACATACCCATGATTAGGATAATTATTCAGGTTTGAGCTGACGACATTAATATATCCGTTTAAACCATACAATCTCAGTTGTCCTGAACCCGCATCATTAATTGTCATATCAGATTGAAAATATCCATCTTCGTCTGCTACTCCGATATAACCCCTGTTGGCATTATTAGACCTTGATGAAAAATGAATATTTGTATTTCCGTTAGGTCCGTAAAAATCAGCATTTCCGTACCCCATTGGTGCTATGCTCATGTCTATTTTAGAATTTCCCGCAATATCTAACATGGAAAAAAGTGGTAAATTTGGTTCTGCAGTATTGTATGAAAACAGGAAATTGGGGTTTCCATTTTGACCGTTTATTTTAAAGAAGCCAAGGTCAGATAAAACAGCTACTTCTTCTCCGGCAGGAGTTGTAATTTTAACATCACCACTCACGTCCAGGGATGCCGTCGGATTATTGGTACCTATGCCCACATTTCCTTCTTTGTAATATACGGAAGGTCCGTTTTTTACCCAATAACTGCTTCCCGGAGGACCTTGTGGACCTATGGGTCCCTGATCACCTTTATCCCCTTTTAATCCTTGCAGACCTTGCAACCCCATAAGTCCCACAGGTCCTTGTAAGCCCATCGGACCTTGAGCCCCTACATCTCCTTTTGGACCCTGAGACCCGGTTGGTCCTGTTGGACCTTGTTGTCCGACATCTCCTTTAGGACCCTGAGGTCCTACATCACCTTTTGGTCCCTGAGGTCCGGGTTGGCTGTTTGAGGCATACATGGCGTATGGTACACTCAATAATTCACTGGTGCCAAAAATACTAAAAGCAGAACCACCTGTAGGATCCGTTTCTGTTTTTATAAAAAAAGGTCCCTGACTCCAGTTGATGGAAGACATATTACCCATAATTCCTATTCCGCCACCGATAGTAATCGTAATTAATCCATTATCATTGCTGAGAGGATTGTGTCTTTCAGTAAAGACAGGTGTTTCGCCCTGTAAAATCTGTATCCTCATGGAAACGGTTTTGTTTTTCAGTAAGTTGCCCGCTCCATCCCGAATGACAGCCTGATAATTCATTTTTGCCGGTGCTTGTGAAAAGGAAGATTGCACCAGTACAAATAAAATCAGGATTAATGACATTACACTTTTCATATCTTAATTTTTTATTATTTTAAAAGTTTTCACTATTTTATTATTCTCAAAAACAGTCAACAGAAATACCGTAGCCATAAAATTATCCAAATGAATAATCGTTTCATTTTCATGAATATCTTCGTCTTTCAATGTTTTGCCATCCAGAGAGGATAAACGATAGGACAATGTTTCGCCGGGATTGTCAATCAAAAGGATGACGTCATCAAGGGTAGGGTTTGGAAAAAGAGAAAGTGAAATGCTGTACTCTTCTACGCCGGTAAGGATAAATATTTCATAAGGTTGTTGCACTCCTTCGTTTATAATTCCTTTGTTAGAAACCCATTGATAATGTGTAATCTGACCAACTGTAGCACTGATTCTTCCTTTTTCTGAAGACATATCAATACCTGATGTAGAAAATCCGGATTGGGTAAAAACCACATTCTGGAGTGATATCCACACAACCCCTACCAGTAACATTCTATACCATTTCATACTATTACTTTTCTTTTTACAAAAGTACGTATGAAGCGGGCAAAAAGCCTATGATTATCGTCAGTGTCAGGAATGAGGTGACACCCATTGTAAGGTTTATACTTGGCTCATTTCAGGAATCCCGCGGAAAGTTTGTATCCTGTATCTATATCATCTGGTAATGATTTTGTGATACATTTCAAACGAACACTTACTTTTGGACGGGTCATTCTTTTTTCTCTTTTTTACCCACCCCTGGCTGACTAGGTCAGCAGACAGGCATAACCCCTCTCTATTTAGTAAAGGCGGGGTGGTGACAAGGAGAAAGTGGTAAAATGTCAATAAGGGTCCGGGTGACATAAGATTTATTTTCAATCCTATAAGGCAAATGTGATGCATAAAAATTTTGTAATTATAAACGGTTATGATGAGCATCATTGGAAGTATAGGTGTTTTTACTTTAATTTTGTAACTATGAAAAACAGAGTAATATTTGTTGTTTTGTCTTTATTGTCACTGATGTTTTCAGTCAGTATGTATACCGATTGGAGAGGGTATGACCATGGCCTTTTTTATTGGGGTCAGGCGGTACTTCCACTGGACTTACCCCGGCATTGGATGGGTTTGTTAGGCACTGAATATGAGTCGGTTTTGTTGTACAATATACCCGACGGACTTTGGATGTTTGCTCTTTGTGCGATGATTCTGGCGGTTTGGGGTATGTCTGAAATGTATAATGTGGGTATTTGGTTATTTTTAGCTTTGATGTCGGGGGTGATTTTGGAAATATTTCAATATACCGGCCTGGTCCCGGGCACTTTTGATTGGTTTGATATATATGCGTATTTTATTGCTTTAGGATGTATTGTTTTTTTATCACAAATACAAAATAAATTAAAATGGAAAGATGGATAAAAAATGTATTATCATTAGGGGTAATAGTCTTTTTTGGTTATTTAGCTATTGCTTGTGACGATGGTTTGATAACTCCTGTGAATTGTGACGATCCCTTTCTTTCCTTATCCGAACCGCTCGATAATCCGGTAACTTCAGCGGTTCATTACAGCCTGACGCTTCTGGACAAAGAAACCAATCAGCCCGTTTCCGGAATTTATGTAAAGGCACATTGGAACATAACTTTTTGTGATGTTCAGACTGGATGTCCTTTAAAATGCTTAATGCAAATTCCATTAACAAATTTAGGAGAGTTTTCTGCGGACCATTTTACCAATGCCAATGGAAATATAAACGGACAAACTTTTCCATATGAATTCAAAGATAAAAAAGACAGGGTTCTGGTGACCTTTGATGTGGAAGATACCCACGAGGTTTATGTTGCCAAACGAATCAGTTTTAGATATGACTATAATACTACTTCACAATCTTACACCGCTTATTTACTTAAAAATGATGCCTTATGAAACGTTTATACCCTTTGTTTATTATCTTTTGGGCTTCTGTAGTAAGCAGCCAATCATTTGAATTTATTGAGACCAATCCATTTAATATTCAATTGATAAATTTTATGGATTCCAGTAAGGTAGCCTTGAAATACGATTTTATTGATACTGATAAAGACGGAGATCTTGACTTGAATCTTATGGGTTTGGGTGAATCTGATTCCATATCTGCCAGCCAGATTTACAATCTGAAATTTTTTATGGAATATCAGGAAAACATCGGTACCAGAAATGTACCTTTATTTAATGCCAGGGAAAATCGTTTTTCCAATTTTTCATTTCCCAAAGGTAAAGGTTTTATGATACCTTCCTCAGCTGACCTCAATGGAGACGGATATGTCGATTTTGTTGTCAGTTCAGAAGTGGATTTATATGATTCTCAATATTTGCAATTTCAGATGTCAGATGGCAACGGAGGTTTTGTGGTCACCAATTGTCTGGATTGGGGATTGGATCCGTTTCCGGCATATAGTTTTTTAATGCCTAAACTTACTGATTTAGACCATGACGGGGATTTTGATATTTTGTTGGGTGGTTATAGAAGGGGCTATGATCAAAACAATGAAGCGATCGATATTCCGGTTTATTTTTATGCAAAAAACACCGGTAATGCCTCTCAGCCAAAATTTTTGGGTTGGTTTGAAAATCCATACGGTCTTGTACCTATCACCGGACAGTCTTTTTTTACCACCGGAGATATTGACATGGATGGTGATATAGATCTGCTTACTTTTGATGTGAATGAAGATGATGTAACGATAGTCCATTATATCCAAAACATTGCAGGTCCTGGGCAAAAACCACGATTTGCGGCGCCGGTAGTTTCTCCTTTTGGTTTGCCGGTGGCGGGCTTGGAAACGGTATTTATTTTTCCTGAATTGGCAGATATTGATACAGACGGAGATCTGGACTTGTTTTTTATGTATATTACAGACGAGATTACCGAGTTAAGGTATTACCGCAATAATATGTGTGTGCCTGACGGTGACATAATCAGAGTCAGTTTGTGTCAGGGAGAAGTATATCAATATGAAAATCAGACATTTTCAGTTGCCGGAGATTATTATATCCAAAAAGAAAATGACCAGGGATGTATCACTGTTGTCCATCTGATGATTGAAATAATACCCGATATCCAGGTAATTGTTCAGCAAAACGGAAATGTTTTATCAGCGCCTGACGTTTCGGGATATACATACAGATGGTTTGACTGTACTACCGGATTAATTATTGACATGGCAATTAGTAAAGTGTTTACACCGACATATTCCGGATTATTTGCTGTTGAGGTCACTGATAATTCCGGGTGTAAACATATTTCTGATTGTGTCAGTGTTATCATCATCGGTACCGACGAAATCATACCAAAGATTCAGGTGCAAATTTCGCCCAATCCTTGTGATGGTATTTTACGCATACACCACAACCATTCAAAACCCGTTTCAAATGTTCGGATTTACAGTATTGACGGGGCTTGTGTCTTTGAAGGTATAGAACGCGATAATAGTGTAGACTTATCCGGTATTAACAACGGGCTCTATCTGATCAGGTTTGATTTCGGACAGGAAGTGGTGGTCAAACGTTGTTATTCAAAAATAAAAGATGCAAACAATTCGGTATATATTCATTTTTTTGCTCGTGGCGGGGTTTGTTTTTGCCGCTATAAAACAAAATAAACCGGACGGAATAGTGGTAAAAAACAGCCATTCATCACCTATACTTCTGAATGTCAATAATTGGCTCAGGAAAAAGGTTGTTAAAGATCCGCGGTTGGCTTCAGAAGTTGATCATGTTATTGAATCCAAACCCTATTTGAAAAAAGTAAGGCAACAATTCATTAGTGAGTATTACAGAAAACCTATGAACGGGAATGCACAATTTTTGGATTTTATGTTATATAAACGTAGCCAAAATCATGTGCATTCCTCCCGGAATATCAATAAATAAGCTCAGCTGAAAAGCTCAAAATGGGTTGTAAATTAATTACTTATTGTACGAATTATTGATTTCAGGTACACAGTAATGGAGTACAATTTGGTTGAAACCGTGCTTGTGGTTTTCTTACATGAATTATTTTTTGTTAGCCAGTCCCGTCGGTAAGGCAAAAATACACAAATCTGCATTTTGTTTACTTTTTATGCATACTAGGTAATGACAGTACTTTCAAGCGCTGATAAAAATAACCATCTGTTACCCATACAATTAAAGGATGATTGGAGTCCTCTCGTTTTTGTTCCCTTTGGTATATCAACTCACCAGTTTAATGTTGAAGGCGCCGTTGCTGGTAGCCCCATATATACTCAACCATAAGGGGAGGTACATTTCCGTTCCTCTGGCTTTGGTGATATCTCCGAGGTCAAGGATATTTTTATCTTTCCATCCAAAGGAAGTTAAGATATTTGTTACTTCTTCCTTGGCAGAAGTGTCATTTCCGCAAACAAAAACATTATGGTCTCCACCGTTTATCATGGCGGGATTGACCATAATTCCGCACCACATGGTATTCAGAGTTTTGACCACTTTACTTTGAGGAAATGTTTTCTGGATTTCTTCTCCAAGGGAGTTGGTGTTGACAACTGCGAGAGAAGGGGGCATTCCTTTTGAAAAGTCGAGTGGATTGGAAATATCAACGATTATTTTGCCAGCAAGATTTTTTTCCTCTCCCGAACGCAAAGCTTCAAGGGAAGCAACTCCTGCAGTGCAATTAAAAATAATGTCGCCAAATTCTGCTGCTTCCGAAAAGGTTCCATTTTTGGCTTTCTCACCATTTTTAGCAACAAAATTTTTTGCCTTTTCATTGTCACGGGTTCTGGAGCCCATCATCACTGTATGACCAAGATCAATAAGTTTTGAACCGATGGCATCTCCCACCATTCCGGTTCCAAATACGGCTACTTTCATGTTTCTGTTTTTTTATGATTTATTTTAATTATACACAAGTAAAGAAAAGCGACGATATGGAAAAAGTCAATAATTTGGTTGTCATGGTATATAAAGCAAAGTCAGGGTGAAAAGTTCATAAAGTGAAAAGTGAAAGAAACTTGGGCTAATACCATCGCAACTATTTTTTTAATCATCAAATCCTCTGCTAGCTCAAGTTTGCACCTTGTGTCTTTATAATTTTGTGATAAATTTCAATCTTACATTTACCTTAACTTCATGCACATCATACGCTCAATCCTCGATTTCCTTTTTTCCATCATAAGAAGTCTCCTAACATCCAAAATCTAAAAGATTCCGGATACCATATTTTTTATTTGTCGGCATAAACACCCCAAACCTCTTCCCTTCCATTTTTTCTTTAAAGGACATATATGCTTGTGGAAAAGTGATAGTCATCATAATGTCCCTTATTTCTAAAAGCAAATGTAAAAAAGATTAATGAATGATACAATTTTTTTTGACAAGGGTATGCAGCTACAAGTAGTTGGTGATACCTACCCAACGGCGCCATTCAGAAGGGAAGTCGAAAGCTGTCCCCTACATCAAAAATATGCAATTCGTTAACTACATTTTAAGAAAAATGTAAATTGACCATAAAGGGAAGAAAGTCTGTCAAAGTTTGAATGTCAGTCCTGTTCCCAGTAGATAATTCCAAAAGAAATTTAATTTCTTATTTACCGGATTTCTGTAAAATGAATTTGGATTAACATGACCTTCAACAAATAATCCAAGTCTCTTTGTCAGCTTCATTTGAGTACCTATATTAAGTAAAGTGCCAAATTTGAACCTTTCGGATAAACTTCTTAATAAGTTGCCTTTTTCAATTTTGTGCTCTTCTGGTGTATATACCCATTTAGTGTGTGAATAGTAGTCAATGGTTACACCGGCAGAAGCATAGAAATGTTTGCGCTCAATTCGGAAAAGTATGGGTAATGAAAAGTAATAATTATGAACATAAATGTCCGATGTCTTTGTGTAAGATCCTTGTGGTGTAGTATAGTGGGAAACGAAGTCCTTTTGCAAACTTCCTCTGTCAGTGTAGTAAAATCCGGTTTCAATAAAGAGTGTTGAGTCCATTATTGAATGAATGAAAAGTCCACCGAAATTGAAGGTGAACCTTGGATGTATTGTGTTTTGAAAACTTTGATGTTTGTTTGGGTCGTAAGGGGCTGTCAATCCAGGTAAGAGTTTAAAACCAATTCGTGACTGCCCGAAAAGTTGTTCGCAAAAAATTGTCAGAAAAAATATAAAGAAATAAACTGTTAAGTTTCGCATTGTCTGTTGTTTTTTAAAAATACCGCCATTAATTTAATCTGAGATACAAATAAATATGAATTATCTCAATATTTCAAATGTATTGAGTTTTATTATACCCAAATCAAAATATCGACTTAGTAATCCTGTGATTTGAATAGTCTAAGTTATCTGTTTGTATGATTATCGTTACTGACTCCGGTGACATTATTTCAGGTAAAAAATCACGCGCAGGACAAAATTGTAAGTTTCAAATTGGACCTCGGAAAAAAAACGGGATGTTTTGTAACGTTACAATTTGACCCGGTAAAGAACATTTTTCAGGTGGTCAATTTCACTGGATTCAGGTGGTCAATTTCGACCGGAATATGCAGTCTTCCTTTAAAGAAAATATATATATTTGTGGAAAAGTGTTTATCATCTTAATGTCCCTTATTTCTAAAAGTACATGTAAAAAAGATTATTGAATGGAATAAATGTTTTTTAATGCTCTTTAAAAGAATAATCAAAAAATTTTTGACTTTTGTTCTTTGACTTTTAGGTCAAATCAAAGGCTTTGGGTTATGCTGATTTATGTCAGATACTTTTCTTCTTCTTCTTGTTATTGTTTTGACTTAAATCTTTCAAAAACATTTCCGTTAAATCTAAATGCTCCATTTTCTGGTGTGCCAAGCCATAAGTCGCCTTGATTGTCTTTATGTTTAAGGATTGTCGTAGGGGAATAAAGTTGCCAGATACTTTTCGGCCTTTGTGTTTGGGCGGGTTTCAAAGCAAAAAACTATCTTCCGGCAGATGTTATTGAGGAGAAGAGAACTTTCGGCATTGGATATTATCTATTTATTCCTTAACGGTTTTTTTGTTAAATGGTCATACGGACTTGGTTGCCCATTATTCTGCAAAACACTAATAATCCGAATTCTGTTATATCGTTGCAGAAAAATCGGATAAATATTTATAAACAAATTAAGAAGAGAAAGAAAAATCCAGTCAAAAATCGTCAATTTTTTGTCAAACATAATTATCAATAGAATAAAAATTATTACGCCAATGATATGCCGCCATTCGTAATTCCTTGTTTTTTTTTCATAGTTATATAACTCTTCTAATTTGTCTGAATTACTAATCTTGATTTGAGTTATATTTCTTCTTTTTCTAATAATGTCTCCTGTTGTAGGTAAATACTTCTTGTAAGTTTTAATACCAACCCATTCATAAATTGTTTTTCCCCCATAAAACTCAAATGTTTTTGGTTCAAAATAGCGTAATATTTGTTGCCTAATTGTCAATGTTTTGTCGTCTTTTTACGCTTACTGCCAACTATTTAATCTGCGATACAAATAAAAATAAATTGCCTCAATATTTTATATTTATAGTGATTTTTATTATTTGTGAACCAAAAACATTGTTTTACTAATCTATGAATTGACATGACTAAGTTATCCGTAGGTATAATCATCCGTACTGACTTTATGCCGATGTTTTATCCGGCATTACCCGCCGTATAAAAACTTGGGTCTTTTAACCCTTTGGGATAAAATCATATCTTGCTTTCAGGTAAGTGTTAAAATCTTTCTGCAATCACCAGCATTTCAAAATCATCTTTTTGCAACATATCCTTCCGGGAAAAAGCACCGAGTTTGGCGCCGAAGATATCAATTTTGGTAAAACCGAGTGTTTTCAGCAACCACGTTATCTCTGAGGGAACATAATACCTTTCGTTACATTCGTATTCATGTTCTATACCATGATCATCAACAATTTTGGTAATGTTGTAATCCCTGAAAGTCATTAAGTCAAAATTTTTACTATCGTATTGGGCATTTCCCTCTACACCTGATCCGTGAAAATCATTGATAGAGTGAAATAAAGGAAACAATCCGTTTAAGGTGGTGAAAATAAATTTTGATTTTTGTTTTAAAGCCTGCGACACATTTTTCAAAATCTCAAAATTCATTTCATCAGTTTCCATGAGAGGGAATCCGCCTTCACACAACATAATCGCTACGTCAAATTGATTTTCAAAGGGCAAGTTCCTGGCATCATAATGTAAAAAATCTATTGGCAGACCATAAAGTTTTGCCTTTTCCGTTGCTTTTGTTAGCAACGTTTCAGATAAATCAATGCCTGTTATCGAATATCCTCTTTTACTCAACTCAATAGAATGACGACCTGTACCACAACCGATATCTATGATGTTAACGTCTTTGTTGAATTGGATCTCCCTCTCTATAAAATCGCATTCTCCTATAGTGCCCTGCACAAAAACTTCCTGATCATATTTTTGACCATAGTTTTCAAACAGACTTTCGTACCATTGTTTTTTGTTCATTGTATTTTGGGTTAAAATGGATTACCTCTTTTTGTATTTTAAAAGAATAAAAGATAACATTTTTCCTATGGAGCCTTTGGTTCAAAAGAGGCAAACAGGGAAAAATAAATTTACAACTACTTTTAATATTTTAAATAACCTCAACCAAAGTTAAAAAGTTTACATGCCGGATTGAGGTCATTATTCATTAATTTCGCAGGCCATAGAAGTCATATTGATACGTAATTCAATTAACGAAAACATACAATTTCGAATATAACGAATTTGATTTCGCAAAAAGAAGGTTATATTCATTTTGAAACTTGATAAAATATATATTTAAAAGTAAATGGTTGTTTGAGAAATTACTATCTTTATACATCAATAGATGAATCTTAAAATAGAAAAAGGGCAACAATTAAAAAATTTATGCACTCAGTCTTCGAAAGAAAATAAAGTATAGTCAATGGCCAAAATCATCATCATAGGCAACGGTATAGCAGGCTCCACGGCAGCCAGACACATCAGAAAAATCAGTGACCATGAAATTACCATGATTTCGGGCGAAACAGAATACCCTTTTTCACGGACAGCGTTGATGTATATCTATATGGGCCACTTGAAATTTGATCACACAAAGCTATATGAAGATTGGTTTTGGGCAAAAAACAGAATACAAACCAAAAAAGCCTGGGTCAAACATGTTGATACTTCAGAAAAATCAATCCTCCTGGAAAACGGGGACAAGTTGCAATACGATAAGCTGATTATCGCCACAGGATCTACGTCCAATAAATTTGTATGGCCGGGACAAGATTTGGAAGGTGTACAAGGGTTATACCATTTGCAAGATCTCGAAAGTATGGAAGCAGCTACCCAAAAAGGGATAAAAAGAGCCGTTATCATCGGTGGAGGATTGATTGGTATAGAGATGGCAGAGATGTTTCATAGCCGGCATATTCCTGTGACGATGTTGGTGCGGGAAGAAAGCTTCTGGAATGTAGTACTACCTAAGGAAGAGTCAGCCATGGTCAACCAACACATCTTAGCCAATGGTATAGATTTGAGACTTAGTGAAGAATTATTGGAAATCAAAGGTCAGGACGGAAAGGCATCTTGTGTTGTTTGTAAAAATTCGGGGGAAGAAATCGCTTGTGACTTTGTGGGTCTCACAGTAGGGGTGAGCCCCAATATTGATTTTATAAAAGAATCAGGACTCGTTATCCATCGCGGAATAGTTGTCAATGAATATCTTCAAACATCAGTTGAAGAGGTCTATGCACTCGGTGACTGTGTGGAACTTTCTGCGCCCAACCCAGGAAGAAGACCTGTCGAAGCCGTTTGGTACACAGGCAGGATTATGGGCCAAACGGTGGCGAAGACCATCTGTGGTGAGCCAACTAAATACAATCCCGGAATCTGGTTCAACTCTGCCAAGTTTTTTGACATCGAATATCAGGTGTACGGTGACATTCCTGCGAAAACACCTGAAAACATCACTTCGCTGTATTGGCAACATCCAACAGAAAACAAAGCCATACGCATCAATTTTGAAACATTGACAGGTGCTGGCACAGGTTTTAATCTCATGGGCATCCGTTACAGGCATGTCGTGTGTGAAAAATGGATAGCTGATAAAATTCACATAGAAACCGTCATTGAAAATCTTTCTCTTGCCAATTTTGATCCTGAGTTTTTTGAACAGTATGAAGGGGCATTTGCTGATATGTACAACCAAAATACAGGTAAGGCATTGACCTTAAAATCGAAAAGAAAATTGGGTTTGGTGGAAAAGTTTTTATTTGGTTGAAAGAAAAGTTAAAAAAACAATACTAAATGAACTTAAAGCAAATAAAGTACGTTATTAAGTACTAAAAAAAGACCTTATGGAAGTCATTAATTATTCTATCTTAAGAAATAACCTTAAAGAAGTACTTGATAAAGTATCAAACGAACAAGAAACGTATATCGTCAATCGTGGTAATTCTAACGCCGTTATTATCTCCCTGGATGAGTATAATAGCTGGAAGGAGACTTTGTATTTACTTTCTACAGAAGCGAATAGAAAACACCTGGAATCAGCCATAGAGAGGGACAAAAAGGGTGAGTATATTGTTACTGAAGAATCTGTAGAATATTCCACAAGATCCCTGAAAGAAGATAGTAATAAGCCATTGGAACATAACGCTGAATCTCATAAGAAAAGCAAGGTGAATAAGAAGTTAACCGGAAAGGAATTTGTAGAAAAATGGAGAGGAGTTATTAAGGACGCTGATGTAAACATACTTAGAGAATCTTATTTGAAAGACAAATACAAATAGGATACAGTATGAATTATTTAGTAGACACAAATATTATACTTGATATTGCTTTAGAGCGTACACCATTTGTTGATGATTCTACTATGATTTTTCACATAAAAGAAAATGAAAATATTAATCTTTACTTATCTGCTTCTTCAGTCACAGATATTTATTTTATAATAAAAAAAGTAAAGGGTCATCTGATTGCTCTTTCTTTTTTAAAAGACTTATTTCAAGTATGTTTTATTGCAAAAGTAGATGAACATATCATTTTAGAAGCATCAAATTGTAAATTAAAAGATTTTGAAGACGCCGTTCAAGTTGCAGTGGCAAGAGATTGTGATGCAAATGAAATTATAACAAGAAATTCGAAAGATTTTACAAAAAGTGGGCTTATAATTTTTTCACCAAAAGAATTTATCTCTAAATACACCCAATAATGTTACCCTACAAATCCATATCACTCACCGCTCACCATCATAGTGATGGATTAAATCCAGGTCAGAAGATGGCATTGTCTTTTATTGGTTTCGGTTTCCTGCTCCAATTAGTGTATTGGCTTGGTTTTCGGTCAGAAGGGGCAGGATTATGGCTTTGGTCTTCTATAGGATTGGTCTCAGCAGGTTCGTTATGGTATACAATTAATCAATATAAAAATACATTGCCTGGTATAAAAAATAACCATAACTGGCTTTCTTCACTTACCTCCCGTGGTTCATTGGCCTGGATATTGGCCATATTTCTGACAGGATTTTATATATTGCTGTATTGGTACCCTGAATTTTTGGGATTGGCAAAAGAGGGCGAAAACAATCGTGGATTAGTAGCCCTTTTTGATCCTTTAAGTTTTGGTTTGAAAGGAAAACCAGCCAGTCAGTGGTTTGTTTACGGTGCTTTGTATACTTTGATTATACTTCTTTTAGGTATCAAGTTTATCTATAAATACCGTCACAATAAATATCAGGTGTACCGCACGATTTCCATCATGTTTTTCCAAACAGCAATAGCTTTTATTCTTCCTGAAATCATGCAAAGTCTCAACAAACCATATTACGATTTCAAAAATATATGGCCGCTCAATTATTATTTTTTCTTTGACTGGAATATTGATGCCATGATGGCAGCAGGCACTTTTGGTTATTTTATGTTGTTTTGGGGTATCCTTTCTTTTTTGGTCATCACACCTGTGTTGACGTATTTTTATGGAAAAAGATGGTACTGCTCCTGGGTCTGTGGATGCGGTGGTCTTGCAGAAACAGCAGGCGATCCATTCAGACATCTTTCAGACAAATCGCTCAAAGCCTGGAAGATCGAAAGGTGGGTGATACATAGTGTTTTGGTCTTTGTGGTTTTGATGACAGTTTCAGTGCTCGTCACCCGTTTTTTTGGAATCAGAAATATTTTTTTAATAGATAGCGGTACATTGAGTCACGTCTATGGTTTTTTGATTGGTGCTGCTTTTTCCGGAGTGGTAGGTGTTGGATTTTATCCTTTGTTGGGTAGCAGGGTATGGTGTCGGTTTGGTTGTCCGATGGCAGCATATCTGGGTATCTTACAGCGTTTTTCTTTCAAACTTCCCTGGAAAAAAGAAGCAGTAAGGATGTCGAAATTCCGTATCACCACCAATGGCAGTCAATGTATTTCCTGTGGCAATTGTTCGACGTATTGTGAAATGGGTATCGATGTAAAAGCGTATGCCCAACGGCAGGAAGATATTGTGCGTGCTTCGTGTGTAGGGTGCGGTATATGTAGTGCTGTATGTCCCAGAGGCGTTTTGCGGTTGGAAAATCTGTAGATAAATTATTGTTTATGTAATGGGATATAAGGAAGTTTGCGAGGAAAAGGTGTAAACTTTGCCGACAGGGACCAACTACATATACATTTTTTGTTGTTTAGGTATATTCTACGCTTGAGTATGTTTTGGAATATAAAAGATATTAAGTATATTTGTATGTAATAAATTTAAATATGAAATTGTATGGAGCGGTTAGTATTTTCTATTATCATCATTTGCCTTAGTTTGGTAAGTAAGGCGACTGACACAACAGTCATATTCAGAACGGTCATTAATACCAATCTGTCACAACCTATTCAAATCACCCACGCAGGCGACGGAACCAACAGGGTTTTTGTGGCCGAAAAAGGGGGCCGCATCAAAGTCTTTAATCAATATTATGTTTTATATGACACGTTGATCACCCTTACCGGTTTGGCCACCAGCGGAGAACAAGGATTATTGTCTGCAGCTTTTCATCCCAACTTCAGGAACAACGGGTATTTTTATGTTTTTTATACACAGGCAACCACTTATAATCTGATTGTTGACAGATACACCATCAGTGCCGGAGATCCTGATAAAGCCAATGTTGCATCCCGCTTACCCATTCTGAATATACCTCATCCCAACAATACAAACCACAATGGGGGCGAACTTCATTTCGGAAAAGATGGTTATCTCTATCTGTCCACGGGAGATGGCGGTTTAAGTAATGATCCTGATGACAACGGCCAGGACTCTTTGTCTTTATTGGGTAAAATTCTAAGAATTGACATCAATAATACTTCCGGTGGCAATAACTATGCTATTCCCCCGGCAATCCAAATCCGGCATCACCAGTATATTGTTATGGGTTAAGAAATCCTTTCCGTTGGAGTTTTGACAGGTATACCGGGGATATCTATATCGGAGACGTTGGTCAGGGTGCAAGAGAAGAAATCAGTTACAGACCGGCAACGCAAATTGCAGGCAGCAATTTCGGATGGGATTGTTATGAAGGTACATTGGTACATCCCACATCCGCACCCTGTCTCCCAATATCTAATTATGTATCGCCTTTTTATGAATATACAATCGTATCCAATAACAAATCCGTCATAGGTGGAAATGTATACCGCGGTTATGCCTATGCTGATTTAAAAGGTTGGTATATTGCCGCGGATTATTTTTCGCAAAGACTTCGTAAAATATTAAAAAACGGAAATTCATGGGTAGTTGTACAGCAAACTATGCCAGACAATACATATACCGGTATCGCTGATTTTGGAGAAACAGAAGATGGCGAACTGCATATGGTTGACCTGTCTCACAATATTATCTATAAAATTACGGCAGCCAATCCAAAGACGGTTTACACTTTCACCGGCAACGGATTATGGACCACTGCTTCAAACTGGAAAGAAGGGATAACGCCACCGGATCCTCTTCCTGCAGGTTCAGTCATTGTGATAAAACCTTACAATAATGGTACCTGTACATTGACAGAAAACCAAACCATTAATACAGGCGCAGATTTTTTTGTAGAGCCTGGATGTAACTTTGTATTGGACAATTCCAAAATTCTCAATATTGATTAGTTCTACAAGACTATTTATTGATCAGTAATTTTCAAACTGTAAAGAGGTTCAACCCTTCCTGTGGGCAACATGATACACACATCAATCATACCGTATATGGCTTTTTCGGACATATCAAAATGGTATCTTTCACCATCAAACGTAACAGGTATTTTTTGTAAAACCCTGTTTTTATAAATAGCCAACCTGCTTCCGTCCGGAAGATTGGCTTTACAGCTTATGGATTGTTTGGGCCTTATTTTACCACTGAAGGGTTGAATATCTGAAACTTCATACTTGATAAAGCCGGGATTCAGAAAAGGAAGGTCAGCAAAAAACTGCTTACTGACAATAGTATCCAAAAGTTGCCATTTTTGATCAGTCGGATAATGTGACATAATCATCGTCTGGGGCGGCAGCTTAAAAAACCATTGCCAAAATCTTCTTTTACGCCCATACCTGTTGACCAGGTAACATCCACGAGTTCCCATTTTCCATCGATTTTTACTGCATTCCAGGCATGTCTTTCGGGTATGTTGGCTTTACCGATATAAGCCGGATTGTTTTTTCCGGCTCCGGTTACAAATTCACATTCGATGCCTGCGTGTAAACACATGGCCTGAAAAAGGTAGGCATAATCCTGACATACCCCTTTTTATCCTCCAGCGTTTCTTCAATAAATTCCTTAATCTGTTCAAGGCGTTGCCTTTTGATTTCCTCTTTACTTCCGTGAAATTTGCCTGTTTTGTAACCTGCAGACTTCATTTTTTCCAGTTTTTTATGGTCATACTCAATATTGTAGACAAGACAGGTAAAAATGGCGCGTACTTTTGACAATTCATCACCATAAGGAGAAGTAAGTTTGTCTGTTAGTTTTGCCAGGTCTTTTGTGTATTTGACGGAACGGGCATGTTGGTCAATTTCGGTATAATCCTGACAGTAAGTAATATTTACAAATAAAAGGAAAATCAGTATGGTAAAAAGGTTTTTCATCATGTTATTTAAATAATACGCACAAAATTATTTAATTCTTTTTAAATCCAGGTCATGGAAGTCAAAACTAAAGTCAATATTGGGAGAAATACCTTTCATTTTTATAGATTGTGCCTTGCCTTTTTCATCGAGGGCAAACATGGCAAAAGCGTCACAATTCATCGCCTGATATTCCCATTTAATAGCGAAAGTATTGGCGTGATAAAAAGCCATCGGGCCATTGAGTTTGGGGGAACGGTGAGATTTCATCCACAGTTGTTTTTCTTTTTCAAAAACCTCCATTTTGCCAAACCAGGCATCTTCGTACATACCAATAAAGTCTTCATTTCTGACCGGAATATTTTTTGATGCTTCCACTTTTGCCCATACAGCAGTGGTGACCTCATCTCCTTTACCTATTCTTTCTTTCCATCTGGCTGCTAACTTATCGGTCCATGCAAAATCATCGAGGCCAAGATAAGCATCCCCAATAGTATTCGACACAGCATAAAAAAGGCCTGCACCGCTGGTTTCTGTATTGGTCAGAATGATAATTCCCAGGTTTAGATCCGGATACATCGTCAGGATGGAAAGCATTCCCGGCAAACCACCTGTATGTGAAACTTTGAAATTACCTTTTACATCTGAAATATCCCAGCCTAGTCCGTATCCGTTAAAATGAGAATTGTATCGTGGGTTGGCATTATTGTCCTCCACTGTATGTAGTCTCCACATTTCATTGTGGTTTTTCAGGGAAAAAAGGGAAGACTTCATATCCGGTCCGTACTTACCTTTATTCAACCGGACCATCATCCATTTTGCCATATCGCCTACATTGGAATATATTCCTCCAGCTGCACTTCCTATGTGGGACTGGTAAGCATCAATGGTTTTTATGGTTCCCGATTCGGAAGAATGAGCGGAAGAAAGATTACTTTCATCACTGAGCAGACTGCCGACATAGGACCTGTTCATTTGTAATGGTCTCAGGATGCGGTTTTGAACAAAATTTTCATACGTTTGGCCGCTTGCTCTGGCTACAATTTCTCCGGCGACAATATACAAAAGGTTATCGTAATCAAACTGTGTTCTGAAGGCGGAAACCGGTTTAAAATGTTGAAAACAAGTGACGACATCTTTGATAGTAAAATCGGCACCGTCGGGAAACCACATAAGGTCACCCACGCCCAGACCCAGACCACTGCGATGTGTGAGCAAATCAATAATGTTGAAGTTTTCGGTGACATAATCATTGTACATTTTAAATTCAGGTATATGATCTTTTACCTTATCTTTCCATGTTGATTTTCCTTCCTCTTCCAGTATCGCCAGGGCAGTGGTAGTAAATGCTTTGCTGATGGAGGCAATCTGAAAATTGGTATTTTCATCGACAGGTTTTTTATTATTAATATCAGAGAACCCATATCCTTTGGAATGGATAATCTTTCCGTCTTTGACAATGGCGATGGAGGCTCCGGCGACATTAAATGTTGCCAAGGCATTCTCCATCAATACGTCTATTTGTTTGGAAGAAAGCTGAGAAAACGCAGGTGTAACAAATATCAATAAAAATGCGAAAACCGTTGATAAAATTAATTTATTCATGACATGATAATGTTATGGTAAAAGATATTAAAAACACAGGTAACAAAGATAAGTCGTTTTGACATGTTTTACTTAAAATTTTAATGATATACAGGCTTTTAAAAATGTATCAGACTATATTTTTGGTACATAAAAGTATTTTGAGTTAAAGATTGTTGATGTTGGAAGAAAAGAAATGAGGAATAGAAAATTAGAATACATTGAATCAGGCTATCATTAAATAAACAGGTAAAAAAAACCCGAAGCGAACCCCGGGTCTTTATTTTATTTTTGTGGTAAGTGATTATTGTTTCATTATTTTTTGCATTGTACTGGTACCGTCCTCGTATGTGAGCATCAGATAGTACATTCCTGTAGAAAACGGGGAAAGGTCAATGACAATTTCATTACCTGAAACATCTCCCTGTAAAACTTTATTGGATGATCTGTCCAGCAAAACAAAAGAATTGATTATAGCGTCCGATTGAATACGCGTAAAATCTGAAGATGGATTAGGAGATACAATCCCCGGTGATCTGCCTATGACCACTCTTTTACAAACCTGAACCCTGCATCCGAAAGTTCGGCTTTCCACTGTCAGACAAACTTTATATACGCCTGGTTCGGTAAGAGGAATCCTGAATCCCTGGCCGGAGTACGTTTCACTTCTCCCTTCAACAGTCCAGGTAAAATTTGCATTGGCATCATTACTTCTTGAATGAAAGCCAATTCCGGTATTTGTTCTCAAATATTTAAAATCCGCTTTCAGAAGGCAGTCGGCATTGGAAATCGTCGGACCCACCGTAATTTTTTTACAGACTACCACGCTGCAGTTTTGTGAGGCCGAAGTTGTCGGTTTGGTAACCACGAGGCAAACTTCATAATCCCCTCTTTCTTTAAACTGATGTTTCATTTCAGGACCCTGGGCGGTTGTACCGTCGCTGATTTTCCAGAAATAGGTTGCGTTATTTCCTCCGTTGGAAATAGCTATGGCTTTCAATATATTGTCTGTGAGTTCAAATTTGTAGTCAGCCGTCAGATCACATGGATTGCCTGATTCTCCGATTTTGATGGTTTTGCAGATGGTTTCCGAACAAGGAGGACTACTTGCTGTGATGGCAGGAGCAGAAACCGTCAGGCAAACATTGTATTCTCCTTTTTGGGAATATTCGTGTTTAACTTCCGCCCCTTCCGCTGTGGTGTTGTCCCCGAATTTCCATGTGTATCGCAACAATGCAGGTTGGGTGGCAATTGTCCATCCTTTTGCATGCAATAGAAGACCGTTTACTTCATATTTGAAGTCTGCTTTCAGGTCACAAGGACTGTTCGTCTCACCAACTTTTATAGTTTTACAGATAGTTTCCACGCATGGCGGGCTGCTTACCGTCGTAGCGGGAAGCGTAACTATCAGGCAAACATTGTATTCTCCTTTTTGGGTGTATTCGTGTTTAACTTCCGCCCCTTCCGCTGTGGTGTTGTCCCCGAATTTCCAGGTGTATCGCAATGCAGGTTGGGTGGCAAGTGTCCATCCTTTTGCGTTCAAAATAAGACCGTTTACTTCATATTTAAAGTCTGCTTTCAGGTTGCAGGGACTGTTTGTCTCGCCAACTTTTATCGTTTTACAGATAGTTTCCACACATGGCGGGTTGCTTACCGTTGTAGCGGGAAGCGTAACTGAAAGGCAAACATTGTATTCTCCTTTTTGGGTGTATTCGTGTTTAACTTCCGCCCCTTCCGCTGTGGTGTTGTCCCCGAATTTCCAGGTGTATCGCAATGTAGGTTGGGTGGCAAGTGTCCATCCTTTTGCGTTCAAAATAAGACCGTTTACTTCGTATTTGAAGTCCGCTTTCAGGTCGCAGGCACCGCTGAGGGCACCTTTTTCCACCTTTACTTTTTTGCAGATGGCACCGGTACAGTTGTCATTGACCAATACTTTCAGGCATACCTCATAATCACTCGCATAATTGTATTGATGGGTGGGTTTTTCTTCGCGGGATGTGTTGTTATCTCCGAAGTACCAGTACCATTCCACCACAGGTTTGTCGCTTGTTCCTGAAAATTCCACGACGCCGTTTTCTTTTTCCACTGCTGTAAAATCTACCGTTGCGCAATAAACGTCCTGTGCTGAAGAAGTGTGGATATTACCCAATAAAAAGGCAAAAGTCAAAATACCATATATCCGAAAAAGGTTTTGTTGAAGTGTTTTCATCCCATTTTATTTTATGTAAAACAAAGATAAAGTATAAAGAATAGAAAAACAAGGGATTGGGTAAAAAAAATATCTGAAAGTTAGGGAGATTTTGGTTACATGTCAAAGGAACTTTTAGGACTTATATATGCGTAAAAAGAAGGGAAAATACTTTTATTTTTTTAGTGAAAATCCTGTATCATGCTATATTCAGGAAAAATACCTTTTTTAATTAAGGCCATCAAATATGATATGACTAAAGCAGTATCATAACCGGATCTAGAAAAAATATAGTATTCAAAGATCAAAGCAGATATGTATTATTTTCACCTGCAAGTTGGAAATTGAAAATTGAAAGATGAAAGATGAAAATTCATAAACCTCCTCCTCTTTACATCATCAAATCCTATCCATCCTGATTCAAACAGAAAAATCAAGGTAAATGAATCCGTCTTTCCCGAAATCCCGACAATCTGTGCAATCCGTGGTTGAGAATTTATCCAAAGCCGTACAAGGCTTTGACTGAGTGAAACGCGCGGGCTTCATAAACTTAAGTTGCGGCGTAATGTGGGATGGGTATAAAAGAGGCATTTTTAAAAAAATTGCCCGGTAGTGACTTTAGTCACTGCATGGCAGTTAAAAACAGCTTAATTTTGTCAGAAATAATGCAGGAATAAAATGAAAGGCTTTAAAAATATAATAATAAAAGAAAAAATATGGCAGATGCCATTAGTTTGTACAATATTGCTTTTAATAATTATTCCTTTTCAGATAATAGCTCAGGTTAATGTAACGTGGTCCAACTATCCCGGAGGTGTGGCGCTGGCAACAGATCAACAACATGGTATTTTTTCGGCAAATTGGGACTACAACCCGGGAGGTGATATTACATTAACTAAAAGATCGTGTAATGGAAATGTCTTATGGAATGCCACTTATAACAATACGGATAACACAAGGCATGAGGTGGTAACCTGGTTGGAAACGGATAGTCAGAATAACTGTTTAGTTTCCGGAACTATTCGCTCAGGATTTTCAAATCCCGTCAATGCCGCAAGTTTATTGATGAAATACGATGGTAATGGTAATTTGTTATGGCGCAATGTTTTTGAATCTTCTTTTGAAGGCTCTTATACTACAAAAATACTGGTTGACAATGATAACAATATATACGTTTTGGGTTTAGGTACCGGACCAAATGGGCAAGTTACAAGGGTTAAGAAGTTTAATGCAAATGGAGTGGCCATCTGGACATACTATGATACCAATGGAATAGGAGCACCCAAAAATTTCAAGTTCACCAGGGATGGTTTCTTATTAGTATCAGGAAGAGGAATAACCGGTATTATCAATGGTTATTTTAAACTAAGTTTGGCAGGGAATCTTATATGGAGTAAGGCAGGCATCATAAGTCCAACTATTGGCGATGCTTCAGGTGATTCATTTGGCAACACTTATATCATTAAAGGAGAAAATGTGCCTTCAAATGCAGGCAGTATCCTTGAAAAATTTGATCAGAATGGCGTTTTGATTTGGTCACGTACCAATACAATGGCTGGCAACAAAGTTGAGACAGGCACTGATAACCATCCGATCATTAGTGGTTTTCCCAACTCAGGAACAGCAGGCGCTGCTTTTATGAAATATAATTCAAGCGGTTCAGTGCTTTGGCAAAATTTAAATGCTGATGGTCCTGAAACATTGCTTCTTCATGGTATATTAAAATTAGATGCCGCAAATAATGCCTATTTATCTGCCGGAAATCTGTTTTATATGACAGTTTGTAAAATAAATTCTGATGGAACATATGGTTGGGTTGGCTTAGTATCAGGGAGTAATTCTGCCAAGTCTTTTACTATTTTTTCAAATAATTCTGTTTATATTACAGGCACTACCACTGCAAAACTTTTGCCGCATAATCTGAGTGTTGGGAATACTGTTATTTCACAAAACACCACTATTGAAGCCACAAACAATATTCAATTGTCGAATATAACCCTTACTAATTCCTCACAATTAATATTAATTTCACCAAACGTCGATGTAGCTAATAGTGTAATAATTGAACCGGGAAGTACAGTACTTTTAAATCCCGGAGGCAGTAATTAATCGATATTCAGGCAGGAAAAACGTCCGCTGCAACTTTACTGACAGGTTTATAAGCTGTGATTTAAAACCAGAGGGCTTGATAATTATATGGATGGTTTTTGTGATCATTTTGAAAGGGTCAGCGGAGTGACAATTTATACTGATTTTTTTATCATTACATCAATAAATCATTTTAAGTTTTAAAATGTTTATTATATTTGTAGGGTAGGTCACAACAGCAAAAAGGGCATTTTTTAATTTGTTATACCTGCATTATTGAGATTACTTCATTTACAAACTACCATACATGATTGACTTTATTGGTGACATACACGGTCACGCAGACAAACTGGAAGCATTACTGCTTAAGTTGGGGTATAAAATAATCAACGGAAGCTATAAACATCCGGACCGGAAAGTATTATTTGTGGGCGATTATATTGATCGGGGACCAAAAATCAAAGAAACCCTTGAAATCGTCAGGGCCATGGTCGACAGCGACAACGCCATTGCTTTGATGGGCAACCACGAATACAACGCACTTTGTTTTCATTTTCAGGAAACGGAAGGTGGACACCTCAGGAAACATCTGATTAAAAATATCATCCAGCATTACGAAACCCTCAAACAATTCCAAAATCAACAAAAGGAATATGAGGCGTACTTGGATTGGTTCAAAACCTTACCACTTTATTACGAAGGGGAAACATTCCGGGCGGTGCATGCTTGTTGGGATTATAATAATATAAACTATCTGAAGAATACCTTAGTCAATGACCGGTTGACCGACGAACTTATATATCAATCGGTCAAGTTGGGAACAACCTTAAATGAAGCCATAGACCAAACCTTAAAAGGTAAAGAAATGAAAATGCCGGAAGGACTCTTTTTTATGGACAAGGATGGTACACAACGAACAGAAATAAGAATCAAATGGTGGGGAAACCCCACTCTTATGACCTACAAGTCCATCAGCGTCGAACCCCTGGACAATTTGCCAGAACAACCCATTGAAGCGTCAGCCTAAAATCCCTCGATTATTATCATGAAATCGACAAAATGGTTTTCGGCCACTATTGGCGAAGGGCGAGCCCTCACTGTACAAAACCAACATCTGTTGTTTGGATTACAGTGTTGCAAAAGGTGGTAAACTGGTTGCGTATCGAATGGATGAAGAGGATGTCTGTGATGTGAGGAAGCTGGTGTATGTGTGAGTCTGACCCAATTGTCATTTCAGTTTCTCAATTCACCAATTTCTCAATTCAACAATCATCTATAAATTATACATGACTATAAAATGTTTATTATTTTTGGGGAAGAGGGGGAGAGCCCTCCCGGCACATTTATGAGGACGAGTAAAGTAACATAATAATATCTGACCCATGCCCCAACCTTATAACAATTCACATCTTTTCCAAAACTCCGAAGAAAACCTCCCAAAAAAATTTGCGGAAGGCGATCTGGACATGGAAATTATCGGAAAAGAAATAAAAAGAATCCGGAGAATTAAAAAAATATCTCAAACACAACTCGGCGTTTTGATAGGTGTGGAAAGATCACAGATAGCAAAAATAGAAAACGCAAAAAAGATACCCGCATCTCAACCGTGGTCAGGGTTTTTAAAGCGTTGGAAGTGAGGGTGAAGTTTGTGTTGGAGAGCCGGGATCCTGTGGTGGGCGTCTCTTTGAGAGACGCAAAAGTTGGAGGTAATCACAAATCCAAGCAAGGTGAAAACCGGAGGGGGTGTAATGTGTTCTTTGATCCTTATGATTGAGTTCATGATTTAAATAAGAGGTAATAATATACACAAATGAATTTGGCTGTCCCGAAAGAACCCGGGAGACAATCAAAGCAAAAGGTCTTATCTGATCAATCCAATAAATCCGTGATTTAAATAAGAGGTAATAAGCCAAATGAATTTGGCTTTCCCGGAATCCAGACAATCTGCACAATATGTGTAATCTGATCAATCCAAGATACAGATGAGAGGTAATAAGCCAAATGAATTTGGCTTTCCTGGATGAATCTGTAGTGTCGGAATAAAAAAATGAATTGTTTGGTTTTTTATTTGCCCTTTTTAACAGGAAACACCTTCCTGTCTATCTCTTCCGGTGACACGTATTCTTCTTTAATGATATCGCCGTTTTTCCAGTATTCGACCTTTACCTGGTTTTTGTAGGGGGTCATAAATACGCCTTGGATGGAGGGCAGATAGTTGTTAAACAAACTTTCATTATTAAGAAATAATTTTAATTATCATCTAAAATCATTCCCTCTCACCCTAAAACTTGATAAATCCTCCTGACCAACTTTTTTGCAACTTATCCAGGGCAATAATAAAATAAACTCCGGGTTGAAAAAAAGAAGTTTCAACCAATTGGCCGCTTTTATAATCGTTTCCTTCCAGGACTTTTTTCCCATCTGAATTGTATACAGAATATTGCACAAAATCACCTGAAAGCTGTATATAGTTATCTGACGGAACCGGATAAATCTGTAATGTGTTTTTTTCCACAAAGTTTATCTCAGAAATTTTTCCTTCAACATCAATCCGATACCATTGTTTATTCAGGTCGTTTTTATACGCTGTAAAATATACCCAGTCTTTATATCTTGTAAATTTGTCAGGATAACTTCTGGCGCTTTCCGGATTCAAATCAATCATTGGTTTGATGCTTTGTTCTTTTACATCAAGAATCCATAACTCAAAACCTGTTCTGCAGGATGAATTTATAACAAATTTGTTTTTCTGAATTCGTATACCACCCCTTGTATTCCTGAATAAACAGTCTGAATCGGCCAGTTCAAAATTGGCATAGGTTTGAAATATCCTGTCATAAACAACAACCCTGATGACAGAATCCTTTTTGTAAAACATTAAGACAGCAAGACTGTCCTGAAGATCGCTGAATAAAAATTTCTGGTCGGTATTGCTTTCTATTAATGTGAGTTCTTTAAAGGGCTCATAAAGATAATAATTCTTGATCCCATTTAATTCAGTGTATAATAAAGCTGAATTTTTATGTTGATTATAGAATAGGTCACCATTTGGATTTCTGCGGTGAGGTATGGTGGTTACCTCTGTATTTTCTAAATCATTGGCAATCAGATGACAGGAATTATTTTCATAGGCAACCAACACGGTGGTTTTGGAATTTTCCATTTTTTGATAAGAATCATTTCTGTAAATTGACCCCTTTCCATTATAAATAATGATTTTTTCTCCATTTTTTTTATACAGTTCTATGACCGAATTATTATAGGATTCACATATATAAAAACTACTATCATGGCCGGAAAAATAATCTGTGTAATCATCATAATCTTTTTCAATTTTTTTTATTTCACCTGTATTGTAATTAAAAAAATAGGTCGTGTAACTTACTAAAGTTGTTAGTTTTGAAAATTCAATAAACGCACTTTCTTCCCCTTCATGAATAGGCCCCGGATAATGTAAGTCAGGGTAATCGTAAAATGTTTTTGTAAAAAAATTATAAGAATACAGATGTCCACCGGCTTCATAATTGTTGAAAAATATGTAAGGCCCTGCTTTTTTATGGTAAGAAGATACTCCAGGCAACTCCTTTGTAATGGTGTCAATCACACCGGTTGTTACATCATACACTTCAAACATAATGTAATCTTTATGATGTTTTGATACCGCTATTTTATTTCCATAGATAGCAACTAAAGGAGTTTCTTCATTAATCAACGGTGTTTTTTTATCAAATGATATGATGAGTTTGCCTGAGTCAACCATAGAATATAATCCGTTTGCATTGACAAAATATAATTCATCAAATTCCGTGATAACCTGTTTTACAAAATTGATTCCAAGGTTATCATTTAAATCCACAGGTAATTGTTTTGTAAACGTATTTTGGTGGTCCAAAGTCCAGATAGCAGGTTCTTCCATTGTATTATTGGAAGCAAAAAACAACTTATTTTCCTTTTCCAAACCCATCTGAATGGAATGGGTGATGTAATTTTTTTCATGCGGGATTTTTTCGGCAGAGCCTGTGGTTACATCATATTTCAAAAGGGAGGCATAACTTCCTCCTAAACCTACTGTACTAACAACTGAATAGAGATTGCCGTCATAAATAAAAGATGAATATGGATTCATTGTCGCAAATCCTGAAATGGAAGTGTGCTTTTTATTTTTATAATCTATGTAATAATATTCAGTTTCTATACCATCTCCGGGATCATATCCTTCAAAGCCTATGATAATAATATTTTCAGGCATTTTTTCACTTTCATGGAATTTAATGTTATTAATGTATTGACCTAATGGTTCAGTATTGAATCCATATTCTACCTGACATGTCTCGAGGTTATATATAGTTACACTGTCTTGTCTGGTGTTGTTTTCAAATTGACTTAATACTGTAATAAGTTTATTGCCATATACATATAATTTATTATAAAGCAGGAATGAATCCGGCCAACAGTTATATTCAGTGATTTCCTGGTTTTTATTAATTTTTATAATTACATCTTCATTTACATATTTGTAAATAAAGGTACTGTCAGGAATAGAATAATTAATTAATTTTCCCACCCGATGAGTAAGGTTAAATAGTGTATCCGAATTTATTTTTGCATCAAAAAAGTAAGCATTATTTTGGGAAGTGGTTCCGGCAATGATATTGTCCCGCATAATGTATAATTCATCACTCTTGGGAATATCTAGTATTTCTAATTCATCACCAACCAGGTCGTAGTGATAATATGTTTGTGTCCTTCCGTAATTCGTATAAAAAAAATAATGAGTTCCATAAATGCCCATAGGGTTATGAAACTTAATACCATGGGGTCTCAAATCATGTTCGCTGACAATGTTGCTGTTTTTGATATCTATGACCTGTAGGTAATCCTGAAAAATGCGATAGTACAACCCGTTTTTTATAAAAAAACGCGAATTATTGGGTGCCTGAACATAATGTAAGATATTTCTGCCCAATGGAGAAGGTAAACTGCCAATCAAAGCCCATAACTCATTTTCCCATTTGTAGATGGACAAGGTTTCGCTTTCAGTAAACATGAAAAAGTCTCCGTCCAAGTCAGTAAATCCTACTTTGTTCTCTATTTGTGTGGCTTCGTATTTCCCTTTGAATTTAATATTGGTGACAACTTCCTGAGAATTCAAAAGTAAAGGAAACAAAACCATAAGGAGTATCATCTTATACATAGCTTATAAATTAAGTTTGAAAAATGTAAAATTAATTATGTTCAGCCGAAAGTATTGAAATAAATGAACGTAATATAATATTAATCAAACAGGTGTATAGCTTTCCACTGTTATGCAAAAATAGAATTTTTTTTTAAATTAATTGGATTTTTTAAAAATTAATTGGATAACTTTTTAGGTTGCCACCATTTTTATCCTTTACCAGGCAACACCTTAAAGCAATGAAAATAAAATTAAAATGATTGTACTATATTGTTTAGCTTCAAGGGTTAAACTTTGATTCAAATAAAATTATTATTGCCTGAAAAGTGTCGTAAGAGCACAAAAATCCTATCCCTACTTCCCCCCAAACACCTTCGTATCTATCTCCTCCGGTGATACGTATTCTTCCCTGATGACATCGCTGTTTTTCCAATATTCGACTTTTACCTGGTTTTTGGATAAATACCTATAGTAGAAATAATTATATAAACACATACAACAAAAGTCACAGACTACCATTCAATACCCCACCATTACATCACCGGCTGCCATCTCCGTCTCTCCGTTTTTATACACTATTCTGGCAATCCAGACGTATATTCCTGTTGCGACAGCCTGATCGCCGAAAGTACCGTTCCAACCGGAGGTTTCATCTCCCGGAATAAGGTCTTTTTTACGGAAAACCTCATTTCCCCAGCGATCGTAGATGGCGAGTTGTTCTATGGTTTCAATGGATTGATAACGGGAATACAAGGTAAAACTGTTATTGCCGGAAGTGGAGTGGGGGATTATGATATTGGGTGCATCAAAACCGTTGAGTCTTCTTACCCGAACCCAGACAGAGTCCTCTTTTACACACCCATTATCGTCTGTAACGTATATCTTAAACAAGGTGGATATTTCAGGAATGGTGGTTGGAAAGGGACAGTCAAAGCAACTGATGTTTGTTCCCGGTTCCCAGAAAACAGAGGCCAATTCATCCCATTTATGGGATGATGAAGGATTCAGAGTAACGGATTCACCCAATAATACAGGGTGATCTTAACAATCCTGAGAATATCCGGAAAATACCGTATGATAAAGAAGAAAAAATAAAAAAACTCTCATCAGGTTATGGTACGGGAGGACAAATCTAATGTTAATTTTATGTAAACCAAAAAACCACCTGAAATTTTTCTTTTGCAGGCAACTTTTTTATAAAAATTTGCACTTTTGTAAAAAAGGATTATATTTATTTCTCGTTTTGATAAAATAGCGCTTTAAAGACATAATTTTTAATTGGAATAGTTCAGAAATTTACTTTTTACCAAAACCTTTTTCTTAGATTGTTATCCTTTTTTGAATAATAAGTACAGTTTGAAGTGTTTTCTAAAAAAACATTAATACCTTATTTTTCTAAAAGTAACATATGCAAAACCAACCCGACCAACAACGTTTATCAATAATTTTATTATTAGTTTTACTTTTAGTATTTTCTTATAAAAATGGATTATGTAAATGCAGTTGTATAAATTACCAGGTCACGCTCCCAAATAGCGGGACGGCAGAAGGATATCTGACCATTTCCTGGGCAACATCCAACGTTCTCAATACTACACAGTTTGTTAAAGCAGTAAATATTGATGTCCTGCACGACGCACTCAGAGAGTGTGAAATTACACTGATTGCACCCAACGGCAGTTCTGTATTACTTTCCGACAACAACGGAGTAGCGATCAATAATAATATTATATACGATATCTGTATTGTTAATTGCACAGAAACAGCGGTTCCTGATCCCGGATTTCCTATCAACTTTACATCGAATGCCAACTATATGAGTGGTCAGACGTACATTGGCTCCTATTTTCCTTATAATGGAGCATGCCTCAGTACCCTTACAGGTCCTGTCAACGGACAATGGACCTTGAGATTTCAGGATTTTGTCGCCGGGGACGGAGGTACTTTGCTTGATTGGTCAATAGAACTTGCCAATAATAGCGGAACTTCCTGTACGTTTGTATGTGCTGTTGGAGGTCCGACCTGCGATGCTGAAGGAGGGACTTTGATCAATCTGCCACCGCAAAATAATTTTTGTGAAAATGATCCGGATCTTCAATTTTCTATGTCACCTGACTATGGAGGAAACACCCCTGACCCTGCACTTTATTCCTATGTATATGTATTAACTAATATTTCCACAAACCAAACTATTGAATATAATACCGATCAGGATTTTACCGGTCTTCCACCCGGGAATTACAGGGTTTGCGGATTATCGTATCTCACCGAAGACGAACCGGATTTACCTGTTATTAACGGAACCAATCTTACACCTGTCATCAATGATCTCATTGATGACGATTTAATCTGTGCCGATTTTTCTACTAATTGTTTTAATTTTATTATAGTCTCTGATTTAATTCCTCCCACAATTGATGGTCCCACTGATGTATGTCCCGGGCAATTGGTATCTTATATTTTCACTAACCCAAATCCAAACGTCAATCCCGTTATCGTACTTGTCTCGGGTAGTTTTAGTTTTTTCAATGTTGTTGGAAATCAAATTAATGTAGCTTGGGCTGCCGGTCCCGGTGAAATTTGTATTCGGGTCACTAATGCCTGTGGAACGGAAGAAGATTGTATAGTTGTTAATGTCTCAAACTTTTCCGATGATTTTGACATAAACGGCCAAAATCAGGTTTGTGCCGGAGATATTGAATCTTATCAGCTTGATCCTTCACTTCCCTCCGGATATTCCATTGACTGGCAGGTTGCCAACGGAACCATTTTAAACGAAACTAATGATGACGTTTCGGTTTTATGGAACAACGGAGCCTCGGGACAGATTTGCGCCGTCATTACAGACCCATGTGATGTTGAAACCGAAATCTGTCTTAATATTATCATTATCCAACTAGCGCCTACTCCCGTTATTAACATACCTCCAATAGCCTGCACAGGGTCTGTTTTTTCGGCAAGTGTCACCCCTTCATCATTATATATTGGCTATAACTGGACCATAACACAAGGAACGATATTAAGCGGTCAGGGTACACCTTCCATAACGATAAGCTCCACTCTGACCGGTATAACCACCATTTGTGTTGAGGTATTGTCAGATTGTGCCCCACCACAAACAGATTGCCGTGATATAGAAATTGTTGAACCTTCGGTTCCCAATCTTCAAATTGTGACTAAATGTGGTCTTAATGCAGAACTGCAAGTGATAAACCCTGACAATAATGCAGTTTATACCTGGACTCAGCTATCCGGACCAGGAAGTATTAGTTTCGGATCACCTGATGAATCTTCCACTGACATTTCGGCAAGTCAACCAGGATCATATATCATCCAGGTAAGTGAAACCTTAAATAATTGTACAGGAATCAATACGGTCAGTGTAACATTAAACCCTGATTTTATCGTTTCAAACCCTGAATTTGATTGTATCAGTACCAGCGGTTATATAGTTTCTTTTACCATCACCGGGGGACTGCCTCCTTATTTTGTTGATAATATTCAGATTGTCGGGAACAATTTTACATCCGGAAATATTCCTTTCGGTACCGGATTCAGTTTTATTGTTTCTGACAGTGAAGATTGTGAGGTAATTATATCAGGAGAAGAAAATTGTCCCTGTGTTTCAGAAGCAGGTGATGGCAGTAACCAGCTCATTTCTGTTTGTGAAGATGAAACTGCTGTAGCGGAGGAAGTAACAGGCGTTTTTCTGGATGGAAATGATGCAGGAGTATATGTATTACACAGTAACCCGGGAAACATTTTAGGAAATGTTTTCGCCACTTCAGCAACGCCTGAATTTATGTATCTGCCTGCGCTACAGTATGGTGTGACTTATTATATATCTTTTGTTGTGGGTAACGAAACAGGAGGCACAGTTGATTTTAATGATCCCTGTTTGTCAGTCTCTTTTGGACAACCTGTCATCTTTAATAAAATACCCTTGCCTTTTGCAGGTGATGATATTCAGACTTGTGAAAACAATTTTGAATTAAACGGAATAAATGATGTGTCAGGTAGTTCAACCACATGGAGTGTTGTTTTCGGAAATAATGTTGATATAGAGTTTCCTGAATTACTCAATACCCTTGTGACAGTTGAAAGTTCCGGTAATTATGTGATCATGCTGGAAGAAAATAATGAAGGTTGTATTGGTACAGATGAAATATCCATCCAGATATTTGAACCCATTTCAACCCAGGTAAACAGCATTAATTGTGATCCTGCCGGAGGGAATTATACGGTAACCTTCACCATTTCGGGAGGCAATTTACCTTATTTTGTTAACGGGTTGCCGATAGTTGGAACTACCTTTACATCAGCACCTTTTGTTTCCGGAGATCCCTACAGTTTTGCTATAGAGGATCTGGCGAATTGTATGGGTTTATTGCAGGGTATTTTTAATTGCAATTGTGTGACACGCGGAGGTACGATGTCTTCTGAAGAACAGATTGTTTGTGCAGAAGGAGGACAGGTGACGGCAACCTATTATAACGATGGCATTTTTGACCCCAATGATGTAGGTATGTATGTTTTACACACCAATTCAAACAATATACCGGGGTCTGTTTTGGCTTTTAACAATACAGGGATTTTTAATTACCAATCCAATTTTTTATTGGATACCCGGTACTATGTTTCCTATGTAATTGGAAATGAAAACGCAGGACTTGTTGATCTGACAGATATTTGTATCGGAGTCTCACCCGGACAACCCGTAATTTTCCGGAGTGAACCTGAAGCATTAATCAATCCGGTGGCTGATACCTGTGGTTTGGAAAATGTAATTTCTTCCAATCCTGTTTCCGGAAATGACTATATCTGGTCTTCCACAAACAGTAATATTTCTTTTGAAAACGCAAATGGATTTTCTTCTGTTGTGCGGGCAACCAATCCGGGAAATTATGAAATAATTCTCTTGGTAGAAAATGATGTGTGCCGCGATTCTTCCACAATTAATCTGGTTTTTCTTCCTCCGGTTGTCATTCTCACAAGTAATTATAATTGTAAAGACATGGTGACATATGAAGCCAGTCTGACACTTTCCGGTGTAGCTCCATTTTCTTCAAACGTACCTTCTGCAAATAGTTCAGGCAATATTTTATTGTTTGAAAACTTGCCTTCCGGTATCAATACAACGGTTCTGATTACGGCTTCAAACGGATGTACCGGATCTTATAACCTGTTTTATAACTGCGCATGTCAGAGTGTGCCGGGAACAATGGCTTCTGATGTACTAACCGGATGTGAAGATCAAATGGTACAGGCCACGTATAACTTAAACGGAGACCCCGGGAACGTAGATAGTTTTATATATATTTTGCATACTTCTTCCACTGATATTTTGGGCACAGTACTGGCCACTTCGTCCGATGGAAAATTTAGCAAAACTTCATCGATGGGTTTTAATACTACCTATTACATTTCGTATGTGACGGTGAATTTTGTGAATGGCAATTACGAATTACAGCCATGTTCTTTTATTGCTCCCGGCCAACCTGTGATTTTTTATGAAAACCCATCCTTGATTTGGAATGAAAGTATTTTACTATGTGATCCTCAGGCAACTTTTAATATTGTTACTTCTTCGGTAAATATAAGTCTCAGTGTTCTGCAGTCACCACCCAATTCGGAAGTATCTGATCTTACCCCTTTAGGTATATCGGCAGATCTCCCCGGGAAATATTTGATTGAAATTATAGTGGAAGAAAAGGGATGTACAACCATGGCCACTAAAGAACTTGAGCTCTTTGATTCACCGGTAATCAGCAATATAACCACAGAATGTGAGGGGCTGGAGTTTACTGCAGGTTTTAATATTTCTGGTGGTAGTTCTCCTTATTATCTCAATGGAAATGAAGAAGTTACTTCGCCGTATACAAGTGATTTATATGCCAGTCTCACTGATTTTAGTTTTTATATTGAAGATGCAAGAGGATGCAAGACTCCTGTCGAATCTGTAACCAAAGAATGTAATTGTATTACAAATGCCGGCAGTCTTGGTGGCGGTCCTTTTGAACTTTGTGAAGGTGTGGATCTGAATCCTGTATTTCAGGACAATTATACATTGGACAGTGATGATGCTTTTATTTATATTTTACACGACGGCACCGCAGACAGTATTGGGACCATCATTTTTCAGACAAAATTTTTTCCCGTACTTTATGACCCGGCATTTGCAGGTAAACAATATTTTTTGACAAGAGTGGCAGGTAATGTATTGCCTGGTGGAGGAGTAGATCTATCGGACCCATGTACAGACAAGACACCTGGTATTTTGGTCTCGTGGAGTAAAAAACCGGATGTGAAAGTAATACCTGAAAATTATTATTGTGAAGGAAATGCCGTCATTTTGATGGTAGAAAATTTGGTAAGCGGAAGTCTTGATATTCTCATCAATCAATTGTTTACGGTTTCCCTGCAACCGGGACTTACATCAATAAATCTGGATATAAATCAGGTAAAAAACGGTGATGAGCTTGACTATATTTTTACAGACGATTTTGGCTGTTTGTATAATATTGGCAGTGATATTTTAAACATTAGAAACCGTCCGGACGCAGGTCAAAATGACGGTTCATTTATGTCTTGTCTGAATGTGGAAACTACCATCGGCCTTTCGGATTATATTCAGAATGAAGATGCAGGAGGTCAATGGTATCTTGGTAATTTCACAAACAAGATATCTGATATAATTACTATCGACGCTTCATTTGTAACCGATACGGTTATACATTATTTAGTTACCAATGAATGTGGCGAAGATACATCTCAGGTTTTTGTTAGCCGGAATCCTCTTCCAGACTTTGGATTGGAAAGACAGCAATCCTCTGTGTGCCGGAAACGATAATGGAACAATCGTGATTAATGAACTATCATCAAATCAGGAAATAACCTATTTTCTCAATGGAGTTAAAACAGAAATATTAACAATAGAAAATCTTGAGTCAGGAAATTACAATGTTACTGCTATCAATGAATTTGGATGTGAAACAGATAGCGGGATAATTCTTGAAGAGGCTGAAGCGATATCCCTCGACATCGGAGCAGATCTCAATATTACGCTTGGCGAAGAAGTTTTAATAAATCTGATTTCAGACATTCCCAATGACAGTATATTATCAACTGTCTGGACATTGCCAGATGGTCAGGTAATAAACGGGAGGTTATTTTCTGTTACAGTCAAAGGGGAATCATCTGGTATTTTAACTCTGATAATTACGGATAAAAACGGATGTACGGCAGAAAGTTCGATAAGAATTAGTATTAAAGAAACAGAAATCGAAGTAGAAATCCCAAACGTAATTCTGGTTGGGTCGTCATCAAACAACTTATTTACCATCGCTCCAAATCCGGGAATACTTCTGGTTAAAGAATGTTTTATTTACGATAGGTGGGGAAATAAAGTGTACAGTGTTGAGAACAGTCAACCCGGCAGTTTTGCTTGGGACGGTACATTTGCAGGAAGTGAATGTCAACAGGGCGTGTATGTGTACAAAGTTTTACTGCGACTGGCCAGTGGAGAAGAAAAATTGTTTGCAGGTGATCTTACATTATTGAGATAGAAAAAAACTGATTATCCAGGTATTTTAAAAATATTTAATAAAACAAATTACAATATAATTTTTTGTAAAACTGGATATAAATAAAATGTTCTCCTCCGGAATCTTAAATACATTTTAGAAAACCATGAAGACCAAGGTGAGATAAAAAAAATCCAATCCGTTTAAGCATACACTGCTTCAAAACGCATACCTCCATTTGCAGGGCCTAAGGCTACCAAAAATACCTCAAATATCTGATTATCTTTGGTTTCAACAGAATATATTTGTTGAGGGTAGTCGAGGTTATCAGGCACAAAAATAAATAAATAGCCCCGATTTAATTCAATGCCATCGAAGTTATGTTGTAGATAAAAATCATATCAAAATCCGAAAAAAAGATCAACTCATTTTAGTGAACCAAGCCCTTGTTCCAATCAGCAGAGGTAAACGGAATTTTTTTGATAAACTGACTTTAGAGGAATTAACAGGTAAAAAGCAACAGGCTGCGACAGAATACAGCCTGTTGCTAAGTTTTACTTAGACGGGGCGTCGCCGTTGTAAATTTCTCTTATACAAAGATATTTACCATCGGTTTTTTGAAAAACAGCACAATATTTTCCTGTACTGACAACTGCACCTTTTTCGTCTTTGACTGTGGATGTACCAAATTCAGTGACAATGTCGCCATCACCATAAACATCGAGCGTTTCAAAAGAAATCATCGATTTGTCTTTTGCCTTTTCTAAATCTTTTTTCAGTCTTTCTTCTATGGCAGCCTTACCGGAAAGAATGGGAGAATCGTCAGGCATGGAAACGGCATCATCGGCGTACATGGCCATCAACGCGGTAAAATCTTTTTTGTTGGTTGCGTCTGCCCATTGATTTTCAAAAGCCTGAATCTCCGCTTTGACAACGGCCATATCCACCGCAGGTTCGGCAGCCGGAGCAGCTTCAGCAACGGGGGTTTCCTGCTTGCACGAAGCGAAAAAGGTCATTAACGAAAGAAAAATAAACATGGTTGGTTTCATGATAAAAAGTTTTAAATTATGAATGAAAAATGAAAAATTACGATCTGCGAGCTAAAAGCTATGAACTACGATTTACGAACTAATAGCTAAAAACTACAAACTAAAATCTACGAGCTACAATCTACGAACTAAAAACTACGAGCTATAAACTCTAAAACTGAAAATAAATAAATTGTTCTCCCTGGCCATGGGAAATACAAATGAGAAATACCATGATTGCCCATCCAATGCCGGTAAGCCAAGGTCCTGCCGAAGAAGTAACCATTCTGACTGTATGATGCCGCATGTAGTAATGGGTAAGGAATAATATACCTGACAAAACAAATACTTTTGTCAAATCAAAATAGCCTAATACTTTTTCACCTTCGCCAAACCCTGTAAGCATGGCAGTAATAATGTTCCAGGCTGAAGTAAAGTCTTCTGCCCTGAAAAAGACCCAGGTAAAATTAACCAAAGTATACGTTAGTCCGGCCAGAATAAGGCCATTCCACCAGTTCAATTCAAAAGAAAATTTTCCTCTCAACATTCTTTCGATGACCAGGTAGGTCCCATGTAAAAAGCCCCAGAATACAAATGTCCAGGCAGCTCCATGCCAAAGTCCTCCAAGCAGCATGGTCAACATCAAGGCTACATACATCCGAGTGATACCAAACCGGTTTCCTCCCAGTGGAATGTACAGATAATCCCTCAGCCATGAAGAGAGAGAAATGTGCCACCGACGCCAGAATTCAGAAAAGCCAATGGAGCCGTATGGGTATAAAAAGTTGTCCATCAGCTTAAATCCCAACATATATGACATACCAATAGCGCAGGATGAATACCCTGCAAAGTCAAAAAATATCTGTGCTGAAAAAGCAAGACACCTGCCCAGGCATCCCAGAAGTTCAACATTTTATCAGCATTAAAAACTGCATCAGCAGCTCCTGAAAACATAGTATCTGCCATCACGATTTTTTCAAATAAACCCAGGGTGAAGAGGAATAATCCCCAGATAAAGAGATTAATGGTAGCTTTTTTTTCTTCATAAAATTGTTCGATGAGGTCACCTGCCCGTACAATCGGACCGGCCACTAGTTGCGGAAAAAAAGTGACGTACAATGCAAAATCAAGAAATGTTTTGGCCGGTACCAGGTGCCGTCGATACACATCAATAGTGTAGGACATCGTCTGGAAGGTATAAAACGAAATACCCATTGGCAGAATGATATTCATGGGTAATGGCTCGTACGAATATCCAAGCAGGTTGACAAAATGGATAAAGTTTTCCAATAAAAAATTTCCATATTTGAAAAAACCAAGAAATCCGAGATTGACAACCATGCTGACCATCAGCCAGAAATTCCTCTTTTTTTGATTCTCTTCAGTATGAAGTTTATTGCCGGCAATCCAGTCCACCATGGTAGACAACCAAAGCAATATGATAAGCGGCGGGTTCCATAAACCATAAAAAAGGTAGCTGAAAAACAGAAGCATCCTTTTTTTATTGATCCAGCCTAAAAAAGGGCCATAGTATAATACCAAAATAATGGCAAAAAATACGATAAATCCGAGTGAATTAAAGACCATGTTATTGATGTTGGGATTGAGGTAAAACGCTGTCCTTGATAAGAATATTTACAAAGGCATTGGTAAACTTGTCCGCGTCTTCACCTGAAAGGTGTGACCATTCAGGGCAGTCAAAGTTTTTTAAGGATTCGTAGTCCTCGTAGTGGTATCCTTTGACGCCTGTTTTTTGCATCAGCACATCCCAGAATTCTTTCCGAGGTTGGTTTTTAGCTTCCTGTTCTTTGTAAAATCCCGTTGACGGGGATTGTAAAAAGATAAGATTCCCCCCGCGATCCTCAAATTTTTTAACAAGTTTTTCAATGTATAAAACCGCCTCGTCTTTTGGAGATTTTTTAGCCTTTTCATTGTGAAATTTCCAAACTCTTTTTACGGTATTGGTAAAAGCCGTATCATGGGCGCATTTATGTGACATACGGGTGTTCCTGTCAATGTCAAGATATTGAAAACTATTAAAAGGCGGGTCATTCTCTCTGCCTGTTCTTACACCCCATTTTGTTGCACGAAGAAGTGACTTCAGGTCAATATCATCTGCCCATTCATTTTCTGCAGCAGACAAAAAGGCCAGGTTATTTTGCAAAGGAAGAGATAAAAAATGATTCAGTCTGTCAGCGTAGGTACGTTTGTGATAGTAGTCTACTCTTTTCTGGGTTCTTCCCCAACTTCTGGACTCTTTTGATGGTTTTGAAAAAAATATGCCTGGGGTGACACCTACGATGAGTGTACCGCTGTAATCTGTATTTTTTACAATATCTTCCAATACCGGTACAGCATGACCCCCTGCTGTTGCCAGTTGTATAGGTTTTGTGCCGGTTAATTTTTCCCATTCCGGCAGCTGGAGATTGAATAATACCCTTGAAGAGCCTATGATAACAACACTGTTTTTGTCCAGATCTTCTACTTGGGCGCGTTTTTCAGCCCACAGAAACTTATCATCCGACAGGTCGGGAATTCTTCCTTTGGATCGCCAGTAAACTTCCCATGAGATGACAGAAAACAGGCTTAATATTAATGTAATCCATAAGGCCTTACGGTGATTCATTGGCGTGTCAATGCGGGACATAGATCTTAAGGTTAATTTTTAAAATTGAAATTCTACTCTTTTGATATGTAAATGTATTGAAATTAAATTAAGAATGTAGGTAGGATATGGATATTTTTGGTATTTTTGATTTATTATTGTTGAACCAAAATTCAAAAAACTTCATCATGATTAAAGTAGTCTATATCCTTATCTTTTTTTTCTTTTGTTTCTGTAACTTCGTGGCTTGAAAAATGTAATCCGGCAAAAGAACCTTATTCAATTTGCGGCATTCCTGAAGATACAATTGTGCTGAATACCCAGGCAGAAGTGGATAGTTTTCAGCTTTCTTTACCGACAGGATGTAACTGTTTCCTGGGGATGATAAAATTGCAAGGGAATAAAATCAATGATGTTTCAAAATTGTCTTTTTTAAGGGGAGTCGGACATTTGGAATTTCTTCAATTTACCTCACAAAGTGAACTAACAGGTTTTGATAAATTGGACACCGTCTATCATTCACTTAAAATATCAAGTTGACTTTCCAAAAATTGGCCTTTAACAAATTGCGATATATAGGTGGGTACGTAGTTTTTTCAAGACTTGAGAAAACAAAGTCTATTACCGGTTTTGAGAAAAACTAATGCATTCCCAACCTTGTAGTGAGTTCAAATAATCATCTCAACTCTCTGCCATCTTTTCAAGTTTAAAAAATGGTAAAAATGAGTTTAAATTTATCATAAGTGATAATCCAAAACTGGTTAAAGTTGATGGTTTTCAAATCTTGATACGATAAATGGTAGTTTGAATATCAGAGAAAATCAAAATTTAAAATCATAATCCGGATTTAATAAAATTAGTTTGCCGATTCTTTGACTATAAAAATAATCAAAAAGCTACAGGTACAAGATTTCGTTTCATCGTTTAAGAATGGAAAGTGTCTGGTATAAACATGACAACTCTTCTTTGGAAGAAATACAAGGTTTTTCCAACCTTGACAAAAATTGAAGGAAATGGTTTGTTCCTGAATAATAATCCGAATCTGAAATCGGAGTTGGTCTGAAGTGCTAAAAATAAATAGCACGGATTGAAATTCATAATAATGGCAGTCTTAAGACTTGTTGTCCTTTGTTTCCGGCCATACAAAAACTTTCGGCCGATACCAAGGTTGCCATCTCAAATAATGGTTCAGGATGTCTTTCCAGAGAAGAAATTTTGGCGGGAGGAAAATGTGAATAAAGAAACTGCTTACAATAATCTTCCTGCAGATTACCCTTTTTTTTTAATCTGCTTTTCACCAAGAACCCAGATTGGTTTATAGCCTTTCTTGAGCTGTAGTCCGGCAGGACCCGATGCATAATCATGAATAAATTTGACAACTTCTACCACATCATCGGTAAATAAAACCAGTTGCATATCGTCTTTGCTGATGGTACCTTGTTCTGCCATAAACTCAATATGATCTATCAGTTCGCGGTGGAAATCCTTACACATAATGACAACGGGGAAAGGTTCCATTTTTTTAGTTTGGATCAGCGTGATGGTTTCAAAAAATTCATCTAGTGTGCCAAAACCACCCGGCATAACAATAAAGGCAAATGAATATTTTCTCAGGATTTCCTTACGGACAAAAAAGTGTTCGATATTGACATATTCATCGAGATAGGGATTTGGTTTTTGTTCTTTTGGCAATACAATATTACATCCAATCGACAATCCGTCAGCATCCTTTGCACCCCGGTTGGCAGCCTCCATTAGTCCGGGTCCTCCACCTGTGACAATAGCAAAACCAAGTTTGGATAATTCTTTTGATACATCCCGGGTCAGTTTATAAAATGTATGGTTTTCATCAAAACGGGCAGAACCAAAAACCGTAATACTGGGGCCGATAAAATGGAGGGTTCTGAAGGCTTTTACAAATTGTTTTACGACACTCCAGGTATACATTAATTCTTTCCACCTGCTTCTGGGACCTGATAAAAAATCTTTTTCTTCTTTTTCCAAACTATCTGACATGTTATTAATTCAACTTTTTAATAGGAAGGCAAAGATAATAAAACAAAATTGGGAAAGTAATTCTTGTATCAGAATGATTTAGTCACAAATACACGGTTGTTTTTTGCCGCGAAAATATGAATGTTTTTGCCACGAAAATATGAATGTTTTTGCCACGAATGCACGAATGTTTTTTATTCGTGCATTCGTGGCAACCAAAGAAATATATAATTCGTGCATTCGTGGCAACCAAAGAAATATATAATTCGTGCATTCGTGGCAACCAAAGAAATATATAATTCGTGCATTCGTGGCAACCAAAGAAATATATAATTCGTGCATTCGTGACAACTAAAGAAATAAATAATTCGTGCATTCGTGGCTACTAAAATAATAGTAATTTATTCGTGCATTCGTGGCTACTAAAAAAAATATAATATTCGTGGCTACAAAAAACCTTTATACATCCTCACATTTGTGACTGTAAATATGAGTTGGGTTTTACAGTACAACCCTTTTCATATTTAACTTTAATTCTCCAAAATTAGCAATAAGTGCCAGTATATTATTAGAGACTTTCAAATAATTTATGGACATGGCAACAAATTCGTCTGTTATTGCAGAAACACCTTTTACTTCTAAAATAATCTTATTGTAAACAACAAAATCTGCATAAAAGTGATGTGGTAGAATTACATCTTTATAATGCACCTTATAAACTTTTTCTCTTTCATATGGAATATTGTTTTTCCTGAATTCATATTCCAAAGCATCTTTATATACTATCTCCAAAAAACCTGCGCCAAGTTGATTATGAACTTCGTAACACATTCCAACAAGTTGATAGCTTTCATTTTTATGAATAATATGTTCCATGAGTAGTTTAAATGTTAGTTTATTTTTTTAACAACAGGAATTCACAAATGTTTTTTACCACAAATACACGCTTGTTTTTTGCCACGAAAATATGAATGTTTTTGCCACGAATGCACGAATGTTTTTTATTCGTGCATTCGTGGCAACTAAAGAAATATGTAATTCGTGCATTCATGGCAAATAAAGAAATATGTAATTCGTGCATTCATGGCAACCAAAGAAATATATAATTCGTGCATTCGTGGCAACTAAAGAAATATGTAATTCGTGCATTCGTGGCAACCAAAGAAATATATAATTCGTGCATTGGTAGCTATCAAACCAAAATTATTATAAGTGGCCATTAATTTTTATTATATTATTCTTGCCATCATGGTCTTTTAGTTTATGTCATGGAATAAAGTCCTATCGAATTTCCTTCTGTGTCCATGACTATAGAACAAAATCCATGTTCACCAAGCGACATTTTTGGTTGCAAGACATTTCCACCGGCCGATTCTACGCGACTTTCTTCCACTGAACAATCATCACACGTAAAATATACCAATGTGCCACCAACACCGGGACGCATATCTTTCATTTTTATCAATGCCCCGCTGATGTTTTTGCCATTTTCTGCCCAGGGGAAACTTTTCATGATCATTTCTCCGTCCGATTCCGGCATAGGAAGTTCTGCCATTCTGATTTCAAAAACCCTCTCATAAAATTTCTGGGCCCTGTCCATGTCATCAACATAGATTTCTACCCAGGTAAATGGATTTTTTGCTTGTACTGTCATATATTTTTAATTTTAAAGATTGGATAATTTATTTTTAAATACAATAATAAGTTGATTTTAATAAAAGATGTCCATCTTTTATTAAAATATTCATCAACTTTTGAGTTTAATGAGAAATGTTTATTTGTTTTATTTTTTGTGTTTAGCCATACTAAAGCTGAACCAATCCTGAAAATTTACAAATGCAGAGGTAAAGAGAAGGATGTTATGTTTTTGTAATCAAATTAATTTTTTATATTTGTCATCTTAATTTAACAAGATGGATAGCTCTACAGAATTAAAAGGATGGGTAAGTCGTTTTCAAAGACATTTTAATGAGATTGTCATGAATACTCTTGTGGCAGGTATTGGTGTATTTATATTCAGCAATGTTTTGTTATTTGGCGGTATAAATTTTTTTCCGGATTTTTTTATAAATTATATCAGCCCTGAATTTAATTCTGACGGCAGCCGGGATTTGTTGTTTTATATGCATCCTTTTGTGTTAACCCATTCGCTTGCTTTGTTGTGGAATCGTTTTCAGAAATATTTTACCGGAAATGTTTTTAAAACCGGGATAGCATTTGGTCTGTTGTATGCTTTTGTTGCCCTTGTACCCATTTTATGGATTACCTATGCGGCCATGGATGTGGGATTATCCATGGTTTTTTCATGGTTGATGTATGGATTTTTTCAATCTACCATTGCAGGTATTATTTTTTCTTTTATCAGATATAAAAATTGGGTATAGCTCTCTTTAATATAAATTTAACCGGATTTACTCATTTCGAGAGTTACTTCTACTTCCAGTAAATCATTTACACGAATACTTCCTCCAAGTTTCGAAGGAGGGATAAGTTTGAAGTCCGAAAAATGAACATTTTTTTTCCCTTTCATGATGGTAAGGTTTTGTTTTTTATGTACGTAAAAGGGAATGGTATAATATTTTTTTACACCTGAAATCGTAATATCAACCTGTCCTTCCATTGACTTTGTTGTACCATCAGGTAAAGAAGACAATTGTTTAATATCAATAATGATATAAGGGAATGTTTCTAGTTTTAGAGTTTTTTGAAGGTCTTTGGTCATAAATCTGTTCTGGCAATCAAAATTTTTTACGGGTACGTGTAATATACTATGTACTCTATATATATTTTGTTTTCCGGAGGATGGTATAAAGCTAAGGGTATCCGTTTTTCCATAAGAAGCTACTGTACAGGTAAATGAATTAATATTGGTAGAACCGTGTACCAAGAGACTGCTTGAACTTTTGATGATCCAGGTTTCATTTGGGTTTGTGTTTATGCCCAAGTGGAAGATTGTAGAAATCAGAAAACAAATAAATGATATATTCAAGAAATAAAAATTTGATAAATGACACAAATGAAACGTAATAACAAAGAAAAAGGTTGAACCCGGACATTCCGGGCTCAACCTTTTTCATCATCCTAAAATGATACTTTAAAAATCTTTTTACATTAGAAGCCAACTACTGCCTGAACAACAATTCCGTCAAATTTACCTTCGTTTCTGATATCGTTGCCTTTGAAATCATTGTAGTTTTGAATTACATATTCCCCTTTCAACAACAATTTTTGGTAGGGAACCAACCTGCAGCTAGGAAAGTCTGTTGATCCCCTCCCTTTTCTTCTGTCTACAGAAACATCATCAGTATAACCAGCCAGTCTTGCTGTAACCTGATTGTATCGGGCAGCTACAAACAATTGTTCGTTTGCCAAAAATCTGTACACACCTTCCACAGCTATCTGTGTTGTTTTTCTGTCATCAGTTTCAGCTTTAGCTTTACCGTTTACTAACTCATAAGTACCAAATACCTCAAGACCTTTCCATTTTACAAACGGGTTAATCATGATAGCCGTAACTTTTTGTAAAGAAGAGTATGGGTTAAATCTACCACTGGTAAAATTGGAAGTTGCATTAAAAGCTGTACTTTCCAGCGCACCAAAATAATTGGAACCTGTTCTGTCACCGGCGAATAAGGTAGATCTTGGTGTTTCTGAGTTGGTATACATTGAGGCGCTCAATCTGTATCTCAAGTCACCAGCCATATTGTCATAAGCTAATTTCAACAAAATGGCAGGATTTCTTTTTTGTACTGCTGTTGCAGGGTTTGGTCCGGATAATTCAAAATGTTTCTGTTGATAAAACCACCTGTCAAACCCAACATAGCTGTCAAACCTTTTACTGGAAAAAAGTACACCTCACCACCAATTTCAGTAGCAAATGCGTCCAAGATCTTGTTTTCAGCGAATGGATTAAAAATAGTATTACCACCATCTGTTCTTCTGAAGTGCTGAGTCACCATAGTTAACTTCCATGTGCCCGATTTTTACTCTTACATATTTGGTAAACCAATCGGGATTGTTGAACATAGGCAATTTGTCGATTTGGATGTATCCACCTTTCACCCAAAACTCATTGTGGTGTCGGGATGACATATAATTTTCAAGAAATACTCTGATACCATCACCAATTGAATGTCAAAATTAAGGTTGGCTGCATAAGCCAGTTAAATTAACCAACTGACAAATGCTTTAGGAATTTATTGGCCGAAAAGTACAGTTTTTAGTATCAGAATTTGGCTTTGATTTAATGACTGAAAACCTTGAGTAAACGCACCACCTATCTGTAATTTAAAACCGTCATATCCAACGTCATCCACTTTTGATGGTTCAAACACGTGCATACCTGACTGATTGTTCGCCCTGGAGTATTGAATTTTTTGGGCCACCATTTGATTTGCTATAAAAACAAACAGCAAAACGCTTAAAAATTGAATTACATTTCTCATTTTTACTTTGATTTAAGGTTAAAGAATATTAGTATGAAATTATTTATTAAGAATAAAATTAAAAGATAAATCTACTTTATCACCTGTGGTGACGGTACCCATCATAAATGAAGGTGGTTCCACACCATATTCTGACATAACCAGTGTTTTTTTGACATTTACTGAATAAGAATCAACATTGATTTTTTTAAAGTTGGCCGATACATCTGTTTCTTTGCTTTTACCGGCAATATTTAATAATACTACTGCATTTACAGTAAAATTAACATTGTCTTTGGTGGTGACTTTTGCACTTTTTAAGTCAGCCGTGATGTTGACGAATTTATCTGCTTTCAAGGCTTTGTAAGCATTTTTGTCCATAGCCCCTTTACCGCTTTTTAATGTTTTAACACCTACTTTAAATTTCATGGAAGAAATCCCGGTAATATTTCCTTTCTGGTCAAAAACGGGTGTAACTTCACAATCTGCTTTAGTTCCCTTCATTTCCCAATCGTGGAGGGTAGAAGTCCCTTCAATCATGGTGTTAATGGAAGTAGTAACAAACTTTGACTGCGCAGTTAAAAAACCGGAAACGAATAAGATGATGAATATGGTTTGAAAAGTTTTCATTTTTTTTTAGATTATGGTGATTTGATGAGGTAAAGGTAGGTTTGACAGACATTTGAAAATGATGATTAGAATTATTGGAATTGATGATTTAAATCAGTCAACTTTTCATCCTTTATTGTCAAAATCACTTTTAAAAACTAAAAAATTGTGGGGGGTACAACTTTTATACATCTTCAAAATAAAAGTTGCCATCAATTTATCAATGCAAATAAAATAATTTTTATTTATATGGTGTATATTTTAATAAATAAAATATAAAAAAAAAATATATGTTTGAGTTTAGCCCTTTTTCCATTAGATAAGTTTAGGTTTTTTAATCGGTACCCTTCTAAAGACCTGATGGTAAAATTGTCAATTTGTTTTCAAACCTTATGTTTTTAGATAAAAAAGTTAAAATTTGAATAACTTTGCGAAAATTTATGATCATGAATAGGTGTAAAAGATGTATTGTTGGGTTATTTTTTATTTTGATTTGGAATGTAAGTATCGCACAATCATTATATCAAAATGACAATTGTTCCTCAGCAACGCCCATTTCGACAGGGGATAAAATTACTTTGTTTCTTGGCTTTGCAGGATTAGATACCGATGTTTGCGAAATAGGTGATCCGTTAGTTAGGGGCATTTGGTACCGTATCACAGGAAGTGACAAAGTAGTTGAGTTTTTACTGTCCAATGATCATTCCGATAGAATATCAATATCCGTTTTTAAAGGAAATTGTAATTTTTTAGAGTGTATTTCAGGTGCATCTGATCGTTTTTATGCAGAAGAAAATATCCAATACTTTATTTTAGTTTCGAAGTCCGCATTTGAGTTCGGAAATCCTGAAGTTGATATTACCATTGCAGAAAAAGAATCTGTGGCGTATGATTTTTGTGAGGGTGCCATCGTTGCACAATGTGATTCAGTGTATTCCATTTTTCCTAATCAATTGACATCTGATCAAAATACCAATTCCTGTAATGAAGATACACCTGAAGGTTGGATTAAAATTACCGGCGATGGGAGGGATAAACAATTAAACCTTTCGGCTGCCTTTTTTAATGAGATATCATTTACTATTTTTGATAAAGAATGTGGAAACCTCCGCTGTTTATATAAAGGCAGTTATCCGGGAATCAGTTTTTCTACCATAGCAGGAAGGGACTATTTCGTCAGTATTGCCCATGACAATCCTATCCTTACCATTCCTGTCCGTGTTTTGGTGACGTGTCAGAACAACAATACTGCCAATGTCTGTAACAGGGCTTTGCAACTTGCTTGTGGCGAAAGTATGGGAGGAACCCTTACCGATACTATTCCTCCGGATTTTAATTCGCCGATTACAGGCGCAAACCCGGGACTTTGGTACAAAATAGACGGCAATGGTGAAAAACACAAATTTAACTTGTCCTCACCAGCCATTGAAAACCTCATAATAGAATTTTTTCTGGTGAAAAATGATAACTGCATTGATAGTATGACAGCGGTTATTTACAATCCATATCCACTGCCGGACAATACCTATGTTATAAATGCAGCGTCTGATGAAGATATATATGTAAAGGTTGCTTATTTTAATAATCCGACTACTTTTATTTTGTCACATGATTGCGAATCTGCGGATAATAATTTGAATTGTGAATTTGCCAAAACGCTGGATTGTGGAGACACAATGGATATTTATGAAACGGCAAGCGGAGATTTCGGATATCCCAAAACCGGCAATGAAGGCAACTGGTTTGCCATTGCGGGAAATCAAACCAAATATCGTTTTACCGGGTTAGAAGGCGTTGGTTCAGTCGATTTTACCATCCACAAAATGGGTTGCGACAGTCTGCAGATCATTAAAAAATTTCAACACTTTTTTACGCCGGGAGAAGATATCTATGTCGATTTACCGGAAGGAGAAGATTATCTCATAAAAACCCATTTTCCCAATTTTTCATGGCAGAATGTTGTATTAAGGCTTTCTTGTGACAATCCTGTGACCCATTTGTTTTGTGAAAATGCTTTGCCTATCACCTGTGGTGAAAATTATGCCCTTTCCAATTTCGGAACCGGAGTTTCATTGGAAAATGATGTTTGTTCTGACCAACAGGGATATTGGTATTCATTTGAAGGAAAAGATAGTTTGTTTGAAGTGGTACTGAACTTTCCCTTTCAGCAATATTCCATTTATGAAGGAGAATGTGGAAATTTGAATTGTCTGTACGCCAATGAAAACTTTTCCGGACTGAGGAGGTTCCGCGTATTTGGAGAAATTGATAAAACATACTACATTAAAATGTTTTCCGGCAACGGGGGCTTTCCTCCGCCTTCTTTCAGAGTAGAATGCAGGGAAGCCGGGGATAACAGAATATGTTCTCTTGCAGATACCATACAATGTGGTGACGAAATTGAAGTGTTTTTTGATGTGCCTTCCAATGAAAATACCGGTATTTGTCAGGTGGAAAACGGAGAATGGTACCAATTGGAAGGAACAGGAGAACTTTTTTATCTTGAAAGTGGGGAAGAAACCGAAATTTATGTTTTTAAAGGAAATTGTGATACTGCGGAATGTGTGTCATTTGCAACAGGAAGAGTCAATTTTTTTACCCAGGTGGGAACAACTTATCTGATAAAACTGGATTCCCGTTTTTCAAATTCGTCAACCTTGCTTGTAGAATGCAGTCCTCAGGAATTTAATGATTGCCAACTTCCATTTGAAGTCGCGTGTGGAGATACGATTTCCATCAATTTTTCAAAGGCACCTACGTATCTGCCGGAAGATAACAGAAATGCTCCGGCCAATGGTTATTTTATTTCTTTGGAAGGAAATGATTCTACCTACGTGTTTAATATTGTAAACCCCCTTCAGACTGCAGACATTTATTATTATGTGTACACTCAGGATTGTGAAGAATATGAAACAGCAGGAATCATTCACCAGGGAGTTTATGACTGGGTTTTTCATACCGAAACAGGGGTCACGTATAAAATATTAATCGTTTCTGAAGATGCAGAAGAAACAAGCTTTGAAATTTCCTGTACAGAAAGCCCTTCGGGAGCTATATGTGAAAAGGCTCAACCCATTGAATGTGGAATTCCATTTTTATATTCTACGCTCAACAGGACCTATGATCCTGAAAATTTCCTGCATTTTGGAGCCTGGTATACTTTTGCTGGAACTGGTGACATTATAAATCTTTTTTCTGATACTATAGGTCCGGCTTATACATATGCAGTATATACCTCAGCAGAAAATTGTGATTCCCTGAATTTGCTCCACCGTTTTTTTTCAAATGCAGAACCGATATATTGGCAAACAGAAACAGGCATCAACTATTATATACATTTGAGTTTGTCATCTCCTGATACAGAGGCAGAAAACCTTCCGTTTATATTGGATTGTTTTGAAAATGAAGCAGGTGAAAGTTGTATTGATGCGGCTCTCATTAGCTGTGGGGAAACCTATACAACATCTCTGGTTGGGGTAGATTCTTCTTCTTTTGGACTTTGTGGCTTGCCTGCACCGGGAGCATGGTTCCTTATACAAGGAGATGATTTGGTGTATGAACTCGAAGTGTCCAACTTTTATGATTATTTTGATAATGTAAATATTTTGGTCGCTTCAGGTGAATGTGATTCACTGATTTGTTTATCATCTCAAATAGTAAACAGGACATCCCCTAAAATGTCATTGCAATCAGAAGCAGGAAATTTCTACTATATAAAATTTGAAACACCGGGTGGAATTACGCTCAATAGCATTGACTTTTTGGTTTCTTGTGACAACAAAGCAGAAAACGATAGTTGCGTTTATAGCCAACTTGTTACATGTGGGGACATGATCAGTGGAAGGTTAGGAAACCTAACGACGGATGATTCAACAGCATGTAATTATGTTTTGCCCGGATTGTACTATTACATCGAAGGAAATGGGCAGGATGCCATGATTACAGCGCTGGAAACAGATGATTCTGAAATTACACTTCATGTTTTTGAAAATTCATGTGGTACGGACGGCATTTGTTTATACGAAACCTATGTCAGTGACGAAAAAGATAAAATTTTATTTCCGACAGAAGCAGGCAAGGTATATTATTTCCGGGTTTCCGAGGAAGAAGGAAAAAGTGTAAATTTCAGCTTGCAGCTTGATTGTATTGACAGGCCAGGAAATTTAACGTGTGCATCATCAGAAGTATTGGAATGTTCTGATACTATAAAAATATCTCTTCTTTCACCTCTGGAAACACAAGGTTCAACCCCGTGTCACTTTACAGAAAATGTTGAGGTAAAATGGTATCTTCTTCCCAGGACGAATAAGATCATGGAAATAAACATTCTGGAAGGAAAAAACAAAGGCCACTATATTTCTTTATTGTCGGGTATATGTGGTAATGTGACCTGTGAAAATGTTTTTGATATCAATACTGAAAATATTGTACTGGATCCTCAGGAAGACCTGAATTATTACCTTGCCATCCATGGAGACGAATTTTCGACCAATGACTTTACCTTTGTTTTAAATTGTGTGGATGTAGCAGAAAATGATTTTTGTTTTACACCCACCAGAATTGAATGTGGAGATAGTCTGAGTTTCGATTTGACTTTTGCCAATTTCACGCCTTACTTTGTTGATGGATGTACCATTAATGAGTGGAAAGATGTATGGTATGAATGTACAGGAACAGGAGACATATTTGAACTCAGATTTACCAATACAGAAGCATTTGGTGGTTTCATCAATCTTTTTGAAAAAGGGGATTGCAGTAGTTTGGGATGTATTACCAATGGTCCGTGGAGAAATAATACATCGAGTCAGGTATTCAGATTTGTCAGTATTCCCGGCAAGGATTATTTGATTTCTATACAACACCCTACAGGAGCACCCTCCTCATTTACATTGTTATGTGTTTCACCTGCGATCAACGATCTTTGTGAAAATGCACTTGAATGGACATTTAACGATACCACGTCCATTGATATTGCCGGTAGCAACGGAGACGAAACTATACCTTGTTATGATGGTCAAAATGATGGTGTTTGGTATACTTTTGAAGGTGATGGCGGATATGTCAGTTTTGCCTCCGGCGACAAAGATGCCGCTGTCATCAGTTATATTTTAATGGCGGGTGAATGTGATTCACTGACTTGTCTTGCACAGGGATCATTTACACCGGATGAAATACTGGAACTTCGTACCGATAAGGATGTTCGTTACTTTTTATTGTTGTATGGGTCCGGAGGGTTGATTGTTTCAGAAACAGGCGAAGTGCTTCCTAATGTTGTATGTACAGAAGCCGAGCCATTATCATGTGATGTCACTTTTAAGCTGGAATCTGGATTTTTGTTGCCGGCGGCAGGTACTTCTCTTTGTTCCTCAAGAGAAGAAAATACCGCCTGGTATACTTTGCAAGGGAACGGAGAGATGTATCATTTTGATTTTTCCACTTCAGGAACCGAAGGATCACTTGAAATTCTGTTGGGTTGTGAGGATACCTGCCTTCACAGGCACCAGATTGATTCGATATTACCATCACCATTTAGTTTTATATCAATTCCGGGGGTTGTATATTATTTAAAAATAAATATTTCAAGGAAGAAGGAAGATCAAAATATTGTCTTTTCTCTTTCATGTGCTGAAAGTCCTGAAAACTTCATAAAGGAAAAAGCAATTTTGATTGAATGTGATGACTATAGCCTTGATCTCAGTACCCCGTTTTTTAATCCTTTAGCGGAATGTTTTGATCCGGAAACAGTAACGTACTGGTATACCTTTACGGGAAGCGATAGTCTGTTTAGTATTGATACAGAAATTCTTCCGGGCATCAGCTATACCATCCTTAATCAGGACTGCGATCCTGTTGTTACTTTTCCTTCCGGAGGTGGTTTATTTGAGACGGAAAAGGATAAGTTATACTACCTTGTGATTTCACATTCTTTACAAGATACTTTTGGCAGAATAGAATTTTCAGTAGATTACGAGTGTATCATTGATAACACTGATGAAGTTGAAAAGAATGATTTTGTGGTGCGTTTTGCTCCCAATCCGTTTATGGGTGTCACGATTCTCACTATAAAAACCTTAATGGCGGAAGAAGCCGAAGTCGTTTTCAGGGATAATCGAGGAACCAAAATTTCCACCAGAATTCATTCTTTAGAAAAAGGTACAAACAATATTACTTTGTCGGAATGGGACAATATTCCATCCGGGGTATATCATGTAACGGTACAAACGGACAGTCACATTCAAACACTTCGTTTGGTTAAAATGTAAATGCTTTTTATACACATTACAGGTACTTAGGGACTGCTGAAAAGCACAAATCAGCTTGTAAATCAATAAATTGAAGTTCGATTTTTGATTTCAGATACATCATATTGCCACAATTCGGATGGAACCGTACATGAGGTTTTCTTATATGAGTTATTTTTTGTTAGCCACAAATAAATCATCCTCTTCGTTACAGGCAAATTCGTGGTATGAGGATACATCTTCTTTGCCTGTGCCTTAAATCTGACTCATTTCTGACTTTTTCATCAGACCCTACTAAACAACCTGTAATGTTTATAAAATGGTGATCTTCACTTTATTTTGTGTATCGGAATCACCTCCGATAAATATTTCAAAATCACCTGGCTCAATAACCCATTCCATGTTTTGGTTGTAGAAGGATAAATCGTTGGGTGTAAGGGTAAAAGAAAGAGTCTTTTTTTCTCCCTTTTTCAAAAATACTTTCTGAAATCCTTTCAACTCTTTTACCGGACGGGTTACACTGCTTACCAAATCCCGGATGTAGAGTTGTACCACTTCTTCACCAGGGTAGTTGCCTGTATTTTGTATTTCAACAGTGACCACTACATTCTCTTTCAGCGAATACAATTTTTTGTTTGATAATGGTGGTCCAAATGTAAAGGAAGTGTAGCTCAAACCATACCCGAAAGGGTACAAAGGTGTGTTGGGTATGTCTATATACTTGGAAGAGTATTTGTCATTTGGGTTGAAAGGGCGCCCCGTATTTTTTTCGTTATAAAATATAGGTATCTGTCCTTCATTTCTTGGAAATGTCATCGGTAGTTTTCCGGAAGGATTGTACACTCCGTAAATAACTTCAGCGATGGCATGACCGGCTTGAGTTCCGAGCCACCAGGTTTCGAGTACTGCATTGGAATGATCATGTACTTTGTCCAGAACAAGAGGTCTTCCATTCATGACAACGGTGATGATGGGCTTGCCAATGGCTTTTAAAGCTAATAATAATTCTTCCTGAACCCCGGGTATACGGATCATGGTTCTGGAAGTTGCCTCACCACTCATATCTTTATTTTCTCCTATGGCCAGAATGATGACATCCGCTTTTTTTGCGGCTTCCAGGACGATTTCGAATTGAGATTTGTCTTTATCGTCAACATTACATCCTTTGATATATTCAAAGGTACATCTTTTTGAGTTTTCATGAGCTCTCAATCCTTCATACATACTGACACAGTGCCTGCCTTCCCCGGAAGCAGACCAGGCACCTATAAGATTGTTTTTATCGTCTGCTAAAGGTCCTGTCACCAATATTTTTATTGTTTTATCTTTAAGAGGAAGAGTATTATCATTTTTCAATAAAACAATGGAGCGTTTTGCCATATCATGGCTGGCTTCCAAGTGAGCTTTGGAGAGAATAGTATTAGACTCCCTTTCTTTACTGGAATACTTGAAAGGGTCTTCAAAAAGGCCGAGGTCTTTTTTTATTTTTAATATAGTGCGGACACTTTGATTGATTTGTTCTTCCTTTATTCTTCCATCATTTATTCCGTCTTTTATTTTTTCCTGGAAAACACCACCCTGCATATCCATATCCACACCTGCCTGTATGGCCAAAATTCCTGCATCTGTTTCGTCTTTGACAACACCGTGTTTAACCATTTCATTGATGGAGGTGTAATCGGTGACGACAAAACCATCGAACCCCAATTCCTTTCGAAGTATATCTGTGAGTAAATATTTATTTCCTGACGCAGGTACACCATCGTAGTCATTAAAAGAGGTCATCACGGTTTTGGCGCCGGCTTTTACAGCACTTGCATACGTAGGAAGGTAAACTTCCCTGAATACTCTTTCACTTATTTCAGCAGGATTGTAATCCCGTCCGGCATTGGGAGCACCATAGGCAGCAAAGTGTTTTACACAAGCCAATAGCCGGTCTGTCTGTCCTGTTTGTTTTCCCTGGATACCTCTCACCCTGGCTTCCGCTATCCTGCTTCCCAGAAACGGGTCTTCGCCTGACCCTTCCAGAACACGACCCCATCGCGGGTCTCTTGAAATATCTACCATAGGAGCAAACGTCCAGTGAAGCCCGGCAGCAGCCCCCTCCTTGCTCATGATATAAGCGGAATTTTCGATAGCAAACAAGTCCCAACTTGCCGCTTCTCCCAAAGGTATAGGAAACATGGTTTTATATCCGTGGATTACGTCATATCCAAATAAAAGTGGTATTTTTAACCTGCTTTCTTCAACAGCTATTTTCTGAAGTTTGGTGGTAAAATCAACAGTATGGCTGTTGAATAAAGCTCCGCACCGACCTGAACGGATATCGTTCTGATATCCTGCCCTAATGGTAGGTCCGGTGGATTCCCAATCCGTGGTAAACAAAGACATTTGTCCCAGTTTTTCATCAAGTGTCATTTTTTTTAGTAAATCCTCGATAAAAGGATCCTTTTTAACCTTAGCTGATGTCTCGCCCATCTTTTTGGCGCATGACAACTGAAATATTAAAGTCAGGGTTAAAAGGTATATTATATACTGTTTCATATATTGTGTATTTATTCTCTTAATATTTTTTATTTACTTACCTTCCAGCCAACCCCCCTTGAATCCGGCTCTTTGCAGTCCTTTTATGATGTAGGGATTTTTTTTCATAATGTTCCAGATTAGTTCCGTATCATGATTTTCAATTTGCAATAAAATGGGGCCCTGATCAATGCCCAGGTAATCCACATCAAACCACCCTTTTGGATGTTTCGCATCTGTATAACTTAGATTAAAGGCATCTTTAAACCCAAATTCTCCAACAAGATCATGATAAAATGTATCCCACATATAGGACAGACATGCTTCCGATTCTACCGGAGTGAAAGGAAAAGAGCCACCCGCCGCAGTCGGTGCAAGGGTTCCGTCATCAACTATCTGAAAACTGCAGGCACCTCTTGCTTTGTAGTCATAAAACTGTCTCTCTGTACCATCTGTGGTTTTTTTAGTAAAAGCAGGTCCGTCGCATGCTGTCAGTCCCCAGCATTGTTCATGGTAACCTTTCCATTTACCGGGATTGGAAACACAATAACTTCTGTTGGATAAAGTAGCTTTTTTGGAATTTTCAAAATAATCATCATTGAGTTCGGACATTACACTGTCCCTGATGCCTCTGAAGTCGATCCATACATGGCTGTACTGATGTCCGAAAAGGGGATCAAACTGTATATTTTTTTGCCCGTAAAAAGTATCAACGACATAGGTGGAACACCATTTTGACCATGCGTCGTCAGCAATGGGAAACGTCGGAGAACCCATGGCCATAATCAATAAAACCATAGCTTCGTTGTATCCTGCCCATTCACTTTCTATAAATCCTTTTTCGGGGTGCCATCCCATGCTCATGATGCCATTGGGTTTCATCATCCATTGCCAGTTTACTCTTCTGTATAAATTGTCAGCAAGCGCTCTGATTTTCTTTTCTGTTTCGTCATCAGGATGGTCGAAATAGGACATACAACTCAGAATTCCAGCCATAAGAAGTCCTGTGTCAATAGAAGACAATTCGACTTGTTTAAATCGTTGTGCTTCATCCAGGGTAAGAAAATGATAGAAAAAACCTTGATGACCACTTACACCTGTGGCTTCTGGTCCCTGTGGCAGGTGCATTAATATATCCAGTGTTTTTCTGACCCTTTCTGCACCTTCCTTTCGCGAAATATATTTATTTTCTATTCCTGCTATATAAGCACTCAACCCAAATCCTGTTGCAGCAATGCTGGAAAATGTTTTGGTTGGGTACCGATCTAAAACCTGAAATAAAACCGTGTCGGTAGTTTGCCAGAAATAATCAAATGTCCTTTTTTTTAATTCTTCTCTGGAATACAATACGGTATCAGTTTTTGAGGACGTACAGGAATGGAAGAATGCTGAAACAATAAAAAATAAGAAAAATGAAATATTATTCCTTCGGAAATGGGACATTTTTTTTACTTTGCCAGGATAGGACAATAATTGTGTAATATTTATTTTTGACACGTTATATTTTTTGTGTGAAATGTGTATAAACATTATTCGTTTTCATTTAATACGTAAATCCTAATTTATTCAGTCCGTGCTGAACATCTGTATTTTTCATGGTATAATTCCATAAAAGGCCACTGCGGTGATTCTCTATCATGATAATGATGGGTCCCTGGTCAATTGCTAGAAAAGAAGATGCAAACCAAAGATTGTGTAGATTAAATGCATAAACAAACCCATATTCTCTGTAGATTTTATCACCAAGAATATAGTAAAAATATTCAAGAGCCTTCATTGACTGTTCCGGTGTATAAGGCATGGAAGACAAAGCAGCTGTAGGGGAAATAACTCCGAGGTCATTTGTAGGGCTGTGAGCTGCATAACCATTATTGGTGTCACTGGCCGTAAGTCCCCAGCATTCATCTGAATAACCGAAAAACTTCCTCGGATTTACAGCACAATGTGCATGATTGATGAGAGAATGTTGTACACCTTGTTGCCAGTAATTGCCGTATAGATCCTTCAGGTTTCTTGGGTCAATACCTAAAAAAGAATAATGGGAAAAAAACAGAGGGCCACCAAAATCATAACCCAAAGGCAATGTCAAACCATAATAACTTCTTCCGTTTTTAATAGCGCCTTTTTTTGCCCACCCTTCATCATATACTGCTTTCGAAATAGGGAAGGTTGGAGAAGAGGCTGCCAGAATATAAGTGATCAGTGCTTCATTATACCCTTGTATTTGCAGATTCATTTGCCAGTTGTAATCGGGCGACCAGTGCCAGTACAAAACATTTTCGTTGTTTTTGGTATACCAATTCCATTCGACACCTTCCCAGATTAATTTAATTTTAGTTCTAAGGTCTTTCTCTTTGTCAGTGTTCTGGTCAAAAAATTCTGATGCTGACAGCAAACCTGCTACAAGATAGGAGGTTTCTACCAAATCACCGCCATTGTCCCGGGTACTAAAAGGTATCGTTTTTCCGGTAGATCCATGAAGCCAATGAGGAAAGGCTCCGTGAAACCTATCCGCTTTGGTGAGTAGGAAATCTGTAATGGTCGTTATTCTTTCAAGGCCTTGCTGACGGGTTATAAAATTTCTGTGGATTCCCACAAGAATGCTCATGATGCCAAATCCACTGCCTCCCGATGTAACAAGTTCACCAGAAGTATTTCTTTCTCTGATTAATCCTGAAACAGGATGTCCGAATTCCCAAAAATAACGGAAGGTTTTTTTTTGTATGCTGTCCAGTAAGGATTCTTTTGACAGCAAATCGAATTTTAAACTTGAATCGATTCCGGTCGTAAAAGTTGAATTAAAAGCACTTTCAAAATCTTGACCGTTTTTCGCTTTTAATATTGTATTAATAACAAAAGAATAGTTTGTCAGATAGTTTAATGTTTTTGAAGCACGAATCACTATTGTACTGTCATTATTTTCTGTTTCAAAGGTCAATGGAACATTTTGATTCAACCCTGTCAATGAAATTCCATTTTGTAATGTGGTTGTAAGTACGGATTCATTAAAGGAAATACTAATGACCGGAGTAACATCAACTCCACGTGCAGGGGAATCCGTTGTACCGTTTATAGTATATTCAAGTAACCTGAATGCAGGCAATGGTTTGTCCTCTTTCCTACAGGAAAAAAAAACCAGAAATGAAAAAAGAATAAAATAGGAATGTTTCAAAATTGAAATGGATAAAAGGATTAAAAAAATGGAGAAAATACATACGTACTTTCCCCATTTTTATTCAAAAGGTGAGGTATTATCTACCTGCTTTTTCTAATTTGTAAAGTGCACCGATTTCTGCAACTGTAAGAGGTTTATTGTAAACTCTTATTTCATCCACTTCTCCTTTTAAAGCGGCGTTCCATGGCTCAGCATTGGTTCCGTTTGCAACGGATTGTGTAGCACCTACAATAGGTCTAGTTGGAGTGAAAAATTTCATGTTTAAAGGATTTCCTCCATTTCTGCTTTCCCAGGCAGAATTTGAAATTTTAACACCATTTACATAAATCCTGTTGTTGGCTGTCGATCCGTCATATACATATACAATATGTGCCCATTTGCCACCAATTTTATTAGGATCAACAGTGTGAGTATCGTCCATCCAGGGTTCTTTTTTAGTCATGTTGATAGCGTCTCCTCCAAATTCTGTTCCATCACCTTTGTCGAAATGAAACTCAGCTTTTACCTGAATAGAGTCACTGCTAGTCAAACCATGCGTATTTCCAAAAAGAGCAAGATTTCCAATATTTGCGTTTGGTCCGCCCGCAATTGAAAATATAGGGGAAATAGTACTTCCTCCTGTTGGAGTTTCTTTTGTGTTGGAGATTTTAGCCCAAGCGCTCAATGTTATACTTCCTGTTGCAATTTCCAGCGCAGGAATTCTTGGGTAATCAAAAAATCCGGCATCAAATTTAACTCCTTTACCTTTTGCTCCTGTAACAAAAGTACCATTGACAGTTTTAGAAGGAGCAGTTCCTGATTTGGTTTCTTTACCATCACCTTCAAAACCCCAGTGAGCCAATAAATTGGTAGCAGCTACTTCGTTTGAATTGTTGTAACCGTCAATAGGTGGAAGATCATCGTCATCATCACCGCAAGATGAAAAACCCAGCACTAAACTTCCGGCAATACCTAAAGCTAATAAAAACGGAAAAAATTTTGATTTCATTTTAAATAAAATTTAATTGTTAACAATAATAAATAGACGTTTATAATAATAAATTAATATCCCTGATTTTGTTTCAGTCTGTTGCCACTCAACTCTATCTGAAGCGCCGGAATCGGAAGTAATTCATGTTTTCCTGCCACAAAGTTTTTACCATGTGCTTTCATAATTTGTTCTGCTCTTCCTTGTCTGACAATATCAAAAAAACGGTCGTGCTCCATAGCAAGTTCAAATCTTCTTTCATTCCATATGGCTTCACGCAAAGCCTGCCCGCTGAGTCCTGAACTTAATTCAGTCAAACCGGCACGTAACCGTAATCTGTTTACTTGTTCTATAGCCATCGAAGCATTTCCCAATTCATTGGCTGCTTCTGCATACATTAATAGAACGTCTGCATAACGCAATATGTGTATATTTTTTTGTTTATTATCGCGATTTCCTAAAAAAGGTTCAATGGTCATTAATTCACTGTGGTATGCTTTGTAATTATAATAAAGGTTTTGGATGGAATCTTTGCTGGGTATTCTGTATCCATCAAATAAAATGGTTCCTATGTAGGTTCCTGAATTATCAATTTCAATGACTGTAGATTTCCTTCTATTATCTTCAGCAGCATAGGCATTTACCAAATCAGAAGAAGGCGTACAAAATCCAAAACCCAGATCTCTCCAGCCACCTTTTCCTCCGACTCTGGGTCCTTGCCAGACGCAATATCCCCGGACGCCGTAATCGGTATTATTAAAAGTACCGGTTTGGATTTCAAATACGGATTCAATACTGTTGTTGCCTTCAAATCTCCATATTTTTTCGTATTGAGGCAACAGGTCGTACTGGTTGCTTGTCATCACTTCTGTAGTAAGGTCAAGTACTTTTTGCCAATCTTTTCTGTACATATATACTTTAGCAAGCATGGACTGCGCCAAACCTTTATTAATTCTTCCTTTTTGGGTTGCATTCCGCAAAGGAGTGTTATTTATTGCAAAGGTCATGTCATCAAAAATGATGTTGTAAATCTCATCAACGGAGGCCCTGGTTTGAAACTTATCATCACTATTGGCATCTGCGGCACTTTCAGGCACTCTTAGCACTGCAGGTACGCCGCCAAAATACCTTACAAGATTAAAATAATAATATCCGCGCAAAAACCGGACTTCCCCTATCCATCTTTTTTTTGTGATGGAATCCACTTTTGCTGTTTCCAGTGCTTTCAAAGCTTGATTACATTGTGCTATGGCATTATAATGTCCACTCCAGATGGATCCTACAAAAATGTTGGAAGGACCATGTAAAAAGTCGTCAAGTTCTCCTACGGTACCTTTCTGATCACTGTCCGTACTTCCTTTATCCGCATCATCCGACATAATATTGGTAGATGCTATAAAAGCAATTCCGTGTGTATCTCCTTTCCCAAAAGCGTCACCAGAAATCAAGCTGTTGTATACACCAGTGACGAGCTTTTCTGCAAGAGCGGGATCGGTAGCTGCTGTAGCTGCTCCCTGAACCGGAACATCAAGAAAATCTGAAGAACACCTTGTTCCCAAAAAGAATACACCTATCAAAAACAGATATAATTTTGAATAATGTTTCATTTTGTATATTTTTTTAGTTTGGAATATGATTGAAATACCTTTGTTTTCTTCATTTTAAAAAGAAATATTTACGCCACCTGCAAATGTTCGTGTAGTAGGGTAGGCGTTGAGTTCAATACCTGATTTTGTAGGAGAAGAATCCGGCAATTCCGGTGTAAATCCTGTAAACTTTTGTAATGTGATCAGGTTCTGCCCGGTTACAAATATTTTGGCATTTTCAATTTTAATTTTTGATATCATTGATTTCGGAAGTGTATAACTCAGGGTCACATTGTTTAAACGGATAAAATCACCTGATTCAACGAAGTATGTTGAAGCCGGTAAAAATCCGGAATTGGCGGATGGTTCGTCCTGAATGTTCAATCCGGGTGTCCAGCGATCGTAGGCAAGTGTTTTTTCAATATTGTCGAGTCCGCTCAGACGCAGGGCTTTTTTGCCATTGTATACATGATTTCCAACATTTCCATAGATGTCGACACTCAGATCAAATGCTTTGTAGGAAACCTCCCCGTTGATGCCGAAATAAGCTTTTGGTTGATAGGAACCAACAAAAACCCTGTCTTTATCATCTATTCGTCCATCATCATTGACGTCCATATATTTAAAATCACCGGGGGAAGCACTTGCCTGAATGACAGCTCCCGAACTCGAAGTATAGGCATTAATTTCTTCAGCATTCTGAAAGACACCCAAAACCTGATAAACATAAAAACTGCCTATAGGATTGCCGTTGTCAGTTCTTGTAGAATATATCTGTCCGGCACCTATACCACCATCAAGAATGGGCTGTCCTCCGTTTAGTCCTATGACACGGTTTCTGTTAATTGTTACATTTGCACCCACTTTATAGGTCATGTTTTGATTTATCCTTGTTCGCCAATTGACAGACATTTCGAAACCGGTGTTTTTTATGGAAGCGGCATTGGTTAGTACGACGCCATCTTCATCACCTGCAACAGCGGGAACTTTTACATTAATCAGTAAATCTCTGGATTTTTTATTGTAAAATCCGAGCTCACCGTACAATTTTCCTTTTAACAAGGAATATTCCAGACCCAGATCAAATTCTTCAGTGGTTTCCCATTTTAAATCAGGATCTTTGATTTGGGTCACCGCACTCCCCGGTGTGGCTACACCACCGCCGAAAGGATAAGCGAGATTGGGGGTCACTGTCACGGTAAAGGCATCGGAAGGAACCCTGTCATTTCCGACTCTTCCCCAGGAGGTTCGCAATTTAAGAGATTCTACAAAGGAAATGTTTTTCATGAATGGTTCATTTGAAATCATCCAGCCCAAACCAAACGAAGGGAAAAATCCCCATCGGTTGTCTTTCGATATCCGGGAACTGCCATCAGCCCGAACAGTAGCTGTCAGCAAATATTTGTCGTTGTAACCATAATTTACCCTTGAAAGATAGGAGTTTCTCGCCCACTTATCTCCGCCTCCATCATTAGTGGACGTATTGGCATTGCCGGTGGTAATATACCAAAGGTCTTTATCTGCAGGAACATCCTGCCTGTTGGCGGAAGCCCATTGAAGTGAAAATGCCTCAGCTGTGGTACCAGCCAACATTTTTACATTGTGTTTGCCAAAGGCCGTTTCATAGGTGACAATATTGTCCCATACCCATCTGAAACTATTTTCATGTTTCTGATTCAAAGAACTTCGTTCTGAACGCTGATTTCCTCCTGCTTTGAGAAAGGTGATTTCATCATTGAAAAACTGATAACCGTATCTTCTTTCATTTATATTTAAAATATCTGTACCTACCATGGATCTGAATGATAATCCCTTATAAGGTTTAATTTCAAGATATCCGGAGGATTGTAACCTGTCCCGGACAGCTTTATTGTCATTGTTGTTCAGGTCAAGAACCGGATTTCCTACATTCTGATATTCCGAAGTGTTTCCATATCTTCCTCCTATCACACCCGGTATCGTTGGTGCCGCTCTGTAGGCATTATTGTAGGCAGCACCCAGGTTGACGTCTCTGTCATCGGATCTTGTGTATGAACCATTGATACCTACATTGACTTTGGAACTGATTTTAAAATCGAGGTTAGTTCTTACGTTTAAACGATCAAATTTATTATTAAGCACTATTCCCTCATCTTCCAAAAATCCGAAACCTAAAAAATGGGTTGATCGGTCAGAACCACCGGAAAGAGAAAAATTGTGATTGTGCGTCCATGCATTCCGCAATATTAAATCATACCAGTCAGTATTGTAGTCACCCACAAAAACCGTCTGACCTGTGGCAGCAGAAGCGTAATTGGAATATTCTTCTGCATTGGCCATTTCTACCAGTCTGGCTGCGTTCCTGACTCCGATAAAATTATTGTAGTTCATTTTAGTAACTCCGGACGCACCTTTTTTAGTGGTAATAATAACTACGCCATTAGCCCCTCTTGCACCATAGATCGAGGTTGAAGATGCATCTTTCAAGACATCCATGGTAACTATATCTGCTGTATTAATGTTACTTATATCATCTGTTAAGACGCCATCAACAACAAAAAGGGCTGTAGTACCGGCAAGCGCCGTACCTGTTCCTCTGACACGTACGTCGGGAGACGAACCCGGCCTTCCGCTTGAAATAATCTGTACACCGGCTACTTTTCCCTGCAGGGCCTGCGTAGCTGTCATGACCGGTTGTTTGGCCAGTTCTTCACCCTTAACACTAACAGTAGCTCCGGTAATGTCTACTTTTCTTTGAGAACCATATCCTACAACTACTACCTGATTCAGAAGTACTGATTCCTGTTTTAATGCTATAGTGATGTTGTTTTGCTGAAAAACCGTTAGTTCTTGTGTTGCATAACCAATGTAAGAAATGACAAGTATATCTCCGGATTTGACGTCCAGTTCGAAATTTCCATCTATATCAGTTATGGTGCCGGATGTAGATTCCTTGACGGCTATCGAGGCACCTATTATGGTTTCTTTTGTACCTTCATCAGTGACTACACCTTTAAGAATTCTGGTTTGCGCTGACATGGATATACTGCCGGCTATTAACAACAACAAGAAGATGACTTTTCTGAGGTTCATACCATTTGGATTGTTCTTGAAATGAATTAATTATTTTAAAGGCCTCAAATATAAAGAAACATTTAAAATTAATAACACAAATATAACAAATTATTAACAATGAAAAAAATGGCAGACTACTCCAAAACTACGCCATATTAAAAATATGTAATTTAAACATGAAGAGGACAGAAAGGAAGTTCTAATCCTCTATTGTATTGAAATAGGAATGCAGATTTTCATCAACAGGCAAACCAAGTTTTTTTCTCAAACGATACCTTTTGTTTTCAAGTCCTCTGAGAGAAATATTAAACAGTGGTGCCATTTCTTTCGAAGTAAGATTCATTCTGATATAGGTAGCCAGTTGCATATCGTCCTTGGATAAGTTAGGGAATTTTTTCTTCAGGTTTTTTAGGAATATATGATGTATTTCTTCAAAACTGTCATCGAATAGCTTTTTATTGTCTTCCATCGTAAGACTTTCATTAATTTGTTTCATCATCACCTGAAAGTCGCTTGTCGTCAGTGTATGGTTGCTGCTTTTTCTGATTTGAATCAGTTCATCCTTTATTTCCTGAAGAATCTCATTTTTCTGCACCAGTTGTAAGGCTGTATTTGCCAACTCTTTATTTTTTAATCTGTTTTCGTGCACCAGTCTTTGATTTTCTATTTCCATCTCATGTTCCTTTACCAATCTTGTTTTATTCAGTTCGTAAGAATTACGTTCTGAAATCAGTTTATTGTCGTAATACTTTTTAACCACAAACAAAAGTAACATCAACAAGCTGAAATATAACATTTTAGCAGGGTTACTTGTATACCAGGGTGGCATAACGCTGAATGAAAACGATGCCGCTATACCATCATTCCTTTTTATTTCAACGGTGTAATCGCCTGCAGTGAAATTTGACATACTAATATAGGATAAAGTATGCGTCTTGTTCCATTCTTTCTGTACCGGTAAAATTCTGTAAACATATTGTTTTCCTTTATCAAATAATTGATCATAAAAATGAATAAAAAACGAAGGTTCATGAGCCGGTATGGAAGGATTTATACCTGAAAAACAGTTGCCTTCAGAATCGGTAATAAATATATATAGCGAATCCCTTTTTGACTTGGTAGTTTTTATGTTATCTATAAAATAACCGTCATCAAGACAAAATAAATACCGTGTAGTATCAATAATCAAAGCATTGTGGTAATCCTTGGTCATAGTAAGGGCACGTGAAGTTTTAGTAATATCTCCTTTCATCAATACTACTTCATCAGGATAAATCCTCAGCCATTCATCTTTCATGAGCGGCCTTACAATAAACCCTCCGGGAAAGGATGACATATTTTCATTTTTCACAAATAGATCCCTTGTACTATCATAGGCATAATGATTTTCTCCATTCCAGACCATAAGAGTATGGTTAAACATGTACAAATCTGGATTTTTAGAATCGGGGAGCCCGTATGAATTATCATATATTTTTTGTTGGGTCACCTTGTCTGCATCTTTGTTTAGCATTAATCTGGTAATGCCAAGATTAGGCCCTGTGACCCACAGATAATCATTCATCATTACCCATTTTTTTACAGGAAAAGAATATCCGTTTACTCTGTGTGAAAAAACCAGTTGGCCATTTTCTAATTGAAAAACGGCAAGCCCTGTGTAATGACCCTGTAAAAATTTTTTACCATTTGAACCGGGCAAGGGTTCGGTATACCAACCACCTGTAAGGGAACTTATTTTTTTTGTTTGGGAACCATCGATCAAAAATGTTCCTTCGTTGTGACCACAATATAATTTCCCTTCCACTTCAAATAATTGCCAGGTTTGTCCTTGCGTGCCATCCATCAATGTAAAATTTGTTGTTGTTTTTCTGGCTTTTTTATTATAAAAATAAACGCCCTGATTGGTTCCTATATACATTTTATGGTCTTTTTGAAAAGCAGTATAAAGGGATCCGTACTGACCGGCAATATCTTTATATTCTCGCGATAAGTCTGAAAGATGAATTTTGGCAATTCCTTTATCGAGGCCAAGCCAGATATCTCCATATTTGTTTTCAAATATGGACAGAACCGTATTGTTATGTAGCCCGTTGCCGGTATGCAAATGAAATAAAAATGACCCACTTTCGTCAAAAATATAAACTCCGTCATTTATGCTGCCCAAAATTACATACTTGTTTTTACTTACCAGGGCTTTGTTTATCTGAATGGTTTTAAAATGTTGCTGGTAAAAAGGATTCCAAATGTCGACCCGGTTCTTGGATAACGTATAAATACCATCAGTGCTGGTCGTAATCAATAACCCCGTATTTTTTTCATTTCTGAAAATTCCTGTAACTACTTTATCATTAAAAAATTGGGAACCGGGAACCAGGGAAGGTATTAAATCTTTTCCGATTTCATAGATTCCTTTCCCCAGGGTTTGAACATATTTTTTTCCATCGATATCAAAAAGAAACATGATGGTTCCAGGCATTTTAACGCGGAAAAACTTTTTACCGTCAAATACCATAAGAACAGAAAAAGACTGAAACCACAAGGAGTCTCCGTCAGACATAATGTTCCAGATTTCTTCATTTTGCAGATCAGATGATTTTATTTCATGCGTTACATCCTTATAGGTGAGGACACCGCATTGATCTTTTTCCCAAAACCCTATCTCATTGTGACTTCCACTGTAAACATTGCCTTTGTGGTAACATACTGATCGGATAATTTTATTGGAACGCAGTTTATTCAGGCTCCATTGATTACCATTTCCAAATAACAAGCCACTTGTATTGGCGGTAAAAAGATTTCCATCGTTATCTTCAGTAATACCCCAATTCTGATGATGTGCTTTATAGTCGGCAATTGAATAATGAGTGATTAACGGATTATGTTGACCAAACACCTTTGGGATGAAGATATACCAAGCCAATATAAAAAAATAAAACAGCTTCATACACACAAAATCAGCACAAAAAATAATTTCATTTTCAGGTATAAAAGCTAAAAGTAAGAACTATTCGTGAAATCTGAAATATTTTAATTTTTATGTAAAGGCACAATAACAAAAAAGGTCCTCCCGAAACCGGAAGAACCTTTTTTTTGTAATATAACCAATAAGATTATTAATAGGTAAGTATTAATTTTTGGGTCGTTGCAAAGGATGACGTTTTCATGGTTACCGTATAAACTCCTTTTCCCCAGGCGGCAGTGGAAAAAGTTTCTATATTTTGTTTAGCATTCATCCATTTTGAAATATTGGCCACCTGCTGTCCGTCAATACTGTGTATAATAATATCAACCCATTGACCAACAGGTAAATCAGCTTTAACAACAAAATAATCCCCGGCCGGGTTAGGATATAATCCCATGTTGAAATAATCTATTTCTTCATTTTTGGTTTTTACAATGCCATCACTGTCCACAATGATTTCCTGAATCTCAGTACATACTTCGTTGTTGGGTGAAGATATACATGCTTTGGTATCATAAATATAGAGGTCCATTAATTCAATGTCATCTACGTGCCAGCCGGCATATAAAGTAGAGGGAGCAATGGTTCCATTGGCGCCAAATCTGAATTTCATTTTGATATTTTTACCTTTGTATTCGTTCAGATCTATATAAGAATCCACCCACTTTCCGTTTGAACTTCCTGAAAATCCATTTAAAGATGGAATGGCAAGTGTACCATAGGCAAGTTCTCCATTATACCCGTTTTGGATAAATTTATCATTTGGAATCAAAGAAAAAGGTCCTCCGTTTACGGATAATTCAACAAAACCACCATCATTGGTAATTTCTGTATTGTATAAGTGCCAAAATCTCAAAGCAGGATTTTGACCATTAACAGGTATAGAATATAATGATATGATGGACGCGTCCACTTCAATAGCAAAGTTGGGCATATACATGGAAGTTTCAAAACTTCTGTATACATCGTAATCAGGCAACCAGGAGTCATTTCCGTTGTCAGTAATCAAGTCCCAGTTGATATCATTTTCAAAATCTTCTACAAACAATGCAGTTGATTTAAAACTTGTGGAAGACTTCACTTTATAAGTAAGCACTCTTTCAGTATCAAAATTAACGTCTCCTATATTAAAGGATAAAATTTGTCCATTGATTTGGGGTGTAATGGAAGAGGAACCGGCAACATAGCTCAAACCCGGATCCAATTCATCGGTTACGACAACATCGCTTTCTTTGACTGAAAAATGGTTGTTTATTTTAAGGGTCACGGTTACTTCTTCTCCCGGTTGAATAAGTTTTTTGGACAAAGTTTTAGTGATCTTTAAAGTTGCAGTACAAGTTGGCAGAGATTCGAAATTCTGAACCCCGTCATTTCTGTTGTCGTTGTCTCCTCCTTCAGCCAAATACCCCAAACCTCTTCTGGCAAAAACATCCCAGATCATACATTGATGGTCACCATTAAAAGCAGCTCTGTCGGCTGCGAGAATAGCATCTCTTCCATTTATAAATCCCGGATTACAAGGTTGCATTTTCATACCTTCCATAACGAGAAATACGGCTTTGTGATTTCCTGAGGATTCATTGGTCCAGTCGGGATCAAATCCATATAACTCAACAAATTTCCAATACATATCCCACAACATGCCATTCCAGACTTCTCCCAGAGGATGAGGAGCTTCTGTACCTTTTATATTGTCAAAAGTCTGCGGATTGATGGACATATCTGTAGAATAAGGAAATCTTCTGATGCCTCCGCCTTCTAACGGTTGATTGAAAGCAAAGGTGCCCATACCTCTGATATCTTTGCCTTCATCACCGGGCTCGTGTGTCAATACCAATGCAAAAAAATCACTCCAACCTTCTCCCATTTGTTCGTCATTTGACAGGCAAGTGTTTGCAATTCTTCCCCCGGTCAGACGATTGGAGATTCCATGTGCAAATTCATGAGCAATTATACCATTGTCCAATGATCCATCCAAAAATTCGGCACCTTGTCTTTCCCTAACCTGAAATGTCATGGTAACAAGAGTACCTTCATTTATAATAACTTTAATTCTATCACAATCTGACTTTTTCAAGAAAATACTGGGAATGGTCACTTCATCTGCAAAGGTACCGGCTGACATGCCTAAAACTTCCTCACCACTTCCTCCATTTACACCGGCAACATTACAAATAATGACAGCAATAGCACCTGCGTTTTGACCTCTGTACACTTTTTGACTGAATTGACAACTTCCTCTGTCCACCATAACGATTTTTCCATTGGTTTCAGAAGTATTGACCAAAGGTCTGCAACAAGTAGTGGGTGCTCCTGAATTGTCTCTTCCCAAAACCACATTTCCAACAATTGGGGCCTGATTGGCACCGGGAATGACACCTCCAAACTGTCCGGCTCCATATTCTTTAATGAAACCTTTTATAGCTTCAGGGGCATCAATGGATACTCCTCCTCCGGCGTTCTCCCATAAATACATTTGCATTCTTCCGGAGCCACCATCAGAAGGTGTAGAAAAATTCGCATTATTGAGCGTAGGTTGTGCTAAATCAATGCCATCAAATGCCTGTGCAAGTACATAATCTCCACCTCCGGGAGCATTAGTATAGTTTTTAGTTTGAAAATTTCCGGCCGCTTCATCAAAACCTACGTAATGAGTAATGTCGTGAAGCATATTAACCATATAAAATAAATTGGTTACGGTGGCGTGTTCGCTTTCTCTCGGGTCTTTCGACAGATCCATTGGAAAGTCAAAATTTAACCCGGCGCCACCTTCAGTATCGTTTCCATCAGTCTCGTCATCATTGTCTCTGTCCTGGAAAGCGTATACATTATTTCCTCTTGTAATCGTAAATTCTGCTCCTTCTGCTCCATTGATATCATGCCACCCGAAAGGAGAAGCTTCCGGAAACTGATTATCGGTAACGATTTGACGAGGACCATGATTCGGACTTTCGGCCGGAAGGGCATAAGCGTTATATCTGGCAGGGGCTGAACCATTAAGTGCCGCATCAACGGAAACCTGATTTTTTTCGATTTTTCTGAAAGTCTTGATTTTACATGAATTCTGGTGTGCAAAGCTGTGGTCGTGGTGCTGACAGTAAACAGTCAGGTTATCTTTTTTAAGAAAAGTACCTTTTTGAGCATCCATATTCATGCTCCAATAATCCGCATTTTGCACCATATCCAGATAAAAATTCCAAACAAGCTTTAAATTTCCATCCTTTTCAACATACATGAGTTTTGGTGAAATTTCTGTTTTTGATATTTCTTCCCATGAAAAAACAGGCTGACCTTCATCATTTCTTGAAATAATTTTTGGTCTGGTTTTGTGTTCAATTCCAAGGTGAAGAACAGAAGCCATTATCGCATCTTCCATCGAAACGGAAGGTGAAACAGTTTCTACACGCGCTTTTATATTTGTTGACAGATTGTGCGCAGCATGTACAAGTTCTCCTTTTTTCCCAATACTGATCGTAACGATAGCATTCTGTATCGGAATTCCTTCATGAGTTTGTTGCAAATATACATAATGTACACCTGATTTTTTACTGTACATTTCTGAACTCAATATCATATTGTCGAGATCGGAAGGTACGGTGCTCCATTTGGGTGATTCCGCTTTCATAAGTTGAATGGCAGTAGTCAATCTACTTACTTCCTGTGTAAATCCGCTAGTGGATAAGAAAAAACAAAGTAAAATGGTTGAATAAAAGTGCTTCATTTTTGTTAATGATTAAAAGGTAAAAAAAGTTAGAATCTATTAAAAAAATTGTGAGTAAATTTTATATTGGACTAAATCGTATCTAGTTGATAAACATATTTACCATCAAAATAACAGATTAAATAAAAAAAAACCTGTTTTGTTGCAGGTCTTTTAATTTTTCCCAAAGTTATAAAATTTTATATTTTATAAAATGATATTGTAATTTATTTCAAAATAACTGTCGCCCAATGACTAAATTGTATGAAATCAAATAATTCTCTATATTTTATATCAATTTAATTATTGAAAAAAAGTCAAACATGGTTTCCTCTTTTTTATGGTAACAATTCATTTACTATCTTTGCCTTAAATTCTTGCAATGTCCCAGATTATTTTTGGTAAAAACCCTGTTCTTGAAGCTTTTTCTTCCCGTCAAAGCATTGAAAAAGTGTATATTCTGGCGACTTTGAGCGGAGAACTGGAAATTAAAATTAGAAAACTTTGTAAAGAACATAACATTCCTCTGGCAAAAGTCCCCGAAGTAAAACTGGACGATCTAACGAAAAAAAAATTACACCAGGGTGTTGCCGCGGTCATTAGCCCCGTACAATATATAAAATTTGAAGATTTACTTCAAAAAACGGTTGCTGAGAATGGTTTTTTGATTGTGCTCGACAATGTTTCTGACGTAAGAAATATGGGAGCCATTGCCAGATCCGGTTATTATTTTGGTGCATCCGGTCTCGTCATCGCCGGAAATTTTTCAGGACAAATCAATGAAGATACTGTTAAAACTTCTGCCGGCGCTATTCTTAATCTTCCAATAGCCAGAACAGGTAGTGTATTGACTGCTGTTGCCGAACTTCAAAACAAAGGATTTTTGGTGGTAGCTGCTGATGTAAAAGGAAAAAAAATACCTGAAGAAATTGATTTCACTACGCCAACGGCTCTTATCATGGGAGCTGAAGAAAAAGGATTACATTACAAGGTGCTGGAAACTGCAGATGAAACGGTCAGAATTGAAGGCAAAGGAGAATTTGATTCATTAAATGTTTCCGTGGCTTCAGGTGTATTAATGTATGAAATAGTCAGTCAAAGGAAAAGAGTGTAATAAGTTCAGGATGGTTTTACAAACCAACCCTCTCTGAGGTATTTTTTAATATTAATCCAGAAAGCTGTAGCCAGATATAAAATAACGGGACTTCCAAATGTAGCAAAAGAGGTATAGATAAAATATAGTCTCACCCTGGATTCAGACAAACCCATTTTGTCACCAAGGTAACGACACACTCCGAAACTGTACTTTTCTATAAAACTTTCTATAAAATTTTTAAACATATACACTTGTGTTATTCCGTCAACTATTAAAGACAAAATTATACATAAATTGTTTTTGCAAAATAATGAAGTATGCATAAAAATACATTTCTGCATAATCCTGGTATCCTTTTTTTGAATCTATGAGAACAAAATACAGTAAAGCTTTTAGAAATATGAAAAAGTTCTAACTTCTATAGATTGTAAAGCCTTATCTTTCTTCAGATATTTACTTAAATTTTGTCGAACTTTCCAAAACCAAAAACACTTTTTGTTTTTTGTCTCCTCTTTTAAATTCAACTTCGATTTTATCACCGGATTTGTATTTTTCAAGTGTCAGAAATAAGTCATTGGTATTTTTAATTTCTTTTTTATTAATGCCTGTTATGATATCACCAGCTTCGATTTCACCGAAACGGTTTCTTGTTACGCCTGTTAATCCTGCTTTGGAAGCAGGGCTGTTGGGTTCGACACCATAGACCATTACACCTTCTACTCCCCAATTGGAAGCGTACTGCTCCGGTAGCAATTGAATGCCCATGACCGGTCTTTTTAATTCTCCGTATTTTATCAGATCAGAAACAACCCAGTTGACCTCATCTACGGGGATTGAAAAACCAATGCCTGCAGAAGCACCTGAAGGACTGTAAATCATGGTGTTTACTCCGATCAATCTCCCTGAACTGTCCAGCAACGGACCACCGGAATTTCCAGGATTGATGGCTGCATCCGTCTGGATGACATCGCGGATAGGGCGGCCAGTCAGGGAAGTGATTTCCCTTCCCAAAGCGCTGATGACACCTGTAGTCAGGGTTTGATCCAGTCCGAAAGGATTTCCGATTGCATAAACGGATTGCCCTACTTTCAGATTGGAAGACTGTCCGACGGGAATAGGTTTGAGTTTATTTTGATCTGCCTTTATTCTTAAAACGGCGAGATCTTTATTGGCCTCATGGCCGACGACTTCGGCATCCCAGACAGAACGGTCAGACAAGGTTACCTGAATTTTGGATGCATTCTGAATGACGTGAAAATTGGTGATGATATGTCCCTCTTTATCCCATATAAATCCTGAACCTGTGCCTGAAGGAATCTCCATCACATTGCGGTTCCAGAAATCTTCCCTGAGCGTAGAAGTAGTGATAAAACATACTGTCGGAGCAGAAGATTCAAAAAGTTGGATAGTGGCTTCCTCCGAATTGGTAAGATAGGTCACCGGCGCAATCGTTCTCCGATGAGATAGACTGTCTCCTGAAGTACTTCCTGTACCTGAAATCCCGGTTTCATCCTCATTGGTTGTTTCTTCGCTGTTGGTGAATTTTTGTAAAAGAGGAAATTTGTTTCCAAGATAAAATCCTCCTCCGATAAGAAATAATAAACCTATTATTTTTAAGCCTCTCATTTTTTAGATTGTTTTTGACATTAACAATACGTCATTAAACCATATTTTGTTTTTAAAAGATTCCCGGATTTTGATAAAATTTTCTTAATTTCGACAAGTGAAGATAAATTATCTATAAATCATTATAAGTAGGTCTGCTGAAAAAGTCAGCAATGAATCAGAATCAACAGGTGTCGTCTAGTCCGTTTGACGAGATAGACAAGAGGATGCAGAAGTAGGCCAATTATGTGCCAAAAAAATATCAGATGCAAGATTATTGTTCATTTCCTGATAATAAACAAGCACATCATGAATAGAAATTAAAAAATGCCTTATTGATTTTTAGTATTTTTAGCAAACCTAAGTAATGGTAAAAAACATAATATAACCTTCGTCATTCGTTTGTTTTTTGAAAGTATTTTTTTCCAAAAATCCAAAAACCAGCAGAAATAAAAAAGGAACAAATAAATGTCAGTAAAAATAGATTTTTGTCATATCCAATACTTCCACATATACCATATAAAAAACAAAGAGGCATAAAGCCAATGGCATTATATATAAAATACTTTTTTAAAGGCATTCTGTTATAACCACAAACGATACATAATGCTTCTGACAAAACGGGTATTCCCCTTGTCATTAATATAGCAGCTACCCCGTATTCTGACAATATCATTCCGGCTTGTTTTTCAGATGTACTCTTCAAACTCCCGGAAGTAAATCTACCGATATAATATCCAACAATTGATCCGGCCAGCAAAGAAAAAAAAGAGAGTAAGGTGCCGAAAATAATTCCAGTGACGTATCCGTTGAGATACATGACAATACTCGACGGAACAGGCAAAATAATATCTGCCGTGAGCAACATAAAACTTAGGGTGGCATACATTTCGGGTTTAGCCATAAAGCTTTGTAATAGTTGAATAAAATAGTTTTCAAGATTATGAAAAAATAAAAAAACAGATAAAACAAAGATAGAAGATATAATTAAGGGAAGCAATGTGTTTTTCATATCAGAAGTATGAATCCGAAACATATCAAAAATTTAAATTCTATAGACGTTGTGTTCATTTCAAACGTATTATTTTATACTTAGAAAATACCGGATTAAGAAATTTATTTTACATCTGTTGTATGATAAATTTTGATTTATTTTTTTGTTAATTTTATGAAACATTTTAGTTTAAGCCTTTTCTTTCAGCCATGGACTGATTCTGTACCGCTCTTCACGATAGGTCTCGTATAAGGTATCCAAAAGGGTACATACATTTGACCACCCAATTTCTCTTCCCCACGCTATCAACCCTTTCGGGTAGTTGACACCTTTGGTCACAGCAAGTTCTATATCCTTTTCATCACAAATTCCCAGATAAAGGGTATCAGCCGCTTCGTTGATCAACATGGCTAAAATCCTTGTGGAAATGGTATTTGACAGTTGTTTATCTTCCTTTACTAAAGCAGAATAATGTTCAGCATCTATGGTGTAATCGTAAAAACCTTTTCCCGACTTTTTACCAAGAAATCCGGCTTCAACCAGTTTTTTTTGTGAAAGGGCTGGTTTATACCTCGTATCAAAATAAAAGGATTTCCAGACAGATTCTGTAACGGTATAATTTACATCATGACCGATAAAATCCATCAGTTCAAAAGGTCCCATTTTGAAACCTGCCTGTTTCATGGCATAATCAATGGTAGGGATATTGGCTATACCTTCCTCATATATTCTTAAAGCTTCACTGTAATAAGGTCTTGCCACTTTATTTACGATGAATCCGGGTGTATCTCTGGCCACAACAGGTACCTTGCCCCAACTGGAAATTAATTCTTTACATTGTTCAGTGATTCCAGGATCGGTTTGCAGGGCGCCAATAATTTCAACCAGTGGCATGATGGCTGCCGGATTAAAAAAATGAATACCCAGAAAACGGCCCGGTTTTTTAAGACCTGAAGCCAGTTTGGTCACGGAAAGAGAAGAGGTATTGGTCGCAAGAATACAATGTTCACTGACGACCGATTCGATGTCGGAGAATGCTTTTTGTTTCACCTCTATATCTTCTATGATCGCTTCGATGACGAGGTCACATTCCTGAAAGGAAGACAGTGAATTACCAAAATAAAAACGTCCCCAGGCAGCTGCATGTTCGGCGGCTGTTATTTTTTCTTTTACCAGATTTTTGTTGAGAAGGTCAAGTATATAATTTTTTGCCTTTTCAAGAGACCCGTCAAAAGAATCATATAAAATCACTTCATGTCCTGCCAGACCCGCAACGTAAGCAATGCCGCTGCCCATGGCTCCGGTTCCGAAAATACCTATTTTCATTAAGTCTCTTTTTTAAATATTTTAGAAGATAAATACGACATCCTGTTTTTGAATTGTTCCTTGTCAAATGAAATTTTATTTTTCCATGATGGTGTTGACATCAACAGAAAAGGAGAGTTTGGACCAGGTGAAAAATTTACTTCCATGAAGATTGTTCAAATCCTTACTCATCATCAAAGGATAAAATAATCTGAAGTATTTATCTTTGTCCAGAAATAAGGCTATTCCTCCGGAATACAGAATCGAAGATTTTCCTGCTGTATTTCCATACACTCCGGCATCAAAAAATACTTTGAGTATATCATCAAAAGGTACATCTGCGACTAGGTTGACACTGGCAGCAAAACGATTGGACATACCTATATTCTGACCTACACCAAATGCATGTTTAAAACCGCCACCTTCACGGAAACTGACCTGATTTCCCAATCCTTCTCTCTGATTTTGTCTGATAGTGTAATATTCGTCGTACAAATAGTCATTAAAGCCCTGATGAAGAAGACTCATACTGCCTCTCGTAAAAACCGGATCAAAAGAATTGGATGATTTTTCTGTGTTCCATAAAAAAGCCGAAGCGTACATCCTTGCGGTAACCATTTTATCAGGATTGTAGTAAAACTCACGGGAAGCGGCGAAATTGGTCTTGAGATAATGAGATTTTTTTTCGGCAAAAACGGGTGTATAAGACTGAAATTCCAAACCTGCCCTAACTTCCCGGTCCCCAAGATTATTCACTTTTTTATATACATAATCCGACCTGAAAATAGCAGACGGTTCGTAAGATTTACCTGTATATTTACCTTCATTTGTAAATTGACCCTTCTCTTCCCACAACAAAACAGACCTTAATATCAGTTGTGATTTAGTTGGCAAAATGGGTTCTGAAAAGTTGATAATAACTGCCGGCTGCACTTTGATATATCTTTCCCTGTAATCTAGTATTTTCTGATAGAACCTGTCAAATGATTTTATACTGACTTCAAATCTGATGTTTTGTGGGCCGGATGAAGGAATCAGGTTATATCCCAAACTTGCTTCACCCAATATTTTATTTGCACTGAATGAATACATCGGCATCATATGGTAGTACCATCCTTTTAATTTTGCATATCGGTAGCTGTTTATGGAATATCCAAGTAATAATTTGTCGCTGTAACTATACCCGAATACAGCATGAGATTGTATTGTTTTGCTAAAAAAATGAATGTTTCGAATATCAGCGGAGTTTTTGCTGCCATGTATTTTCAACCGGTTGTCTTTTCTTGAAACTTCCCTGACAATCAGGTTTCTGTCTATGGTGACATTTTTAATAATTTCGTAATCGTATTGTTTTGGAAAAGATAATTTTTGCGTACCTGAAAAACCGTCGTTCCATATTTCTTTAGATCCAACTTTTGTTTCCAGTTGTAATGGAAAGGGCACTACATTTCCGGTCCTGTTTTCAATTTCCACAAAAATAGAATCATCATTTACCGAGTAATTTTTAAAATAATAATCTACTCTCTTGTCTTTAAAGGTATAACTCAATAAAATGGGCAACACGTCCTTTCCTGATTTTTGAGAAGCGTAATGAAACAATCCTTCGAAACTTATTTCCTCATGAAAATGGTCTTTGAGATAATTGGTGATGATACTGAACAGTTCTTCTTTTCCCAGATAACTCTCCAGATGTTTGATAGCGTTGTTGGATATAGTATGGAAACAGCAATCCGGAAAATCCAGATCAAAACGATGGGAAAAATAATAATCCGTTCTGCCATTCCAGTCAAAATATTTGTCAGCTTCATCGTTTTTTGTGTTACCAACAAATTGTTTTATTAAAACTTCAGGTTTTATTAGTTTTTTTCCTTGAGATTCAACATAATTGACAAAAATATAACGATGGAGAGCCTTGAGAAAAAAATGCTGGTTTTCTGATACATTATAGTGATGGTATAAAAAAGGCAAAACCTGAAATTTTATAAAAGCAAGGTCATTGTGTTTTTTCTTTTTTATGAAAGAGGTGTAAAAAAAATGTGTGGTTCCACTATACCCAAAATGTTTGTTAAAGAAAAAAATGGCATTGTCTATTTTTTCTGTTTGATTAGACTGGTTGCTGTCTTTGAAAACTGTCCAGGTTATTTTTTTGTCGCCATTATATTCATAGGTGGAAATTTTGTCTTTAAGGACTACAACTATTACAGGAGATTTTCCTTCAGTAACCATTTTTAAGGCAGAAGAAGAATCATTTTTTATAGAGTTTTTTTCGTACAATAAACGATAATTTTCAGGCACGGAAAGGTTTATGATGTGCTCTCCCATGGCTTCAGGTAGAACAAGATCTGGCAAATAAGGTGTTTCATGCCATTTTTTTCCATCGTGATACGCCAGGGTAGGGTACCAGGAGGACAGTCGAATGTAGTTTTTGTTCCACCCCAGACCTTCTGTATATTTAGGAAGTAAAAGGGTAAATTCTATCTCAATAATGTGCTCGTCTTTTCCATTGGCAGGCAAAGGAATTTTGATGATCTCCTGCGACGGGTCGACAGTTATAACCTGCTCATTGGATTTTACTTTTAAAACCTCATACCCACCCAATTCAGTTTTATTATCATAAAAATAAAAAATATTATTCTTATGTTTTAAAAATGACTCGGCAAAGGGAGTGGTTTTGGCGCGAAAGGCGTTGGCCCAAGCATGAAAGGTTACTTCGGATAATTGAGTTTGGAGGTGTATAATACATTTCCCTGTCACTTTTTTCATAGTTGTGTCCATGGAAGCTGTCACGGTATATTTGGGTTGAAATGGTTGAGTGTTGCCGGTACCCATAAAAGTCAGTACAAAAACAAAAGTCTGGAAGAAGATTAATTTCATCATAATGTAAAAAAAATACAAATATAAAATATTTTAATATTTTGAGATTATATTAGAAGTAAAATGGATGAATTGAAGTTTCTTTTTTTATGGTTGATTTGAATTATGATGTAAAACAGATATGGAGGATTTTCTGCAATTGGGTGTAAAAGGTTCATTGTTGTACGACCGGGCCAGGCATGGGATGTTAGATTTTTCTATTTTAATATATGAAAAAAAACAATATCTTTGTCCCGGTGTTTATTTACAGGTTTTTGACCGGAAAAATTCAGTCCTGTCCCCGAATCATTTTAAATAACTTTTCATGTTTTTCAGAATATTCTTTTATTCTTTTATTGCTTTAATACTGGGTTTGGGTTGTACTGGTTCCAATCAGCAATTCGATAATTTTTTATATGGTAAAGTTAGGAAAACCATTTCGGTCGATGGACAGGAAAGAGAATATTTCGTCCACGTACCGTCCGGATATATAGGTAGTAAAGCTTTGCCATTGGTTTTTGTACTTCATGAAAAGGGAGGGACAGGAGAAAATTTTTACAACCAATCAGGGTGGTATCAACTGGCTGAAAAAGAAAATTTTTTTGCTGTTTTTCCGACGGCAAAAACCTATTGTCTTCAGGGTCCGGATCAATCCCTAAATTACTGGAATGCTGCACCTGTGTCAGAAGAGTCATTTTGTTCCGGTTCAGATGTAAAAAGTGACATCGCATTTTTTCTGGCAATTTTTGATAAAATGAATATTGATTATAACTTTGATAAAAAAAGAGTGTATATGATAGGTTTCGGAAACGGAGGCCAGATGACAGCTAAGGCAGGACTTGCCATGAGTGATAAACTTGCTGCCTCTGTACAGTTTGCAGGTTCTTTTGTTTCAGAGAGAACCCCGATTTCCAATAGAAATGTTCCCGTTTTATTTCAGGTGGGAAATAAGGATACTGAATTTTTTGGAAATGTATCTCCTTTTTCAATGAATGATTTTGAAACCAGTTTAAAAGAAGGGAAAAAACCATTCGGCCCTATTACAGAAACCTACATTTCAACATATAGCCTTCAAAAGAACTTCAGGTTAAATGGAGATACCAATACCCAGGTCAATGCTGTTTACGCTGATCAAAACAATAATGACCTTCTGGAAATATCACTGGTAAATGACCAGAATCATAGCTATACAACTGCCAGCAAACCTCAGGCATCTGCCCGATTTCACTGGGATTGGCTGAAAAAATATTCAATTCCGTAATACTGTGTGAGTTTGTCTGTTAGGAATGCGATATTTTGAAAAGTATGTGTCCGGACAATAACAATCGCTAAAAAATAAAATTATTGTACCTTTGTATCTGCAACAGAACCTGGCATTTTAAATCTGAGAAATTATTATGACAAAAAAAGTTTTTTTTGTTGCCTTCATTATTGCTTTTCTTTATCGGTTTTCCGGTAAAGAAAGTTCTTGTTTTTTGTGTCAAACAAGATTATATTTTACTAAATTCAGTTTATTACTTTGCTTCTTTATGTTTGTTTCGGTCATCTCTGCTCAAGACATGACACCTCCTGTGATTACCTCACCGGCCAGAGATACTTCGTTGCCTTGCAGTAATAGTCCGGTTGTCATTTCTACGCTGTCTGCCTGGTACAATGCTGCCGGTTTTGCTGCAGCAACTGATGATTCCGGATCATATACCTTTGAAGCCAACCTTCCACTTAATCAGGTCATTTCCATTTTTCTGAATTCAAGTGATACACTTTGTGGAAATACCAAAAATGTGGTAGTTTCATTTACAGCGGTGGATCCTTCCGGCAACCGCAGCCTTCCGACATCTGCTTCTTTTTCGACCATCGATAATATAGGACCGTCACTTGTCGTTCCTCCAAATGTCACCATATCTTGTGTTACCCATATCAGAGACACGCTTATCAACTGGATCCGGAATAAGGGAGGCTACGGTGCAACTGATGTTTGTTCCAATACACTGACATGGACGCGCTTTCAATATAGTATTTCTCAGGGAAACACCGTTTTGCAGTCAGGCGGAGGATTTATCAACAGCGGACCATATCCCACTATTCCTGATGGTATTTGTTCATGGAAATTAAATATAAATTTCTGGGTAGCGGATGAATGTGGAAATCAAACGGTTACCTTTGGTACTACTTCTTTTAATGTAGTAGATAATATCGCCCCTGCAGCCGTTAATCCTCCTTTGGATATCACGGTTTCCTGCAACAATGTTCAACCTCCTCCGACCCTCACTTTTTTAGATGGTTGTACACGAACACCTTCGGTTATCTACAGTCAAACTTCAACACAAGATCCTGATACAACTAAATGTGCACATTATAGTTATGTAATTACTCGAACCTGGATAGCAGAAGATGCATGTGATAATACTTCGACATATATACAGTCTGTGAAGGTGGAAGATATAAGCCCGCCGGTTATTAATGCCCAGGACACACTTCATTTTTATTGCAGCCATTTTATTCCGGATAGTATTTATTATGTGGGGGTGATGGATAATTGTTCTCCTGTAGTTTCTTTTAATGTAGCGAAAACCATAGAAGTTCCTTCCTGTTTTTACCGGAGTTTTATAGAATATTCTTTTATTGATGTTTGCGGCAACAGTGATACTTTCTTGCAGGTAATTGAAATCGAATCAGATCCTATTCTGTTTATAAAACAACCTGAAAATCAAACATTTAATTGTAGCGACATAAACAATTATAATGTGTTGTTTTCGGAATGGATAACGCAGAAAGCTGGAAGTGAAGCGACTACAACCTGTGGGGAATTATTGTTTTTTGCGGCTGTTCCCGGGAGTTACCATCCTGATGATCAAAATACCTGGCCTGGCACCCATCCAGGTACATTTGACACTCAGGTTTGCCCTTCTTTAATCGAAGGATTTGTAAGGGCAGAAGTAGTTGACTTTGTCTTTTATGATACTTGTGGACATATAGCCATTCGTCAGGCTGTTTTTGGTTTAAGAGATACCATAGCGCCCATGGTATCCGGATGTATGGAAAATATAACAATTCAACTGCCGGCTGACAATTGTGAAACATCATTACGCATTCCTGTTGCCGCTGTTTCAGACGACTGCACAGAAGCAAACAGTCCTGTAGTAAGGACCATCTCAAAACCCATTCTGGCGACAGATCCTGGAAATCCGGACTCTCCTGTCCATCCTGTTGATTTTAGGATAGGACCTTATAATCCTTCAGGTGTTTTCCCTACAGGAGATGCAGAGATTCAACTTCGTTTCAGGAGGGTAGATATGGATGATGCCACCGAATATTTTAATATTTTTGATGAAGATAGCACTTTTATTGGGAGAACGCCGCATACAAATTCTGAGTGTGGAGATATTACTATGATGCTTACATTGCCACAGGCTCGTTTATCTGATTGGCTAAACGATGGATTTATTGAACTTAGGTTTGTTTCAAATCCTGTACCGGGCATTCCAAGAGCAGAAATCAATGGATTTTGTGGGGGTTCCATTCAAACGACTGTCTCATTTGAGATTGATCTGACCAATGCTGTCGAAATATCCTACACTCTTGGGTTAAATGAACCATTATCTTTAGAGGGAGCAGATACGGTCGATTTGAATCTTGGCGCGGGTAGTCATGAACTTACCTTTTATTATAAGGACTGTGCCCTGAATGAAGCAACTTGTCAGATGAATATTAATGTAATAGATGTCACTTCCCCCCAAATGGTCTGTCCTCAAAATAAAACATTTTTGTTGCCGGATAATAGATGTAATGATACTATTTCTGTATTGCTTAATGAAATCATGTCAACAGATGTCTGCAATGGAAATTATGTTTATGACCGGAAAGCGCCTCTTTCCAATGAAGCTTCTTTGATAACTTTTATTTATAACGATATTACCGGAACACATATCGCAAGAAATAAACAATTTTTATTTGACAATGTAATACCTGTTCAGCATCGGGATTTCCCCGTAATACTAACGCTTGAATTTAACGGTGAAAATAATGACAATAACCTTTATTTTGATTTGCTTGCCCCTGATGGAACAACTGTTGGAAGTACTTCTGTGCGCAATGACACCGAAAACTGTGGATTTACGTCTGCTCAATTTGTCATTGGCAGGAATAGTTTTAACAATTGGATTCTGAATAATCAAATCAGTTTTACTGCTGTACCCAATAATGTTGGAGATGGAATAAATCCATGTATTCCTATACCTCAGAATCAAACGACTGACGGTATCAGTACATTAAGGCTGAGACTACAATACAATGATTTTGCATACGCTTACCAGTTAAGTGGTGCCACTACTTCAGGCTTGATAAATGTGGCACAGCAAAAATCAAAAGAAGACATATTTCTCAAAGCAGGGACAACATCCATAACTTTATTTACAGGCGACGCCAATGGAAATAAGGGAAGTTGTAGTTTTGATATTGAAATGAAGGATCAGACAAAACCAGTCGCTAAATGTAAAAACGCAGCTGTCAATATTCATCCATCTGGTATTGAACCGACTTCGATTCTGGTATCTGCAATAGATAATGGGAGTTTTGATTTGTGCAGTAATGTCTTTTTGACACTACGACCTGATCAAGTGAGTTGTGCACAGGTAAATTCTGATGTGACCGTTACGCTGATTGCTGAAGACGAAGGTGGTAATAAGGACTCTTGTTTATCTCTGGTAAGAATAAAACCTTTTGAATTAAAACCTTACTTTTCATCCGGTTTATGTGAAAACGACAGTTTAAAACTTTTTGCAAATTTACCTCCCACCATGACACCCGGAGCCTATACCTTTTTATGGAATGGCCCCAATAATTTTGAATTTTTTGTTGAAAATCCAACTATACCCGATATAGACGAATCATACAACGGTCTCTATACCGTTTCTGTTACAGGTTTTAATAACTGTATTACGGAAGGTAGTGTTATCGTCAACGTACAACCATTAAAAAATCCTGTTCTCACCTCTTCAGCAAAAACTTTTTGTGAAGGGGAAGATATCATTCTGACAGCAACCCAATTTTCAGGCAACGTAACATACGAATGGTTTGAAGGAATCGCACCAACAGGGGTTAAAATTGCAACAACCTCAGTACCTGATCTTGTTCTGCAACCTTTGGGAGGTGTTCATTTTTATTACGTAATTGTCCGTGGAACAGATTGTTCTTCTTCACCGTCCGGTTTATTAAAAGTGACAGCGGTGAAAAAACCTGTTGCCATGGTTGAAAAGTTGTTTTATTCCGTATGTGAAGGTGAAACGGTTCAGCTCTCAAGTACAAATACAGGCAATGACATCACGTATTTTTGGTCAGGTCCGAATTTTACTTCAAACATAAAAACGCCTCCCCCGTTTACAAATATTATGTCGGGTCAACAAGGAGAATATAGCCTCGTTGTTTCAAGAGAAAATTGTGATTCTGATACAGTAATAGCAACAGTAATTGTTCTGGAAAGACCCGAAAAACCTGAAATTTCATCAGCAAGTGTTTTTTGTGAAGGGGCAACGTTTTCATTATTGGTGAATAATGTGATTAACTCAGACAGATATGAATGGTATCTTAACGGTCAACTTCGTTTTTCTACTTTGGAAAATAACCTTACCATAACCAATGTCCAACCTAATTTTGAAGGTAACTGGCACGTTGTGGTTGTCAAAGGAAGTTGTATTTCTGCCCCATCAGAACAAAAGGCAATTGCCATTGATGACCTCCTGGAAATCGGAGTGACCAATTCCGGACCGATTTGTGCAGGGGATTCCGTCCAGTTACAGACTACTTTTGTGCCCAATGCTACCTATACATGGTCAGGTCCTGATCTAAACTTTCAAATTTCATCTGTTTATAATCCGAAAACACTCGCTTTGGCAGGATACTACAGTGTTACCATTACAACACCTACTGGTTGTCAGAACAATGCCGGCACAACAGTAGAAATTATCACACCACCTGTTATTACTGCTTTAAGTTCTGATGTGACTCCTTGTATGGATGGTGTCAAACCCATTATTTTTTCACCTTCCGTTTTTCCACAAAATGCGCTGTATATGTATGAATGGACTTCTACCAACGGGTTTACTTCAAATTTGCTCCAACCTGTCATCAATAATCCAATGCAAAAGGATACAGGTGTGTATACACTCATCGTATATAACGAGGGTTGTCCTTCCATTCCATTTGCCATATCGGTTCGATTTTTTATGATTCCGCCGACGCCTGAAATTATTGGACCACAATTTTATTGTGAAGGTGATTCCATTACATTGATAAGCAGTATTGAATTATCAGGCCAAAACCCTAAATATTTTTGGACAACGCCTGTTTTTGGACAACAAACTACGAATGAAAACTTTATTGGTTTGGGGATAGCTGCCAGTAATTTTACTGGCAACTATACATTGATCATTGAAGAAAATGGTTGTAGTTCTTTGTTGTCTCTTCCTTTTGAGATGGAAGTTAGGCCAAGACCTTCAATACCGGAAGTGTCAGCTTCTTCGCCGGTTTGTTTCGGTTCTGATATTTTACTTACTTCAGATTTTGCTGATGTGGAATACAACTGGACAGGACCTGAAATATTTTTTTCAAATCAAAGTATGCCGGAAATAAAAAATGTTTCTGAAAAAAATGAAGGATGGTATGTCCTTTCTGTTTCAAAAAATGGTTGTACATCAACTTTAAAGGATTCAGTTTTTGTTGAAATTGAAGAACAAATAAAAAATCCAGTTATAGTAGGGGAAAGATTTTTTTTATGTAAGTCTTCACCTTCATTCATAGAATTATGTCTCGACCCCAATACCATCAATCCGGGAAGTTTTACAACGTTGATAAATGTGATGACCGGAGATACAGTAGCAAAATTCAATTCTCTTTGTACTATGATCACACATTTGACTTTGGGCTTGCAAACCGGCTCAAATTTTATATATGCAGTGGTCTCAGAAAATGGTTGCCATTCATCACCTTCCAATGTTGTTGTTGTAGAATTGGATATTGCACCAAATGTGCAAGCAGCTTCCCTTCAGGGAGATGAGGTTAAAATATGTGAAGGAAATACAATAAGCCTGGAGTCTGTTGTTGGTCCCCCACAGGTAGACCTAAAGTGGACTTCATTTAATCCCGGCCTCATCATTAGTGATCCGGAGCGAATAAGTACCACTATTTCAAACCTCCAGAAAGGAAACAATACGATTATTTTGCAATTTAGTTTCAGGGGTTGTGTCAATTTTTCAACCGATACCATTACGGTCATAGTTGAGGGTTATCCCGAGTCAAATGATGATGGTTTTACCGTTCCTTATTTTTCAAACTCCCAGCTAACTGTATTGCAGAATGACTTTTATACCAGCCAGGTAAATATTAAAATAATCGAACCTCCTGTTGAAGGGACAATCAAAATAGAAGAGGGAAGCATTGTCTATTCTTCTTCTTTTAATTCTGCAGAAAATGTCGAATTTATTTATGAAATATGTAGCGATTTTTGTCCTGATCTTTGTTCCCGATCAACAGTTTTCGTACAAATCGATGTTGAGAAAGACTGCCGTCCACCCAATATAATCACCCCCAATGAAGATGGAATCAATGATGCTTTTCTCGTGCCTTGCCTGTTTAATGACCAGTTTCCCGAAAACCGGCTTGTCATTTTTAATGAATGGGGAAATGAAGTGTATTCAGCAAAAAATTACAACAATGACTGGCAAGGTTTATACAACGGAAACCCTCTACCGGCAGGAACATACTTTTATGTACTTGATTTAGGAAATGACACACCGGCTCTTAACGGATTTTTAATTTTGCAAAGATGAGAAAAGAGCTTTTAATAGTGATGAGTGTGATCGGATTAGTGCTGATAGGTACTAACGGATTTGGACAGCAACAGCAGATGTATACACAATTTATGTACAATAAACTCAGTGTAAATCCCGCTTATTCCGGCAATGAAAATTACACAAGTTTTACATTGATGCACAGAAGTCAGTGGATAGGTCTGAAAGGAGCTCCACAGGCTCAGGTGTTTACCATTAACTTTCCAAGAATTGCCGGTCGTTTGGGTGCAGGCCTCAATTTTGAAAGACAAAGTATAGGCATTACAGAAAAGATTACCTACGAAGGGATGTATGCATACAAATTTTCAATGGGTATCGGGACATTAAGTATGGGCATGAATGTTAGCGGGAGATCGTATGTTCAGGACTATACAGATCCCTCATTATATGCCATTCAGGGAATTCAAAACGACCCATCCATTCCCCTTGACCGGTTTGCGAATCATGTTTTTAATGCGGGTTTTGGAGTTTATTACAATACAAAAGTATTTTATGTAGGCGCTTCTGTGCCAAGGATGATACGCAGTGAGCTTGATTTTGACAAAAATAACTTTTTTTCAACCGAAGTAAGGCACTTATATGTAATGACAGGGGGTAGTATAGCTTATAAACAGGATTTTAGATTTACACCTCAGGTTTTAATCAGAATGGCCGAAAACAGCCCGTTTACTTTCGATATAAATATGATGGCTGTTTATAAAGACAAATACTCCGGTGGCCTTACATATCGGTCAGGAGGTGGTCCGGGGGACTGGGGAGAGTCCATCGGGGTGATAGCAAGTCTTCAGGTTAATGAAAGGTGGATGACAAGTTTTGCTTATGACTTTACCCTGTCAGATATTCAGACTGTAGACCATGGAAGTGTGGAATTGTGTTTGTTTTATAATCTTGTACCTAAAAAAATTAAAACGGCTGTAGTTAATCCAAGATATTTTTAATCAAACAACGATGTTGAGAATTTTTACCATTTTATTGACAATTTTTATTTTGATGAACGGAGGGGAAACGTTGGGTCAAAGATTTATGTTGAATAAAATTTATTTTGAAGGTATGATTCTCACCAATCAAAAAGAAATAAATACAACAGGCCTGGAGACCTTTCCCGGATTGGTAAACGATAGTTTGTATTTTATAAGAAGTATAGATGGCGGAAAGGATTATGAATTGGTGAAAGCAGCATCAAAAACAAAAGACGGTTGGAAAGGATTGGAAAAGCTGAATGAAGAACTCAATTCGCCATATTTTGAAGGGCCATTTTCTGTAGACAAAAATAGCGGTGTATTTTATTTTACAAGATCGGGTTACAATAAGAAAAAAATTTATCGTCAGAACGGAAAACAAAAAGATTCAGTCATCGTCCATCTTGAAATATTTGAATGGAATTCCGCAAAAAAAACAAAAAGTAAAAAAGTAAATCTACCCGTCGATAATTATTCTTTCTGTGACCCTGCCGTCTCCCCCAATGGAGAATACATGGTTTTTTCTTCCGATGTAGCAGGTGGTTTTGGCAAAAGAGATTTGTATATGGTCCGACGTGACGGAGAAAATTGGGTGGGAATAGTCAATCTCGGTAAAGAAATTAACAGTGGTGAAAATGATGGATTTCCCTTTTTTGCGAGTAATGAAATATTAATTTATGCTTCTAACAGAGAAGGTGGCATAGGTGGGTTTGATTTGTATTTTGCTACGTTTGAAAACGGCATTTGGTCAAAACCTGTTCTGTTGCCCAAACCTGTCAATTCACCCTATGATGATCTCGGTTTTATAGTATCATCGAATGGGTATGAAGGTTATCTTGCAAGCAACAGACCGGGAGGTAAAGGGGAAGATGATATTTATAAATGGACTTCTGCACAACCCTTGTGGCAGGAGCGGATTGAAGAAAAACGGCTTGTTGAAAAGGAAGTTGATATCGATGTTTTTGTTTTTGAAAAATTGACTCTACTTCCTTTTCCTGAAGCAGAAGTCAAAATTACCCCTTTAAATATTACAGTCCAGGATATTCATCTGGATGATCCTTCGGTGAATATCATGAATGTGGATACTTCCGGTTCAATGTATTTAAAGTGGAACAATATACCGGATGAAAAAACAACCATTACGATTTTGACCGATGACAAGGGGCGAAAAAATATTAAACTTTATTCAGGACAATATTACAAAATTGAAGTCAATTGTGATATTTGTGAACCAGAAATTATATTTTACAAACCGGCAATTCATGGAAGCCAGCTTAACCTCGCATTACAACCTGTTACATCAGAAGAGGAGGAATCAGAAGATAAAAAGGATATTGTAGAAATGGACAAATCAGTTACTTCCGGGGCTGTTTTTGTAATGGAAAATATATACTATTTGTACGACAGTGATAAAATCATCAATAAGGGTGAAAATGACCTGGACATCCTTGCTGTCAAAATGGAGGAAAACCAGGATATTGTAGTTTTGCTGGAAGCGCATACCGATAGTCGGGGATCAGATTTGTACAATCTTGATTTGTCCATGCGACGAGCCAATACCGCCAAAAACTATCTTATCAGAAAGGGGATTGAAGAAGAAAGAATCAGAACTAAGGGCCTGGGAGAATCCCGATTGCGCAATCACTGTAAAAATGGTGTTATTTGTACTGAGGAAGATCACCGCTTCAACAGGAGAACTGAAGTAATTGTACTGCCTGAAGAATAGAAAATCTATTATCCTGAAAACGGTTGAGGTAATAAATATTTCAGTAGTAATTTCACAATAATTTTAAACAAAAGCAAAGTGCCAATGTGCTCAGGAAGTATCTTAATTTATGATATTTTTCTTTTTGCATTTTGACAGTAACATGTGCAATACAATTTGTCATTGCCGGGAAAAAATCAAATCCAATTAAAAATAGTTTCATGTTGCATCCAGGATTTTTATGTATAAAATGAAAATGATAATTGAACACTCAAATTATTGTTTTACAAGGATAAAATTGCAGGTGTGGTTAATATTTTAGAAATCTGACGGCAATTATTAATTGAATATACGGTAATAAGATTACTGAGGATGTTTTTTTATTGAAGATGTTATTTAATTTTTATATAGAAATATAAAATTTGATTATATCGGATAAAGTTATTATCTTTGTAGCCGATATAATATTTTATGAAATTTGATCCTCGCATTCTGATTAATAATGAATTGGATATAGTATTAAAAAGGATTTCTTCAAAGAAAAGAATACTGGATTCAAAAAGGCCTTTCCCTGTTTCAGTGGTGGACAGGTTGAGGCAGGATTTTATTACAGAATGGACATACCATTCCAATAATATAGAAGGAAATACGCTTACAGCATCAGAGACAAAAATGATCCTTGAAGACGGCATTACGGTTGGCGGTAAGACTTTACGGGAGCATTTTGAAGTGGTTAATCATCAAAAAGCCATTGTTTTTCTTGAAGAATTGGTCAACAATAATATTCCTATGAGATGCATGGATATTCTTACCATACACCGACTTGTAATGACCAATGTTTTGGATGATTTTGCAGGAAGGTTAAGGCCCGGTATGGTCAGGATAATTGGTGCCAATTTTACACCACCTAATGCATCAAAAGTTTCAGCGCTTCTTGATGATCTTGCTGATTTTGTCGTAAATAATGAAAAAGAGCTGGATCCTGCAGTTTTGGCTACACTTTTTCATCATCGTTTTGTTTGGATTCATCCATTTAATGATGGCAATGGCCGTACAGTCAGGCTGGCCATGAATCTTATTCTTATGAGAGCGGGATATCCTCCGGCATTTATTCTTGCACAGGATCGTAAAAAATATATCAACGCACTCAATAATGCCAATACCGGAGACTATCAAAAACTGTTTTTAATGATGTTCCAGGCAATTGAAAGATCACTAAATTTATATATCAATGCACTGGGTGGAGATTATGAGGATTATGAGCCGATTTCTCATTTAGTTTCTGAAGAAAATTTTCCGTATGGTCAGGAATACCTGAGCCTGCTGGCCAGGAGAGGCAGGATTGACGCCTATAAAGAAGGCAAAACCTGGCTGACTACCAAATCAGCTGTAGCACAATATCAAAAAGCAAAACTAAAATAATGCCGAATCTTATTTTCAGTTTTTATGATTGTGGATTATTAAAATCTTATTTCAGGAAAATTAAAAACCTGTTTGACATGATGAATTTAATAATGTGACAAGATTTTTATTCCTCTTCCTGTAAAGGAGGGTATAACGTTTTGACCTGATTGAACAGGCTATCCACCCTGTACATTTCATCTGTAGTATCATCAATATAAAAATGGATCTGCGGTATTCGCCTGATGTGATTTTTAATTCTTGCTGATAACCCTTGCTTCAGGATATGCGTGTGGTTGATGATCTTTTTAAGGACTTCCTCTTTATTGTCTGTATTAAAAATACTGAGATATACTTTTGCAATGGACAGGTCAGGTGAAACTTTAACCAATGACACGGATACGAAAGCCTGCCCATAAATATAACTGCCTTCCTGCTGAAAGACTGGACTGAAATGCCTTCTCATCATTTCTCCGATCTGTAGTTGTCTTTTGCTATCCATGTAATATGCCTGATTCTTTGGCAAAGGTAAAAAATTTTGCCTTTTTTCCATAACTTTGCGATGAAATAACATGACTTTGGCTGAAAATGTTACCCATATACTGGATACGCCCATTGAATACATCAAGGGTATTGGTCCTGCAAAAGGCGAAGCCATACGCCATGACTTGCAGATTTTTACCCTTGGGGATTTATTATTTACTTATCCTTTTCGTTATGTAGATAGAACTAAATTTATTGATATCAAGGATATCCGGAATGATAATGATCTCATTCAGATAAAAGGAACCTTACTGTCACTAGAAAAAATCAAAGGTAAAAACAATCGTTCCCGATTGAATGGTGTCCTCAAAGATGGCTCTGGATTTATTGACCTGGTTTGGTTTCAAAGTGTACAGTGGATAGAAAAAACGCTTGAGATAGGCCAGGATTACATCGTATTCGGAAGACCGGCGACCTACGGTGGAAAAAAAAACATTGCCCACCCTGAAATGGAACTTGTCTCCGATGTGGTGACACAAACTCAAAAAACGTTTGATCCGATTTACAGTTCGACAGAAAAACTGGATGCAAAAGGATTTGACAACAAAGCAAGAAGGAAAATACTAAAAACGATAATTCAAAGTCTAAATGTTCAGATCTTACCTGAAAATTTACCGGAGCATATTTTGTCAAAGTTAAATTTGGTATCCAGGCTCCAGGCTATAAAAAATATTCATTTCCCTACTTCTGAAGTGGATCGGGATCAGGCAGTAATGCGCATTAAGTTTGAAGAGATTTTCTTTTTTCAGCTGAGAATATTATTGGGAAAAATTCACAGACAACATAAATACCACTCTCTTCCTTTTACGACCGTGGGAAGCAGTTTTAATGAAATATTTAAAACTTTACCCTATGAGCTTACCAACGCTCAAAAAAAAGTAATCAAAGAAATAAGGGCGGATCTTGCCAAAACACAGCAAATGAACCGCTTGCTTCAGGGTGATGTAGGCAGCGGCAAAACGGTTGTTGCTCTCCTGGTGATGGCTATCGCAAGGGACAATGATTTTCAGTCTTGTCTTATGGCACCCACAGAAATTCTTGCGCAACAACATTATTTGTCCATTTCTTCGATGACACAAGGCACTAATATCAAGGTGACATTTCTCACAGGAAGTATAAAAGGAAAAGCAAGGGCAGCTATCCTGGAATCATTAGCAAAAGGAGAAACAGACATTATTATAGGTACACATGCCCTTATTGAAGATACGGTGGTTTTTTCAAAATTGGGCCTTGCCGTCATAGACGAACAACACAGATTTGGAGTAGCACAAAGGGCCGGATTGTGGAAAAAAAACAAGGATTTTGCACCGCATGTTTTAGTTATGACGGCGACACCTATTCCAAGGACACTTGCTATGACATTATACGGTGACCTCGATGTTTCGGTGATTGATGAGTTGCCGCCGGGCAGAAAAGATATTAAAACGCTCCACCAATATGAATCTTCCCGGCCCCGGGTAATTGAATTTATGCATAAGGAGATAGAAAAGGGAAGGCAGATTTATATAGTTTATCCTTTGATTGAAGAGTCAGAAAAACTCGATCTGAAAAATCTGGAAGAAGGGTATGAAAGATTATTGACTTACTTTCCTCCACCTCACTTTCAGATCAGTGTAGTACACGGCAGAATGAAAGCCGCTGCAAAGGATTTTGAAATGAATCGTTTTGTCAAAGGAATAACCCAAATTATGGTCGCTACAACGGTAATCGAAGTGGGTGTAAATGTACCTAATGCTTCTGTGATGATTATTGAGAATACAGAAAGATTTGGATTGTCTCAATTACATCAGTTGAGAGGTAGGGTAGGAAGAGGCGCTGAACAATCATTCTGTATCTTAATGTCAGATGTCAAACTCAGTAAGGACGGTAAAGAAAGAATTAAAACTATGGTGGAAACCAATAACGGATTTGTTATTGCTGAAGCGGATCTGAAGTTGAGAGGACCGGGAGATCTTCAAGGGACACAGCAAAGTGGCCTTTTGGATTTTAAACTTTTGAATATTTCAGCAGACAGGTCCATCGTTGAAACAGCCAGGTATTTTGCAACTATGATTTTAGAAAATGATCAGCAACTTGAAAAAAATGAGCACCAGCCCATCAGAAATTTTCTTGTCATTCTGAAAAAAAAGTACAAGGATTGGGGAAGGATTTCATAAATTAAATGAGAAATAAAACAGAGAACAAGGACTACGAGATTTAAAAATTGTATTTTTATGGAAATAAATAATACAAATGATTTGAAAATGAAAAATATTTTTCTTTTTGTTGTTTTGCTTTTATTTGGAATGTTTACCCTCCCTAATTGCAGACAGGGTTTTCAGTTAAAACCAAAATATCATTTATCTGAAGAACAAAAGATGTATTGGTATGAAAACAAGGCAGAAATTAATTCCTACGCATTGATCCAGGCTCGTTATGGAGAGACCAGAAAAGGTAAAGCAGTCATGGTTTTTGTTACTGAACCATTTTCACCAAGGTCTTTTACAAAAGCAGATTTTTTTAAAAGAAGTAACATTCCCGTGTTAAAGCTCAATTATACAAAAAATTTTGAAACGGGTATCTATCCGTATTCTATGATGGCCAGTACTTTTTTTCCTGTAGATGGTAGTTCTTCTTCTGTTAAAATTACAGCCTCCTGTCAGGAATGGTGCGGTCATACATTTGTAGAAATGAAAAACAGAGGAACGCTCATTTTTGACGTTTTTTCTTATTTTGAAGGCGAAAACCAACGTAACAAAGTTAGAAATGCAATCCCGGAAGATGACATATGGTCCATGATAAGGCTATTTCCGGATAAGTTGCCTTTGGGTGATGTAAGAATGGTTCCGCCTATGTTTTACCTGCGTTTAATGCATAAAGATACAAAAGCCTACAATTGTAAAACGACCATTAAAAAAGAGAATGAAAGAACACAATACATTTTGTATTATCCTGAACTGGACAGAAAAATGACAATGGTTTTTGAAAATAATTTTCCTTACAGGATTCTGGAATGGTACGAAGAATATGCAGATGGTTTTGGGCAAAAGGCACAAAAATTGATTACTTCAGGAAAGTTATTAAAAAGCCACAAATCTGCTTATTGGCACCAAAATGGCCATCAATATGTATATCTGAGAGATAGTCTGAAGGTAAAGTAATCCTGATTCTTTGATATAATAATTTGGGAAACCGTTTTATGTTGAATGGTATTATTTTACGGACAATCAGTAAATTTTAGTTATCCTGATGTATTAATTCATAATGTCTGATTTCAACGGAATATCGGGAATCAAAAATTCCTAATTTTTTAGCCACCTCAGGACTGATGACCACTTCTATTTCTTCTTCGTAGGTCTGGGCCGGGATTTTGCCTAAAACGGTGGCTATTACACTGGTTTTATTCATCGGATAATAAATTTCCACTTTTGAACCTTGTTTGTTATTGTTGGACAAAACAAACAGACCGTTTTTAGATTGATTTTCTTTGTCCCAAAAACCGATTACTTTTTTACTGACCAATTTTTTGGCAGGAGCTACAGATACATCTTTTGTTTTTTTAATTTCATTTTTTGTGATAGTACTTACATAATTTGCTTTTCCTGAAGTATCTTTTTTATGACTTATCTTTTCTCCTTCAGCATTTGGTTTTTCAATTTTATTTTTTTCAGTTTTGACCTGATCGAACACATACCAACCTATGATTAATTCTCCTCCTTCCCTGATGGAGTCATCACTAAGGCCATTTATTTTTTTCAGAAGTTCGGGTTGCATTGCCATTTTTCTTTTGGCGATGTGGTACAATGTCTCGCCCTTTTTTATAGTATAAAGCAAAACAACAAATTTTTTATTTTTAGGTGTGGTGTAGACTATTTTATTTTCGGAAATGGGAATAAAAATCAATTCGTTTTCATTTATTTGTCTGTTTTCTTTCAGATTATTGAATTTGTAAATTTTTTTTTCTTCCATCTGAAAAGCTTTGGAGAGATTATATATTGAACTGCCTTTGACAAATCGGTAAGGATATACGATTTCTCCCGGCTTTTTTACATCAATGTATATTTTTTGAACTTGTCCTATGGCGGAGTCAGCAATTTTTTGCCCACTGAGGTACACGTTAATTAGTAAAATGTTTAATATTGTACCGATAATATATTTGTTCATTTTCCTTGAATTTTTTTGTTTTTATAAAAGTCGTTTTTTATTCAGTATTAATAATTATTCGGATGGTTCTGTATTTTACTTTGGTTCTTTAAATATTAAATTGTCAGAACAATAATTAAAAGTTTTAAATACAGCAGCAAATATATAACAAAATATTGTAATATGTATAATAAATTATGAAATCTGTAATAATAATACCTTCCAGATTGCATTCAACGCGTCTGCCTGAAAAACCTCTTATCACCATAGAGGGAAAAACTTTGATACAGAGGGTTTACGAACAGGCGCTTTTGTGTCGGAACGTTGCTGACGTCATTGTGGCCACTGATGAAAATAAAATTTATGATCATCTTGGTGCGTTGGGTTACCACGTAGTATTGACGGATAAAAATCATGTTTCAGGTACAGATAGGGTTGCTGAAGTAGCAGCAGGAACCGATGCAGACATTATTATCAATGTTCAGGGTGACGAGCCCCTTATCAATCCCTTGCAGATTGAAGAATTGATAGAAGCTTTTAAGGACGAGAATGTAAAAATAGCTTCGCAGATGTCGCTTATTCAAGACGAAAATGAAATATTTGATTTTAATAAGGTAAAAGTGGTCACGGATATTAACCATAAAACCTTATACTTTTCCAGACAGGCAATTCCTGCTCAAAGAGATTTACCCTTTTCTGAATGGCCAGATAACACAAATTATTACAAACATATCGGGATATATGGATTCAGAAGAAAAACTTTACTCGACATTACCAAACTCGAGGTTTCGTATCTTGAAAAAAGAGAGTCGCTTGAACAATTGAGATGGTTGGAAAATGGTTTTGCTATTCATTGTTTTCCAACTTCTTATGAATCCATGGGTGTAGACACTCCGGAAGATGTAATCAAAGTAGCCGCCATTATCAGGATGATGGGATAAATCCATTAGACAGGTAAAACTAACTTTTATATTCTAATTGTACATAAAAAATAAATCTGGGAAAGGGTAGGTTTTTTTTAGGCACTGTTGAAAAGTTGCCAGTCATGTACTTCCTTTCTAATGCTGAATTTGGGTTTATAATGCCCCTGAAAACTGCTTTAGAAAACGTATATCATTTTCAAACAATTGCCTTATGTCTGTAATTTTATACTGCAACATGGCCTGCCTTTCAATTCCCATTCCAAAAGCAAACCCTGTATATTCTTCAGGATCAATGCCACAGTTTGACAACACGTTGGGGTCAACCATACCACAACCGAGGATTTCCAGCCATCCGGTTCCTTTGGTAATGCGATAATCATCTTCATTTTTTAAGCCCCAATAAACATCCATTTCAGCACTTGGTTCCGTAAATGGAAAATAACTGGGGCGTAATCGTATTTCTGTTTCCAGTCCGTACATTTCTCTCGCAAAATATAAAAGTGTTTGTTTCATATCAGAAAAACTCACATTTTTGTCTATGTACAAACCTTCTACCTGATGAAATTGACAATGTGATCTCGAAGAAATGGTTTCATTTCGATACACCCTGCCGGGAGCAATAATTCTGATAGGTGGCTTTTGTGTTGTCATAATCCTCGCCTGCACAGATGATGTATGGGTTCTCAGCAAGTCCGTATGGCTGTCTTTCAGATAAAAAGTATCCTGCATATCTCTTGCCGGATGATCCTCCGGTGTATTCATAGCTGTAAAATTATACCAGTCGGTTTCGATTTCTCTCTCTTCAGCTACCGTAAATCCTATTTTTTCAAATATTTTTATAATTTTATTCATAATAATCGAAACAGGATGACGCGACCCAACTGAATCATAAAACACCGGAGCGGTAAGATCAATATCCAACGATTTCCCGGCACCCTGGTTATCTTCGATTTTTTCCTTTTCAGTTTCAAATTTACTTTCTGCTTCTTCCTTTAAAGCATTTAAAACCTGGCCAAATTCTTTTTTTCTGTTGTTTTCAACGTTTTTTATTTCACCGAAAAGTGCATTGATTACATTTTTGCTGCCCAGATATTGTATCCTGAACTTTTCAAGTTCTTCCGTATTGGAAATATTGAAAAATTTTATATCTTCCGAAATGGATGACAAGGTCTTAAATATATCATTTGACATAATTCACAAAAATTGTGGTGCAAAGGTAAAATAAAATTTATCCTTCCTGCAAAAATTTGAAAAGCTTTGGTAAAGAATTATGGTTTTATTAATTTTTTATAAATAATAATCCCTTCTCCGGTAATAATCCTTACAAGATAAACACCTGATTTTGTATCAGAAAAATTCATTTCAATCTGATTTTCAAAAAAACCTGTTTGTTTTATGATTTCTCTTCCCTGAAAATCAAAGAGGGTACAATCAGATATTATACCATCATAAGATATCACTGCGTTATCCATCACAGGATTAGGGGTGATCATGACCTGATCTGCCAGGGAAATATCTCCAGTTGTGGTCGTAATCTGTTGTTTTGACAGGAAAAATATTATGGTTGCATTGAGGGCTGGATTAAAACAAGCCCCATGGTTGGCTGTAGTATTTACATTTCGTGTCTCAAGATCCGCCGCCCCTAACATTTTCATTGTATCGTTTGCCACAACACTATTCATAAACGGAACCTGGTCATCAGCCATACAATAGTAAATTTTTGTAGGGGCTTTGGGTGCCCACTTATAAATATCGTTTTCACTCAAAGCTTTATTGATGGGTGATTCAGGATTGGTTTGTAATTGATCCAGAAATGCAGGTTGCAGCATATTTTTGGCGATCCCGTTTCCGAACAAACTGTTAAGTTTTTGTATGATTCTGATATTCAAATTTGTCAAGGTTATTGTTCCGTTGTAATAAGCCTGAATATCAGGTATAAATTCCGGTTTAAAAATATCTGACAGGTCATTGTAAAGGTTGCCATAAGATTCCTGCATTCCCAGTGCAGTATTAGGTATATAGGCGGGATATAGATAGGCCTGATCGCTCAAAATAAGGTTGCGCATGACACCAGAAAGACTATATGGTCCGGAAAGATGCGCAGCTGCTGTTACTTTTCTACCGTTATCTTCAAGGTATTTGTGATAAGCCATTGATGCATACCCACCTTGTGAATATCCTGTAATAAACAACTGACTATTTGTACTTACACCATTTTCTGAAAGCCAGCTTTCAGTTGCTTTTAAAAAGTTGTCGGTGGCACTCTGAATAGTGGCAGCATGTACATAAGTCTGAAAACCTCTTCCATTACCCATGCCTACATAATCTGGTAAAAATGTCACGTATCCCATACCACAACCAATAAGGCCTACTTCACCTTCGTCTGCTCCGTTTGAGCCAAAAAAAGAAGGAACACATTTTTGCAATCTGAAGTACCGTGTTGATATATTAATTTTGGATATTTGAATTTAAAATCGTCAGGAATCACCATGAGACCTGAAAGTGTGTCTTTATTTCCTTTGGCATCAGGAGATGTATAAAGAACAGAATAATATTTTGCGCCATTACGGATAAAAGGATTGGAATATTCTTGCGTAAGTTGAAGTTTTGTTCGACTCCCTTTCAATGTGACAGAAATAAGCTCCTGTGCATCTGATATGTATCCGGAAATAAAAATAAAAATGAATAAAAAAACCTTTTTCATAAAGGGTCAGATTTTTAAAATGAAAAGTAAAATATTTATTAAAACTCATTTGGATATTTGCCCAAACACACGAAACAATTGTAATGGCAAATATATTAAATGTTATGCCAAATAAAAGGATTGTTTAATTTTATTTATTTGAAATTTTAAAGTTGGTTTTTTTTGAAACTTCTTGTTCATTTTTTCGACTGATAGAATGGTAACTAAAACAAAATTAAAAGATATAATTTATCGGCATAATTTCTAATGATGAATATGGTTTACATTGTTTTTACCCATTCCACCTTATGGAAATGGTAATTTTCCGTTAAACCACCTTCATCTGATAATTGGAGCACTCCATCTTCGGAAACAGTCCTGACCTTTCTTTTTATAAGTTCACCGTTTTCTTTTCGGAAAAGCTGAAAATCTGACCGGCCAAATAAATTTTCTACATATTTATGGTATAGATTACCGGATTTTATATCGTCTATGAGGTTTATATAACTGCTTTCAAGAAATACATTTACTTCATCCATTATTTTGTTCTGTCATATATTATTCCCGTTTCAAGGTACATGGATGTCGGATTCTGAATATCTTCGGGAAAAGTTTTTTGATTGATGTTGAAACCTATACTGATGATACAGTTTTTGATGGTGTCCTGGCGCAACGTATTTTGAATCAGGATACCGGCAATTTTTTTATCCCGAATGTAAATATCATTAGGCCATTTAACAGAAACATGGCCAATATTATTTTTTTGAAGTACATCGAGCAACACTAATGAAGTCCACATGTGTAAACAAAAAATTTGGCGGGCTGATATTTTTTCAGGGTAAAAAAGATAACTGGCCAATATGTTTTTTTCTGCCTCGCTGTGCCAATACCTGCCAATTTGACCCCTTCCCCCTGACTGAAAGTCAGAAGAAACGTAAAATCCTTCAGGTGGATTGGTTTTTGTTAGTAATTTACTAAGAAAAATATGTGTAGATTCAATACTTTGAAAATGTTGATGGTTTTTTCCAACGAAGCCGGATGATATTTTCATATAAAGCGGAAATTGTGTATTTTTGCGTTGTAAAAGGTAAAAGTAACTTAAATTCAAAATAAAATATTCATTGGTAAGTACGAAAGTTAAATTTAAAAAAGAAGAACTGCTGAACCACCTCATCATCGATGCTATTCAGGATATAAAAGGTAAAAATATTGTTTCTATTGATCTTCGGCGGATAGACGATGCTCCAACAGATTTTTTTATTGTTTGTGAAGGAGATTCTTCAACTCAGGTAAAGGCAATAGCAGACAATATCCAGAGGAGATTAAAAACCGAATTGGGGATTTCCCCCAATCACGCTGTAGAAGGCATGGAAAGGCCAAGTGGTTTTAGTGGATTATTTTCAGATATTGATCCACGTTTTTTATCCGGAGACCCGCGCTTTTATGACATTGAAGAATTGTGGAGCGATGCGGATATAACTTCTTATGAAAATATCTGATTCAACACTGTTTCTTAAAATTAGTTAAAACAACCTTTTTAAAAACGTTTTTTTAATATTTACGTTATTGTTAAATAATGATTTTACATGGAAAATAATCAAGAAAAAGATAATAAAGCACCTAAATTCAATTTTAGTTCCTATTGGATTTATGGAATCATCATACTTGTTCTGCTCGGTTACAACTTTTATTTAAAAATGCACGAATCCACTAAGGTTATCGATGTAAATACTTTTGAAGAAAAGGTGAAAACAGGTGAAGTAGACAGAGTAGAAATTATAAACAAAGAAATGATTCATGTTTTTCTCAGGAAAGAAATTATAGAAGCAAAATACCCTGAGTTCAAAGACAATGGATTGAATATTAACCAACCACAGTACAGTTTCAGAATCGGAGACATTGGAACTTTTGAGGAACTTTTAAGAGAACTGAAATCTCAGGGTTTTCCGGTTAATTATAAGGTCAGACAGGAAACCAACTATCTGATTCATTCTCAACTGGTTGCTGCCTTTTGCATTATTACTCGGCTTATGGCTTTTTATTATGCGAAGAGTGTCCGGTGGGGCAGGTGGTCCCGGCGGACAAATATTCAATATCGGAAAATCTAAAGCAACCCTTTTTGATAATACGACGAAAGTAAATATCACTTTTGCTGATGTAGCAGGTCTCAATGAAGCCAAAGTCGAAGTCATGGAGGTGGTTGACTTTTTAAAAAATCCTAAAAAATATACAGCACTGGGAGGTAAAATTCCTAAAGGTGTATTGCTTGTCGGCCCTCCCGGTACGGGTAAAACTTTATTGGCCAAAGCCGTCGCAGGAGAAGCAGGTGTTCCTTTTTTCTCTATTTCAGGTTCTGATTTTGTTGAAATGTTTGTTGGAGTTGGTGCATCAAGGGTGCGTGACTTGTTTAAACAGGCCAGAGAAAAAGCGCCTTGTATTGTGTTTATTGACGAAATTGACGCCATTGGCCGGGCCAGAGGCAGAAATGCTATTCAGGGCGGAAATGACGAAAGGGAGAACACGCTCAACCAATTATTGGTAGAAATGGACGGTTTTTCCACGGATAAAGGGGTAATCATGATGGCAGCGACCAACAGACCTGACATTCTTGACTCCGCACTTCTGAGACCGGGAAGATTTGACAGACAGATCGGGATAGACCCACCTGATATCATAGGCAGAGAAGAAATTTTAAAGTTCACCTTAGGGCTATAAATATCTCCGGAATGAATCCTGCCGTTTTAT
>JADKAS010000017.1 GCA_016715245.1 Saprospiraceae bacterium
GTTGTAAAACAATAAAATGTAAGTCTATGCGAGACATTTCTTTTGTTTTTTATTGCTTTTTACAAACAATTAGTTGAAATCTTTATTAACTGTTCGGATTTGTATTACTTTAGCGGAATCTTTATAAAATATTTGAGAATGATGCCAAAATCAGTTTTTTTTACCCTACTTTTTTTGTTTTTTGGATTGATTCCATTGTCCGGACAATACAAAGGAAGCTATAAAATTTCTTCAAAACTTCATGCTTCTCTGGATAATCGTTCGGAAGAAAAAATTCATTGTAATGTTTTGCTGACCGATCAGGTCGATTTGAAACAATGGGAGAATTATTTTGAAACTAACAAAACCCCTTACACAGAAAGGGCCAAACTACTTATAAAAGAATTAAAAAAGAAAGCAAACAACACCCAAAAGGAAGTGGTTGATTTTTTAGAAAACTTTCCAGGTGTCGACAAAAACAGTTTAAAACGACATTGGCTTGCCAACGCTATTTCAGTCAGGGTGTCCACAGAGGTTATCAAAAAACTGGCGGCAAGAGAAGACATAATTTGGATCGGAGAAAATGTACCTCTGCAACAAACTTCTTATTCCGTTTCAGAATCCGCTGCGGTTTTAGTGCCTGATGGATTGGAAAAGGGTCTTGTTGCCATAAATGCTCCGGCTATGTGGGCATTGGGTTACACGGGTTATGGAACTAAAGTTTTTGTGGCGGATACGGGAGTTGATCCGACGCATCCCGCTATTTCCATTCAATACCACGGAAATTATTTCCCCAAAGATCAGTCTTGGTACCCGAATCCTTATGAAGCTGCTCAAAATGCAAACGGTCCTTTTGATTGTCTTAATCACGGAACCCATGTCACCGGAACCGTACTGGGACTTGACAGAGAAAATAATGATACCATAGGCGTGGCCTTTAATGCAACCTGGATTGGTGGAGCGATTTTATGTGGTATAGGAACAGCTGACAATATTGGTGCCTTTGAATGGGCGGTTGATCCGGACGGTGACGATAATACAACGGATGATATGCCGGATGCAATCAACAACTCCTGGTATGATTCCAGCCTTAACGGACTAGACTGTTACAGCATATATGTTCCCATTCTGGAGACCCTCGAATTACTGGGTATTTCTGTTATTTTTTCAGCAGGAAATGAAGGACCGGATCCCGGGACAATTACCCAGCCACACAATATCAATATCAGTGAAATCAATGCTTTTACCGTTGGCGCACTGAATGGTAATGTTAATAGTTATCCTATAGGTAATTTCTCAAGCCAGGGGCCGTCCCACTGCGAAGGTGAAGGGTCTATTAAAATTAAACCTGAAGTATCTGCGCCGGGTGTTTCTGTGCGTTCCAGTGTACCCGGCAATGGATATGCCTTTTTTAATGGTACTTCGATGGCAGCACCACATGTGGCAGGATCAGTATTGTTACTCAAGGAAGCCTTTCCATATCTGGGTGCAAAAGAATTAAAAACCGCCATTTACCATTCCTGTACGGATTTGGGTGTGGAAGGGGAAGACAATACCTTTGGAATGGGAATTATAAATGTATACGCGGCGTACTTATATCTTATTGCTCAGGGGCACGTACCTGTCAACCCGAATAAAGCCAATGATGTTGTTTTATTGGAAGTAAAACATCCGGCCATGGGTTGTGATTCAAAAGTGGATCCATATATTTATGTTGAAAATGCAGGCAGTGATACTATTTATACCCTGGAAATAGAATATGGTACCTTAAATAATACAAACTCCTATCTTTGGGAGGGTAGGATTCTTCCAAAACAAAGAGAATATATTCAATTACCTCCTTTCCAACCGGGACTTGGCAGTACAGAACTTCAAGTGGTCATAGAAAAAATAAATGGAAATGATGACGAAAAACCTTTGAATAATTACAGGAGACTTCCTGTTGTGATTACTACCCGACAACCTATAACAGCAGAAGTGGAATGGAAAAACAATTTGTGTAAATCATCTGAATATATTCTTACCAGCCCATTGGGTGCACAGGGCAATCATACTACAAAATGGTACGAGGAACCTTTTGGAGGTGAAGAATTGTTTGAAGGAAACTTTATTCAATTAAATACAAATGTGATGCCTTCAAATTTATTTGCAGAAGTTATTCGCAAAGAACAAGCCGGAAAAACAGAACCAGAAATGCCTGATTCTTACTTTGAAAATGCAAAACTTACAGGCTTGATTTTTGACGCTACTGATGCATTTAACATCAGGTCATTTGACGTGTACAGCGAAGTTAAAAACACAGCAGAGTTTATCGTCGTCGATGAAAACGGTGATTTATTGCATTCAATTACTAAACCAAACTTGCCTGCAGGAAAAGCAACGATCTTAGTCAATTGGAAGATCAATCCTGGTCAAAATTACAGAATCGTAAAAAAAGCGGGTAAAGCTATTTTATCCCAAAAAACAAATGTAAGTTTTCCGTTTGTTATCAATAATATCCTTACCATAAAATCAGGTATAGTAGGCGAACAATTACAAAATGAATACAAAAGTATTTTTAATGTTCAAGTTGAGTATGTTGAACCTTGTGGAAGGGTTCCTTACCACTTTACCATTCGTCAGGACAGTGTTCAGGCTACCGCAGATTTTAATACCTCAGTTGACACACTAAAAATACCGGGATCAAACACGCTGATTGGGACATCTCTTGCCGTCAATGCATCTCAAACATCGTGGGAAATGGGAGACGGCACTACTTATAGTGATAGTATCATTTCACATGTTTATCAAAATGCCGGAACGTATAAAATATGTTTTCATGTACTTGATGAAAATTTGTGTTTTAATTCCGGTGTAAAGGATATTGTTGTTCTTGAATCTTCTTCGACAAATGAAGGAAGTTTTGCAAAAGAGGATATTCTTTTTACATTATACCCAAATCCGGTAAACAATACGTTGTTTCTGGAAACCGAAACCGGAAAAATTTGCCATAACTGTCCTCTTTATTTTTATGACCAAAGAGGAATAAATGTATTACACAGGGAATGGCAAAATAGTGAAAAGGTTGAAATTTCAACAGAAAACTGGCCATCAGGTGTGTACTTTGTTAAATTATATCATCCTAAAGGAGTAGTTACTCAAAGATTTGTAAAATTGTAAGCCTTTTTGGTAATTCATTTTTATTTAGAACAAAACATTTGTTTTTACCATGATTTCATTATTGAAAAACGATGCATCTTTAAGTGCGGAGTTGAAACATATAGCCGAAAAAGTATATAACGGGACACGTATTTCAAATGAAGACGGCGAGTATTTGTTTAACCATGCATCACTATCATATCTTGGCTCTCTTGCCAACTTCGTGCGTGAAAAAAAGAATGGAGACAATACCTTTTTTAACCGAAATTTTCACATTGAACCTACCAATATATGTTTGTATACATGTTCATTCTGTTCCTATAGCAGACTGATTAAAAAAAGATCTGAAGGTTGGGAGTACACGATGGAGGACATCATGGATATAGTTAAATCCTATGATGGTAAACCCGTCACCGAAGTCCATATCGTCGGCGGTGTTCTGCCACAATACGATGTCACATTTTATGCAAATTTATTCAAAAATATTAAAAAACACAGGCCGGAACTTCATATTAAAGCTTTGACACCGGTAGAGTATCATTACATATTCAAAAAGGATAAAATTTCTTATGAAGAGGGTATGAAAATAATGAAAGAAGCAGGTTTGGATTCCATGCCCGGAGGAGGAGCCGAAATTTTTCATCCTGAAATCAGAGACAAAATTGCAGGTGGAAAATGTTCCGGAGACCAATGGCTGAGAATACATGAAATATGGCATGAAATGGGTAACCGATCCAATGCAACCATGTTGTACGGTCACATAGAATCTTATTTTCACAGAATAGATCATCTTGATAAATTGCGCGATCTTCAGGACAAAACCGGAGGATTTCAGACCTTTATTCCTTTGAAATTCAGAAATCAGGACAACCAAATGTCTTATCTATCTGAAACAACGCACGTAGAAGACTTGCGCAATTACGCCATTTCAAGAATATACCTTGATAACTTTGACCATATTAAAGCGTATTGGCCAATGATAGGCAGAGAGATGGCGCAATTGTCCCTTTCGTTTGGTGTTGACGATATAGACGGAACCATAGATGATACAACCAAAATTTATTCTATGGCAGGCAGCGAAGAACAAAATCCGGCTTTGTCAACAGAAGAGTTGGTTACTATGATCAGGAGGGTAGGCAGGAAGCCGATTGAACGCGATACATTATATAATGTCATCGAGGATTATACAGATGTTGTGTTTGAAGATGACCAATTGTATAAAGGGTATATTTCTCTGCCTGTGGTCTGATGGTAATCAGTGGACCCATTTTTCACCTGTTCGGAAAACAGTACCTTTAAAAAGTGCTACCTTTTCATCTTTTTGATTACTGACCTCCACTTCGTAAATTCCAAATCTTGTGGAAAGATTTTTTTCTGTACATTCGGCTGTAAGTATATCTCCGGCAACCACTTTTTTAACATGAGAAATGTTTGTTTCCACAGAAACCGCTTTGTTATTGTGAGCGTTACTTGCAAAAGCCAGTGCACTGTCGGCAAGAGAATAAGTAATTCCTCCATGAGCAATATAAAAGCCATTGAGCATGTCTTCCCTGACAATACATTTAATTTTGCAAAAACCCGGTTTTACTTCCAGCAATTCAACACCCATCCAAAGTGAAAAAGCATCTTTTCCGAGCATCATTTCAGATACTATTTTTTCAGCCGTTTCTTGTTTATTTTCATCCATCGCAGAGTTTATTTATATCAAGGTAATAAAAAATATGAATGGAGAATACGATTAAGCTTTCCTGAAGAATTTTTTACCGTTTGAATTACCTCTTCAACGGTAGTTGGTGTAAGTCTTTGTAAAGGATAACATACATTTGAAACGATTGAAAGAGCAGTCACTTTCAAACCACAATGTCTGGCCGCAATTACTTCAGGCACGGTGCTCATGCCGACAAGGTCAGCACCAAGTCTAAACGCCATTTTATATTCTGCAGGAGTTTCCAGAGAGGGGCCTTGCATGGCAAGATAAACTCCTTGTTGAATTTTTAAATTTTTCTTTTTGGCTAAGGATGGTTAACGTTTGTATAGTTTCCGGACAATAGGTTACCATCATATCCGGAAAACGTAGTCCGATTCTTTCGTCATTTCTCCCTCTTAAAGGATTGTCGGGAAGAAAATTGATGTGGTCATTGATCAGAACAATATCACCTTCAGAATAATGAGGATTGACACCACCAGCGGCATTGGTAAAAAAAATATGTTTTATACCAGCATGAGCAAGTACCTGCACCGGGAAAGCTACTTCAGCGGCACTAAATCCTTCATAATAATGACTTCTTCCTGACAATACAAGTATTTCTTTGGAACCCACTTTGCCGAAATATATTTTTCCTTGATGGCTTTGTGTTTCCCCTTTCGGGAAATAAGGAATGTCGGTATATGTAATTTCTTTGAGATCATCCAAATAGGTTGAAAAACTGTCCATTCCTGTACCCAGAACGAGGGCAATTTCCGGCTTTCTATTCAAATAATTTGAAAGAACGGCAGATGCTTCCTGTATTTGTGTGTAAAGATCTGGTTTCATATGGCGTCAGTCGACGACCATCGTGGCATGGTCGAGTTCCTGTTGTTTTATATTTTCTGGTATATCTCTGTATTCATATTGCTGATTCCGCAACTGTGGTGTAAATCCTGCTTCTCTGATTGCCTTTTGAATACCATCAGCTGTAAATCTGAAAGCAGCTCCCGCAGCAGATACTACATTTTCTTCTATCATAATACTTCCGAAATCATTGGCACCGGCATGCAAACATACCTGAGCCACTTTTTTACCAACTGTCAGCCAGGAAGCCTGAATATTAATAATGTTGGGCAGCATAATTCTGCTCAAAGCAATCATTCTTGTGTATTCATCACCGGTACACTGATTGCGGGCTCTTTTAAGCTTTTTGAGAATAGTATCTTCATCCATAAAAGGCCATGGTATAAATGCAAGAAAACCTTTGGCATGAGTTGGTTTTTCACTTTGTACCTGTCTCAAAGCTACAAAATGATCCATTCTTTCCTTGTTGGTTTCGATATGTCCAAACATCATGGTTGCTGAGGTGGTAATATCCAGCTGATGGGCAGCCCTCATGACATCAAGCCATTCTTCTCCGGAACATTTTCCTTTACTGATAAGTCTGCGTACCCTGTTGTCCAGAATTTCCGCACCGGCACCGGGAAGACTATCGAGCCCTGCTTCTTTTAGTGCGGCTAGTACTTCCGTATGTGTCGATTGTTCCAGTTTGGTGATGTGGGCAATTTCAGGTGGTCCCAGCGCATGCAATTTTAATGCAGGATATAAAGATTTTAATTCTTTGAACAAGTTTACATAATAACTTAAACCTAAATCCGGGTGATGCCCACCTTGTAGTAAAAGTTGTTCACCCCCCAACTCAAATGTCTCATCAATCTTTTGTTTGTATTCCTCAATGGTCGTAATATAAGATTCTTCATGCCCTGGTTTGCGGTAAAAATTGCAGAATTTACAATTGGCTATACAAACATTTGTGGTATTGGAATTGCGATCTATAATCCAGGTTACCGTATTATTGGGAACATGGAATTGTCTAAGGGCATTGCCCACATACATCAAATCCGCAGTAGCTGCATTTTCCAACAAAAAAATACCTTCTTCTGCCGTTAAAAACGCTCTGTTGAGTGCCCTTTCAAGTAAGTCATTGGAATTAAAATCCATGAAAATGTTATTTCAAGAAATAACAGAAAAGAACAGGAATATGTTTATATTTACTGTAATCTATGTGGTTGCCATTCGTCAAAGTGATTATAGTATCAAACAGGAAAGTTTATTTTATAGTATAAGTTCTTCCACTTTAAAAATTGTACAATTTGTTTTAAATTATAGCCTCATATAAACATTTTTATTCAGGTGATGTTTATTTGTAAATAAAATCAGATACATTATGGCATTCGAATTACCTGCTTTAGGATATAGTTATGACGCGTTGGAACCACATTTTGATGCGCGCACCATGGAAATTCACCACACAAAACACCATGCTGCTTATACCACCAATCTCAATAATGCAATTGCCAATACCCCTTTGGAAGGGCAGGGTATTAAAGAAATACTGAAAAACCTGGACATGAACAATAATCCTGTTCGAAACAACGGAGGGGGTTATTACAATCATAATATGTTCTGGCAGATTCTTCATCCTGAAAACAAGGGAAGGTTGTCAGGACCTCTTCTTCAGGCGATTGAAGATGCATATGGAAGTAAAGAAACATTTATGGAAAAGTTTGCGGCAGCGGCAATGACAAGATTCGGTTCAGGTTGGGCATGGTTATGTGTTCATCCGGGAGGAAAAGTGGAAATATGCAGTTCTGCCAATCAGGATAACCCTATTATGCCGGGTATTGGTTGCGGAGGTACACCCATTTTGGGTCTTGATGTCTGGGAACACGCCTACTATCTCCATTATCAAAACAGAAGAGCAGATTATGTAGCAGCTTTCTGGAATGTGCTGAACTGGAATGTTGTCGAAGACAATTACAATAAAGCAAAATAATAAAAAAGGCCGGAAATTTTTTCCGGTCTTTTTTTTTTAGTATTTCTGTAGGAATATTTACATTTCCATCAACGATTCGTCACTGCATCTGAATATGCGCGCCGGAAATTTCTGTATCAAACGATAATCATGGGTGGCTATAATAATGGTTGTCCCTTGTTCTCTGCTGAGTCTGTTGAGCAGGTATAATATTTCATCACTTGTGTCGGGGTCAAGGTTGCCCGTAGGTTCGTCGGCAACAATAATTTCAGGATTGTTGAGAAGTGCCCGCGCTATAGCCACCTGTTGTTTCTGTCCACCGGAAAGGTTTTTCACTAATTTTTTTTCAAGGCCGGGAAGACCAACCAATGCAAGTACTTCGTAAATCCTGCCCGTCATTTCTTCCTTTTTGCGCCATCCCGTTGCTTCCAGCACATACCAGAGATTTTTCCCGACTGTCCAGTCTTCAAATAAATGGAATTCCTGGAAGACCATACCTATTTTTCTTCTTAATTTGTGAAGGTCATTTTCTCTGAGCGTTTGTAAATCAACATCTGCAACATTGGCCTTTCCCCCCTGAGGTTTAATTTGGCCGTAAATCGTTTTCAATAAACTGCTTTTTCCACTTCCGGACTTTCCGACGATATAACATGTTTCCGCTTTGGCAAGTGAAAAATCAATGTTTTTTAAAATCAAATCACTTCCATGGCAGATGTCTGTATTTTTAAAATCTATGACCAATCCTTCAATCACCTCATCTTGTTTTGCGCAAAATTACAAATTACCTTGGTGTAAATTCATTTTTTGAATTAAAAATATTTATAATATGTCATGAAGGTTCTGATTATGATTAGACTTACAGGCGTTGAATGGTAATCTAATTGTATATCAGATAAAAAAAGCCGTTATTTAGAAGGTACATGGCTCAGTTAATGCTGATTTTTTGATAAAATTTCTAATTTTGCATTTCAAATTCAGAAAAGATCATTTAAGATGCAGTATCAACCGGAAAAAGTCGAAAAAAAATGGAAGCAGTATTGGGTAGATAATAAAGTGTATAAAGTTGATATCGACACTTCAAAGCCTAAATTTTACGTCCTGGATATGTTTCCTTATCCTTCAGGTGCAGGATTACACGTTGGGCATCCTCTGGGGTATATCGCTTCGGATATTGTAGCGAGATACAAAAGACTCAAGGGATTTAATGTGCTGCATCCTATGGGGTACGATGCATTCGGATTGCCGGCAGAACAATATGCCATACAGACAGGGGTACATCCTGAAGTATCTACAGCAGAAAATATAGCGAGGTACCGTTCGCAACTTGACAATATTGGATTTTCTTTTGACTGGTCAAGAGAAGTAAATACCTCAGATCCGAAATATTATAAATGGACTCAATGGATTTTTCTACAACTATTTGCCTCCTGGTATGATAAAAACTCCGGAAAGGCTCAACCTATATCAGTGCTTATTTCCCGGTTTGAAGAGGGAGGTAGTTCTGTGGTAAATGCTGCTCATAGTAACGACAGAGGTTTTTCGTCTGAAGAATGGAAAAACATGTCGGACATCGACAAAGATCAGATTTTAATGAACTACCGTCTTGCTTACCGAAAAGTGGGTTATGTCAACTGGTGTGAAGCGTTGGGAACAGTTCTCGCCAATGATGAGATCAAGGACGGACTTTCGGAAAGAGGAGGTCATCCGGTTGAAAAAAAAGCAATGACCCAATGGTCTTTGAGAATCACGGCCTATGCAGAAAGATTGCTCAACGAGCTTGAACATCTGGAGTGGTCCGATGCTTTGAAAACCATGCAGAGAAACTGGATCGGCAGGTCAGAAGGAGCCAGAGTATTTTTTAAACTGGAAAATTTTGACGATACCATAGAAATATTTACCACACGACCGGATACTATTTTTGGTTCCACGTTTATGGTACTTGCACCTGAACATGAATTGGTCCCTGCAATAACAACCGCGGCTCAAAAAGTTGAAATTGAAAATTATAAAAATTATGTCAGTAGCCGATCGGAAAGAGATCGTATGTCTGATGTCAAAGAAGTGACCGGTGCTTTTACAGGAGCAAATGCGATTCATCCGATTACCGGAGAAAAAATTCCGGTGTGGATAGGCGAATACGTCTTAAAAGATTACGGTACCGGTGCCATCATGGCAGTACCCAGTGATGACGAACGGGATAAAGTTTTTGCTGAAAAGTTTGGATTGACCATCATTCCTGTTGTGGATAAAAGCAATTATCCCGGCGCGGGAATCCACGATAAAACGGGAATCATGATCAATTCCGGATTTATAAACGGCCTTGAAGTCAAAGAGGCTATTCAAAGGATGCTTGACTATATCGAATCTAATGGACTGGGCAGAAAAGAAATCAATTATAAGCTCAGAGATGCCAACTTTTCCAGACAGAGATACTGGGGAGAACCATTTCCGATAAGGTACGATGAGGAGGGTGTTGCCTGCACGCTTGATGAAGATGTTTTACCACTTGTACTACCGGAATTGGAGAATTTTTTACCTGCCACAGATGGCCGAAGTCCTTTGGCCAGAGCTGAACAATGGGTTCATGAAACGCCCGGATTTGTCAGGGAAACGGATACGATGCCGGGATTTGCAGGTTCATCGTGGTATTTTCTGCGCTATATGGATCCAAATAATGAAAATGAATTTGCTTCCGGACCATCATTGGAATACTGGAAAGATGTGGATCTTTACGTAGGGGGAACGGAACATGCCGTCGGACATTTGATGTATTCGAGATTCTGGCATAAGTTTTTGTTCGATATAGGAAAAGTACCAACCAGAGAACCATTTCTAAAATTGATCAATCAGGGTATGATTCAGGGAGTTATTGAATACCTGTTTATGAAAAAGGAAAAAGTAAATGGGCAAACGGTTTTTACCAGTGCAGAGATAGTCAGGCAAAAGGATTCAGAAGATGGTTACACTAAAATACCGGTACATGTCGACTTTGTCAGAAGTGGTGGAGCCAACGGATCTTATCTTGACATCAAAGGTATTTTAAAATTTACGGAATGGAGACCTGAATTTGCCAATGCGGTTTTTGAATCCGGAAATGGATATAAGGGAACGGCGGCTAATTTTTTAGACAAAGATTCTACAGACGAAATAAAAATCTATTTGGTATCTGAAATCGGAAAAATGTCTAAACGGTACTTTAACGTCGTCAATCCTGATGATGTGGTGGCCAGGTATGGTGCCGATTGTTTTCGAATGTATGAAATGTTTCTTGGTCCTATTGAACAAAGCAAACCATGGGATACGAAAGGAATTGAAGGAGTCCAGAAGTTTTTGCGCAAATTCTGGTCATTGTTTTTTGATGATGAAAAATGGCTCGTTAATGATACATTAGCCACAGCAGAAGAGAAAAAAGTTTTACATACGACTATTAAAAAAGTATGCGATGATATTGAGAGGTTTTCACTCAATACTTCCGTCAGTGCTTTTATGGTGTGCGTCAACGAATTAAAAAGACTGGAATGTCATACTGCTGAAATACTGGAACCACTGGTACGACTTTTGGCACCGTTTGCACCTTTTATTACGGAAGAACTTTGGCAGAATTTGGGCAATAGCAGTTCTGTGCACAAATCAACATATCCTGTGTATAACCCGGAATTTCTTACCTCTGATACGGTTGAATATCCCGTTTGTGTCAATGGCAAAAAAAGAGATATGATTGAAGTTTCAAAGGAGATGTCGGCAGCTGAAATTGAAAACATGGTTATGGCTATGGATATGGTGCAGAAATGGCTTGAAGGAAAAGCTCCCAAAAAAATCATTATTGTGCCTGACAGAATGATCAATATAGTTGTATAGGATGATTTTATAGAAAATATCCTCGTTTAATAAAATTGGTAATAATGAATCAATGATAAAATATTTTAATATATAGTCGGTTGAAAAATTATGGAAAATGATTACCTTTGCCGTCAATTAAAAAACATTAAAATTTAGTTTAATATGAAATCCATTCAAAATATGTTCTTAATGTTGGTTTTGTTCACTTTTTTATCTTGTAAAAACGACACTAAAACCAATGAAGCTACTGAAAGTAATAGCGCACTGCCGACAAATCCTGAAAATTTGACCGTACCCAGTTCTTGTTCCTTTTTGACGGTAGAATGGCTCAAGGCCAATCTTAACTTGCAGGATAAAGAGGTTACCATTAAAGATGCATCAGACCCGGCTAAAAAAGACTACACTTCCTGCTTTTTTAAGTGGGTTAATTCGAATGAGGAACCTGATGCAGGGATATTGATTCAAATCATGATCAATCCGGTGTATGATGAATTTCCAATGTGGGTCACCAAGTTTATTACAGCAAAACTAACTGATGGTGAAAGTACGGTGGATGGTCAGCCTGCCGTAAAATATAAGAAGTTTACTGCCGGTCTGGAAGGCGCTTATTCCTATGATATGAAACGGTTTTATTGGAGAAATGATGACAAGTTTTTATTTATGCTGGCGTTCAATATCAATGACGATGAAAGCACCCTTGTTGCAAAAGCAGAAAAAATTGTAGCAGAAATCAATAAAAATTTTAAAGGATAATTTTATCCTGTCACAATATATTCGGAAACCCGGAGAGAGCAATCTCCGGGTTTTTTTTTGGACTCATTTGTTTAAGAATGAAGATTACAACAAACATTTCCTCAGATTTTTTCAAAAAATCAAACACCACTTCTAAGTTTTAATGGACTTGAATGAATCGTTTACCATAGGATTTTCACTGAGAGACGTTCCGGAGACAGAAAGGATTTTGCCAGTTGCCTGCATCGTTCCAACAGATGGAAAAGGTAATTTGCTTTCTTATGTGGCTCTGGCCAAAAAAGAAATCCTGGAAGGGTACGGACTCAAAGAAATACCTGCATTACTGGAAAAAGCCCTTCAATTGACGGAAGAACTTACTCCTTCAGCGATTGAAAATTATTTTAACAAAAATAAAAAAGTAAAAAATTCTTTTCAGAAGTTGTTCCTGGAAAAAGAACTTAAAAACCTCGTGTCAGGATATATCAACAGAAGAATGCACGAGTTTCTGAAGCTTTGTTTCGAAAACAACTTTCCTTTGGCATGGTCACTTGAACGAAAAAAGAGATTTGAGGAAAGCAGAATGGCCATTCTTCCTTTTGAAGCGGATTCTGTCATGTACTTTGACAAATCAGTCAAAGGAATAATATATACGCTGAAGTTGCTGCTAGGGGACGAAGTGTATTCTCCAAAAGATCTGAACCTCCGGATACTGAACGAAAGTCCTGCATGGGTCTCTTCAGGGCAGAAGATATTTTTTATTAACCATCTTCACGGGAGCAGGCTAAAGCCTTTTTTGACAAAAGAAACCGTTTTTGTCCCGGATGATAAAACCAGGGAATTTTTTGAAAAATTTGTCCTGGGTAATCTCCATCAAAGCAGGATTGAAACCTCGGGATTTGATATCTTTACTGACAATAGTATTAAGAATGTTACCTTCGGAATCAGGGATTCATTTATAGAAAAACGGCTTGTGGCAGACGTGATTTTTGCATACGGGCATACAGTTTTTTCTCATTGGGATAAAACAAAATACAGGAATAAACTTCACTTTTCGGATAATGGCGAAGTAGTGGTGTACAATACGAAAAGAGATGAAGAAAATGAAAAAAAGTACATCGACCAACTCTTGCAATGCGGTTTTACCTTAAATGAATACGGTTATTTTTGTTATGACAATTCTTATTTCGGAAGCGTCTTTCACCTTATTGCCAATAAAAAAAATCTCATTGGTTTTGATTTTTCTTCTTTGAGTATTGAGGATAAAAAAATCTGTTTGTCGGAAGCTCAACTGATCGTCAGCAGCACGGCTGTAAATGATTGGTTTGATGTACACGGATACCTTAAAGCCGGAGAATTTACCATCGCCCTGGGTCATTTACTGACTAATGTAAAAAACAAGGACCCTTACTTTCGTTTACCTGATGGCACATATTATATTATTCCTGATGAAATGATGGCCAAACTTTCCGACCTTGTTTTATTCGGCAAAGACCACGGAAACACATTGAAGATTCACAAAAGTCAACGCGCATTAATAGAAGCTTTGCAAAAGGGAAATGAGCATGATATTTCCGTTGGGGAACCTCTTGCCGAAGTACAATATATTCCTTCCGGGAATGTAAAAGCAGAATTAAGGCCCTACCAGACAGTTGGTGTAAAATGGATGCTGACCCACAGAGAAAACCGGCTTGGGTGTCTGCTGGCGGATGATATGGGTCTGGGCAAAACCCTACAGGTTATTTCTCTTCTAGTTCATGTGAAGGCAACCTTTAAAAATGAAAATATTTCCGGAGGATTGCCGGGAAAACAACTTGATCTTTTCGCTGCCGATGAAAGGATGTATAAACCTGTCAGGGCTTTGGTTGTATTGCCTTCCTCTTTAGTATTTAATTGGCAGTCAGAACTTTACAAATTTGCTCCTTTTTTGCACACGGTAGTATACACAGGACAGGGTAGAAAAGCAGTAAGGGTTACTTTGCATACATTTGATGTGATTCTGACCACTTATAAAACCGCGGTTCTGGATATTGATTTTTTGAAAAAAATTCATTTTGAATACATAATACTTGACGAAAGTCAGTACATAAAAAACAAAGACAGCCTTACATTCAAGGCATTGTACAGCCTCTCTGCACAACATAAAATCAGTATGAGCGGTACACCCGTTGAAAACAACATTAAAGAATTGTGGGCACAAATGCATTTCATTAATCCTGATGTTCTCGGGACATTTTCCTTTTTTGAAAAACATTTTATCCATCCGGTTCAAAAAGAAAATGACGAAGCCAAAAAACGCACGCTGAAAGAAATGGTGGCACCCTATCTTTTGCGGAGAACCAAACAGCAGGTTGCTCCTGAACTTCCGGAAATAATGCGGCAGGTTCATTATTCGGAGATGGAAGAAGAGCAGGCAAAAATGTTTGAAAAAGAAAAATCAGCCATAAGGAATCAGATACTTGATAAAGACGGGCGCATTCAGGTCAGCCGCACACAGATACTGGTCAGCCTTCTGAGGTTGCGGCAGATTGCCATACACCCAATATTGGCTGATGCTTCTTATCAGAAGGGTTCAGGGAAAATGGAAGATATAAAAAACCAATTAAAAACCGTTTGTGATGCAGGACATAAAGTCCTTGTTTTTTCAGCATTTACCACTGTGATCAGGCTTCTGCAAACATGGCTGGAAGAAGAAAATATGAGACACGAAACCCTTACCGGAGAAAGCAGCAGTGAACAGCGAAGGATAGGGGTGACGTCGTTTCAGAATGATAATAACGTAAAAGTGTTTCTGATATCACTTAAGGCCGGGGGAGTAGGTCTGAACCTTACGGCTGCGGATTATGTATTTATTCTTGATCCGTGGTGGAATCCTTTTGTTGAACTCCAGGCAGAGTCCAGAGCCCACAGAATAGGGCAGAAAAAACAGGTTTTTGTGAAAAAATTTATTTCCAGGAACAGCATTGAAGAAAAAATACTCGAACTGCAGGAAAAAAAGTTGCTGCTTTCCGACAACCTGATCACTGAAAGTGCAGAAAGTCCGGAATTCAGTCCTGAAGTTTTGCGCGATTTATTGTCGTGAGCACCTCACCTGGTAATTTAATATTTAGTACCAAAAAAACATAAAAGCCTGCGGAATAATATTTCAATATTATAAGTTATTACAGTATAAAGTAATACGATCAGGCAGTACCTGGCTTTTTCGCGACAATTTTTGAAAAAAAATCATTTTTTTTTTTTTTTTTTTTTAAAAAAAGTTTTTAAATTTTAAATATATATTGGAAATAAAAGATAGTAAGGAGAAAAAATTTTGTGTTTTTTACTGGTAACGTAAATAGAATAGGAATTTAAAAAATAAATCATTTCATTATCCGATGGATATGTGGATGAATACAAATAAATGAATTTTATTTTGGATGAATAAGTAAAAAAAGACAAATTTCTGCATACAAACCCTAAAACGGACGGATAAAATCAATAGAGACGCCCCGGGTTATAAGAAGTGAGGCTAAATTCTTTGATATTCAGGAGTGGTTATTTATATCAAAACCTGAACAGGTTTTGACAACTGATATGGTGTGAAAATAAAAAGAGAGCCTGCTCAATGCCCTTGTTGGGGCTGCAGACCCTCCTGTATCGTGCGGATACGAGGACAAAGGTACGGCTTCTTTTCATATTTTCAAAATACCATGCAGGCGGATATTTCCCTCATGCCGTAGGAAAGAAGGGGAGGAACGTATTAATTTTTTTGAAATGAAAAAGTTTAGATTTATTTTTTTAATTTTAGGGTTTTCTTTACTTGCCCTTTTTAATTCATGTAATAAGGAAGGTACTATTGATAGTAGTTATCAAATTTCAAATATAGAGAATCGGTCAGGGGACGGTGGCCAAAGTAATTGTAACCAAAATTCTACTGCCGCAAGAATCGAATTTGGTAAAATTTTGTATAATGCACTTAAAAATGATTACCAATTTGCTAATTATCTAAAACAAAAAATGGTAGATGAGTTTAATTCATATTATTCTTTTTTGTATTTACAAGAAAAGGGGAAAATTGTGCATTCCGGATTGACATTTAATGATATTTTAATTCAACATTCTGGTCTCTCACCCATTCAGGCAGATTTAAAATTAACTGAAATTTTATGTAATGAGCCTTTATTAACAGTTTCTATGTCGGACCAAGATAACGTGAGTGTGAATTTTTGGACAACTAATATTCCAGATATAGCTGCTGTAAAAGATTGTAAAGATACCCGTTACGTAATTTTCAATGGTGATAATATTAATGGGTCCATTGAATTGACAACAGACCCAACAATACCAACAATTAATATTATTTCGTCAGAAACTTACTACCTTGTTACTCAAAATGGAAGTACAAGTAATAATTCTCATATTGATAATTATATGCCAAAGGCGATTACAACATTAAGTAATTCATCAATTACAAACTGTACCAATTTTATAAATGCTATTAATAACACGAATGAAAATTATTATAATATTTGTGGAACAAATTTTAAGTTGTTTGAACATGACGGTTTATTACAAATGTATGTTGATTGTTACGATTTAAATCCTAATCCTCCAAGTTCATCACCTCCTTCTCAGGAATGTGACCGTGATTTAGAATTGGCAGATGAAACATTAGTTGATTATAGAATTTTAAATTGGGGCGTTTACAAAGCGATTGCAAACAGGTTTTGGGAAACTAAATTTATTTTTCACGGAAGATTAATTGGTGCCGTCAATTTATCAAATGGTTCAGCAAATCCCCTCCCTGGTTATTACGTATCTGGAGTCAGAAAAAGAGGGGATTTATTACATTGTAGCTCTGGTCCCTGTTTTGGGAAATGGCAACCTGCCAATTATAGAATCTGGAGAGATTGGAACACATCCTTAGCTTCTCCATATTGGATTGATTGGGCAGAAGAGGACAATGGTGTTCAAAATATTGGGATTTCAATTCCTTTTGGTTTTACTTTTAAAAACAAACTAAGTGATAGTGCCGAAATTGGTACCTCCGTTGGCATTACTTTTTCTTTAAGTGTAAGTTCATCTTCAACAGTTTTGTTGGGACGGCAATTCGTAGATTATTGTGACCCAATCATGATGCCAAATCATACAGGTTCTCTTGAATTCAGATGTAATTAATAAAATATTATTTAGCACTCCCGGAATTAAACACCGGGAGTGTATTAAACTAATCAAGCTTATGAACGTAAAAATCTTATTCTGTACAATATTGTTTTTAATACGTATTCAACTTAGCGGGCAGGAAGCTAAAAATAATTTGACAATTTCCTCGGGTATAATATTGGATGACGGTTTTGTTTACAGGCCGAGTGTACCTGTCATGGGACTGGGCTATAGTTACAAACTGAATAAATTTTTATCCGTTGATGCCGGACTTTTTTCAATATATAAAACTATAGGAGATCACACAGTTTTAGGAAATGATCCTGTTAATATTATTACCAGAAATTCAAATAGTATTTTTATCAGTAAAGAAGACAGTGACAGAATCAAAAATGTAGGAATCAAAGATTTATCTACAGATGGAACTGTTAAGTATTTGTATCTGCCTCTGAGTTTATCTCTGAATACCCATCCTATAAAAATAGGACCAAGCAGCTTGGGTGTTGCAATAGGGGCTACCTTAACTTACGGATCTTACAAAGCATCAAGAGATGAAATTCCGATTACTATAACCCTTAATGATGGAACGGTTTATGAATATGTGACTTTTAAGCAGGAAATAGAATTTCGAAATCTTATCTTAGGAGACAGTTACTCCCGACTATATTATAAGTATACTATGAAGAAGAATTCGCTTATGTTGTCTTTGCATTCTTATAATTTCTTTTGGAGTCACGACAATACCGAAACCAATCACCTGTTGACCATAGATTTTCAATCATCTTTTTAAATGAAATTATAAATGAGATATGTAAGACTTTTAATTATTTTGTTTTTTTGCTTAATTGTATATTCAGAATCATTTTCTCAAAAATTCCAGATTTTTGGTTTTGGAGGCCATTCTTATTATATCAATAAAAATGCAGGGGGGTATGATTTAGGATTAGGTTTAAATTACAAGTTCTCAAATCGATCTTCTATTGGAGTTTCCATTGGACATAGCTACAATGATGTTTCACCTTTACCAAAAGACCTTACATTGGCAAAAGTAATCCTGAAAGAAGAATCAAACAGGCTACCTTTAGGATTTGGCCTTGGAGACTGGGAAAACGAGCAAAATTGGCCTAAAATACGTTTAGAAGAACAACCTAATAGATATTTTAGGTTTAATTTTGGAGTATATTATATTTTTAAAAACTTTTTTAATAATATTAAAAACTTTAATTGTAGTCTCGGAGCTGTATTTAGTTATAGAGATGAGTCTGAATTGATCAAAATGATTGAGACAACAAATATTGGGGGTGTATTTGTAAGACCCACCTATAATCACGTAATTCCGGTTTTCAATTATAATACCTTTCTTGATGCAGGATTAAAGTGCGGTTTTACCTATTCATTTAAAATAAAGAAAGCACTATATTTAGGATACAACGCAGCTTTTGTCATATATCCAAAATCAGGAAGTCTTATGATTAATAACGGAGTCTTAATAAGTATGTAGGCTTTGTCATTTTGGTTTCTATTTGTTTCATGTGTTACATATTTAATATTTTCAGATTTTAAACTAATTTGCCTTGTATTCAGTAAGTTGAAAGTAGATTTTTAAATCATAAATATATATTTAACAAAACCATAAAATCCTGTAACTTGATTAAATTTGTATGATTGATAAAATATTTTGTCAAATAAACTATCATGAAATACTTACTCATCTTCTGTTTTATCCTCTGTAGCCTGACTTTGTCTGGCCAAAACGTTTTTGGTAAAATTATAGCATTTAATGGTGTTCCGCAAAGAGCAAGAAGTTGTATGTCAAACTGTTTATAAATTTTGAATTATGACATCAAAACTGATTTTATTCATTTTAATAGTTTATTCTGGTTCAGCTTTCGGACAAACAATAAGTTTTTCATATCACGGACAAAGACATGATAAAAGGGCAGTGCCGTATATTCCCAATACGGATAGTTGGACAGATCATACTTTCGGTATTAAGACATACCAATTGACGTATATGTATCATCTGAAAAATAATTTCAATTTTGGGATAGGTGTTGAATATGAACATTAATTTTTATATTTTTTTTTTTCACAAGACAATTTCTGAGTTTAGGACATTAAAAAAACCATAAGGAGTTGTGTCAAATATATATTCTTAAAAACATAAGAATAGCAGTATAAAATATCACGAACTGTAAAAACCTTGCTTTTTCGCGACAATTTTTAAAAAAAAATCATTTTTTTTTTTTTTTTTTTTCAAAAAAAGTTTGTAACTTTGAAATATATATGGGAAACAAAAGATAGTAAGGAGAAAAAATCTGGTGTTTTCTACTGATAGCGTAAATAGAATAGGAAGGTAAAACATATATCATTTCATTATCCGATGGATATGTGGATGAATACAAATAAATGAATTTTATTCTGGATGAATAAGTAAAAAAAGACAAATTTCTGCATACAAACCTTAATACGGGCGGACAAAATCAAGAAAGACGCCCCGGGTTATAAGAAGTGAGGCTAAATTCTTTGATATTCAGGAGTGGTTATTTATATCAAAACCTGAACAGGTTTTGACAACTGATATGGTGTGAAAATAAAAAGAGAGCCTGCTTAATGCCCTTGTTGGGGCTGCAGACCCTCCTGTATCGTGGGGATACGAGGACAAAGATACGGCTTCTTTTAATATTTTCAACATACCAAACATGCGGATATTTCCCTCATGCCGTTGGAAAGAAGGGGAGGAATGTATTAAATTTTTAAAAATGAAAAAGTTAAGATTATTTGTTTTGTGTATTTTGGCATTATTTGTTGCAATCTCTTATTATTCTTGTGTTACTGAATCTGGTAATCAATTTCAAGAGCAAACAAATGAAGATGCAAATATTCAGCAAACGCAAAATGTAGCTAATAGTCCTGATTTTAGTAATTCTCAATTACTAATTGTACCTATTCCATTTTATGATAACATGTTTCATTTTCCAACTGAAGAAAGCTTTAATGCAGTTAAAGCGGAAATAGGTGAAAAAAGTGAGGAGTATAAAGATTATTTTATTTGGAGGGACTTAAATTTTTCATCCTTCGATCAGATAACTAAAATAACAAATGAAGTAACGGAAGATATGACTGAAACTCAAGTAAATCAACTTTTAACTCAATATAATGTTTTACCTAACGAGGAAAATGAAGTTGATTATAAGTTTAACTTGCTGTATAAAAATTTACTACTGAACTTAGACGGCTTGGTGTCCATTGGCACAAACATTGTTGCATTTACAAATATATCAAAGTCATATTTTTCATCAATTACACATTATACTAACTTTGTGAAAGGAAAAAGCAAACCATTGAAAGTAATTCAACTTAATTACGATGATTTAGGTTCAAGAGTAACATTGTGTTCTAGAAAATGCAGAACCGATTTTGATAAAGGTGATGGATGCCGTTGGAGAAGACTAAGAGGTAGTATAGAAATTGAACTTAATTCATGGGAATGGGAACCAAAATGTACAAATACTTGGTGGGTTGAAGGAGAATCAGCATGGTTTAAAAGAGTTAGTTATATTTGGTGGAGGAATAAGGCAAATAGATTAAGTGTAAGTCTTGATTGTGGTTTTTTTAATAAACGAGGTGGAAGTCAAAATGAGTGTTTTGACAATTCTACTGCTACACAGCAAAACTCTTCAGGAGTTATCGATGCATTAGTTGTTAGTTGTGATTCGCCATTAATTAAAGACCAACAATTTTGTGATAATTATTTAACTGCTACTATCAGTTGGATTAAACGGGGAAATAGTAGTCATTCAGGTTATGAAAATGGTACATGTGGAGGAACGGCAAATTGCAATATTACTGATTGTTTATAATGTAGAAACATGAGAATAAGATACCTTCCTGTTCTAATTGGTGTTTTTTTAACAAGCATTTGTTCAGGGCAAGTATTAACTTTTACTATATCAGGTCAGAGGCATGATTTTAGAACCGTTCCTGATGTTCCGTTTATCGAAAGTTGGACAGACCATACTTTTGGTGTTAAGACATACCAATTGACGTATATGTATCATCTGAAAAATAATTTCAATTTTGGAATAGGTGTTGGATATGAACGTTCCATTACGCCCACAAGTTTGAATCCTGAAATTTTTGGTTTAAACAGATTGACAACATTTGATAGATATATTAAGTATCTGATATTTATACCAATTGAGTATAATCTTCCATTAAAAAAAGGTTTTAATATTGGTTTACAAATGTTACCAGGATTCGGGACGTATAAAAGTTTTGCAAGTACCAGAGATTTAGATTTGGCAAACTTTAAATATTATCAGAATGGTTTTTATTTTAATGATTGTGAATTTGTACCATTTGTTGAATACAGATATAAAAAAGTTTCATTAAGATTAGGAGGCAGAATATTTCATTTAAAAAAAGTTGATGATGCCATATTTTTTAAAGAATATTTTGACAAGGTAAAAACGCAAGTTGAAACACATGTTTACACAAAAAATGTAGATATATATAATCCTTTTAAATTATTTTTTACTTTTGGATACAGATTTCAATGTCCGTCGGATAAGTAGATTTTACAGCAGTGTCATATGAGAGACACTGCTTTTTCAAGCATAAAAAATAAAATGATATGAAAGTATTTTTTGTCATATTGTTGTTTGTTGTTAACAGTCAGTTATTTGCTCAAATTGACCACTATTATTTTAGTGTAGATTTTGGATTAAATCGTGAATTTAATCAGGTAGTATCAAATGATAATGACATCTTCTCCTGTTGGACAAAATGTTGGAGTGACAAAAATGGTTTTTTTAACAGAAATGGAATTTATACATTTAATTTGGGTTTAGAAGCAAGTAAAAAAATAACCTTAGAATTGTCATTTTCAAAACAAACAAGGAATTTTAGTTCTCAGTATTTGTTGCCAAGGGAATTAGTAGTAAATCAAACACAAGGTGCTGGTATAATTGGATCTTCACCTGAATATAAATGGACATTTGGAGCAGGGTGGAAAAAATATCTGGGTAAAAATTTTTATTACATCCCTTTTGTACAAGCAGCATATATGTTTAGCAAACAAGAAACTGAGACTCCGCAGTTATACACAGAAAAGTTTGAATCCTACACTTATAACGAAACTCAGAGATATTATAAAGACAATCAATTTTTTATAGGAATAAAAAATAATTTTCAATGGAGACCTTCCAATCGGTGGATATTAAATCTGAACCTTGGTTATTTCCAAGGGCTCTCAAAGTTTTATGAATTAAACCAGGAAATTATTTTTTCGTCAGATCCTGAAACTATAAACTCAGGCAAAAAAATATCAAGGCTATCTCATGGGTACGTATCCTTAGGATTTTCTTACATGTTCTTTCAAAAATAAATTAAATTTGGGGTATCGATAAGACAACCCATAAAACATGTTAACATGGAGAGGAAGTTATTTCTAATAATTTTATTGACTTTAAAGCTTACACAAAGTTTTGGGCAATATTATCAAGTAGAATCATTTCAAGATGAATACAAGGAGATAGAACAATATAATTCCTTGTTAATTGAAAATGATGGTTTTAGATCGTGGGACAAACGATTTGATTTAAATTTTACATTTCCTTTTTTTGATATTTATTATGATTATATTAATTGTTTTGATGTTGGAATTTGTTATTTTGATGATGAAATAGATTATTCAATGCGATTACTGGAATTTGGCTATGAGCCAGACATTCTAAAGGATTCGGTGAATATTTTATCAGACGTAAGATATACTTTAACTAACTGGTTAAATAAAAAAGTTTTAATTATCCAATTCACAAAAAACAGGCTTTTTTCCGACCCAACAATTGAATCTCACGACAGCCATGTTAACTTTCAATATTGGTTTTTTGAAAATGGTACCATTGAAATTCATGTTGGACCAAGTAATATTGAACATTCACCAGTATATATACCCGGAGAAGGGTTTTATTTACTTACAAACCAGGGTCCCATACCATCAGGACCTCATATAGGGATTTATCATCCATTTAACAGGGATAAAGCAATTATTTATGACGATTTGGACAGTTTACAAAACTTTCAATTAGTATTTAATGATATACATTGCCCGGAAGTGTTGACTGGTGGCCACCCGAAGGCTGGGTGATACGTTTTACAAACTTATTGGTTTCTACAGAAAATAATTCCATGCTTGATCAGGTATCCGTTTTTCCCAATCCGGCAATTGATAAACTATTTGTAAAATGTGAATCACCCTTACAATCGGCAGCAGTTTTTAACCTGAATGGTGAGCAACATACAATCACCCTTGATAAAGAAATGAATGAAGCCGACATATCCGCTTTACAACCTGGAATATGGTTTCTGCGTCTTTCTGATGGAAATAAAATATGGAATACTAAATTTATAAAAATATAATTAATCTGAAAATTTAATTTATTGTATTCATTAAATTGCAAAAACCCTGAAGTGTCTGGTAATTCCGTATTTTTTGCTCATAACTCAAAATGAAACCTATGATTGTATGAAATCATTACAAAAAGTTATTTTCGGATTTATAAACATACTTTCTCAGCGTTTATTAATAATTTAAATTTAAAAAAATGAATGTAAAATTTGCACAAATTCTGTTCATAATGATGGGTTCAATATATTTGCACGGGCAAGCTAAAATCGGATTGCACTCAGCGTTTTCAGAATATATGGGGCCTCAATTGGAATTATCACTTGAAGCACCTGTTTATAAAAACTTTTCCATTACAATAAGAGGTTCCGGCAATTTTCAACGTTCTTTTCAATACCGCGGAGGAATTCGGTATTCTCCTGTATTATTTGGAAAAACAAGATTAAAAGCAGGACTTGATTTTGGCAGTTTTATGAAGATAAATCCCTATAACGAATTACATAAAATGCATGGTAAAATCAGAGGTTTGTCAATAGGAATTCAACAAGGAGTAGGTAAAAAATGGTCACTTTTGGGTGAGTTTAGCGCATTGGAATATTTTGAAAATGACTGGAAAAGATATCTGAGTGCCGGTTTTCATTTTGGAGTGTTGTATAATTTTTCTGATTAAATTTCTTGCATCTATAAGGTAATATTGAACCAATTGTTACTGGGTAAAAAAAAGTAAATAACTATATATGGCCCTGAACGAAATTTTATATCCTGATGACCAACATGAAAAAATATATTATGACAAACAGGTAATAAAAATATAGCATGATTTTTCCTGACAAAGACCTCATTTCCGGACTTTATTTTCAGGTAATTCCATCATAAAATATAAAAACACATTTCGATTTGTCAAACAATAAAAAAACTACCATGTTTTAACCTAGATGAATGTGAAGTAAATATTTGAAAAATACTTTTTTATATTCCCATAAATTGAGTAGTTTTGTATAAAGGATCCGATTTGTCAAATCCATCGAAAATTTGTAATATGAAATCTTTAATATTAATTGGGTTTCTGACTTTTTTTTCTTCCTGTAGATTGTTTGAAGTTTCTGAAAATACACCTTGTCCTTATAAGGTAAAGTATACAGGTCATAATCCTCTTATTCCTTTGACAATACATCCTCAGAAAATAAACTATAATATTGGAGATACGATTCATATATCGACACAATTTAAAGATTCTGTATATGATTTCAGCACTGAAGAAACCTTTTTAATGAAAAATTTTCCTTTTGATCCGGGAGTGAAATTATGGCGTTTTGAAAATGACAGTACCTGGGAAAACGGGTTTCGGGTAAATGATTATACAATAGATTCCATATATTTTCAGCGATTTGATGCAAATGATGATTATGTCGGCGTACTTTATGTGGATTTTGTGGAAAAGGAAAACAAATATTTTTTTGAAATGGATATTGTTCTCAAAAAAAAGGGCAGATACATTTTTCAGTTTGAAGATTATATTTACAGATATCCGGGTGACTATTATGATGAAAAAATTAAACCATATACTTTCGAAGGTCAATGTAATTTAGGCATCCGACCTGTTGCCATGATACAAGGAGATGACCATTTGACCGATTTTGTCTCTGAACTTGTACATATTGATAAAAAAATATTTTATGATTTTTATACGTCTCTTAAATTTAAAAACATATATGATTCTCCTTACGGTTCGGGAGATTGGCCATGGGAGTTCATCGGATCCTATGGGTTTGAGGTCAAGTAGAAAGGTGTAATTTTATATACAAAAAAATTTTGCATTAATTCATTTTCATTTTAACTAAAAAATTTTTTTGGATATTTTTCGCATTCTGAAACTGCTTTGAATTAATTTTTATAAAAAATTATGTATTTTTTTAGCAAATATCATACTTAACCACCCTTTCGTTTGTATTTCTTTGGTTTTTTGTACCTTTGTCTTTTTTTTGAAAAATCGGTAAAATATGTCAAAAAGAACTAAAATTCTGGACCTCCTGCAAACCGCTCCAGGAAGTGATTACACTGTCATGGGTTGGGTACGTACCTTCCGCAATAATCAGTTTATTGCTTTAAACGACGGGTCGTGTCTGGCCAACCTCCAGGCAGTGGTTGATTTTGAAAATTTTGATCCTTCATTGCTGAAAAGGATAACCACAGGGGCAGCATTAAAAATAACCGGTACTTTGATACCTTCGCAGGGAAAAGGTCAGAGCGTCGAACTGAAAGCTAACGCAATTGAAATCCTGGGGGACTGTGACGTGGAAGTATATCCGCTGCAACCGAAAAGGCACAGCCTGGAATTTTTGCGCGAGATTGCCCATTTGCGTTTCCGTACCAATACCTTCAGCGCCGTGTTCAGAATCCGCCATGCGCTTTCTTATGCCATACACAAGTTTTTTAACGACAGAGGTTTTGTAAATATTCATTCTCCTATTGTAACAGGAAGTGATGCGGAAGGTGCCGGCGAGATGTTTCAGGTGACTACACTTGATCTCAACAATCCTCCCAAAAATGAGGACGGAAGTATTAATTTCAAAAAAGATTTTTTCGGAAAAGCAACAAATCTTACGGTTTCCGGTCAGCTTGAAGCCGAACTTGCTGCGCTGGCATTGAGCGAAGTGTATACATTCGGTCCGACTTTCCGGGCAGAAAATTCAAATACCACACGTCACCTGGCTGAATTCTGGATGATTGAACCGGAAGTGGCATTTAATGACCTCGACGACAATATGGATCTGGCAGAGGACATGCTGAAATACCTGATTCAATATGTTATGGACCATTGTGAAGAAGACCTCAGTTTTCTGGAACAAAGACTGGCGGAAGAGGAAAAACAAAAACCTCAGCAGGAAAGGTCAGAGATGTCTTTGAAGGAAAAACTGGCTTTTTGCCTTGAACATCCCTTTGAACGACTTACTTACACTGAAGCCATCGATATACTCAAAAATTCGACACCGAATAAAAAAGGCAAATTTCAATATCCCATAGAAAAATGGGGCGCTGATCTGCAATCTGAACACGAACGTTACCTCGTGGAAAAACACTTCAAAAAACCTGTAATCCTGACCAACTACCCTAAGGAGATAAAGGCATTTTACATGAGACTTGACGATGATGGAACGACCGTAAGGGCAATGGATGTTCTTTTCCCCGGCATTGGTGAAATCATAGGAGGATCACAAAGAGAAGAACGTTATGATGTTCTCCTGGGTCGCATGAAGGAAATGCATATTCCGGCCGAAGAAATGTCCTGGTTTCTCGATACCAGAAAATTCGGAACGGTTCCTCACGCCGGCTTCGGTCTGGGTTTTGAACGTCTTGTATTATTTGTCACAGGTATGACAAATATCAGAGACGTAATCCCTTTTCCAAGATTCCCGGGCAACGCTGAATTTTAAAAAATATGTCCACTGGATTTTAGTGCAGGATTCTGCTTTACCGCATTTTTTGTCAAAAAATCTGAAGGTGAAAGGAAACTGTAATATTGTTTTGGCAGGCGGATAAAAAGAATCAGCGCAAAAAACGTTATCAAATAGTATTTTTCTGTAATATATTGCCTTAATTTTTTATATTACTATTTGAAATATGTATCTTTGCCCAACCAAATTTCTCTCCTCATATGAATATAATACAAATTCCCAAAGCCATTTTAGTTTTTGAAGACGGAAGTGTTTACCACGGAAAAGCAGCCGGAATCACAGGGACTACCGGTGGTGAAGTATGTTTTAATACCGGAATGACCGGTTATCAGGAAATTTTCACAGATCCTTCCTATTACGGTCAGATTTTGCTGACAACCAATGTACATATAGGTAATTACGGAATTAAAGACAGCGATACGGAATCTGAAAAAATTCAGATTTCCGGACTGATATGCCGTAATTTTACAAAGGAATACAACCGCCCTATGGCAAATCAGGATATACAGACGTATTTTGAAGAAAACAATATGGTTTGTATTTACGATGTCGATACCCGCAGTATCGTCCGCAAAGTGAGAGATAAAGGTGTCATGAACTGCATTATTTCTTCTGAAATATTTGATGTTGAAGAACTTAAAAAGAGATTGAAACAAATCCCTTCCATGGAAGGACTGGAGCTCGCTTCACGTGTGACAACAAAAGAAGCTTATTATGTGGGAGATGAAGACTCGGCAACCCGTATAGCTGTTATGGACTTTGGAACCAAAAGGAATATTCTGAGAAGCCTTGCTGAAAGGGGAGCGTACCTAAAGGTTTTTCCTGCAAAATCAACGATGGAAGAACTATCTTCTTTTAAAGCAGACGGATATTTTTTGTCAAATGGCCCGGGCGATCCCGCCAGTATGGAATATGCGGTTACTTTGGTGAAAGATATTCTGAAATTGCATAAACCGGTATTCGGCATTTGTCTCGGACATCAGTTGCTGGCACTTGCTTCAGGTCTGCATACGTATAAAATGTACAACGGACATCGCGGGGCCAATCATCCGGTAAAAAATTTGTTTACAGGCCATTGCGAGATTACCAGCCAGAATCACGGCTTCGGTGTCAGGATGGAAGATGTTTTGAAAGAGAAGGACACCATAGAACTTACACATATAAATCTCAACGATGACAGTGTGGAAGGAATACGTTTGAAAAATGCACCTGCGTTTTCTGTACAGTACCATCCTGAAGCAAATCCCGGACCTCATGATTCTAAATATCTTTTTGACGATTTTATAAAATTAATAAAACAAACCAAAAACAATTGAAATGAGCGTAATTATTGATATCCGTGCAAGAGAAATTTTAGACTCAAGGGGCAATCCCACGGTGGAGGTTGAAGTGCTGACAGAAAACGGAATTACCGGAAGAGCTGCTGTACCTTCAGGAGCTTCAACAGGAAAACACGAAGCTGTTGAATTGAGGGACAATGATAAAACCAGATTTTTAGGCAAAGGGGTTCTGAACGCAGTCAACAATATTGATGATAAAATATGTGAAGCACTGATTGGCGAAAGTGTATTCGAGCAGAGATATATCGATGACATCATGCTTGAAATGGATGGCACTGAAAATAAATCTTCGCTTGGAGCCAATGCCATTCTCGGCGTTTCCATGGCCGTGGCAAAAGCAGCAGCGCAGGAATCAAAACAACCATTGTACCGGTATATAGGCGGTGTTAACGCGCACATACTTCCGGTTCCGATGATGAATATTCTGAACGGAGGGTCTCATGCCGACAACAGTATTGATTTTCAGGAGTTTATGATAATGCCTATTGGGGCGGATATGTTTGGCGATGCTTTGCGGATGGGCGTGGAAATTTTCCATCACCTCAAAACGGTATTGAAAAAAAATGGGTATTCTACCAATGTTGGAGACGAAGGAGGATTTGCTCCTAATATCAAGTCCAATGAAGAAGCCATTGAAACGGTTTTGAAAGCGATCGAAGTGGCAGGATACAGACCAGGCATTGATGTTGTCATTGCCATGGATGCTGCAGCGTCTGAGTTTTATGACGAAAAGTCAAAACTCTATCATTTTCATAAATCAGGAGGTAAAAAAATGGACACGGATGAAATGGTTCATTTCTGGAAAACCTGGGCCAATAAATATCCGATCATTTCTATCGAAGATGGGCTTCATGAAGATGACTGGGAAGGATGGCAGAAACTTACCAAAGAAATTGGTCCTAAAGTCCAGATCGTAGGAGATGACTTGTTTGTCACCAATACAAAACGTCTTCAGAAAGGTATTGACATGGATGCAGCCAATTCCATCCTGATCAAGGTAAATCAGATTGGATCACTTTCTGAAACTATCGATGCCGTTAATCTTGCTACACGCAATGGTTTTACCAGTGTAATGAGCCATCGGTCTGGGGAAACGGAAGATACCACTATTGCAGATTTGGCGGTGGCTTTAAATACCGGTCAGATCAAGACAGGGTCTGCTTCCAGAAGTGACAGGATTGCTAAATACAACCAATTGCTCAGAATTGAGGAAGAGTTGGGAGATTCAGCTCATTATCCGGGCAAGGCATTATTCAATTTGTAAGAAAAATCATGTAGCACTGAAAGCCCACTGACGAATACTTTTTATAAAAGAAAATGGTTTTCAGTATTATTCAAAAATAGGTCTTTTGTAATTTTTAAAATAAGAAAATGAGTAAAGAAAGTGCGTCAATTCAAAAGGAAGTTTCCAAATGGCTCGGTATTCCTGTCAACTGGATTAATAAGTATTCTGTAGTATCCGTTTTATTTCTTGTATGGATTATGTTTTTGGACAGGTACAATGTTTTTGCCTACAATAAACTGAATGGAATCATTCATAAGCTGGAAGCAGAAAAAAAAATGTACGATGTAAAAATTAAACAAGCTATGCTTGACAAAAAAGATTTGGAAATGGATCATGAAAAATTTGCAAGGGAAAAACACCTTATGCATAAACCGAATGAGGAGATCGTACTGATCGAAAAAGAAAAAAAGAAATAAAGATGTGCACTTTATTTTTATTCTTTGGTACAAAATTGTAGTTTTGTACCCTTTATAAGATTTTAGAAAATATCATCAATGAGTGTATTAGTAAATAAGGATTCCAGGATTATTGTTCAGGGTTTTACAGGAAAGGAAGGGACTTTTCATGCAGAACAAATGATTGAATACGGTACCAATGTTGTAGGCGGTGTCACCCCCGGAAAAGGTGGTTCAGAACATCTTGGAAAACCTGTCTTTAATACCGTTGCTGATGCGGTAACAAAAGCAGGCGCCAATACTACTATCATTTTTGTGCCGCCCGGATTTGCCGCAGACGCCATCATGGAAGCGGCGGATGCAGGCATAAAAGTAATTGTCTGTATTACGGAGGGAATACCTGTACAGGATATGGTGAAAACCAAAGCGTATATTGAAAAATACGACTGCACACTTATTGGACCTAATTGCCCTGGAATTATCACTCCGGATGAAGCCAAAGTAGGAATTATGCCGGGTTTTGTCTTTAAAAAGGGTAGAATTGGAGTAGTTTCAAAATCAGGAACGTTGACTTATGAAGCTGCCGATCAGATAGTAAAGGCGGGAATGGGTATTTCAACTGCCATAGGAATCGGTGGAGACCCGATCGTTGGAACACCTACCAAAGACGCTGTACAGTTGCTAATGGAAGATCCTGAGACAGATGGTATTGTCATGATTGGTGAAATCGGAGGAAACTATGAGGCCAACGCGGCAAAATATATTAAGGCTACCGGAAATAAAAAACCGGTGGTGGGATTTATTGCGGGACAGACGGCACCAAAAGGCAGAACAATGGGTCACGCAGGCGCTATTGTAGGAGGACATGATGATACGGCAGAAGCTAAAATGAAAATTATGGCTGAATGCGGAATTCATGTAGTTCATTCGCCGGCAGATATAGGTGCCACCATGAAAAAGGTGTTGGGACTTTAAAACTGTAAATTCCTTATTGAGACGGATGAAGCCGTTCAAAAGACAGGTAACAATTATCTGTAGTTGTCCAGAAAGGTAATCAGGCCTTTTCTTTCCTTATATTTTTTACGGATGTTTTCTTTGATAAACAGCTTTAATTCAAAAAGTTTGTTTTTGTCTATATTTTTAAAAACGGACTGTAAAAAATGATAAGAGTTTTCCCCGACATGGTTATCGAGCCATACAAAAATAAATTGCAACAATCGTTTTGAAAAAACTTCCTTTTTGTGGATATACAAATTTGATGCAAAGGAAAGATAAAGTGTAATATCCGGGTTCATCTCCAGAAGGGAAAGTTGTTCGTCCCATTTTTCTTCAGACTCGAAAAAAGAAAGCAGAAAAGCTGGTTGGATTTTTTCATTTGTCAATAATTCCTTTTCCAGTTGTTTTGAAAATCCATCAATCCAATCTACATTTTCGACCGCATTTTTAAAAAAAGTTACATATTTTATGTCTCCTGTTTTGGTGTACAAAGTGATAAGGTAATCAAAGGCTATCTTATTTTGTTTTTGCCTGAGTTTTAAGTCCATCAACAGGAAAAACCATTCTTTTTCGAAACCGGATTTTTTAATTTTGGTTTCAAGAAAATTTTCAGCTGTTTTGAGCTGGTTTAATTTTATAAGATGTTGCATAAAAGGCAGGAATAACTGAACGGGATATTCCATTTCCAAAATTTCATTTTTACGTTTTGAACTTTGTAACAAACACGTTAGGGCCATCAATAAAGGTCTTTCCGATTCAGGCCTGGTTTTCATCTGGGACAACATAACAGAAGCTATTTCTATTTTATTTTTTTTATCCAGTTCTTTTTCCAGGATATGGATCAGATTATTAAAAATATCAGTATACCGGTAAAATGATTTTATGGCAAGATCTTTAAGAAAATCGGTAATTCTGTTAGTAAGTGCTCTTGACATTTTTTCCTGAAAAAAAGAACGTGCTATTTTATGCCAGTGAACACTTTGTTCTGTAAATGTTTCGTTGTCAAGGCCGTAATGTGACCGAACATATTCAAATTTGTAAAAAACGGCTTCAAAAATATCGGTGGCTTCTTCATATTGTTCAAGTGCAATACAATCTTCTGTTTGTCCTGTCAATTCTTTGTTTATCGTTAAAAAAGCCCGGATTTCAGCAACACTTGGATTGGATTTTCCGGAATGAGGTTTGATAACAGAATCAAGGATACTTTTGTATTTTTTTTTGTTGTCAGGAAGGTCAACTTTTCTGGCAAAAAACACTTTAAGCTGCAATGAAAATTTAGGGTCACTTTTTGCATAATTTTTTACAAACTGAATCAGTTCTTCCCTGGATACGTTGGACAAAATGTTACTGATATTCAGGGTTTTGGTTTTAGAAACTGCCGGTGTTTTTTTTTCAGATTCTTCCTTGCTTTTTTGATTCCGTAAAAACATAAGACCTGCAAGTACGTGCTTACATATTTTATGTTGTGTATGAAACAAACAGGAACAGGTACTTCGCTGAAGTTTGGTAAAGGGTTTAAAAATTTCCACTTCGTAGTCCCGTTCGTCAAAAAGTGAAAAAACAAACAGGTTTTTTTCAGGGTTTAATACGTCAATAATGACCTTTTTTTCAAATAATATTTCTGCTTCTTCAACCAGGATATCGTCGTATTTAACTTCAATAAGAAATTTATTTACCAGGGTCAAGATCTGTTTTTTCTAAAAAAAAGTGACTAAAAATATTTAAAATTGGTATCAGGCATAATGTTCAAAAGACTTTGGTACATCAATTCAATGACATTTCTGATATCGTCTTTGTGTGCCATCTCCACCGTCGTGTGCATGTACCTCAAAGGCAGTGAAATCAAAGCAGATGGAATTCCACCGTTACTGTAGGCGAAAGCATCGGTATCTGTTCCAGTAGATCTGCTCGCCGCAGATCGCTGAAATGGAATTTTATTTTTTTCGGCTACCTCAATAATCATTTTCAATAAATGATTGTGAACGGCGGGCGCATAAGTGAGCACAGGCCCTTCTCCACACTTGATGTCCCCTTCCAGTTTGCTGTTGACCAATGGGGTTCCTGAATCATGGGTTACATCTGTGATTATGGCAACATTGGGTTTTATCGTGTTGGCAATCATTTCAGCACCTCTCAGGCCGATTTCTTCCTGAACAGAATTGACGACGTACAAGCCAAAAGGAAGTTTATTTTTTTTGGTTTTTACCATACGCAATACCTGGGCTATACAAAAACCCCCGATCCGGTTGTCCAGTGCCCTGCCGGCATAATAATTTTTGTTGATAGCCATCAACTGGTCATCAAACGTGATTACACAGCCAACGTGAATGCCCATTTCAAGTACTTCTTTTTTATCTTTTGCCCCGACGTCAATAAAAATATTCTCCATAGTGGGCGAGAGATTTTCATCTTTTCCCTTGCGCGTGTGTATCGCCGGCCAGCCGAATACCCCTTTTATTTTTCCATTGTTTGTATGAATATCCACACGCATGGAAGGAGCGATGGCATGATCGGATCCTCCGTTTCGGATCACATAGATAAAACCCTGATCGGAAATATAGTTTACAAACCAGGAGATTTCATCAGCATGGGCTTCTATCACTACTTTGAACTTTGCTTCAGGATTGACTACGCCATATACTGTTCCGTAATGGTCCAGGTGCCAGTTGTCAACAAACGGTTTTATGTAATTGAGCCAAATCTTTTGTCCCGGTGCTTCAAAGCCTGTGGGTGAATTGTTGTTCAGATAGTCGTATAAAAAAGTTTCACTGTTTTTGTCAAAAACGTTCATAATTATTATTCGTTATTGGATGTATTGTTAAACCAGTTTTCAGGATCCTTTCTCCACAAAGAAAGAATATTTTTTTCTTGTTCTGTAATATATTTCATTTGGCTAGCTTCAGACAATAAAACATCGTAATGGCTGAGTGTTTTATATGTGCACGCTGCATTTTGAAAATTGTTTTTTGCTTTTTGGAAACCATAATCAAAAATGGCAATCACGGCAAGCACTTCCACATCATTTTCTCTGAGAATATGTACCGCATCGAGGGAAGAACCACCTGTTGAAATCAGATCTTCAATGACAAGCACTTTACTGCCTTCCTTCAATTCTCCTTCTATAAGATTTTGTCTGCCATGACTTTTTGCAGAGGCACGAACATAGGCAAAAGGAAGGTTCAATCTGTCTGCCAGAAGAACACCATGGGGTATTCCGGCTGTTGCTACACCACAAATGGCGTCAACATTTGTATAGGCGGAGGCTACTTCTACAAACCCTTTGATGATGGTATTTCTCACCTCTGGAAAGGACAACGTAATTCTGTTGTCACAGTAAATCGGAGACCGCATTCCTGATGCCCAGGTAAAAGGATTTTGCGGGTTTAATTTTATTGCGTTTATTTGCAATAAATTTCGGGCAATATCATTTTCTAAAACCATTTTTAATATTTCGTGACGGAACCACAAAAATACAAAATCTTTATTAATGAAGTGGAAGTTATCCTGAAAGCTTCATCGGATGTATCATTAAAAGATGCGGAAGAGCCAGGTTCGGTCATCATAAAATATACCGGCATCAAAAAACATTTACTGGATTACATAAATGTGCTTGAAAAATCCTTAAAACCGGAAAAATTTATTATCCATCACGAAGATTACCTCCTCCTTAAAAAAGATTTTAAATCCCACTTTATGGAAATAGAAGCCGGAGGAGGATTGGTAAAGAATGAAAAAAATGAATACCTTTTCATTTACAGAAGAGGTTCTTGGGATTTGCCGAAAGGCAAAATTGAAACGTATGAAACCAAAAAACAGGCTACTTTGCGGGAAATTGAGGAGGAAACCGGTATAGGCAAAATGGAAATTATTCACAAACTGGGTGTAACACGACATACCTACCGCAGCAACGTTGGTAAAAGAATTATTAAAAAATCGCATTGGTATCTGATTGAAACGGTAAAACAAAAACTAAAACCACAGGTTACAGAAGACATAGAAAAAGCACAGTGGATGACGCTTGACACCTTTTTTGGAAAAAAAAGAAGAGTTTACCCAAATATTCTGGATGTAATACACACACAGATGGAGGAAAAAAACAGAGGACAGATAAAAGTAAAAATTAAATAACAACATCAAACATGATCATGATACAAAGGGCACGCCGTTGGATGAAAGAATACTATCAGGATGTGGTTGTATTAATGGTTTGCATTTCAATGATATGGGTCGTTTTGTATAGGTTTGTTCCTGTACCGGTCACTTTTTTGATGGTCAAAAGAATGATAACTTCTTCATCAAAATATGATTTTTCATATCAATGGAAGTCCTGGGAGGATATAGCGGCTTTCCCAAAAGTCTGTGTGATGGCCTCAGAAGATCAGATGTTGCCCTTTCACAATGGTCTGGATCTGGCTTCACTGGAAGATGCTATCACAGCAAAAGGAAAAAAGAGGATGAGAGGTGCAAGCACCGTCACGCAGCAGGTTGCCAAAAATGTTTATTTATGGCCAGGGAGAAGTTTTATCCGCAAAGGATTTGAATTGTATTTTACCGGATTAATTGAGGCGATTTGGACAAAAGAACGAATACTTGAAGTGTATCTCAACATAGCGGAAACAGGAGAAAAATGTTTTGGTATAGAAGCTGCTGCCCGAAGATATTTTAAAAAACCTGCTTCAAAACTCAATCTAAAGGAATCCGCCATGATTGTAGCCACGCTGCCTAATCCAATAAAATATAAAGCAGTGGCTCCTGGGAATTATCTGTTAAAAAGAAAATCTCAGATAGAGGATTTGTTTTATTCGCTCGACGGCAAATATTACCTCAGGGAATTATACGTCAGGAGTGAAAAAAGTTTGTATGATTTTTCAAAATACAATTAGCATCTTCAGGAGAGAAGATCAGGATTTATTTTTTGTTTAATAAACCATTATTTTGCCTTTTCTGAAGCCACATTATTATCATAATGAACAAAGTGTAATAGACGGGAACTTGAAAATCCGCAGGTGTTACTTTTTTGCTTTTGGCGCTGGTTTAGTAAAGGCATTGGGAATTTCAGCAGAAATCCAGGATTTTACGGTGTCGAGACTTACTTGTGTCAGATCTTCAGCTTCTAATTTTTTACCGTCGACTTTAGGAATTTTTAAATTATTTTTGCCGAACTTGATGTAAGGGCCCCATCGACCGTTTTCGATAGAAATTTTTTCGGACTCCCAGTTTTGAATGTAGCGGTTTGCTTCTTTGTCGAGTTTGGTTTCAATCAACTCTATTGCCTCCGCTTCCGTTATGGTTTCCACTTTGTAACGAACAGGTATATTTACGAAAAGATCATTCCATTTTACAAAAGGACCAAACCTTCCTTTTCCTTTGGTAATGGGCAGATTTTTGTAATGCCCAAAAGGGGCAAGTTCGTCTTTTTTTGCCTGGATGAGTTCTTGAGCCTCTTCAATGGTTATGGTCATAGGGTCTTTTCCTCTGGGAAGATTAACAAACATCTCTCCTGTTTTTACATATGGTCCGAAACGGCCTGTATTGACAGTAACTTCCTGGCCATCATATTCTCCGATTACCTTGGGTAGTTGAAACAATTCCATAGCCTCAGCCAGGTTTATGGTTTCAATGGATTGTCCGGGTTTCAGGTTGGCAAATTTAGGTTTTTCATCCTGGTCCATTTCTTCCCTGTCACCGATTTGTATGACGGGTCCGAATCGTGTCATTTGTGCAATAACTGAGTATCCGGATGCAGGATCCATACCCAAAACTCTTTTGCCCTTAGCCCTTTCTGCATTTTCAAGGGTATTGTCAATAGTCTGATGAAAAGGAGTGTAAAAATCTTTCAGCATTTTTTTCCAGTCCTTACCGTCGGTAGCGATTTCGTCAAGTTTTTCTTCCACATCAGCGGTAAAACTGTAATTCATGATTTTATCAAAATGTTCAGATAAAAAATCTGTAACCACCATACCAATATCAGAAGGGTAGAGGCGGTTGGTTGTCGCTCCGGTGATTTCTGTTTTAGTTGTCTTTTGAATGTCATTTTTTTGAAGAACAAGATACCGGTAATTTCTTTCGACGCCCGGACGACTTTCTTTTGTGACGTAACCCCTTTCCTCTTCCATGATTTTGGTGATGGTAGGAGCATACGTGGAAGGTCTTCCTATTCCCAACTCTTCCAATTTTTTTACCAGACTGGCTTCCGTATATCTGGAAGGTGGTCTGGTATAACTTTCTACAGCCTCAATATATGAAACAGGGAGAACCTGGCCTTTTTTTAACGGGGGCAACATACCTTTAGTGTCTCCATCCTCTTCATCATCGGTTGACTCCATATACACTTTAAGAAAACCATCAAAGGTGAGTACTTCTCCTTCTGCCTGCAGGTATCGGTCTTTTAAGGTGGAAATATCAATTTTGACAATGGTTTTTTCAATTTCAGCTTCAGACATCTGGGATGCAATGGTTCTTTTCCAGATTAAATCATAAAGCCGTTGCAAATCTCTGTCACCACTCACATTTTTCCTTTCCACATACGTCGGTCTTATCGCTTCGTGGGCTTCCTGGGCATTTTTATTTTTGGTGGCATATTTTCTGACATGCAGATATTTATCTCCATACAACGTTTTGATTTCGGTACTGATGGATTGAACAGCCTGATCACTTAAACTTGAAGAATCCGTTCTCATGTAGGTGATAAAACCTTCTTCATACAAACGTTGTGCATTAGACATGGTCCGGTTGACGCTGAACCCTAATTTTCTGCTCGCTTCCTGCTGAAGTGTCGACGTGGTAAAAGGAGGTGCCGGAAATCTTTTTAAAGGTTTTTTTTCAATGGCTTTGATGGTGAAGTTTGCGCCTTTACATTTTTCCAGAAAATCATTGGCTTCTGTTTCGTTCTGTAATCTTTGAGGTAATTCAGCCTTCAGGATAATCCTTTCTCCTTTGTCATTGTCGACCAGAAAATGTCCTGTGATTTTAAAAAAGGGATTGGTTTCAAATGCCTGAATTTCTCTTTCTTTTTCGACTACGAGTTTGACGGCAACGGATTGAACCCGGCCTGCTGACAATTTATTTTTGACTTTTCTCCACAATACTTCAGACAATTCAAATCCTACCAACCTGTCGAGAATTCTTCTGGCTTGCTGTGCATTAACCAGATTTAAGTCAACAGTTCTCGGATTGGCAATGGCTTTCTGAATGGCGGGTTTGGTGATTTCTGAAAACACAATTCGTTTTGTGGTATATTCATTGAGGCCCAACTCTTTGCACAAATGCCAGGAAATAGCTTCTCCTTCGCGGTCCTCGTCCGTGGCAAGCCATACTTCTGATGATTTTTTGACATGGTCTTTCAGTTCACGGACAACCTTTGTTTTTTCGGGAGAAACTACGTACAAAGGCTCAAAATCATTTTGAATGTCAATACCTTTATTCCCTTTTTCCAGGTCACGGATATGGCCGTAACTAGACTTGACAACAAAGTCTCCACCCAGATATTTTTCTATGGTTTTGGCTTTTGCCGGAGACTCAACAATGAGAAGATTTTTCCCCATAAAACTTTTTGCTTTTGCAGAATATTATTCAAATAAGGCGCAAAACTTAATACTTTTTGGTTTTTTTTGGATTTTCCGGGGCCGTTTCCCGGGGTTCAAGGCAAAACAGCGCCCGGCCCCGTGGGTTTTTATTTAGGTTTTTTTTCCTTTTTTTTTTTTTTTTCAAACCCGTTTGTTTTTTTGGGGAGGTTATTTTTTTTTTTCCCTGGGGTGGGTTTCTTTTTTTTTTTTTTTTTTCTTTTGCCCCCCCAAAAATTTAACTGCCCTTTTTTGAGGGATTCTTTTTTGGGGCTACAGGGGGAAAAAGGATCGCGGGCCAGAAATTTGGGGAAAATTTTGGGGGGTTTAAGAAATTGGGTTGTTTTGGGGGTTTGGGGGGGAGGGTGGGGGGGAGTTTTTTTTTTGGGGGGGGGGGGGAGGGGTTTGGGGGGGGGGGGGGGTGGTGTCGCGGGTTTTTTGTTTTTTTTGTTTAAAGGTTTTTTTTTTTTTTTGTAAGGTTTGATTTTTTGGGGTTAAGGAGTAATGGTTTTTTTGTGTGGTTTCCGGCTCCGGGGGGGGGGGGGGTTTTGTTGGGTGGATTTTTGAGTTTTTATTAATTTTCTTTTCTTGTTTTTTCCCTTTCCGGTCGGGGCGGGGGTTTGGGGGTAATTTTTTTTTTTTTTTTTTCGGTTTTTTTGGTGGGGTTTTTTGGGTTGCAATAAATATGCCATTTGCAAATACACCCTTGATATAGGAGCATTAACATTAAAAAACATCATATGTGTAAATATTCCCAACTTAGCATCATCACCCCTTGTATAAAAGCCGATCCTGTTTTTTGCCAATGAAAAAAGTGCAAACAACGAACTGAAATGGCTGTACATTTCAAGATCAATATAAACCTCGGAACGAAATCTGACTAATTTCCACCAGGTGGAGGTCAACGATTTAACAAGTGAAAAAACTGATTCATCCCTGATGACGAGAATGCGGTTTAATTCAGCAAATTTGGAAAGCATCTGGAGATTTCCGGAAGTTGAAACAAACCAAATTTCTGATTCAGGGAAACGATCTCTGAGTGCAGTCAACATGGCAGTACATTGTAATATACTGCCCATTCCTTTAAATTATACAACTATTTTCCGGACTAAATCATGATTGATATTGGCAATTTGACCTGTAAACCGGGTTAAAACATTAAAGACAGTGGTAAGGGGTTTAAAAATAAATTTATCGACAAATAATTGAAAACTCAGATTCATAACCTTTTATCTTTTGCAAGTCTGCATAAAATGTTTTATCCACTTTAACCTTGCCATTCAAACAAACTGCTTAATCTTACTACATAATCATGTTTGTTTTCTTCGGTAATAAAAGAATATTCCCCTTTCCTGGTTCCGTATTTGTCTATCAGGCCAAATTGTTTCCTCCTTTTTGGTTTTTCCTGAAATTCACTGGTAAGGTCGAAAATTAACTCAATGGATAAAGTGTCTTTACTTTTCAGATTTCCGAAAAACTCCAGAAAGTCCGGCCTGGTTTTTAAAAGATATTCTGCATTCAGAGAAGATGAATATCTGTAGTGAAGGGCAGTATTTGAAATTTCCTTAATTCCTGAAACCATAGATGAATCTTTGACTGCAAAATCTTTTTTAAAGGCATCAGTTCAGCATGATACCTTTATACCTGTCGTATTCCTGAATACATGGTGTGCCCCATTTTTCATTGTTTTCGCGTTTCAGACAAAAATTTCCGAAATCCGGCAGAGTACCGCAATTGGGCATGTTGACTCTTGAAATAATGGATTTTAACCAAACGCCATGAGAAGAATAACCACCGTGATTTTCAACAATAACATTGATGTTTTTCTTTTTGGCGTAAACACACAATTTTTTAAAGCCAGAACCATGGCATCGGCAACATCCGTTTCGCTTCCTTCCCCATAGGCATTAACACGGATAGAATGGCAGCCCCAGAAAAGCGGCGGCATCCACCCATTTGTAGTGGTTTTCAACCGCTTTATTTCTTTTAGCTTCATCCAAAACACCCATGTCTCCTTCGCCATCTACCATGATTAAGAGGGATTGAACGCTATTTTCCGCAGCTCTTTGTTTTAATTTTGAAAGATACAAAGAATCTTTTGCAAAATTTTTATAGAAGGTACTTACGTATTCAATACCTGAAAATCCCAGCTCTTTGGCTTTTAGGGCAAAATCCATCGGGTCAAGTTTTTTACTTTGGATAGATCTGTGTAGTGACCATTGCGCTAAGGAATACATGAATTTTTGTTTGGGCATTTCCAACATTTTACTATCTAAATTTCCTGCATTTTGTACCTCATTTTTACAGGATGTGTTTATCGTTATTACAAGGAAAAAAATGAAAAATAATCTGTTATAAAAAGTAATAGTACACATATTCAGCGAATTTGAAATGACAAAATTAATAATTTTTAGTCAGGGTTGTCACATTGTCGCTCAATAATATGGGTTCATGTTGTATAGGCAGTTTTCATTTTATGATACAAAAGCCTTTTTATTATTTTTCTTCGAACCATTTTGTGCAAAATAAGACAAAATGGCAGATTTTAACAGAGCCAAACAGACATAATGACATGGTGTGTTAATAAAAAATGTCAAATGGTCGTTTTTTTTGGCATGGTATCTAATTTGTACAATATTCATTGTTCTTAATTTTAAAAAACAATAAAAATTTTACAAGATGCAAACAGTAATGCAAAATAAACCACTGCAGAAAAATTGTAACCCGGCTTCTCAACAAAACCAGCAAACAGGAAGTTTTCGGAAAAGTACGCCAAAAGCCAACATTTTTACCAAAAATGATGGTTGGGAAATAAGCCTGAGTCTTCCCGGATTTACCAAAGAGGAAGTCAGTATATCGCTTGATCAAAATGTGCTGAAGATATCGGGAACTCAGGAAGCCAAAAAAGAAGAATATAACAGAAAAGAATGGTCATTGGAATCGTTTGATCGTTCTTTCCGTCTCCCGGAAGACTCAAATATGGAGGAAATATCTGCGGAAATGAAAAACGGGATTCTGACTGTTTTTCTGCACAAAACAGAAAAAAAGGTTTCTAAAATTGAAGTAAAATAATCAAATAATTTTTAACAATAAAATAATCACATTATGAACAGAGTACATATTAATCCGTTTTTTCCGGTAAAAAACTTTTCAAATGTTTTAGACGATATTTTCAACAGAGGTCTGAATGATGTTGTGGGTTTTGATAACAATCATACTGTCCCTGCGGTCAACATTAAAGAAACAGATTCAAATTTTATTATTGAATTGGCAGCACCTGGTTTTGAAAAGGTCGATTTTGATATAAAAGTCGAGAACAACCAACTTGTCATCTCTGCTGAAAATAAATCCGAAAAAGATACTTCAGAAGGTAAATGGACCAGAAAAGAATTTCATTATGAAAAGTTTTCCAGAAGTTTTACTTTGCCGGAAACTGCGGACAATGAAAAAATTGACGGACAGTACAACAATGGGGTTTTGGTATTGTCGATTTCCAAAAAAGAAGAAGCAAAAGCAAAACCGGCAAAATTGATTGAAATTAAATAAGCCTTAGGGCACACAGAAATACGTGTTTAGATTGGTTTGAGGATTACCCTTGTATGGTCAACATGCAAGGGTATTTTATTTTTAGTGTAACTCTTTTCCTTTGTTCTGCTTTAACTTTTTCACCTGTTTCTACGATTCAAATACTTGTTAACAAACAATTTACAGATAAATTGTTTTGCTTTCATTAATTTTGCCGCATGTTTCCAAAATATAATGTAATTGTAGTAGGTGCAGGACACGCAGGATGTGAAGCCGCTGTCGCCGCTGCCAATATGGGTTCAAGAGTGCTTCTTGTCACCATGAATATGAACACTATAGCCCAAATGTCGTGCAATCCTGCCATGGGAGGTGTAGCCAAAGGCCAGATTGTACGGGAAGTGGATGCGTTGGGTGGATATTCCGGCATCGTTTCAGATGAGTCTATGGTTCAATTTCGTATGCTCAATTTGTCAAAAGGTCCCGCTATGTGGAGTCCGCGAACTCAGAACGACAGAATGATGTTTGCCGGTTTGTGGAGAAAAAAACTCGAAGAACATCCGAATATAGATTTTTGGCAAGAATCAGTTCCTGGTTTGCTGATCTCCGGTGGCGTTTGCAAGGGAATCATAACTTCCCTGGGGATTGAAATTCTTTCTGATGCTGTGGTCCTGACAAACGGAACTTTTCTCAACGGCATCATCCATATAGGAGAAAAACAGTTTGGAGGGGGCAGGGCAGGTGAAAAAGCGGCCACAGGCATTACTGAACAGTTAATCAGCTTGGGTTTTGAATCAGGTAGAATGAAAACAGGCACACCACCACGTGTAGATGGGAGAACCCTCGATTATTCAAAGATGGAAGTTCAGCCGGGTGACGAAAAAATACAAAGGTTTTCTTTTACAGAATCAAAACTGCCAGAAAAACAATTACCTTGTCATATTACTTATACAAGCGAAAGTGTTCATGAAACACTGAAAGAAGGTTTTGAAAAATCACCCATGTTTAACGGAAGGATACAGGGACTAGGACCCAGATATTGTCCTTCGATTGAAGATAAAATAAACCGCTTTGCGGATAAGGAAAGACATCAGCTTTTTGTAGAGCCTGAGGGTTGGGATACCTGTGAGATTTATGTTAACGGTTTTTCCTCTTCCCTGCCGGAAGATGTCCAATATAAAGCTTTGAAGAAAGTACCGGGATTTGAAAATATGAAAATGTTCCGACCGGGTTACGCCATCGAATACGATTATTTTCCACCGGTTCAACTCAATATGAACCTGGAAACCAAATTGATTAAAAATCTTTTTTTTGCAGGTCAGATAAATGGCACTACCGGATATGAAGAAGCAGCTTGTCAGGGTTTGATGGCCGGGATCAATGCACACCTTGCCATTTTTGAAAAAGACCCGTTTATTCTGAAAAGATCAGAAGCATACATCGGTGTTTTGATAGATGACCTTGTCAACAAAGGTACGAACGAACCCTACAGGATGTTTACCTCACGTGCCGAATACAGAATCTTGTTGAGACAGGATAATGCTGATATACGCCTGACACCTCTTGCTGTTCAAATCGGAATGTCAGGACTTGACCATAGAATGGAAACGGTCAACAATAAAGAAGAAGACATAAAAAAAGTGGAAAATCTTTTTGATTCCTATAGTATGGATCCGAATATCATTAATTCGTTTCTTAACGATGTGGATTCTTCTCCTCTAAAGCAAAAAGTTAAACTAAAATCTATTATCTCCCGTCCTAATATTACACTTGACAAGATCAGGAATGTCATACCTGAATTGGACAATACTTTGTCTGCTTACCATCAGGATGCCGTAATGAGCGCTGAGATTGCGGTCAAATATGACGGATATATTCGCAAAGAACAGGAGATGGTGGATAAAATGGAAAGGCTGGAATCTGTTCGTTTATTTGACGATCTTGATTACCGGAAGATGCAATCTCTTTCCATAGAGGCGAGAGAAAAACTTGAAAAAGTTAGACCCAGAACTATCGGACAGGCGAGTCGTATCAGCGGTGTTTCACCTTCGGATATTTCAATATTATTGGTGCATGTCGGCAGATGAGTTAATTCTTTTTGTGAATAATTTATGATTTAAAATTAGATCCAAAAAAAAATTAAGTGATGTTTTTAGTAACTTATATCCCTGGTTTTTCATTATTAAAATAAAAATATGAAGCTGTTTAATTATATTGCGCTGATCGTTGGTTTGTGTTTGGGTAATATTACCATGTCGTTTGCACAAACATCACCAAATTCAAAAAAGGAAAGTATTCAGGCATTAAATGCATTTGTGCTTTATGTCAATGAAGTCAATAATTATCTGCCAATCATCAATAGTCTCATGGTAGACTATAATATGAAACTAAATCAATATGTGGATCTGCCTTCTCAAACATCTTCGTCTTTCAGTAATGCTTTGTTTCCAAATAACCTTTTTGATGAAGTTATTTTTCATAACTCACCTAATGAGTTGTACAAAAAAGCAATGGATTTATCAAGAGTTCTTCCCGAAGGTGAAAAATCAAAAATTGTTGGCATTGCCAAAGTTTATCAGGAAAATACCAGTTATATAAATGTGGCCCGATTTGAAGTTGAAAACCTGCTCAACAAACTCGACCTCACAAAACGTGAAGATCAGGTTAAAGTATATGAAAAAATGGAAACAGTGGCAAAAGCTTTTAAGGATGCCAAAAAATTGCAATATGAATTGGAGTATCAATTGAAGACCAGTTTTAAAAATATAGCGGGACAACTGTCTTCAAATAATCAGTTAATGAAATCTCTGGATGATTTGTATCAGCTTTCAAGACTGGCTATTGAAGCAGTCTATGAGGGAAATAATGTTGAATTGCCCGGAATAAGTGAAAGTCTTGGCAAAACAATGGATCAGTACACAGCCGTCAAAATGGACGAATATAATGGTACGTTCTGGATGAATTCAACCACTCAGGGTAAATTAAAATCTATAAAAAACAAAACAAGTGATATAATAGCTGAAGTAAAAAGGTATTTGAATTACGAATTTGTGCCGGAAAGATATAAGTTGTACGGTAGGAGTTATTACTTTTACAACCATTCTTTATTACTGAAACTGAACCGTTTTGGAATGGGAATTGCCGCTGAAATTAATGAAATATATACGGTCAACCGTCAGGACAGACTGTATTATTTGAATTGCCCTACGATTTTAAAGTAATATACCCGCGAATATTGAGGGAAGAAGTTTTTTTACCTTTCGGCAAATACTTTTACCTGAATTGCCTCAGGTGGTACAGGGCAGAAAAGTGGTAAAATCAGAAAAAGATAAGGGCAGATAAACTTGAAATAGAATTTGAGGTTTTTGACCACAAAATCATTGATAATGACATTGTCTCCATTTTATTTAATGATGAGTGGATACTTGAAAAATTTGTCACCACAGAAAAAAAGCACAAATTTAAAATTAAACTGAATCCCAATGGGGTCAATTACCTTATGCTCCACGCAGATGATGTAGGTAAAAGACCGCCTGCTACCATCACGCTTGCCTACACAATTCAGGGCAACCGTATCACTTATGTAATGAATGCCGATTTAAATACCAGTGAAGTTATTGAAATAAGACTGGAGAAATAAAATATTTTATTCCTTTTTTTTCTTTAGCGTAAATACTCTGGAAATGTTAAATCCAAAATGAACATTGCCTGTTGACCAGTTTCCTGTATTTTCTGTAAAGAAGGCTTTTTCAATCATTCCCGTACTATTGGTGCAATGTAGCTGAAAGACGTGTCCTCCGGTTTCTATATCAAATCCTATGGATAATCCATTGTTATATCCATCCGCCAATTGATTGGGCAATACAAAAGTATATTCGCCATTAATGGCTATTCTGTTTGTCAGTTTAAATCGGGCACCTACCCCCATACCGTAAACATCATTTTTTTCTTCTTTTGTGGCTACCAGATTTCGGTGAACAACAGTAGGGCTAAGCTGAACAGAAATCCTCTCGCTGAATTTTCTTCCCATTATGACTTGAAAAGTATAGTATAACCTCGAACTAAACAAATTGTCCCTTTCTGGTTCAGCCCATTTTAAGGTTTGTATGGCCGCTGATGCAAATAAAGCGACAGTAAGTGGCATGTTTTTTTTGCCCTTGCTTTGACGTAATAATTTATATTTAATGTATCCGTCATAGGCTTTTTCCAAATTGCTTCGGCCTACACCTATGGCTAGCCTGTTGGTGATTCCGTAATCAAACCCAAGTCTCATGGTCGCATTATCCAAACCAAAAAATTCATAAAAACCCCCGCTTAAAAATCCAAATCTGTGGGAAATTTTAAAATCCAATACACCGGCAGCTGTATTTTCAAGAGAGTGTAAATTGACTACCCTGTTGGTTTTAAAACTAGCCTCAATATACTCCGTCGTCTCTTCTTCAGGACCTAATAGGGACAATAAATCATCCTGAGCTACACTGGTTGCCGTAAAAATTACCCCTAGAAACAAGAATGTAAGAATGGTTTTCATATTACAAATTTTTGACAAAATTATAAATTTATAATCATTTTATTCATGATTATAATAGTTATTTTGACATTTATTTTTATTTCAACAAATATAAATTATAAATGATACATAAGGCACTGTTTTTATCAGTTTTTTGGTTTTAGGGGCTCTCACATCAAATATAAAATTTAAAATTTACACAGGAGTCAATTTGGATACGTTTAAATTTTTATCATATATGGTAAAATATTATATTTGTGCTTTGATTTCACACTTTCTGGAAATATACAAGGTATGATTTTTTTGAAGGTTTATCTTTTTAATATTTTATATGAGACAATATCTGGATTTACTAAGGCACATAAAGGAAACAGGTGTTTCAAAGACTGATAGAACCGGAACCGGAACCATCAGTTGTTTTGGTTATCAGATGAGATTTAATTTGTCTGAAGGATTTCCTATGCTCACAACCAAAAAGGTACATTTTAAATCTGTGGCCTATGAATTACTTTGGTTTTTAAAAGGAGATACCAATGTAAAATACCTTCAGGAAAACGGGGTGAAAATATGGAATGAATGGGCAGACGAAAATGGCAATCTCGGTCCGGTGTATGGCAAACAGTGGAGATCGTGGACCACGCCCGACGGAACCACTATCGACCAGATAGAAGTGCTGATGAATACAATAAAAAACAATCCGGATTCCAGAAGAATGATTATCAATGCATGGAATGTGGGAGAATTAGATAAAATGGCATTGACACCCTGCCATTGTTTGTTTCAGTTTTACGTTGCTGACGGAAAACTTTCCTGCCAGCTATATCAAAGGTCTGCTGATGTTTTTTTAGGAGTGCCATTCAACATCGCTTCTTATGCACTTCTTACCGTCATGATAGCACACGTGGCTGAGTTAGAACCCGGAGAATTTATTCACACATTTGGTGACGTTCATTTATACAATAATCATATTGAACAGGCAAATATTCAACTTGCAAGGACTCCTGACATATTGCCTACAATGAAAATAAAAAGGAAGGTGAACTCCATTTTTGATTTTACTTTTGAAGACTTCGAGCTTCTTGATTACCACCCTCAGCCACATATTAAAGCGGAAGTTTCCGTATAGATGGAAAAAAAATGGTGGCCATACGGTTTGGCAACGGAGTCGGTATTCTTCCTTTTTTTATGGGCAGTACATCCCTATACAGCCTGGTTGATGACCATGGTATTATCTCCTTTGTTTTTAAGTATCTTTGTAGTGGCAAAAATAGCCGAATGGCTGGAAAAATCAAATGTGGATAGAAGTTTTTTTACATTTATGGTTTTGCTTGGAATCATACCTTTAGTTTGGGCCCTTCTATTTTGCTGGCTTGATGATTTTCAGTTTAGTTGGTTGACAGAATAATAAATGGCCTGTCTGCTGTTTTTTATTATTTCTTTAACTAACCAACTATAAAATATTTTCGTTATAGTTTCGTTTTAATGATAAATATTTCAACGTTTTGATATTTATTATTTTTGGCAATGTTTTTGCTGTTAAAATAGTATAATTTGCTTAAAAAGTAGTAAATATAAATTATAATAATATTTAATATAAATTATCTTCGAATGAGATTTTTAATTGTTTTTTGTTTTATTTTGAGTATAACCTTTACCGGCCTGGGGCAGGGTGGAGGTTTGGATGAGGAAATTGGATTTCAGTATGTAAAAGCTGAATATTTATATGAGACCGGAAGATTTGAGGATTGTATAAATGAATTCAATCAGGTGATAGCAAAAAATCCTGCTTTTAAGGAAGCGCTGATAAAAAGGGCAACGGCAAAATATAATTTAGGGGCTTACAAAGGCGCAAAAATAGATGTTTTGTTATCCATTGACTTAAAAGGAATTACGTCTGAATCTGCTTTTATCCTTGGAAAGTCGGAAAACGCCATGGGCAATGAAGAGGCGGCCATCAACTCGTTGTCAGCGTCTATTGCTTTGGATCCAAAAATGGAAGCCTTTGAAATGCGTGCACACTTGTACGAAAAAAATGAACAATTATTGAAGGCTTGTGCAGATTACCACGAGGCTGCCAAAATGGGATCATCAAAAGGAGAACAAAAATCCAAGGCGCTGTGTGGTGGTTACAAATCCAAAATGAATCCGCCTGTATTAAAACCTAAACCTCAGGAGGACAATACCAATACACCCACCAATGATAATGGTGGAACCCATCAGGAACCTTCGGGCAACGAACCTCCCGTCATTGATAATCCAACTGAAGAAACAACACCCGTAGAACAAACGGAAGACCCGACCATTCCTAAAGAAGATGATTTTGCTCAAAACATTGTCATTGATGAGGACCTTAGTATTAGTATTTACGGTCAGGGTCTTGGAAGAAGAAAAATATCTGATACGCCAAGTATACTTATCATTGCTGATGAAAGCGGTAATGTAACAATAGATATTTGTGTTAATAACAACGGCGAAGTCACCAAAGCGGAATTTAATGGCACCATGTCAACCATTGCTAAAAAAAGTATGGTCAACCTTGCATTGCGCAAAGCAAAAGAATTTGTGTTTGAAAAATCATCCTATACCAGCCAATGTGGTTACCTGATTTTCAAGTTGAAGGCTGAATAAATATGTTTAATAACAAAAGTCAAAAAGGCAGGATCAGTTCCTGCCTTTTTTTTTTTTTCCCCCCCCCCCCCCCCCCCCCCCCCCCCCCCCCCCCCCCCCCCCCCCCCCCCCCCCCCCCCCCCCCCCCCCCCCCCCCCCCCCCCCCCCCCCCCCCCCCCCCCCCCCCCCCCCCCCCCCCCCCCCCCCCCCCCCCCCCCCCCCCCCCCCCCCCCCCCCCCCCCCCCCCCCCCCCCCCCCCCCCCCCCCCCCCCCCCCCCCCCCCCCCCCCCCCCCCCCCCCCCCCCCCCCCCCCCCCCCCCCCCCCCCCCCCCCCCCCCCCCCCCCCCCCCCCCCCCCCCCCCCCCCCCCCCCCCCCCCCCCCCCCCCCCCCCCCCCCCCCCCCCCCCCCCCCCCCCCCCCCCCCCCCCCCCCCCCCCCCCCCCCCCCCCCCCCCCCCCCCCCCCCCCCCCCCCCCCCCCCCCCCCCCCCCCCCCCCCCCCCCCCCCCCCCCCCCCCCCCCCCCCCCCCCCCCCCCCCCCCCCCCCCCCCCCCCCCCCCCCCCCCCCCCCCCCCCCCCCCCCCCCCCCCCCCCCCCCCCCCCCCCCCCCCCCCCCCCCCCCCCCCCCCCCCCCCCCCCCCCCCCCCCCCCCCCCCCCCCCCCCCCCCCCCCCCCCCCCCCCCCCCCCCCCCCCCCCCCCCCCCCCCCCCCCCCCCCCCCCCCCCCCCCCCCCCCCCCCCCCCCCCCCCCCCCCCCCCCCCCCCCCCCCCCCCCCCCCCCCCCCCCCCCCCCCCCCCCCCCTTTCCTTTTGTTTTTTATGAAAAAGTCACTAATTTTAATACGCCGTGTTCTTTTTTCTTTTTTTCTCGAAAAAATTCCTTACCATTTCACTGCATTCTTCATGAAATATGCCAAATTCGAGTTTCGTTTTAGGATGCAGCAATTCTTTTCCATAGCGCATAAATCCTTTCTTTTCATCACTGGCACCATATACAATTTTCGAAATTTGAGACCAGTTCAGAGCACCTGCACACATGAGACATGGTTCGAGGGTTACATACAAGGTACAGTCCTTTAAATATTTGTTACCGAGGTATTCTGATGCAGCTGTGATAGCAATAATCTCTGCATGGGCAGTTACATCATGCAATTTTTCAGTCTGATTAAACGCTCTGGCGATAATTCTGTTTTGACAAACAATGACGGCGCCAATAGGAATTTCTTCGGCTTCAGCTGCTTTTTCAGCTTCTGCCATTGCTTGTTTCATGAAGTATTCGTCCGAATATATGCTTAGCATAAATAAATTTTTGCAAATATAGCCTCCCTCTTTCTTTTTGAGTTTACGTTTGTATATCTTTTGAAAATATTTTTATTAATTCTTTCATTATTTTTCTGATTTTAAAAATTTCCGTATCTTTGCACATGGATTCAATAGTTAAAAAATTTGCCCTACTCGAGGAAGCACTTACTTTTGATGATGTGCTTCTCATCCCAGCGTATTCAGAAGTTTTACCACGGGAAGTTGATATAAGTACAAAATTCACCACTGATATTATTCTCAAGGCGCCAATCGTCTCTGCAGCTATGGATACGGTGACCGAGTATAAGTTGGCTATAGCAATGGCCAGAGAAGGTGGAATGGGTTTTATCCACAAAAACATGAATATTGAAAGTCAGGCTTATCACGTCAGAATGGTGAAACGTTCAGAAAGTGGGCTGATTCTCGATCCACTTACCCTTACAGAAAATGCCAGAGTAAAAGACGCCCTCAAACTCATGAGGGATAATAAAATAGGTGGTATCCCGGTGGTGGGTGAAAATCATTTGTTGAAGGGCATTCTTACAAACAGAGATTTGCGTTTTGAAACCAACATGGAAAGACCTGTTACAGAAATAATGACAAAGGAAAAATTGGTTACTGCTCCTGCCGGAACCAATCTTCAACAGGCAAAAATCATTTTACAACAATACAGGATTGAAAAATTGCCGGTGGTGGATAAAGCCAACAAGTTGGTGGGTTTGATTACCTATAAAGATATTATTAATCTGGAAAGTTATCCGTCTTCTGCAAAAGACAATCATGGAAGATTGCTGGCTGGTGCAGCTGTTGGGGTGACATCCGACCTTTTTGAAAGGGTTGATGCATTGGTGCATGTCGGTGTGGATGTCATTTGTCTCGATACTGCGCACGGTCATTCCAAAGGTGTCATTGATGCCGTAAAAAAAGTCAGGGAGAGATATAAAGACCTTCAGCTTGTTGCCGGAAATGTAGCGACTGCAGAAGGCGCAGAAGCGCTTGCTGATGCAGGCGTCAATGCGGTCAAAGTCGGCGTGGGTCCGGGAAGTATTTGTACGACAAGAGTGGTTGCCGGTGTTGGTGTGCCTCAATTATTTGCGATCATGAATGCCAGTCTGGGCGTTAAAAAGAAAGGAATTCCAATTATCGGTGACGGCGGTATCAAATATACAGGAGACATCGCCAAAGCTTTGGCGGCAGGCGCAAACAGTATAATGGCGGGTTCTTTATTTGCAGGGACAGAAGAAGCACCCGGAGAAACCATCTTATTTGAAGGTAGAAAATTTAAAGTCTATAGAGGTATGGGTTCTTTAGGTGCCATGGAAGTTGGCTCTAAAGACAGATATTTTCAGGATGTAGAAGATGATGTTAAAAAGTTGGTACCCGAAGGTATTGAAGGAAGAGTTCCCTATAAAGGTTCTGTTGCAGAAGTTATGGTTCAATATCTGGGGGGGCTACGTGCCAGTATGGGGTATTGTGGTGCTGCCAGTATAGACGGAATGAAAAATGCAAGAATGGTAAAAATCACCGGCTCAGGAATAATGGAAAGTCATCCGCATAATATTACGATTACCAAAGAGTCTCCTAATTATTCTAAGAAGTCATAGCCGTTTTCTTCTTATAAACAGAAGTAAATACTGATTAAAAAATGGTTACATATATAGAAAAAAAATATATTAATATATTATATAAAATTGAAACTAATTCAGTAATAATTCCGTTACCTTTGTATCGCTTTTGAAAGAAAAAGTAAAAAATTATGTAAAAAAAATACTGGCATAATTTTGGTTTACCTACTATTGAAAATATAAAAGAAAAAGGAGACTTCCTAAAGATGTAGTTTTCTTATTTTGAGACCTTAGTCGAAAGAGCCCTAGTAAGTCAGTTACCTGGGCTCTTCGCATTTTATCCCTTTCCATTACTTAAAAAATTGCCTGAATTACTACTTAAAAAAACCATTGTCGTTGATAAAAAGGTGTTTTGAAATTAGAAAAATGAGATATTATTTTTATTGTTTAATCTAATTATTAATAAAACAAAATACCCATTCTAAGTACATACTTTGATATTATATTAAAAAAAAATATAATATATATACATATTATTAATAATTATATGTAATTTTGTATTTTGGTAAAAGTGTTGGGTAGCTTTTGTGCCACAACACCTTGTTTTTAGGTCTTAAACTCAAAATAATGAAACTCATAAACTTTTATCCTTTCCCGAGGATAGTCTTTTTCTGTTTTTTGATATCATTTCAATTTTCTCTGTTCTCTCAGTCTTCTTCATCTTGCACCGTTCATGTATCTAAAGAACCTCGAGCCACCCAGGTGTTAATCAGGCCAGCAAAAGTACAACAAACTACTTTTTCTTACCTGACAAAATGGGCAGATCCTCAAAATTCCAGTCTTTCTGACGATAAAAAATCTTCTCTTAGACTTCAGGCATTCAAACACAGCAATACTTTGACTTTTTCAAATTTTAATGCTAATATACCTTTTGGTGCCGATATTCACGGGATAGAAGTTTTTGTAGAGGGACAAAGTACAATTTTTACTTCGATCGCTGAAATAAATGTTTTGCTTCATTCGAAAAATAAAACTATTCTTTCTCAAAATAAGGCTAATACAGCTACATTGCAAAAACCATGGGCTCCGGTACAGGACTCAAAAGACAAAAAATGGAGGTATGGAGGGCAAACCGACAAATGGGAAACTTCCTTTTCATCAACAGATATTAACCGTGAAGATTTTAGCTTCGACATTCAGGTCAGAAATACTACAGCGTCTGAAATAACTGCATTTATCGATGACGTTTCTATAATTGTACATTATACACCTTTGTATTCTTTTTGTAAGGATAGTTGTGTGGTCTTTTATGTTGATCGGGGATTATCCGGACATTCCTACCAATGGCATGTTCCTGAAAATTTTATGATAAAATCAAGGGAAAATACAAATACAATCAACCTGACAGGGGAAATGCTTTGTTTGGAAATTATACAATTTGTGCTGATGTACTTGATTATAATGGAAATATATTGGAATCTTGTTGCCGGTCTTTTAATTATTCAGATTGCAGTACGAATGGTGTAAAAGGTCAATTGTGGAATGACAGCAACGTCAACCATACAAAAGATAGTAACGAGCCTGTTTTGCAAGGAATAAAAGTTTCTCTGTATTCTGCTGCCGGTAACAAACTGAAAGAGGATACAACAGATGTTTTTGGCAGATATGAGTTTACTGCCCTTCCTTCCGGTTCGTATTACGTTATAGCGTCCCAAATCACTCAGAAACTTTTTGTTCTTAATAATCCTGCCGTTCCACAAAATATCAACAGTGATGTCACGAACGATTTCGGTATAGGTTCGACGTCTTTATTAGTTTTGCAAAATAGTGTGATTTTGGAAAATATTGATTTTGGCTATGCTCCCGCTACAACCATCGGCGATTTGGTATGGCATGACCAAAATGCTAATGGAATAAAAGAGATCTCTGAAAGTGGAATGCAGAATATACGTATTTTCCTTTTAGACCAACTGCAGATTAAAGTGGATTCAACCCTCACAGGTGTGGATGGGAAATATATTTTTGATAATATTCCCGCTAATACTTACGCATTACAATTTGTAATTCCGGCCGGATATTTTCCAACGTGCCGGCTAAACGGAAATATGCCGGGAAACAGTAAAATAGATGAAACCGGAATAACTTCATTTTACTCTTTTACCAGTGGCAGTCCGGCGGACAGCATTGATGCCGGATTTGTAGCCTTTGGTTCTGTCAAAGGATTGATGTTTGATGATCTCAATGTAAATGGTTATTATGATTCAGGGGAAAATTTATTATCACAAAAAACAGTTGAACTAAGCGGAATGACAACGTGTGGTCAGAGTGTACAGGCAAGTATCCAGACCAATGTCAACGGAGAATATCATTTTCCTTCTGTAAAACCGGGAAATTATAGCTTGAAATTTAATCTTGATCAGGGATTTATTCCTTCATTATTTCCTGTTGAAAATGTTTGGAGCAATAAAATGACTTCAGACAGTTTGATTTCTAACCTTCAGCTTGGAAGCGGTCAGACTCTTGTAGGTCAAAATGCAGGTGTATACAGACGGGCAGAGATATCCGGCAGGGTTTGGGAAGATAAAAATGTAAACTCACTTCAGGAATCAGATGAAGTCGGTATAAAAGAAATTGCCATCATTCTCAGAGGAACAGACGCACTTTCACAATCTGTGGAATTAACCACAACAACAGATACGGACGGAAGGTATTCTTTTTCTGACCTGATACCTGGAAATTATAACCTTGAAATGACAGCCGGGAATAACTTTACCTTTTCTCCTTTTCGGATTGAACAGGATACCACCGTTGACAATAACAGTAATAATGGTTTGAGTGAGGATATTACACTATTAAGTGGTAAAAATTACAAATCAGTAGACTTTGGAATTTTTTACTTTTCTTCACTTGGTGATAAAGTCTGGCATGATCTCAATGGAAATGGTATACAGGAGACGGACGAGCCTGGCATAGAAGGGGTCGGACTGACACTCTTGGGTACAACCGTCATGGGGAATGTGGTTCAGGAGGTGCAAGTCAGTGACCTTTCTGGCGAATTCAAATTTAGAAATTTGATAGCCGGAGAATATGTATTGACCATCACAGACAACAAAGGTTTTGAATATACAGCATTCCGTGCAGGCAATGATGATTCATTTGATAGTGATATCAGTGAAAATGGAAATTCTGCTACAATCAATGTTTTTTCAAATCAACAAATCCAAACTATTGACATCGGACTTTACAAAAAAGTCGCGCTTCAGGGCAGTGTTTGGGAGGATATGAATGGCGATGGCATCAGAAGTCCCGGAGATCCATCCATTTCAGGTATTAAAATAATACTTACAGGCACAGACAATCTGGGTAATATCGTTTTGGATTCAACATGGTCTGATCAGGATGGGAATTATATTTTTTCGGGTCATTATCCGGGATTATATAAGGCAACCGTACAATTGACTCAAAATTATCAGACCAATGTACCTTTTTACGATATGATGGTGGCGACAAGTGGACTGGTGATCAATCAGATAGACTTTCCATTATATCAGTTGGCCTCCATCGGAGATTATATTTGGTTTGATGAAAATGCAAATGGAATCCAGGACTCGGACGAGTTCGGTATAGACAGTATTACGGTTACTTTGTCGGGAGAGACCGGTGGTGTTCAGATTTTGGAAACCACACTTTCAGACAATGGTTTTTATTCTTATATCAATCTGAGACCGGGGGTGTATACCTTGCATTTTTCCGGCGCCGGCGAATTGATTCCAACTATTCGTATTACAGGAAATCCGGAAATTGACAGCGATATGGATGATGCCGGTAATATTGTAAATGTTGTATTGAGTAGTGGTCAAAACACAAATAGTCTTGATGCAGGATTTACGGAAGTGGCCAAAGGTTCAGTGGGTGATTATGTTTGGTTGGATAACAATGGAAACGGTATTCAGGATACCCTGGAATCCGGATTGGAAAATGTTAACGTTTTTATATCCGGGGTTGAAACATCCGGATCAATTGTAAACCGTTCAACATTGACCGATAGCCAAGGACATTATATTTTTGAAAATCTGAGAGCCGGAAACTATACTGTGTCATTTTCTCTGCCTCAGGATTATTATTTTACACAGCAAGGTATGGGCAATGGAGAGAACGATTCCCGTCCTGATCCGTCAACTGGGGAAGCAAATACATTTTTCCTTTCAGCAGGTGAGGTAAATAATCGCATTGATGCCGGCGTTTTCAAAAAAGGGAGTATCGGTGATTTTGTATGGTTTGACGCAAATGAAAACGGACTTCAGGATAATAATGAGAGTGGCATAGACAGCTTCAGGTTATTTTTGAAGGAGGCAGTTTCAGGAAATTTAATGCAAACAGTGATGTCTGATTCTTCCGGAGTTTATGTATTTGAAAATGTGATTCCCGGGCAATATTATGTTGAAGTGATGGTGCCGGGTGATCGGCTTGTTACCATTTTTAATGTTGGTGATATAAACCTTGATTCTGATTTTGAATCAAACGACACCATCATCAGGACAAAAGATATTATGCTGTTATCCGGTGAAAATAGAATACATGTTGATCTTGGACTTATTGAAAAAAGGACAGAAATAGGAGGGGTGTTATGGAGGGATACAAATGCCAATGGTGTAAAAGAATCAAATGAGCCCGTGTATGTTGGTAATATCATATATCTTTTGAATTCAAACGGAGATACCCTGGCTTCGAGTATAACAGATACTTTGGGCGCTTATTTTTTTGGGCTTCTTCAGGAAGGTCTTTACAAGGTATTATTTCCCGTTTTTGACTCTCTGACTTTTACAAAATTTAAAGAAGGGAATGATATCACATTGGATAGTGATGTTTTAGACAGAGTTAATGGAATTGTAAATGCAAATCTTTTGGGTGGAGAGAGAAACAACCATTTAAGTGCAGGTTATGTGTTTAAATCTACAGCCGGTGATTTTGTCTGGCTTGATGAAAATGAAAATGGTCTTCAGGAAATCAATGAAATAGGAATAAACGGAATAAAAGTATATCTTTATAATTTGTCCAATATATTACTTGATTCGACAATCAGCAACATTAAACCAGGTAATGGTACATCAGGGTATTATCAGTTTCAGAACATATTCCCGGGAGATTATTACATCCGTTTTAATTTACCTGACAATTTATTGTTTACCTTTCATGATGAAAATTTTCCAAACCTAAATTCAGATGTGACCAATGAATTTGGTTTAGGTACTACGGATACACTGGTGATCGGATTTCAGGAAGTGGTAAATGTTATTGATGCAGGTTACTTTATTGATGAAAACGCACTTGGCGAAATCAATGGGGTAGTGTGGCAGGATGTTAATGCCAATATGACAAGAGAGTCTTCAGATTTGTTACTGGATGGCGTTGAAGTCAAATTGTTTGATTTGGATGGCGATGAAATAGACATTACTTTTACGGATGACATGGGAAGGTATTCCTTTGATAATTTATTTTTTGGTTCCTATTACGTTTCTATTCCCGATGTTCAGAATCGGGTATTTGTTTTGTATAATGGTTCCAATGTCTTGAATGACAGCGAAATTACCAATGAGTTCGGACAAGGTACTTCAAGAATTTTATCATTGTTTCCAGGAGATAGTCTTGCTAATTTTGACCTTGGATATGCACCTAAAATATCCATTGGAGATTTTGTTTGGAACGACATTAATTATAATGGAATTCAGGATGCTGGAGAAAGTGGCGTTGAAGATATTGTAGTGGAACTGTTTAACAACATTGGTGAAAAAATTGCTGCCACTTTCACAAATGCTTCCGGATTTTATATTTTTGACAATCTTCCTGCGGGTAGGTATAGTTTGAGAATGATCCAACCTCAAAACTTTTTATTTACATTGGTTGAAACCGGGCAGGGTGATAAAAACAGTAAGGCCAATTTTAATGGCATCATTTCGGAGAAAGAATTTCTAACAGAAGGTGTATATACCAATATGGATGCCGGCATCATCAGAGAGGCAAGCATTGGAAAACGTTTATGGCTTGACTTAAACGGCAATGGCATTTTTTCTGAAAATGAGCCTGGAATTGAAGGTGTAGTTGTTGAATTATACAATGAGAATAACACACTTTTGGCAACTACAAGGACAGGGGTATTGCCGGATAATAATTTTATAGGGGCTTATCAATTTGATCAGTTAAGGCCGGGTAATTATTATGTAAAGTTTAATGCCCTTCCCGGATATTTGATTTCTCCGGCTAATATTGGCGATACTTCTACAGATTCTGACATAACCAATACTTTTGGTATCGGAACGACCCATACTTTTTCTTTAGGTGTTGGGGAAATAAAAAATAATATAGATGGCGGAATATATAACCCTGCCTGCATCGGCGATTTGGTTTGGGAAGATGTCAATCAAAATGGAAATCAGGATGCAGGGGAGCCGGGTATAGCAGGTCTTTTGGTGTCATTATACACTGGTTCCGGACAGTTGCTTGATTCGGTACGGACGGACCTCAACGGAAGATATAAATTTAACAATCTGAAATCACGTTTATATTTTATTCGCGTAGAATTAAAACCCGGATATCAGTTTACAGCAGCATATAATGGCAATTCATCCTCAACCGACAGTGATTTTGATGAAACAGGAACCACACCGCTCATCTCCCTGGCCCATGGTTCCGTATTTTTGGATGTGGATGCAGGTATGTTTTTGTCTCCCAACAGGATTGTTATGGGGGCGATTTGGAATGACGCCAATAAAAATGGTTTGAAAGAAAATAATGAATCCATCATGTCGGGTATTGTTGTCAAACTTGTAAATGACGAAGAGGAGGAGTTAGGTCAGTTTGTAACCAACCATGCAGGTTTGTATTGCCACCAATTGGTGGATGAGGGAAATTATTTTATAGAGGTTATTGAAAAACCTAATTTTAAAATTACACAAAGGGGCTTCCACAACCAGCAAGTTTGTAATGATTTTAATGAAAATGGTAAAACAGATACCATTAATTATATTTCAGCATCCCCTTTACAATTTAGAAACGGTGGTTTAACCTACCATCCAACCACTTCTGTTCAGGGATTTGTCTGGAAGGATGAAAATGAAAATAATATTTTTGAGCCAGGCACAGATACAAATATGGATAATATAGTAGTGTTGCTGTTTTCATCTCAAAATGTATTTATTAAGTCAACGCGGACTTCTTCCACCGGGGAATACTTACTTGAAGGTTTGGATCCCGGAATGTATTTTGTAAAAATACCAACATTTACGGAATTGACTTACATCCTCAGAAGCGAAAGTTCTTATAGCAATATTACCAATGAAAAAGGTTTGGGAACTTCATCGCTTATATTTCTTGATGTAAGTATGCCGAGGTTAGAGTTTAATTTTGGATACAAACCTGTTCCTGGGTTGAAGGAATTGCCTGAAAACAATTCGGAAAGGAATAAATTTGTGGTATATCCTAATCCGGCGATGTACAATGTCCACATAACTTTACCTCTTGGTGTGGAAGAAGGAAAATATAAAATTATCAATGCAAACGGGCAAATAGTTCGTCAGGGAATAACGAGGCAGCAGATGACTGAAATTGATGTGTTGGATTTACCGGCAGGTTTATATATCACGGAATTGGAAACTCCACAACAAACGTTTAAAACAAGGTTTTTCAGAATGGAGAATTAAGTAGAGAGAAATTAAATTATTCTTCATCATAGAGGAATACCTCTTTTGTATCTGTACATTCGTCGTATATTTCATCCATCGTTATATTTTTAACAGGATCAATAAATTCTCCTGCTATTTCTATCATAGGAATGAGTACAAAATTCCGATGGTAGATTCCCGGATGAGGCACTGTAAAATTTTCGGATTGGATTATTTGGTTGTCAATATATAAAATATCAATATCCATTTCTCTTGGACTCCACTTTTTTGTTGGCACCCTTCCACATTCTTTTTCTATGACTTTAGTAATCTGAAGAAACTGTTCCGGGTTTTTTTGTGATTCTACAATCAATGCCATATTCAAAAAGTCAGGCTGGTCTTCCAAACCCCAGGCTTCCGTTACATAAACAGATGATTTTTCAAGGATATTACCTAATTTTTCTTTTATTTTATAAAGGACATTGTCAAGATTTTGTTTTCTGTTTCCGAGGTTTGAACCTAATAAAAGGTAATATCGTGCCATAATAAAAGATTATAATAATACTACAATTGTTACATCAAAAATGTTTACTACTCTGTAATCATCGCTTATTTTTATATTTGTGGTTTTAAATAGACAAAGTTATAATTTGAAACCAACTTTTGCCACTGTTGTATTTCCACTAGCCTTACCAAAACTTTATACGTACAGTGTGCCCGAAACATTTATGGATTCTATCCAGGTCGGTATAAGAGTTGAGGTTTCGCTAAAAAATAAATCCTATGCAGCCATTGTTGTGTCATTACATAATGAGGTAAACGAAAGCTACAAACCAAAACCAATCATTTCGATTTTAGACAAATTGCCTTTGATTTCCGACCTGATGCTTGATTTCTGGAAATGGATTGCTCAGTATTATTGTTGTACGTTAGGAGAAGTTATGGCTGTCAGTTTACCTGCGGGGATGAAACTTTCCAGTGAAACCAACTTTGTTCTCAATCCATTGTATGAAGGAGATTTTATGGATCTTGGTGAATATGAATATATGGTCGCTGAAGCTATAAGCATTAAAAATGTTATAACGGTAAACGATGTACAATCCATTCTCAATCAAAAATCGATATTTACAGTCATTAAGAATCTTCTTCAGGCCGGGGTTATTTCTGTGAAAGAAGTGCTTATTGAAAAGTACAAACCTAAAAAAATCCGGGTTGTCAGGTTAATGGATGAATGGTATTCCAATGAGGAAAATTTTGTTGAAATTTTTAGTCTCGTCAAAAATTCTGAAAAACAAACCAATGCAATGCTTGGATATTTTCAGCTTTCCCGATCCGGAAGTAAAGAAATTCCGGTTTCTGAAATTTACAAACTTACAGGTGCAGATTCTACTGTATTATCAGCGCTATCGAAAAAAAAAATAATTGAAATTTTTGAAAAAGAAATCACCCGGTTAGGAAAACCTGACATAGCAGAACTTGAATCACTGCCTGAACTTTCAACAGTTCAAAACGAGGTACTGGATAAGGTGTATCATTTTTTTGAGCTAAAACTTCCTGTTTTACTTCATGGTGTCACAGGTAGTGGAAAAACTTTGGTTTATACCCATCTAATCCATAAGTACAGGAGTGAAGGAAAACAGGTTTTGTATCTGCTTCCTGAAATTGCACTTACGACGCAGACAGTAGAAAAAATTCAAAAATATACATCAGAAAAAGTGTTGGTATATCATTCAAGAATGAACAACAACGAAAGGGTTGAATTGTGGAATGCTGTCAGAGAAGGATCAGGGATAGTATTGGGTGCCAGAAGCAGTCTTTTTTTGCCATTTTATTCTTTGGGGCTTATTATTGTTGATGAAGAACATGACCCCTCTTACAAACAGCAGGATCCAAATCCAAGATACAATGCAAGAGACGCCGCTATTTATCTTGCTTTTTTGTCAAAAGCCAATGTGTTGATGGGGTCAGCAACGCCGAGCCTGGAGTCTTTTTACAATGCCAAACAAGGCAAATATGGTTTGGTCGAAATTTCAGAAAGGTTTGGGTTGTCTTCACTTCCGACCTTGCAGGTAGTGGACCTTAAAAAAGAAGTTAAAGACCAGCGGTTTGAAGGTATGATCAGTCAAACCCTCAAAGAAGCAATAGAAAATGCTTTGGCGAAAAAAGAGCAGGTTATTCTTTTTCAAAACAGAAGAGGATTTGCGCCAACCTACCATTGTAAAACTTGTGGCTGGAAAGCGATGTGTCAGAATTGCGATGTACACCTGACACTTCATAAAGCGCATCATTCATTGCGGTGTCATTACTGCGGTTATAAAATCACCCTTATCAAAGTATGCCCTGCTTGTGGCTCTCAGACCTTGGAGGAGGTAGGTTTTGGCACGGAAAAAATTGAACATTCTATTGAATTGATGTTTCCGGGAGCTAAAGTAGCCAGACTTGACATGGACAACGCTTCCACCAAATCTGCAATGGAAAACATATTAATGGATTTTGAATATCACGAAACCGATATTCTTGTCGGAACCCAAATGCTGACAAAAGGTCTTGATTTTGGTAATGTTTCCGTTGTTGGAATATTACTTGCCGATTCATTGTTGAGGTACCCTGACCTGAGGGCAGGAGAAAGGGCTTATCAACTGATGACACAGGTATCAGGTCGTTCCGGAAGAAGAGAAAAACCCGGACTAGTGATTATTCAGACTTTTCAGGTAAACCATCCTGTCATCAGAGAAACATTACATCATGACTATCTGAGCTTTTTTGAAAGGGAGTCCGACGAACGAAAAAAGTTTTTATACCCTCCTTACTATCGGTTGATTTTTTTGGAAATAGCGCATAAAAATGCATCAAAAGCTGATGCGGCCGCAATGCAGATGGCCATTTTTTTAAAGGAAAAACTTACCAATCGTATACTCGGTCCTGCGCCTGGATCGATACCCCGATTAAGAGGGCAGTACATATATCAGATATTGATTAAAATGGAGAATACACCGGCTATTTTATCAGGAATAAAATCCTATATTCTGGAATGCCGGGTAAAATTATTTGAGATCAAAACGTATCGCGATGTAAAGATTGTAATTGATGTGGATCCTTATTAAATACCCATAAAACAAAGTTACTTATACCACGTTATTAATGAAAACCTTTTTATATGTCAATGTTTAAAAAAATAAAATCACTGTTTATAGAAGAGGACCCGAATGCAATGGTAAATGAAGAAGAAACCATAACTTCTCCTCAGGTAAGTCAGCAGACGACAAATGTACAACCTCCAAATATGAATCCGCCGGTTTCTGCAGATCAGCTTGACCAGAAATTTATTGATGTTTTGATGAAAGCCATTGAACAGAACAACAAAGAAGGAATGGATTATCTGGAATTTAAAAATTCTCTGCAATCCCTTTCCAAACTGGCTATGGACGAAGCGACGAGGTTTAAGTCTGCCTTTATAATGGGGAAAACCATGGGTTTATCCAAAGATATTCTTTTGCAAAGTGTTCAGCATTACTTAACCATCGTTAATAATGAGGAAAAAAAATTTAAAGAAGCATTACAAAAACAAAAAACAACGCAGATACAGGATAAAGAAAACCAATTGACATCCGTAAATAATGCCATTGCAGAGAAGGAAAAACAAATTTTAAAACTCAAGGAAGAAATCGATCAGCATAGAGACAATCTTGATAAAATATCTGCAGAGATCAACGAGGCAGTTGTCAGAATTGACAATACAAATGTTCAGTTTTTATCCGCACACAAGCTCATTAGTCAACAAATGATGGATGATATTCAAAAAATTAAAGATTATATTGAATAAGTTTTTTTGTTTATTCTTCTTCTCTTAAATTTTTTTGTCGGATTTATCAGGGATTTTATACATTATTTGTATTTAAATGTATGTTTTTTTTTGATTTCATATCAAATCCCTATATATTTGACCTTAATTTACTTTACATGTCTGAAATAAAAACCAAATCATTTTGGAATAAACCTGAAGGAATTACAGGTGCCATTGTTTTGATTTTACTGGTTATGGGTGGAGGGTTTTTACTTGCCTCTTCCATTGCTGCTGTTTTAGCGTTTCTACAGACTACCCTTGGATTGGTTGCTACATTGCTGGTGCTGGGTGTGATTATATATATGGTATTGGATCCTTCGACCCGGGCTTTAGCTTCCTTTATGTATCAAAGTGCCATGAGGTGGATTACGGGACTATTTGTTGATATTGATCCTATTGGGGTACTTAAATCCTATGTTGAGGATCTTAAAACAAATCTTACCAAAATGAACCGCCAACTGGCACAATTAAGAGGTCAGATGCATAAACTAAACGAAATGATTATCAATAATCGAAAAGAAATTGATACTCATCTCACACAGGCAAGTGAGGCTGCCTCTTCAAATCAGCAGGCTCAGGTGTTGTTAAAGAGCAGAAAAGCAGGTAGACTAAAAGAATCAAATATAAAACTGGAGGATTTGTATAAAAAAATGGAAGTTCTCTACAGGGTTCTTGCCAAAATGTATGAAAACTCCGGCATTCTGGTAGAAGATATAACCGACCAGGTCATGGTCAAAGAACAAGAAAGAAAAGCCATCCTGGCTTCTACTTCTGCTATGCGCTCAGCCATGAGTGTCATCAAAGGTGATCCGGACAAAAAAGCAATGTTTGATGCTGCCCTGGAAGCGGTCGCAGATGACGTAAGCAAAAAAGTGGGAGAAATCGAAAGATTTATGGAAGTCTCTCAGGGATTTATGCAATCTATTGATTTACAGAACGGTGTTTTTGAAGAAGAAGGACTTAAAATGCTGGAAAAATGGGAAGCCGAATCCACTTCTTTGCTTTTGGGGGGTGAAAAAGAAAGCATTCTCCAACAAGCACATGATGATTCAAATGTGCTCGATTTAAACGAACCTATCGCTCAACCTGAAAAAGTGGGCAGAACCAATCAATATGATAATTTATTTGAATAATATTTAATTTTAAAAATACAAAAAATGGCAGCAAAACTCACCCGATTTTCAAAACTGTTAATCACATTTTTAATTCTGGCAGCAATATTTTTTGGAGTGCGTTATCTACTTCAGAATACTCAATTGGGAAAAGATTTAAAATCTCAGGCGGAAAAACTTGAAGGGGAAGCAAAAACCAGCGATGGTAAACCCGTCTCTTCAACTACCGGCGGAAAAAGAGATCCGAATACATTACGCGTACAGCTGGTAACCTGGGGAGGGTATGCACCAGGTCTTTATTTTAATGAAGGTGCTGCAGCCAATACCCGAAGCCGCTATTATAAAGAATATGGATTTAATGTTGAATTTATCGTTGTAAATGATTTAATGACAGCTTTAAATTCCTGGATGGCCGGTGAATATGACATTATGGTTCAGACGGCTGATGCATTTCCTTTATATACCGGGCCAAAGGATATTAATGAATTTGCACCAAAAGCCATCATGCAAGTGGACTGGTCAAGGGGCGGCGATGCGATTATAGTAAAAAGGGGTATTAAAAATGTCAATGACCTTAGAGGAAAAAGAATTGCAGTGGCTGTTCCTTCTCCTGCTCAAACACTATTAAATTCATCATTGGAAGCAGCCGGACTGAAATACAGTGATGTAACTGTAATAAAAACAAGTGATAATTTAAAAGCAGCAGAATTGTTCCGAAGTAACGATATTGATGCGGCAGTTGTTTGGAGTCCCGATGATTTGTTGGCGACTCGGGATGTACCCGGCTCAAAAATATTGCTGACAACCCGCGAACAATCACATATCATCGCAGATATTATGTTTGCCAGTCAGGAAACCATAAACAATAAGAGGGAAATGATTCAGGGTTTTTATGAAGGATGGATGAAAGGCCTTGCAGAAATAAACGCCAATAAAACCAATCGGGAAAAAGCGGCAAAATATTTATCCGAACTGAATGGTTTGACAGTTGACGATGCACTTGCCATGATGGATAATGTTTATTGGACATCTCATGGAGATAACCTGAATTTTTTTGGTTTGAATCCTGAATACCGAGGAATGAAAGGAGAAGACCTGTATTCTAAAATGGCTAAAAAATTTATTGAGACAGGTGACCTTGATGGAGCAGTTCCGCCCTTCAGGACGATTATGTATACGGGAGCGATTCAGTCAGCTGATGCTAACCTAAAAGGTCCGGCGTTTGCAGCTGAGGGAGGAAAAACATTTAAGCCGGCAACTGAATCAGAAAAGAAAGCACCTGCTATTGCATCAAAACCAATTAGTATTAATTTTGAAAGCGGCAAGTTCAATCTAACTGAAAATGCAAAAACCATTATTGATTTACAGTTTGCTGATGTCGCACGAACCTTTGCCAATGTAAAAGTCAGGGTAGAAGGAAATACTGATAATGTAGGAAGCAGAAAGATGAATATGGTCTTAAGCCAGAAAAGAGCACAATCCGTTGCAGATTATTTGAGAACAGAATACAGCATGGACGTCAATAGATTTGTCATCATTGGGAACGGTCCAGATAAACCCGTTTCAGGTTGCGAATCCAATGCCACTGAAGACTGTAAAGCAAAAAACAGAAGGACAGAATTTGTCTTGATTGGCAGTGAGTAATAGGTAAGCAAAAATGACAAACAACTGGCTTTTTACATTAAGGGGTAATCTCTCCAGACAACAAAGTTTGATATTGTCTTTTTGTGGTGTTTTGTTTTTATTGGGAATTTGGATATTGCTCACATCAGGAGAAAATCCTATAATGGCAAAGTCCAGTCTTCCGCATCCCTGGAAAGTATTTACAGCTTTCGGTGAATTATACAGGGACAATGAGTTGATTATGAACATGACCCGCTCTGTTGGTTTGAACATTGGTGGGTATATTAAAGCTATTGCCTATGCTATTCCAATAGGCTTTCTTATTGGGTTGGTCCCTTTGTTCAGAGGTGCCTTTCAGAAGGTAGTGGATGCTATTCGTTTTTTGCCATTGACAGCGCTGACTATTATTTTTATCATTTGGTTTGGAATTTATACGGAAGCCAAGATAAATTTTCTTGCTTTCGGTATTTTTATTTACTTATTGCCAATTGTTATTCAGCGTATCGACGAGGTGGATGAAGTATATCTTAAAACGGTATATACGTTGGGGGCAAATTACTGGCAGACTATACGTTCTGTCTACCTGCCCGCGGTGATTTCAAAACTGTCTGATGACATTCGGATTTTAACTGCCATATCGTGGACGTACATCATTGTCGCAGAAACCAGTGCCGATCAGGGTGGTTTGGGTTCTTTGATTTTCCGTACGGGACAACGAATGGGTAGAATAGATAAAACTTTTGCCTGCTTGATTCTTATTTTAATCATTGGAATATTTCAGGACAAAATATTTTCTTATCTGGACCGAAAGTTTTTTCCATATAAATATCAGGTCAAATCTACTTATGAAGGAAAAGATCTAAAACTTATTTCAGAATTTGATGTGGTGATTGATTTTATTTTTTCAGTTTTGATATGGGTTTTTATGGGTGGGTATTTATTATTATTGATCAATGAATTTTATCCGATATTATCTTCCGTGATAGGCAATGTCAAGCCGCTTACGTATTTATTCGGGGATACACAATGGACAATACACGTTCTCTTTATTTCCATTCTGGTCTATCATATATACAATTTTATATATAACAAGAAATCCTGATATGTCTGAATTCATTAATAAAGATAGTGCCGCCCTTGATAATATCATCGAGGTGCGTAATGTAAGTCAGAGTTATGACAATGGCCAGAGTTGGATCATCAAGGATTTTAATCTCGTCATTGAGGACAAACCCAATCAAGGTCAGTTTGTTATGTTACTTGGCATGTCTGGTTGTGGGAAATCAACCATACTCAGGTATATCGCAGGATTGCAAAAACCAACACAGGGTGAAATTTTAATACATGGAAAACCATTGGACCATACTAACAGGATTAGTATGGTTTTTCAGCAATATTCTTCCTTACCCTGGAAAACAGTGCTCGAAAATGTAGCCCTTGCCCTTGAATTTGAAGGGGTAAACAGAAAAGAAAGGGAAGAAAGAGCTATGGAAATGATCAAAATTGTAGGTCTGGATGGACATGAGAAAAAATATGCTATGTATCCTACATTATCCGGTGGACAGTTGCAAAGGGTAGCCATTGCCCGAAGTATTCTGGCGAATCCTGAAATTTTATTAATGGACGAACCCTTTGGAGCACTTGATGTAAAAACAAGGGTTTCTATGCAGGAATTACTGGCGGACTTATGGAACAGGTTTCACTCTACCATTATTTTTGTAACCCACGATATTTCTGAAGCCGTATATTTGGGAGATGATATTTATATCATGAAATACGCTCCTTCCAAAATTGTTTCTCATATTCCTGTTGACCTGCCTCTCCACCGCAAAAGGGAAATGAAAAGAGAGGCTTCCTATACTCAAATTGTCCATAACGTTGAAGATCTCATGATTAATGTCAGTGGATTGAAATAAAACTATATGTAAATTTCAGCATTCAGCTTTTCATTAAAAAGTTGTAAACGAAGGCACATTCTTCAGTTTTATTTTCACTTTTTCTCCTCCTTACCAGATAAAACCGGAATTGTTTTATGTTGGTTTATAATATCCACAATAATCCTTACCGTTTTTTTACGTATGATTTTTTCAAGTTCACGATTGACCTCTTTTAGTTTGAATTGAAACTTAAAGAGGATATAATCTTTATGAATGTCTACTATTTTTAAAGCAACAGTATTGGGTTCAATGAGATGCAGAAACTCCTTTATATTGTTTTTTAAAGCATCTTCAAGTGATGTTATGCTGGTCAGATGAAGTAGGTCCAATTCGAAGTCAATACTGACTTTTTTAATGTCTCTTCTTGTGTAGTTTATTATGTCAGACATATATACTTTGTCGTTGGGGATAAAAATGATGTCGTCGTCTTCATTCAAAAGGCTTATTTTAGCCAGATTTATATCCAGAATTTTCCCCTTGTTGTTGCCAATTTTTACATAATCATCAATATTGATATCATTGGAAAAACTAATAATGATACCACTAATGATAGAGGCAACAAATTCTTTTGAAATAATAGCAAGGGCTGCCGCAAAAATAGAAAGGCTGGTAAGAAGTTTGCCCATATCAATACCCCAAAAGCCAAATAGCATAATAATAACCCCGATGGTCACAATTAAATAATACACATTGTTGACCCCGACGATTACGTTATCTGTAAACTTGTAAGCAAGTTTTTTTCTGATTCGGTACACCATAATCAGCAGAGCAGTAAATATGTTTATACTGACCAATAAAATAATAAAATTAAGGGTGCTTTTAAGAATCGGGTAGGCCTTACCTAAAAAATTTTCATATTCACCCAGTTCTTGTTTTGTATATAAAAGAATAAACAAAACAACAAAACGCATAAGGTATTTGATTAAAACCTGCTTCATTGTACTACATATTTGGTTCGGGTTTTCGGACCTGTTTAGTATAAACAGGATTTGAAGGCAAGTGGTTTTTTAATTGAAAAATTAATTGTGTTAAAAAATATTGGTCTCTTTTTTTATATGTTGAATAAGCGGTTTTAGTATGTTAAAGGCTGAACCTTTTAATATGTTCAAAGCTGTTAGCGAAGTATTCAATTTTTAGGTTCTCTAATGAGGTCTGGTGGTACACATCTTTTCTAAATTCACAATTAAGGTAAATTCAATTTATTATTGATTAAATAAAATAATATTGTGTAATATGCTAAAATATAATATTTTATATAGTGTGTTTATTGTAAAATATGCATTTTATAGTGCGTTATTTATTACAATAAAAAATATATTAAAAAAGCACTGAAAAATTTTTTAAACATGTTTATTTTAAAGACCTTTGCACCACTCCCATGATTTTGATCCCGAGAAATATTTATTTTTGTGGATAAAATTCGGCCGATTTATTCTTTGTTTTACAGAGTTTAGATCTGACAAAGACGATTATACCAACAAAAATGAAATGATTAATGAATAATACAGGACAACATATTGAAATTTGGGACCAATGTCTGGAGATTTTTAAAAAAAATATTGCACCTCAGGCTTTTAAAACATGGTTTCTTCCTGTAAAACCGGTAAAATTTCATAATTCAGTTCTCACTATTCAGGTTCCCAACAAATTCTTTTTTGAATGGTTGGAAGAACATTATGTCGCTGTCATTAAAGCGGCCATAACAAAAGTGATTGGTATAAGTGCGCGTCTTGAATACAACATTTTAGTCAACCAACAAAATCCTCAGCAAAATCCAAATTCTTCAGCAAACACGGATTATTCAACAAAAGAATCACAGACGATTCCAAATCCTTTTGTTATACCTGGATTAAAGAGGGTTAAAATTGACAGCCAGTTAAATCCTCTCTATACTTTTGAAAATTTTATTGAGGGCGAATGCAATAAGTTTCCTCGTTCTGCAGGCGTTTCAATTGTAAATAAACCCGGCGGTACAGCTTTTAATCCTATGATAATATTTGGTGATGTAGGTTTAGGAAAAACACACCTTGCACAGGCTATCGGCAATGACGTGGTCAAAAATTCTGAATCTAAACAGGTACTATATGTGACCACTGAAAAATTTACCAATCAGGTGATTCAGGCCATCAAGTCCAATGCCCTGAACGACTTTATGAATTTTTATCAGATGATTGATGTCCTCATAGTGGATGATATTCATTTTTTGGCCAATCGACCTAAAACCCAGGAAATATTTTTTAATATTTTTAACCAGCTACATCAATCGGGCAAACAGATTATACTTACTTCTGACAGGGCACCAAAGGATTTGACAGATGTCGATAACCGTTTGATATCACGGTTTAAATGGGGCTTGATCGCAGATATAAAAACCCCTGATTTTGACACAAGAAGACATATTCTTGAACAAAAAGCAAAAAAGGAAGGTCTAGAACTTACGCAGGAAATCAAAGATTATATTTGCCACCATATAAAAAATAATATCAGGGAACTTGAAGGCGTCGTTATTTCAATTGTTGCTCAATCGACACTCAATAAGAGGATTGTTGACATGAAACTAGTCAAAGATATTATCAAACAGTTTGTAAGTCAGGTCGATAAGGAAATATCTGTTGAAAATATTAAACAACTTGTGGCAAAATATTTTGAATTACCGATAGAAAAATTGCATGGTAAAACAAGGTTGAGGGAAGTGGTTATTGCCAGACAACTTTCTATGTATCTTGCCAAGACCTACACCAACAGCAGTTTGAAAGTCATCGGAGATTCTTTCGGGGGAAGGGACCACAGCACCGTATTGTATAGTTTGAAAGCTGTGCAGGATATGATGGACACGGATTTATTATTTAAAGATACAGTGACAGCGCTTGAAAAAAAGCTTGAACTAACGCTACAAGGGTAAAGATGTAAAGCCAGGAATGACCCATTATGGTGTGGGATGAAATAAAGGGTTAACAACTTTTAACCGTAACTTTGGGAATATAAGGTAAAGGGGTATTTAAATACTGTTTTGCCTGCAAAAAACAAGGGCAGTTGTTTTTGTTCCTGATTTTTTATTTTAGGAAATAGATTGTTTTTGCAGAAAAGTTTATAAAATATTACATCATTAATCATGACAGATTTGTTTGAATATGTTTATTTTTGCGGCTAAATTTGAATTATAAAGCTTTTTTTTTGGATTTTTATTTTGGGTATTGTTTTTTCTGGTCTGTTTTCATGTAAAGAAAATAGTATGAAAAATGAAAATGATTTAAAATGGTTGGACATTAAAGAAGGACTGACGTATCAAAATACCGGCAATAAAAAATATATTGTCAAGATTGAAGCAGATTCATGTAAATGGTGTAAAATAATGGATGAAAAAACATACACCTAAAAACCTCTTACCGATTATCTGAAGGAGAATTTTATAACGATAAAATTTGATACAAAATATACCGATACACTTGAATTCAAAGGCGAAAAATTTGGTACGACCACCATTGGTCTGTTAAAAATTCACGCACGTGTTGACAAATGGCTGAATTTTTGGTATAACTACCCAACAACCGTCATCATAGACAAGGACATGAACGTTAGTACTAAATTTTCAGGTTACAAAGATCCTGACCAGTTTTTATTGGAATTAAAAAATTTGTAGTACTTTTGTGAAATATTTTTAATAAGAGATATTAGCTCAGTTGGTTTAGAGCACTACCTTGACAGGGTAGGGGTCACTGGTTCGAGTCCAGTATGTCTCACTTTTTACCTCTATTAGAAAAACTATTTATCCTTATACAGAACCCAGTCAAATGAATCGATTTTTGTAATATAGGGTTTCCAGCATTTTTTCAAAAAAATCATCAATAGCTTTCATTCCTCCTTCGCTTGCTTTTATAGCTTGTTGTAAAGAGAAACCTGCATTTTCTTCATTGTTATGCCATGGGGATGAAATGTAATTTCTCGCCGTAAATATTTTTGACAGAATCAGCTCCGAATCTCTTTGGATACCTTTTTGGTTTTCTTTGGAAAAAAATAAATACTGAATACTGTCCAATTCTGTTTTGATGCGTTTATGTAATGTCGAAAATTCATTACGGATGCTGTCAGGTTGAAGCATAACCATTTTTTCAACAAGATCTATCGTAGATTTTACGGGATACAGGGTTTCATATTTTTGAGATAACAGAACTATCATACTGTCTAGCAAGGCCTGATTTTTATCTATGTTTCCTGAAGTCCAGAATTTTTCTTTTCTTGGGTCTTCTCTTACTAGAACCTTGCTGGAGTCCAAAATTTCATTATAGGTAATATGAAGAGTATACCAACCAGGCGCCACTTTTCTTCCAGAAGGCAATTCTCCTTTGTCTTCTTTAGGTTTTTCCCTTTCAGGCATTTTTACACCGTCAGCCCTTCCATTCCAGTAGACAACCTGGAGTCCGTCTTTACCCTCTGTTTTGGTATAAAATGTTCTGATTTTATTTCTGTTCTTATCAAAAACTTCAACTTTTATTTTATCCTTGTTGGATTTTTCTGGTTTTTTTTCTTCTTCCGTTTTTTCAAGAGATGGTTTTTCTTCTTTTTTATTTCTTGGTTTAATCCATATGTACGTATTACTTTGTGTAACATTTTTGTTTTCGCCTACAAATTCACCTTGACCAATAAAACGAATTCCGTCATAAGAAGTAAAAGAAGTATTCCAGATTTCTGAACTTTCAAAACAATAAAAATCCTTTTCAAGCATGCCCATTCCGGTTTTTGCCACAGACCTTAATGGAGCTATATTGTCCATGATCCAGATGGCTCTGCCAAAGGTGCCTACTATAAGGTCACCAAAAACCGGATGGACCTTAAGATCACTGATTTGAACGGCAGGCAGGTTTTTATTCCAGTGAGTCCAGTTTTTTCCTTTGTCAAAACTAATGTAGAGGCCGGCATCCGTTCCTAGAAATAATAAATTGGGTTCTTTCGGATCCTGTTCTAAAGATAAGACAAAGCTGCTTATTTTTTCGTTAGTTACCATTTTTTGCCATGTAGTTCCGTAATCATTCGAATAAAAAAGATATGGATTGTAGTCATTTCTTCTATAGTTATTGACCACGACAAATACTTCCCCTTTTTGAAAACGCGAAGCTACAATTTGTGGAATCCAGGCATGTTCAGGAAATCCTTTTATATTCTTGTGAACGGAAATCCAGGTTTTGCCTCTGTCTTTTGTTATATGAAGCTGGCCGTCATCGCTGCCTGTCCAAATGATATTGGTGTCTATAGGGCTGGGCGCAATACTGATAATTGTTGTATGATTTTCCGCTCCCGTTGCATCAGGTGTTAGTCCTCCGCTTTTATATGATAATTGTTTTTCTTTATTGTTGGTAGTAAGGTCAGTTGATAAAACCTCCCAACTTTTGCCACAATTCCTCGAATAATGAAGAAATTGACTTCCGTAATACACACCACAGTCATTAAAAGGATCTACTGCTAGGGGCGCATTCCAGTTAAACCTGAGTTTTACATTTGGATCTGGATGTACCGGTTGAATAAAGGAAGTAAGACCTGTAACTCTGTCATAAAATGCAAGATTCCCTCCCTGAGACATGGTATACCCATATCTGGAGTCTCCGGGATAGGGAGCCACATCAAACCCATCGCCAAAGTATACTTCCTGAAAATCATGATTCCGAATTCCGCCCTGCCTTAATACAAAGCCGGGGCCGACCCATGAACCATTGTCCTGTAATCCACCGTACACATTATAAGGAAAATCATTGTCTACATTGATATGATAAAATTGGCCAACCGGAATATTTCCAGCAAAATACCAGGATGTCCCATAATCTCTTGAAATATTAAGCCCTCCATCATTACCATCGATTAAATATTCAGGTTGCTCAGGATGAATCCAGAAAGAATGATGATCAGGATGAACGTTATTTCCGTAATCTGCAATATTTCTGAATGTATTTCCACCATCTTCAGAAACAGAAACATAGGTGTAAATATTATAGATACGGTTTTCATTTTTTGGGTCAACATACAGTTCGGAATAATAAAAGGGTCGGTCTCCAATATTTTTGGTACTGACTAGCTTCCATTTTTTTCCACCATCTTTTGACACATACAATCCATTTTCTTTGGCTTCCACCAATGCATACATGATATTTGGTTTTCCTGGGGCTATCGCAAGACCTATCCTCCCCAAATCCCCTTCAGGAAGACCGTCTTCAGACGTGATTTTTGTCCACGATTCACCTCCATCATAGGTAACGTAAAGGCCGGACCCTTTACCACCGGAAGTGAAATTCCATGGTTCCCTTTTATGTTCCCACATCGATACCAACATTTTATTTGGATTTGAAGGATCAACCACAAGATCACTTGCTCCGGTCAGGTCATTCACGAATAAAACATTTTTCCATGTTTTGCCTCCGTCTGTTGTTTTAAATACGCCGCGTTCATTGTTTGGTCCCCACGGCGAACCCAAAGCAGCAGCAAAAATGGTGTTCTGGTCATCCCGGTGAATAATAATTCTATGCAAAGTTTTGGTTTCTTTCAAACCCATATTTTTCCATGTAACTCCTCCGTCAATACTTTTATAAATACCCAATCCGGTATTCATTGAGTTTCTTGGATTTCCTTCCCCTGTTCCAACCCAGATTTCAGATGGGTTTTTTTGATTGATTTTAACAGAGCCAATAGCCAAAGTGGCTTCTTTATCAAATATGGGTTTCCATGAGGTGCCTCCATTTTCTGAAAGCCACACACCACCGGATGCAGAGCCTGCAAATATTCTGTTTGGGTTGGTAAGATCAACGTCAATAGCGGTTATTCTTCCACTCATTCCTGCAGGTCCAATGTTTCTCATTCTTAATTCTTTAAAATGATCGACATTTAATTGCGCAAAGGTATTTTCTGTTAAAACACTTATTAAAAGAAAGAATATGAACTTTTGCATTGATTGTATTTTATAAATTGTTTGGTGTTAAATATGGAAAATTCGAATAAAAAAAAATATGGTATTACACTATATGGTCAAAAGAATCAGTTTGCGTGTTATTTTCAAGAGCACTCCATCGTTGGAAGCGGGCTTCAGACATAAGAAAAAAAATGTCAAATACTTTCCGGAAAAACAGGTCATCGATAAATTGAATGGCGTCGTTATAGTTTTCAACATTACTTCCATCCCTGAATTTGTAGATTTGTTCCAACAAATCTTTTTCAAATTTGATAGAAATTTTTTCATTCATACTGAAAACAGTAATTTTCACGCCTGATTTTTCAGATTCTCCCAGGATTCTCATGTGTATGGTGTAATTGGTTTATACTATTGGTTAATATTTTGTAAACGTGCAGCAATGTATCATCGTTTCCAATTAATTCAAGATGTTTATTTATAGTTTTTACATCTTTTCTTTTGGCAGGACCAGTTTGGGCCATTACCGGGCCAATATTTTTTGCCTTTTGTATTCCTTCTTCAATCAAAGGCCACAAAAGTTGAAAATCGAGATGATTTTTAATGCAATAATTTTGAGCAAGGCTTAAAAGGTGATTGGTAAAATTATTGGCCAGTACTGCAGCTACATGCAATTTCTGCCTTTCATCGTGTTGAATATAAAATGATTTTAAACCTGTTTTTTCAGTCAAATCAACGATTTTTTTACAAGTGAAATCTGAATTACCATTGTAAAGTAATGGGGTTTTTACCATTTCAAAATCACTGTTTTTGGTGAATGTTTGTAAAGGATAAAAACAGCCATAATTTTTAGAAATATTTTGTAATTCTTTTTCGTCAAAGGATCCGGAAGTATGCATCACAATCTGTGTATCCGTCAGACAAAAAGGAAAATGTTCAATGACAGAAAAAATGGCGTCATCAGGAATAGAGATGATGAAGAAGTCAGCGTCATCCGTAAGTAAAGAAATATTATCAGAAAAGGAGTTAGCACTTACTTTTTCGGCAAGTTTTTTTGCATTATCAATATTCCGGCTTATGATTTGGTTTATACTGAATCCTTTGGTATAGAAATTTTTTGCCAGTATGGTTGCCACATTGCCGGAGCCAATAAAAGTAATTGATTGCTGCTGCCTCATTGACCTTGTAGCATTAGAAAGTACCTTTAACCGGTTCCCTGGATTTTTGGAGATATTTCTTATAAAACCAGGCGAGCAATAAACCAAACATCATTAAAAGAGTACCTGACCAGAAAAGATTGATTCCTGGAAAAACTTTCGCTTCAAGTATGACATAATCTGTTCGCGGAACATTTTTGGCAACCGAAATTTTAAATGAAAATATTTCAGGTCTTGTATCCCTTGCAATCTTAAAGAAAATTTTTCAGATGCTGGATCAATATTACTGAATCTGCAGTGTAAACCTTCTCTGGCATTATAATTTTTGAGGCTCATTGGCACATTGTCCTGTATAATATATACAGGTGAGGCCTCTGATTTTTCATTTGTTGTAAGGTTTGTAATGGCTAATTTTGCCGCCACGGCTACGTCACCATCTTTTGGTTTGTAATGTCGGTGGGCAACATTTTTATCAAAACCCAGCAATGTAAAACGGTAGTTGCCGCTTTCAAAACTTTCTCCCATTTTGACAGTATAATTCTCATACACCAAATCTTCTTCAGGTGTAAAAAGGGTAGCCATAAGGTCATCTTCCAATCGTATTCTAAGACCAAGATCTTCTAAGGCTTCAGGATATTTGTATAAAAGAGCTCCGTCAAGGCCAAGGGATGTTTCACCGAGATAGGTAGTGTCTTTAGAAGCACTGTAATATGAAAATTTAATACTTAATCCCGTGTCATGTTCGTGTTTTACATATTCCTCCTGGGCAGGAGTAAAAGAGACAGATTCTGCAACAAATACATCCGTATTCAATTTCAGACTATCCCCCGGCATGACTTCAAAGGTTTCAAATTTAAGGGAATCTTCCAGTTTTTTTGCTTCCGCAGCATCCTGCATGGCCAATGGCAGCGCCACTACACAGCAAAAAATATCTTTGTGAAGGTAATGCCTCGTGTCAGGATTAAAAGCAGCTACTTTTGACATGTCATTGGAATACAAGGCATTTGGCTCTAAGGTAAAGTCTTCTGTAACCTTAAGGTTTTCATCAACTTTATTAAACCGTATCCTATATTTTCTTTCCCGATCTATAAGGGTGTCACTTTCATAGGTGAGGATATAACCTTTTGTCATTAATGGTTTGCCCTTAATTAGTTGTACATATTTTTCAAGATCGGCATCTTCAAACATACCTTTAAAAACAAATGGGTTTGAAGAAACATAATGGGCGTGCAGGCCACTGGTAATGAGTCCGGCCATCATCATTCCGAATCCAAAATGAGAAATAGCAGATGCTGCCATTTTTGATTTTTGTCGGGCGACACCAATCAAATAATCGAGATTGCAGGCCATTGCGAATATGCCTGCAAAAGTAAAAATATAATATTGCCACGAATATAAAGGAACAACCTGTGAAAATAAAATCGTAAGTATTATAGATACGGCAGCCAAAATTAAAAGTTTTGACACTGTTTTTTTTCGGGTGAACTCCCAATTGGTAGCCGCATACCTCAAAAATAAGGAAAGGGAAGCCAGAACAGCAACAAAAACGGCAATCCAAAGCTGAGATTTATTGTAATGACTGATGGGGTCATTGATCACCCGACCTTCGAAAGAAGGTGAAAAATATTGAGCAATCGTATTGTACACCGGCAATGAGGTCGACGTGGTAATAAGAATGGCACTAAAAAGTAAAACCAACGAACCAATAAACATCCAGAATTCACGAGAGTACAGACTTTCTTCTTTTTTAGGATTGGGAATGGATTTGTACCGAAAAATCCAAAGACCTAATCCTAATATAAAAAAAAGAGACACCAAACCAACCAGTTGCCATTCCAAGCCCATTTGAGTAAAGGAATGAACGGAAGAGTCTCCTAAAACCCCGCTTCTGGTTAAAAATGTAGAATATAATATTAAGACAAAAGATATTATATAATAAAAATAAGTTGACCGCAAGCCATGGCCTGTATGACGGGCAATCATATGGGTATGTAAGCTGGCTACAAGTGTGATCCAGGGAACCAGTGATGCATTTTCAACAGGATCCCAATTCCAGTACCCGCCAAAAGATAAAGCTTCAAAGGCCCAAAAACTTCCCATTAATATACCGATACCCAAAATGCCTGCACCAAAAAGCGACCATTTATAAGCGTCATTGAGCCATGAAACATGATCATTTTTTTAACAGTCCGCCAAAAGCAAAACCAAAAGGGAAAATAGTCATGGCAAAACCAAGGAATAGGGTAGGTGGGTGAATCGTCATCCAGTAATTCTGAAGCAGGGGATTGAGACCACCACCTTTGATGAGGCTTAAATAATTGGCATTGTTGAATATAGGCGCATCCATCATCTGTCTGAGGAGAACAGTTGGGTTACTTCCGATTTTAAAACTCTCTTCTCCCCATGGTATAACAAACCCAAGCAACATGGTTGCCAAAATAGCCTGACAAATCACGACAATAAACATGACCGGGCTTTCCATTTGGTAGTTAGATCGGATAAAAATGAATCCCAGTATAATATGCCAGAACATCCATAACATAAAACTTCCCTCCTGACCTTCCCAGAATGCAGATAAGATATACCTCATTGGTAAATCAGGTGATACGTGGTCGAATACATATTTATATTCATACATTTGAAAATACATAGCATAAAAAATCAAACCAATGAGCACAAAAACAGAGATACCATGTATATAAAATGACCACCTCCCGATTTTTTTCCATTCACCGGATGGTTCTTTGTCAAGTATAGCCTTAAAAAAAGAAAAAGCAGACAATAAAGCGGTGACAAAAGCTAAAATAATGGCAAAATGCCCGATTTGGCCTAACCATAGGTTTTCGCCTAAATATTGTATTTGACTCATGTATTAATTCGTGTTGGTTTTAACAGCGATTTCTTCATCTTTGTATTTAGAAGGACACTTCATTAAAATTTCATCCGCTTCAAAGACATCGTTTTTCATTTTTCCGGTTACTACAATTTGTTCAGACAGCTCAAAATCCTGAGGTTTTGGCTGTAGAAGAAGTACTGTTTTTTCCACATTTTTAGAATCTTTCATGAAGAAAGAAAATTCATTAGGATTTTTTTCAGGGTCGTATTTCATAGGTTTATCTTTTGACAAGGTACCCACAACTTTTACCCTGTTTCCATAGGCTTCATGAAAGTTAGCATAGGTAGATACATCTTTGGAGGCATTTAAAAATACAAATACGCCAACAAGAATTAATAAAACAGCAATGATATATTCTCTCTTTATCATGTCTCTTTTGAATTTATTTCGAAAACATTCCTCACTACAACAAAAAAATGATTTTCTGGTTCTGAATTTTCCGTCAAAGATAAGAAATTTTAGAGAGGTATTGAATCAAGTAAACAGATTATAATTTTTTCCTCTTAGAAAAATAATTATTGATGTTTTTTACTGACTGTTGCAATATTTTTATAGACAAAAAAAGTGGGTCAAAAGAGGTAAGCATCCAAAATTATTTTTTTTTAGTAAATAGGTAAAATAGATCATGTTAAACATCGATGTGTAGAAAAAATGAATAAATAATGTTTAATCTTATGAATTTAAAATTATACATTAAATTTTATTTTATTTATTAAAATCTTTTAAAAACAATAATTAAACATTACACTTTATTTTAATATGAAAAATTTGTTATTTTTTAGAATACAAATTGTAACATTAGAGGGTCTATTAAAAAGAATATATGTATTTTGGCTGAATTTTTAGAAAAATTCACCAAAACCTTTTTACAAAAGTCATTTAACTTTCAAAAGATGCAGAAGTATTTACGATTATTAATTATTTTGATAGCATTGCCTTTTTTACCAACAGAAGGAACCACCCAAAACACTGTTAGGGTTAATGCATGGCATGACCTCAATGGAGATGGAATCAGAACGGAAGCTGCTTTGAATCCTGATTTGCAACTTTGGACAGCAGATGCCGGTGGAATGCCCTTAGCCAATACAATGATACTGCCCACATTTAGTGGAGTATTTGTTGAATTCGATATAGTCCCTGACGGGGATTATGTGGTGTTGTTTCCGGATAATACATTATTTCCGGATTATCATTTTACAAGATTTAACCTGGATGGCGGGGATACGGAAGCCACTGACAACAATCTTGACAGTGATGCATCTCCGGCAAGAGTTTTCGGAAATTACAGGTATTCATACATGTTTAATCTTGCTGCCAATGAAACCTATATTAAAATGGGGGTAGGATACTTTTTAGCGGCAACAATCGGGGATTTTGTATGGGAAGACTTTAATGGAAATGGTATTCAGAATGGTCCGGATACCGATTTACCGGTACCTGTTACCATAACAATTTTTGATGTAATCGCAGGTGCACCAGCCAATGATATATTTGGAACCCCAATAGGTATAATTAACGTACCTGGAGGAACAGGAAACTACTCTATCCCGGACCTGGCCCCGGGCACCTATCGCCTCACTTTTTCTCTTCCTGTCAATTGGGTTAGAACGGCAACAGGTGAAGGGACCGCAACTACCGATTCTGATCCTGATGTCAGTACCGGAGAAACAGTTGATATTGTTTTGACAAGCAACGAAACAGATAATACCATTGATGCCGGATATTATAATCCTATTGACATTGGAAACAGGGTATGGGAAGATACCGATGGAAATGGTACTCAGGATGGCGGTGAAAATGGAGTAAATGGAGTAACGGTTAACCTTAATGGAACTGCTGGGGACGGTAGTCCGGTCAATTTAATGGATGTTACTGGAGGAGGGGGCATTTACCAGTTTGATGATGTGCCACCGGGAAATTATACCATTACATTTATAAAACCTAATGCGGACTGGTTTTTTACTTATTTAAATGCGGCGGGTGATGACGACATTGACAGTGACGCCAACCGAAATACAGGAGTCGTTCCTGGTATTTTAGTGGTGAGTAGTGATCCGGACATAGACAATATAGATGCCGGTATGTTTGATGGTGCATCTGTCTCAGATTTTGTGTGGGAGGATATGGATGGTGATGGCATTCAGGATGGCGGAGAAAACAATGGTGTAATTGTCACTATAAATATTTATGATGTTGCGACCGGGGCTGTAGCTTTAAACACTGCAGAGCCAAGAGCACCCATTCCTGCTGTTAATTCGTCAGCAGCAGGAGCCTATATTTTTGATGATTTGTGGCCAGGTGAATATTACCTGGTATTCAATATGCCGGCAGGAATGCAATGGCGACGCACCTTACAAAATCAAGGTGCCAATGAAGCTATTGACTCTGATCCTGATGAAACTACTGGCCGTACAGATGATTTTACGTTAGAATCTGATGAAGATAATGAAGACATCGATGCAGGTTATTTCCGTATTGCCCGGATAAGTGATTACGTTTGGGAAGATAATAATGGTAATGGCTTACAGGATGGAGGAGAACCGGCTTTAGCAGGTATTCCGATATCACTGGTCGACGATATGGGTGTTGCTGTCGATGATGCAGATGGTAACCCGGTAGCCAATACAAATTCAGATGGAGCCGGTCTATATCAATTTACTACCCTTAGACCCGGAGATTACAGGGTAATCTTTGGCACCATTCCTGATTTTTATCGCACACAGGCTAATGCAGCTGGAGGTCCTACACACCCAACAGATGTCGGCAATGACAGTGATGCAGATGAACTTTCAGGTGAAACATTTATCATTGGACTTCGATCTAATGACAATGAAATAGAAATAGATGCAGGCTTTTATGAAGCCGGTTCGATACAAGGGGTGGTTTTTGAAGATTGTAACGGAAACGGCATCCGTGAACCAGGAGATGCGTTATTATCAGGATGGACCGTTCAAATTACCACCTCGACAGGAGGTCCGGTTACAGATATATTTGGAATGATTGTACCTAATGTTCTAACAGATGGTTCCGGTGCCTATATTTTTGAAGACCTTCCTCCGGGAGAATACATAATTGTATGGACTTTGATGGGTGGATATGACTGGACACTTCCAGATTATTCCGGAGGGAATACCGATGCTACGGATGTGGATGATGACAGTGATTCAGACGGTGGTCAGTCCCATATTATAATATTGACTTCCGGAAGAGAAGTTGAGTTTGTGGATGCAGGTGTTTTTATGCGAATAGATTTTGAAGGATTTGTTTTTTTTGATAATAATCAAAGCGGGATTTTTGAAATGGGCGAAACTCCAGCCGGTGCTGTCGTCATGGAACTTTGGAGTGTTGCAGGAGGTGGTCCTTGTCCCGGTGGTCCAGGAAACTTATTACGTATTTTTACAACGGGTGCTGACGGATTATATCAATTTGTTAATTTAGCTCCGGGCAGTTATATAATAAGAGTGGCTGGTTCTAACTTTGGGGGCAGTGGTACTTTAAATGGATTTACGGCAACCACTCCAACAGAAATTTGTGTTAATATTGACTGTAATTTTGATCCAAATGCAATGGATTACGACTTTGGGTTTTTCTATGATTGTGCAGGTAATCCTACATGGACGCAATGGCCGAATTGTCAAATTGCTTCTGAAAATGATATCATATGTAACTTAATAATTCTTGATTTATTTTGCGGTTCAATGTTTACCAACAATAGTCCGGGTAGTGTACCAAATCCACTATGTCCGGGAGGGGGAGCACCACATAATATGTCATGGTTTGCTTTTGTAGCTGGTCAGGGAAATTATGAAATCGAACTGAGACCTTCCAATTGTTTGCCGGGAGGTGGTGGCCAGCTAGGTATTCAGGCAGGTATATATACAGACTGTACTTTTACCCAAGCCGTTTTTTGTCAGCCTGAATGTAGTACAGGTATAATTACACTTCCAAGTACTTCACTTGTGCCAGGAGAGGTGTATTACTTCTTTTTGGATGGATGTGCTGGAAGTATATGTGATTATGAAATTGATGTAAATGGGAGTTTTTCACCATTTGTCCTTCCTTTTCCAACCGGTATTGAAGCTGATGCAGAAGGGTGTATGCCTATTTGCCCGGGAAAAGACATACGATTTGAAGTTCAGGGTTTAGATTTGGAAATTGACTATACCTGGTCAGTGGTTGATGAAAACGATATGGTTCCTGATTTGGATTTTCCTCCTGGCTGGCCTGAAACAACAGAAAACAATATCACCTTGTCATTTGACGAACCTGGTGTTTATACTGTTTGTATGACGGAAGCGACTAATCAGTGCGAATTCAGGGGACCTGTCTGCGTTGACGTGACAATTAGTTTAATAGCTGACGAAATTTTTGATGCAGACCCATCTACACCCGAATTAGATCCATATGTTATTTGTGGAAATGATTTTCCATACAATGGCACAAGTCCGGATATGAATAATAATTCACCGACAGACCAGAATGGGGATGGTCTTGGCTGGCAGGGGAGGAAACATAACGTATGCTATGGCAAATCAGGTCTTAACACATGAAATAACCACACCAAATTGTAATTGTACCTACAATCAAATAATCAGAGTGGATTCTTTACAGGTTAATCCTCCACAACCTTTGACATTTTTATTATGTGAAGATGAGATACCATATGAATTCGATGGTCTTACAAGTTTTATTACCTTTGGTTTTGAAGAGCCTATAGAATACAAACTTTCTCAAACCACTCAGGTAAACGGGTGTGATTCATTTATTGTGTACAATGCCTATGTTTTTGAAATCATTGACGGTATGATAAATGAGATAGAATGTGATCCGATTGAAGGGGGTGTCCTTGTTCGTTTTGGTGATTTCATTACCGAATTTGAAGATTGGAGTTTGGGTGCAATATGGACGTTTACATGGTACGATCCAAATAATAATATCATAGCACAATCTCCTTTTTATGACCCTGAATACAGGATTTTCAGACAGAGTGGGCTTCACAGACTTGTCATTACCATGACCTACAGTGGGGTATTAGGTAATAAAACCTGTGAGTTTGAATATGAACTTGATTTTGATCTTACCAAATATTTTCCTGATAATCCAGACTTGCAGATTGTAAGTACGCTTTGTCCGGGCACGGGCTTATACACCCATCGTGTTTTAAATGCTGATCCGGACCTAACTTATACCTGGAACTGGCCATCAGATGCCGTTTATGTAAGTGGACAATCGAGTGATACCCTGGTATTGAACTGGTCCAATTCTTCAGGTGGGAATGTTTCCGTTTATGCTACGAATGGATGCGGAAATGGTCCGGTTTCAGTCAATCAGGTGTTTATTCCTGGCGATATTCCTGCTACATTTACCATCACACCTGAAGTGTGTGTGGATAGTGAAGCAACCATCACCGTGACCTCAACCAATAGTGGTCTTTCCAATTATATATGGGACTTTGGTGGAGGTACACCTGTTGCCGGCAGTGGTGTAGATCGAGGCCCTCATCAGGTGGTTTGGAGTTCAGAAGGACTAAAACTGTCACTTTGATTGTAGAATTGGATGGGTGTCAATCTGATCCATTTTCCGCTACTATTGATGTAATTGAGCCAATTTCTGCGCCGTTTATAAATTGTTTTGCAACACAAAATGAAGTAATATTTGACTGGACACCTCCTGCAGGTTTTACAGGATATTCTTTTGCAGTGACTCCGGCTATTTACAGCGGTGTACAGGCAGGAAATATGTATACTGTTTCAGGAGTCCCTGTCAACACTGATGTTACACTGGAAGTTACCTTTATCATGAGTGGCCCTTGTGGCAATCTTGTGTCATCAACTCAGTGCAGGACGCAGAATTGTGTTGCGCCGACCGTTACATTAACATCGCCAGTAGATAGTTTGTGTCTTCCTGAAGAGTCAGGGTTGATTAATTTAATTGCTACCACTTCGGCTACGGGTGGAACCAGATTTTTTTCCGGACCGGGAATATCTGATCCAACATCACCTGTTTTTGATCCGGTGGCTGCCGGACCGGGAGAACATATAATTTTATACAGACATACAGATCAGGATGGTTGCGTGAGCAATCCTGCAGCAAGAGTCACTATCTATATATTTGATACACCAAGTTCATTGTTTGAGGCAGTACCTAACAATATTTGTATTACGGATGCTGTCAATGTGAGATACCTGGGCGATGACGGTATGGGACTTGGTACCTTAAATTATAATTTTGGAGGAGGTACTGCAACGGGGGCTGGGGTAGGTCCTTTTCCGGTGAGTTATAGCTCTCCAGGTACAAAAACCATAAGTTTATTTGTAGAGAGAGATGGATGCGCCTCAGTTCCATTAACACAAACTGTAACCATCGATGAAGAATTGGATGATGTTGTTGTGACGTGTGTAGCACAGGGGCTGGACTTTGTGGAGTTTGGCTGGAACAATGATCCGAATGCCAATGGATATTCCATCGTTATTGACGGAGGAACGCCTTTTACACAAACGGGAAATACATACAGGGTCAACGGATTAATGGAAAACCAGGTTGTAAACATTGTGGTTACATCGATAAGTCCAAATGCATGTCCTGATAAAACATCTGCACCGGTGGATTGTATTGCCAGGTCATGTCCACCTATTGTAGTTACCATGGATCCTGTACCGGATATTTGTTTATTGCCGGCTACTGCCATAATAGATTTGACGGCTCAGGTAGACAATGCATCAGTAAATCAGTCCTTATTTACCTGGTCTGGTCCCGGCATCATTGCCGGTACAAATATGTTTAATCCATTATTGGCAGGAGCAGGGTCCCATAATATTACAGTGACATTTTCAGAGCAAGGTTGTTCAGAGACTGGAATTGGAACAATCAAAGTCAACAGAAGGCCTGAAGCCTCTTTTACTGGAGACACAAGGATTTGTGTAACTGAAAATTTTGTTGCCACTGTAAATGGAAGTTCCGGCCCTGCCATCACCTTGGACTGGACTCCAAATCCTGTAAATTCTGCAGGTAATACACATCAGTTTTCTTTTGCAACCGATGGTACATTTGATGTTACTTTGGTGGTAGATAGTTTGGGATGTCCGTCATTACCTTTTATGGAAAGTGTCATTGTAGAGCCAGAATTGGAAGTTGCTCCGAATGATTCTATCAGATGTTCGGAATTTTTAGATAATATAGAGTTCAACTGGGGCACGATTAACTGTGCTGATTCTTACAGAGTATTTGTTAATAATGTTTTGGTCAATACCATTAATGTTACCAATTACAACGTTACAGGATTGATGGAAGGAGAAATTATTGACCTTAGGGTGGAATTTGTTAGCGATTGTGAATGTGGTGATATTTCCATAAGCAAAGAATGTGTAGCAAGAAATTGCCCTCCGGTACAAATTTCACTGACGGTTCCACAATCAGAATATTGTCTTGAAGATGTAAATGGACCTATTCCGGTTACTTTAAACAGTACAGGCGGTAACGGAACCGGAGTGGCGACCTGGTCAGGTTCACCTTTTGTTAATAACCAAGGTGTATTGGATGCGGTTGCAGCAAGTGTTGGAACCCACATTATTGAATATACGTATGTTCAGGATGATTGTACGTTTGAAGAATCCACTACCATTACAATTCATCCTACTCCTTCCATGACTGTCGGACAAGTAACTCAACCTGTTTGTTACAATGAAACTACGGGTTCGGTTGATGTTTCAGGAACCGGAGGAACCGGAGAGTTGAACTTTTTACTTGACAATCAGCGTATTAATCCGGGTACTTTGGACGTAGGTGGTGGAAATCATACCTTGCAGGTTGTTGACGAAAAAGGATGTAAGACAGAAGTTAATAATTTTACCATTACCATACCTCAGGAACCGATTATTGATATCAGCGGGCCTCTTTTGGTCAATACGGACACTACTGTCAATTATAGTATTCGTGAGGACGTTTTTGATAATTTTACGGTAGATTCAATCATATGGACGATCAATGGTACACGATATAATTGTAATTTGGTTGATTGTGATACCATTGTGCAGACATTTAAAGAAGTGGGGCAATACGAATTTGTGGTGACTGTTTATTATGACGGAAGTTGTCAGGTCGATGCCAGACTTACCGTAAAAACACAGTCTATTATCATTACAGAAGTGCCTAACATTCTTACTCCTGAAAAAACAGGAAACAATATACTTTTTGTAAAAACCAATGACCCGACTTTGACCATATTGTCAATGAAGGTTTATGACCGATGGGGTAACCTCATTTACATAAACGACCAGCAATATGTTGCTAAAGGAAATGAGTCAATTGGCTGGAATGGAAAATTCGGATCAAATGATGTTATACCTGGCGTATATGTATATATTATTGAAACAGTTTCACTACTCAACAGTAGTGTTCCTAAAACTGAATTTTTAACGGGTGATGTAACTATCATACGCTAAAAACTAAGTAATCATACAATGAGCCTTCGTTAAATCGGAGGCTCATTTTTTTTTGTATGCTTTTCATATTATTAATTACTATCAAAATGGTATTAAAAAACAAAAAAGTGAAACTCCAATCCTACTTTATTATTTTTATTGTAGTTGCAGTCTTTTTCTCTTGTTCTCAGAAACAAAATACAATGAATCCCAGGGATCAAATAGTTGATTCAGATGCCACTGATGTTGAAAAACGTATGGATACTGTTACGCAGGAACCGGTTAAAACTTCTGAAGAGTTAAATACTACTCAGGTAAAAGAAATTACTTCTATTGAACCAAAAAAAGATATTTCGGGAATGAAATCAGGGGAAAACAAGAGTGAACCTGAAAAAAATGAAATTAAAACAGTAATAACTGGTGATAAAAGACCTTCTTCGCCACTTCCAAAAGCAGAAAGTATTTCTCAGGAGCAATTGGATAAATATAAAATTAATAAAGGTTCCGATATGGTAAAAGAAGAACCAATAATCAGGACAAAAGCTAATTATTCTCTTTACAATTCTTTATTGCAAAAGTATGTCAGTTCAACCGGCGCAGTCAATTACTTTGAGTTAAAAAAAGAGATGAAGGACCTGGAAGAATTTATTTCAGGACTGTCAAATGACCCTGTTTTTGAAAAAGGATCGAGGAATGAAAAACTTGCTTTCTGGATAAATGTGTATAACGCGAATACACTTCTGATGGTCATTCAGAATTACCCATTGAAGTCAATAAGAGATATTTATAAAGGTAATCCCTGGGACGTAAAATGGATTCAAATAGGAAGTAGAACTTATTCACTGAATCAGATTGAAAATGATATCATCAGACCGGAATTCAAAGAACCCAGAATACATTTCGTTTTGAATTGTGCCGCTAAATCCTGCCCTCCTTTATACAATAAAGTAATTACAAAAGATAATCTTGAAAGTGTCCTGGAATCCACAACCAAAAAATTTATAACCGGCAGTGAAAATAAAATAGGGAATAATAAACTGGAAATTTCATCAATATTCGATTGGTACAGGGATGATTTTGGTGCCGTTACTTCATTCATATCAACATATTCAGGTGTTAAGATCTCAAAAGATGCCAAAATTACCTACAAAAAATATGATTGGAGTCTGAATGGGAATTAATCAAAAATACATTGCTTATTAGGGATTTGAAATGCACTTTTATAAACTTAACATTATACATTGTGATTTCCTTTTTACTTTTATTTAGTACTACTGCAAATTTATCCTACTTACAGAATGAACTTTAAAAAAAAAATGAATGAAAATCGTTTTTCTTGATGCCTATACTATGAATCCCGGTGACTTGGATTTTACAGCCTTGTATCAATTGGGTGATTTTAAAAAATACGACAGATCTAAATTAGATGATATCCCAGAGGAAGTCCGGGAAGCTGAAATATTGATCGTCAATAAATTTGAAATTAATGAAAGATCACTGTCATTAATGCCAAAGGTAAAATATATATGTGTAAGCAACAGGATTTAATAATATAGATATAGATGCTGTCCGTAAAAGAAATATTTTGGTCAGTAATGTAAAGGGTTATAGTACTGAATCGGTTGCGCAACATGTAATGGCAAGTATTTTAGCGTTTTCTAACAGGGTGGAATATTATAATCAAAGGGTAAAGGAGGGTGAATGGAGTAAAAAAGAAGACTTCTGTTTTTACGAAAAAACCATTTACTCTTTATCTTCACAATCCATTGGTATTATAGGCTATGGTTTCTATTGGTAAAGAAGTTGCCCGACTGGCAGATTCTTTTGGTATGAGAGTATTAGTGAACACAAGATCGGATGATTTCGGATAAAACAAATGTTGTTCAGGTTGACAGAGATACGTTGTATAATGAATCCGATATTATCACGTTGCACCTGCCATTGAAAGATGACACGAAATATATGATTAATAAAAATAGTTTATTAAAAATGAAACCAAATACATTGCTGATCAATACCTCCAGGGGCCCTCTGGTTAATGCAGATGATCTTTTGGAAGCAATGGAAAATAATATTATTGCAGGGCGGTTCTTGATGTATTGGAAGTAGAGCCTCCGAAAAATCCACATCCTGTCATTTTTCACAACCATTGTATGGTGACACCTCATATTGCCTGGGCAGGTCTAGGGGCCAGACAAAAATTACTTGAAGGTATTGTAGATAATATTGCAAATTTTATTGAAGGAAAATGGGTTAATCGTTTTATCGACAGCATAATGATAAAAATTATTTTTATGACAATAGTGTGAGAATTCTAAGGGATATAATTTCTACTTTTACAGCTAAATTTAAAATTATGAAGTTGAAGTTGGCAAAATCCGGTTTTGGAATGTTTTATTTCTTTTTTTGGTGTTGTGTTTTTATTCCTGTACTTACAAACAAAAAAATGCTTCTTGCCTGAAAACTTTAGGATACCTTAAAAGTGTGAAAGAAATTCATCTTAAAAACGTAAAGGCAACTTACTTTTGGCGGAGATAATGCAGAAGCATACTGGAGTTTTGATGACAAAAAAATTGTGTTTCAGGCCACCAATAAAAGATGGGGAGTGGAATGTGATCAGATCTATTATTTTGATCTTGAAAAAACTGCTAAAGACAAACCTCCGTTATTAAGTACCGGACTGGGAAGAACCACTTGCAGTTATTTTATGCCTGACAATAAAAGTATTGTTTATGCTTCAACGCATGAAGAAAATGCAGCTTGTCCACATGTACCTCCCAGAAGAGAAGATGGAAAATATGTTTGGTCCATTTACTCTACATTTGATATATATCACTCAGATTTACAAGGAAATATTATTAAAAAGTTGACAAATGGTCCGGGATACGATGCTGAAGCAACGGTTTCTCCTAAAGGAGATAAAATTGTTTTTACATCAACGAGAAGCGGTGACCTCGAACTATACACTATGAATATAGACGGATCAGATGTACGTCAGATAACATTTGATCTTGGCTATGACGGTGGTGCATTTTTTTCACCGGATGGTAAAAAATTAATTTTCAGAGCTTCCCGACCCAAAACAGAAGCTGATATCAAAGAATACAAGGAATTGTTGTCGCAAGACCTTGTTATGCCTACTAATATGGAATTGTTTGTTTGTAATGTTGATGGCAGTGGGTTGAGACAATTAACAAATCTGGGTAAAGCAAACTGGGCACCTTTTTTTCATCCATCAGGTAAAAGTTATATTTTCATCAAATCATAAAAGTTCCCGGGGATATCAGTTTAATTTATTTATGATCAATCTCGATGGAACCGGACTTCAGCAAATAACGTATGACGGTATTTTTGCTGCTTTTCCTATGTTTTCTTTCGATGGCAAAAAAATAATTTTTTCTTCAAACAGAAATAATAAAGGCACCAGAGATACCAATTTATTTGTCGCTGATTGGGTGGAATAAAAAAACCAACCCGTGAAAGAGTTGGTTTTTGTGGAGAATACCGGGAACTTCACACCAGAATTTCCCAGAATTTTACCTGATTTCATTGGGTATTGATTAAGAATTTCTTTGCTTTATAAAGTATTTTGGCGCACTTTTGACTCAAATTTAATTACATTTTTTTAAAAGGTGTCAAACAATAATTTCACTTCCGTAAATTTATTCGCAAGTATTTGACAGTGCCTGTTTTTTTAAATCCATTTTGAACGTGTAAAATTGTACCACCGAGCCAAGGGGCAACAGATTTATTATCCTTAGGGAAGAACAGTAAAAGCACTTATTGATAACAGTATTGAAGAATTAAAGAAGTCTCTTTTATAATACAGTTGTAAAATATTTTTTACTTTTTACGAAACTTTTTTTACATAAAAATAATTATTATTATACAACAATGTATCTTTGTTGCGTTTTAAAGTTACAACCAACACATTCGAATCATGGCAATTAATCCTTGGATTAGGAAAAGAAAAACGTCTTTGGACGTTGCTCATCATGAATTACTTTCAATTTTGTCAGAAATGCATAATGATGGGCGCATAGATGAAATAACATTTACGGCAGTTAAAGAACTTATAAATCAGGAATATCAAAAAAGAAAAGCTCTGGCACATTTTTCTCACCACATAAATAATATAAATAACAGATTAGAACGTTCGTTTATGAGAATTCTTACTGGTCAGGAAAATTTTAAGGAAAATGATTCATATTATTCCGAAAAGTTTTTTTATACAAGAACACAAGATACTTATACAATATGAGTGAAGGAAATTCTAATTTGTCAAAGGTAACGACCAAAGTTAGAACCGGAAGCTGAATTTAATAATGGGGATACTAGGGAATTAACCAGGGTAATGGAACAGCTTGAGTATGAGGTTTCTACCAGATCATCCAGAATGGAATCTCAATTTCTTAGCCTACCTCAGGAAAAGTTCGATAAAATAATGGAAAGCGACAAGATTGACAGAGAGAACGCTTTTAAATATCACATGGCTAAACTTGAGGCTGACAAGGAGATTGATTTAAAGCTAATCGACAAAGGAAACTACACTAATGAAACAGAAAGGTCAAATTGGAGGTACTTATTGATAAGTATTTTATTAATAACGATTATAATTATTTTTCAAAAGCCTGATTACCTTCCAGAATGGGGAGCATTGCTCATGGGGTCAGGTGGAGGCTTTGGATTAGGTTATTACAAGGGTAAACAATCTATTGAAGACACTAATGTGATGCCGGCCGAAAAGGAATAGCATCTTTTTTATTTATCTAAAAAGGATTTAAGAAATATTTTTATAGTGAAAAGGCCTCCAGAAAGGGGGCTTTTTTATTGCCTTAAATTGCTGCCACATCACTGAGTTATTTTTGAACAACATAATTCAATATGAGTGTAAGAAAAGACGAGGCCACGCTCATCATCACAATTGATGCAAGGGGAGAGTGTGGCTTATCAAAAATCTCTTACAGAAGCCACAGCGCACAATAAAGCAATAAAGAAGGCTGTGATCTAAAATCTGACTTGAGACATTTTTTTTTTTGACAGTATAAAATTTTTAAAAATTGATCGGTCAAAAGTGCGCCAAATCGTTAAAGAAAAAAAAACCGTATAAACGATTAAATATTAAAGTGTTATACGGTTTTTGTGGAGAATACCGGGCTCGAACCGGTGACCTCTACGCTAGGCGTAGCTCTCTACCAATTGAGCTAATTCCCTTTTTAAGGAAGTGGTGCAAAAGTAGTATCTAATTTGAATTTACACAATAAAATGAATTTATTTTTTTAAATTTGTGCCTTCATTCCTGCATGATTTCCAACCAAATGACATTTGAAGAGATAGTTAAAAGTATAGGTCAGAAAAAATATGAATCAATCTATTTTTTATATGGAGATGAACCGTATTTTATTGATTATATTGCTCATTTACTGGAAGAAAATGTATTAGGAGAGGCGGAAAAGGCCTTTAATCAGGTTGTTTTATACGGTAAAGACGTTCAGATGTCTTCAGTAATTGATGAAGCAAGACAATTTCCAATGATGTCTGAAAGAAAAGTAATCATCGTTAAAGAAGCACAGGATATAAAAAGTTGGGATGAGTTAATTTCTTATCTGGAAAAACCGGCGCCTCAGACTTTACTTGTATTTGCATACAAATATAAAAAACCTGATAAAAGGACAAAATTTTACAAAGCGCTGGAAAAATCAGCTCTGGTTTTTGAGTCAAACCATTATACGAAAATCAGATCGCAGCCTGGGTAACCAAATACATTAGCGCCAAAGGAGATGCCGGTGATTCAGCAGCAGCAGATCTTGTGACCGAATATATCGGGAGTGACCTTTCCAAAATCACTAATGAACTGGACAAAATTTGTATAGGATTAGGTTAAAAACAGGATTGTTAGAGAAATGGTTAGTGAACAATTGGAATAATAAAAGAATTTAATGTTTTTGAATTGTCCAATGCTGTTGGTGAGAAAATTTCAGCAAAGCGGCTTTGATTATTGATTATCTGGACAATCTCAAAAAAGTGGATTTTAATTCAATTATCAGCCAGTTGCATTCCTTTTTTTATAAGGTTTTGATAACGAGTACTCATTTTAAGGAACAGGATCAGACCTTGGCATAAAAGCAATGGGTATCTCAACAGTTTATTTTGTTAAAGACTATAGAAATGCTGCCAAAAATTATTCAAAAGAAAGCATAAAAAATATTCTCAGGCTTCTTATGGAATTGGACATGAAATCCAAGGGTATCGGATCAAGAGAAGACGATGTCGCATTAAGTAAAGAACTGTTAATCAATGTTTTTATGAAAATGAAGTAAAATTGTCAAGAGATATTTGCATAATAAATTTATATGATCGATTTTCAACATAAAATAATTGGAATATTGGGAGGACAACTGGGCAAAATGCTTTTTCAAGCGGGTAGTCAAGAAACTGACTTTCCATTCATATAATG
>JADKAS010000018.1 GCA_016715245.1 Saprospiraceae bacterium
AAAAACCATAAGGAGTTGTGTCAAATATATATTCTTCTTAAAAACATAAGAATAGCAGTATAAAATATCACGAACTGTAAAAACATTGCTTTTTTCATGACAATTTTAAAAAAAAAATCATTTTTTTTTTTTTTTTTCGAAAAAAGTTTGTAACTTTTAAATATATATGGGAAACAAAAGATAGTAAGGAGAAAAAATCTGGTGTTTTCTACTGGTAGCGTAAACAGAACAGGAAGGTGACACAGGTATTATTTCATTATCCGATGGATATTGTGATATGTAAAATACATAAAAATTATTCTGGATCGAAAAGTTAAAAAAGACAAATTTCTGAATACAAACCTTAATACGGGCGGACAAAATCAAGAAAGACGCCCCGGGTTATAAGAAGTGAGGCTAAATTCTTTGATATTCAGGAGTGGTTATTTATATCAAAACCTGAACAGGCTTTGACAACTGATATGGTGTGAAAATAAAAAGAGAGCCTGATTAATGCCCTTGTTGGGGCTGCAGAACCTCCTGTATCGTGGGGATACGAGGACAAAGATACGGCTTCTTTTTATATTTTCAACATGCCAAACATGCGGATATTTCCCTCATGCCGTTGGAAAGAAGGGGAGTAATTTTTTTAATATTTTAAAATGAAAGTTTTATTTTTTACTTTTGGTATTGTTATAAGTTGTATTTTTATGTATTCATGCTAAAGACAGTGATGATATTGGCCAAAAACCAATATTAACAGGTCAGTCAGAGGAAATCGATAAGAGAAGCAGGATTCCCGGACCAAGTAACGATAATGAAATAGAAATTGTATTAGGCAGGAAACGAAATAACCCATATACGTTAGCAAATATGACGTCGGCTATAAATAAGATTTATAAAACCAATTATTCCAATATTGCCGCAACGCATAAATATGTAAAATTTTTACCAACTACTCATGAACATTTAGCAGTTTTAGAAGAATGGGAAACGCAGACGCTAACACCATTTTTTTCTTATCCATTAGATTATGAAGTTGTTGAAGCAGGAGATGTCTATTATGACCCTGCTGCACCAGACAGTATTTATACCTTTAGATATTCAAGTGTTTCTGTGGATATAGCCATTCCCAATGTACCACATGAGGTCTTGGAACTACTATTTATACCACCGTATAATTCATATGTTGCGGAACAAGCGTTTTTTCAGGTAAATGAAGAATGGGACGGTAATACATCTCCTCATCCTGACGGGGATGACCCAAATGACAATTGCCATCCTGGTTGTGGAAATTACCCATGTTGTAAAGTGGGTTGGGTTGATTGTAATACTAATCCTTGTGTTAATGATCCGGCCGGGCCGATTCCTTGTCAACCCGGAAGTGCTGGTTGGCCGGCATGCCTCGAATTATTTCCGCCAATAGATCCTACTGATCCGAACAACCCGACTTCCAATCCAGGGTATTGTCAGTGTACAGAATATTCTCAATCCGGCACATATACCTGGATTGTTGCTCTTGGAGAAGATGAAGAGTGTTCTGATTTTGAAGAAACAGGATGGGATTTTTACGTTCAATGTAATTCCTACACACCTCCACCTCCACCACCAGTTGTACTCAATGAGTGTAATTGCCCCATTCCTTCAAACCCAAGACATCCGGCTGGGTGTATAAAAGTTGATGAAAATGAGATGATACTCCAGTTAAAAGAGTTAAGGTAGTTCTCAAAGACATGGTTTACAGATGACATTGTATATACAAACGCGATGGGTTGCTGGCAACACAATGAATCCTATTATCATAATGTTTGGGTAACTGTAAAATTCAAAAATGACAGATGTAAAATAAGGGCAATGCGACTTAGTAGAATTTTGGAAGCTGTTGGTGTGGCTGATGATTACGTGGATAGATTTGGCAGCCCTCCTTATAATAATATATATGTTCATTATGCAAACAACCCAACTAGTAATGAAAGTTTGGCCAGAAGATATTGGGCTTGTGCGCATACCATAAATACAGATTTTGATTATAGAATGCGCGCAGCTGGAGATGGAATCCCGCCTGCCAGGTCTGACATTAACTATTCATTGTTTGCATCTTCTGAATCTAGAACAGGTGGAGCACCAATGTTGCAATGGAGGCCATTTGGTTCCTGGCCACAATTGGTTACGGTATTAATACCTTCCATATATATCCCAATCTTACAGATTCTGACCAGCCCTTTGTATCCTGATATTACAAAAAATTATCGAGGAGATGAGGATGCAACGGATTTCAAAAGAACATTATTTCATGAATTGGGTCATGCATCACATTATTCAATGCCTGGCGTAGGAGAGACATTTTGGTTTCCTTATAGAAATCATATAATCAATAATGCGCTTTTTGGAAGTGGTGTTTATGGCTCATTTGGAAATTTTACCTCATTTTCTGACCCGGACAGAGTAGCATTGGGTGAAGCATTTGGATTTTATATGGGACATTTATATGGCGGTGACAATTGGGGAGGCGAGGATAATGAGTTCAGAGATAATTTTATACCAACCGGCCTTCTCACTGACCTTGAAGACAATGTGGTAGACCCTGTCATAGACCCGAATGATGCAACTATATTCAGAAACGATAATATTTCCGGTTTTACACCAGCCATGTTTTTTGGAGCGTTGACACCAAACATAAATAGTATCAGAAGTTTCAGAAACAGATTGCGAACGTTGAGCCTTTCATCAACACCAAATACTTCAACAGAATTTGATGCATTAGTGGATGTATATGATGTTTTTAATTAATATTTTAACACGGGCTGTAATTGAAAACTTTACAATTACAGCCCATTAAAACTTTATTTATGAAAACCTTGTTCATTTTTTTAGTAACAGTAAGTGTATTTAATTCCTGTGGCTTATTTGAAAGAGAAGAAAGTAAACCATGTCCGTATATACTTAGATATAATCAACAGCACAGTCCATTAATTCCGGTTACAATTTCTCCTAATCAATTATATTACCAGGTTGGAGATACCATTCATATATCAGCTATATTTGAAGATTCCGTATATGATTACAATGTCGAAAGAAAGTTTTTGTTAAAAAACTTTCCGTTTTGATCATGGTGTCAAACTCTGGAGGTTTGAAAACGACAGTACCTAGGAAAGAGGTTTTGCTGTAAACGAATTGCTCATAGATACTATTTATGTTCAAAGGTGGGACGGTGGCGCAGACAAGGTTGGAATATTGTATCTTGATTTTGTAGAAAAAAGACAATTTTTATCGTTGTGAAATGAAGCTGGTCTTAAAAAGAAAGGCCGGTATATATTTCATTTTGAGGATGTAATCAGTCGATATCCAGGCGAACTCTATGATGAAAGAATACTTCCGTACACTTTTGAAGGAAAATGTGAAAATAGAAGTATTAAGCCGATAGCAATGATTAAGGGAGATGATCATCTTGATGATTTTGTACCTGAGCTTGTGTATATGGATAAAAAATTATTTTATGACAGGTATGGTTCGATTGACTACAAAGATTATTTTAATTCTCCTTATGGAACAGGTAGTGACAGTGGGAATTTATAGCCACTTATGGATTTGGAGGTGAGGTAGCAAATGAACAGATTAATTTCGCTAGATGAATCTGTACAACAAAAGAAGTTGGTAATGTATTCGTAGAAAAATTAATAAATTTGTGTAGCTGTAATTGAAACTTTACAATTACAGCCCTTTAAAACATTCATTTATGAAAACCTTGTTCATTTTTTTATTAACAGTAAGTGTATTTTCTTCCTGTGGCTTATTTGAAAGGGAAGAAAGTAAACCATGTCCGTATATACTTAGATATAATCAACAGCACAGTCCATTAATTCCGGTTACAATTTCTCCTAATCAATTATATTACCAGGTTGGAGATACCATTCATATATCAGCTATATTTGAAGATTCCGTATATGATTACAATGCTGAAAGAAAGTTTTTGTTAAAAAACTTTCCGTTTGATCATGGTGTCAAACTCTGGAGGTTTGAAAACGACAGTACCTGGGAAAGAGGTTTTGCTGTAAACGAATTGCTCATAGATACTATTTATGTTCAAAGGTGGGACGGTGGCGCAGACAAGGTTGGAATATTGTATCTTGATTTTGTAGAAAAAGACAATTTTTATCGTTGTGAAATGAAGCTGGTCTTAAAAAAGAAAGGCCGGTATATATTTCATTTTGAGGATGTAATCAGTCGATATCCAGGCGAACTCTATGATGAAAGAATACTTCCGTACACTTTTGAAGGAAAATGTGAAAATAGAAGTATTAAGCCGATAGCAATGATACAGGGAGACGATCATCTTGATGATTTTGTACCTGAGCTTGTGTATATGGATAAAAGATTATTTTATGACACGTATGGTTCGATTGACTACAAAGATTATTTTAATTCTCCTTATGGAACTGGAAGCAAGGCTTGGGAATTTATAGGCACTTATGGATTTGAAGTGAGGTAGCAAATGAACAGATTAAATTCGGTAGAAGAATCTGTACAACAAAAGAAGTTGGTAATGTATTCGTAGAAAAATTAATAAATTTATGTAGCTGTAATTGAAAACTTTACAATTACAGCCCGTTAAAACCTTCATTTATGAAAACCTTGTTCATTTTTTTATTAACAGTAAGTGTATTTAATTCCTGTGGATTGTTTGAAACTTCAGATCAGATAGTATGTCCCTATGAAGTCAAATATGGAAGCCATAACCCATTGATTCCTGCAATTATTTATCCACAAAATTTATACTATAATGTAGGAGATACAATACATATTTCCACAAAATTTAAGGATTCTGTTTATGATGTAAGTACTGATAAAACGTTTTTGTTAAAAAAATTTCCTTTTGATCCGGGTGTAAAATTATGGCGATTTGAAAATGATTCGACCTGGGAAAACGGATTGTTGGTCAATGACATTATCATGGATACACTGTATTATCAAAGACTGGACAAAAATGATGATTATGTAGGTGTACTTTATGTGGATTTTGTGGAAAAGGAAAACAAATATTTTTTTGAAATGGACATTGTAATCAAAAAAAAGGCAGGTATATTTTTCAGTTTGAAGATTATATTCACAGATATCCAAATGAATATTACCATGAAAAAATTTCAGATTATAAATTTGAAGGTAAATGTGAAATGGGCATACGACCAGTGGTTATGATACAGGGGGATGATCACCTTAGTGATTTTATGCCGGAACTTGTATATATTGATAAAAAAATATTTTTTGATAATTACAGGTCACTCAGGTACTTTGATAATTCTTTTAACTCACCATATGGAAGAGGAAGTATGACCTGGGAGTTCGTTGGGACCTATGGATTTGAAGTGAAGTAATATTACAATGAATATTTAGATTATTTTGAGAATACATATTTGACAAATTGGAAAATGCAAACATACCAGCCAGTTGAGTATGCAGAAAGAAATAAATATCTTTATTTATTAGACATTATTATTAATAAAAAAGGTGTTTTTATATGTGCAGATTTACAGATGATCAAGGCAATCTATCCAATAAAAAAATCGTTGTAATTGAATAATAATTAATAAGGAGGTACAATAAAATGTACCTCCTCCAATTAAAAAGTAAAGACATGTACAGAGTTTTTATCTTGATTCTACTTTTTTTGCCCTTGCTTTCAAACGCTCAGATCAAAGGTGATTACGTTTGGATAGGGGGTGTTCAGACTAATCCTGATGGAGGGCAAAAGGGCCATACGATGGATTTTCTCAGGAATAAAGGAGAGCCAGCGTATGTGAACATTCCAAAAGGGTTCACCGGAAACAACGCTTCCATATGTGATGAGAACGGGTATCTGATGTTTTACTTCAACGGATGCGCCGTGATGAACCGTTACCACCATATCATGCCAAATGGTGACAGTATCAATTCGGGGAGGTGGTTTGATCTGTACTGGAAAGACTGTAAATATGGATATCCTGGGCCTCAGGAAGTACTTATTTTACCAGATCCGGTAACGAATATGGCTATTATATCTTTCATAATACAAATTTTTACTATCCCCAGATCAGGGATTCAAATCAACTGAATTTTACTTATGTGGATATGACTTTAGATGTTGGAAATGGCGATGTCATTATTAAAAACAAATCTTACTATCCCCGTATCTTAAAATGTATTCCTACTTTACTGCTATTCAGCATAAAATAAAAAGGACTGGTGGTTCATAAAACCATTGGTAAACGATTCATTTTTTATTATTTAGCTTGAATGAGAACGGGATAAATATTCAATCTAATCAAAACACGCATCAATTTTTTGACGAGATCACGTCAAAGCGCGGGGACAGCCAAGTTTTCACCGGATGGAAAAAAGCTGGCATTATATAATTATAATGACCAATTGCATATTTACGATTTTGACAGATCTACTGGCTTACTCTCAAATCACAAAAAGGTTGAGGTATATCCTCCAGACTCCATAGATAGGGGCATTATTTTGTTCAGTAGTGTAGAATGGTCTCCCAATAGTCGTTTTATTTATTGTTCGTCCAGTGTAGATTTATATCAGGTTGATACCTGGGAAAATAATATCCATAATGGTGTCAGGTATATTGATAGTTACAATGGAACTTTGGATCCATTTTCAACACGCCTCTTTCTCATGGCTCAAGGACCGGATTGTAAAATATATATGACACCCAAAAACGGCTCTTATTCTTTGCACGTGATTAATAAACCGGATGAACTCGGTAAAGCTTGTGACTTTGTTCAAAATGCTATCAAATTGCCCAACTCAAACAGTGGTACACTACCGAATTTTCCTCGTTTTCGTGTAGATGAAGATAAAAAATGTGATCCAACCATAACATCCCTTTTTGGGGAAACAGTGTACTATCGTCGTGAAATAGAGGTATTTCCAAACCCCTCAAACGGCGTGTTTCAGATCAAAATACCTGAGGTACATCGCAGCGGTACATTTATAGTATCTAATACAGAGGGTAAAATACTAGTACAAAAACAAGTTAATTGGTCTGTGCTGGAAGAAATTGACATTTCGACTTTTCCTTCAGGCAGATACAACATAGAGTTTTATCCTGACGACCAACATGAAAAAATATATTACGGCAAACAGGTGATAAAAATATAACAGTATTATTCCTGAAGGAGAACCCGAACCAGGATTGAATTTTAGAGTGATTCAGGTAAAAAAATGTATTACACTTTCTGAGCCTAAAAAAAAATCCCCGCTTTCCTTATTTCAGAAAACGGGGATTTTTTACTTTAAAACAACTCTTATTATTTTGACCAGACCACCTTGAATGTTTTTGTGTACAGCCCGTTTTGCAGGTTTATAAAATATATACCTGTTGGCGTACTGCCCAAAGGAATATTTTGTTCCGCACCTGAAAACCCTGTTTTGTACATTTGCCTTCCCAGAATATCCGTAAGAACAACGTTTGTCACCTTTTGTCCCGGATTCTTAAGCGTAATCATGATGTCATCTCCCGTCCTGAAAACCTTAGCGTGACTGAAAATTGTTTCTTCTGCAGAAACTGAACATTCTGGTGTGGTATACGCAAATTCGCCACTACATTCTTTTTCATTGTCTTTGATGAAAAAACTATATACTTTTTTAGGTTCCAGATTTCTGATGATGATAGGCAGGTCCTGATACTGGTAAGTTCCTCTCACCTGGCCATTCATCTTAAGCGTAAAAGAACCAGAGGTGTTGTTATGTTCGAAATTGAGCGTTATATCGACAAGTCCGTTGACACATTCCGCTTTGGTAATATCCGGCCCTGAAATGAGGCAACCGTCACCGCAACAGACCGGCTCGGCCATCGACCATTCCGTAAGACAATCAGGATGGGCAATGTCAAAAATTTTAAACCTGTATTTGGTCTCGCAATCACCTTTAAACGGTCCTATTTTATAGCGGCTTTCTCCGTAATTAAACTGAGCAATGTAATTGTTGTTAAGTCCCTGAATCTTAAATCCCTGATTGCCTGTGTTCTGATGTGTCAGACTGAAAAATATAAAAAATCCGTCCTCACTGTTGCATTCTCCGCTTTCGGCATTAACCACATTTAGCACACAATTTTCATCTGAAGGACAATGCATTCAAATTCTATGGTTCTCTCTTTTCTGCATGCTTCATTTTCCAGATTAATTATTTTAAAGGTAACCACCCGGGTATTAAAATTAATATTGTTGATGGTAATGGGCAGGGCTCCGAATGCATAATTTCCGACTTTGACATTGTTGGCCCACAGTCCGAAGAGCTTATTGGCTGATTGATTGTGGTCAAAATTCAGGATATATCCCCTTAGGGTATCATGAACACAAATCGGTTCGATATCCACTTCTCTGATGTAACAATCTCCTGAGCAACATACTGCTTCCTCCATGGTAAGCGTTTTTTTACAATCAGGTTTGGCAATGTCCTGAATAACAAAGGAATACTTTGTCACACAATCACCTGTCAATGGTCCGAATGAGTAATGTGCTAAACCATATTGATACGTTTTCGACAGGTTGCCGTTTTCTGAAACGACTTTGAACCCCTGATTGCCCGGATTTTCAGAAAGTACTGAAAAGTTTATGAAAAATTTACCGTTTTCACAATCGCTTACGGAAAAATCACCGAATGTAATACCGCAATCGCCTCCTTCCGGTTTTTTACATTCAAATACATACACGGTCGTTTTACGGCAGGCTTCGTCGGCCAGATTAATAACTTTAAATTCCACTGTCGGAAAAGCAAATGGGAAATTGGTAATGGTTATTGGTAAAGAACCGTACGCAAAGGTACCTAGTTTGATGCCGTTTGCCCAAAGATTAAACGTGTGGGTAGGCGGTTGGTTGTGTTCGAAATTAACAATGAAAAAGGTTAATTTGTCCCCATCACAATTTTCTGTAACACTCAGTTCTCCGATAAAACATTCCTGATTACAACATACAGGCTCTTCCAGGACAATTTCTGTTCTGCAGGCCTCATTTTCTGCATCAAACAGAAGAAACTCATACATTTTATTACAATCTCCGTTTAATGGACCAATCTGATAATAATGCTGGCCATAGTCGTATTGTCCGTAAAAAACACCATTACCTCTTATCCTGATACCTGAATGACTTGTATTTTCTTCGTCAAATTTTATTCTGACATAAAATTGATCATCTTCAGTACAAGGAAGTATATCTATTTCCGGATTACTGATATTACACTCAAAACGGCAGGAATCAACGATACCGAGTTCATAAGCACCAAAACAGAATGATGAATTTTCATCTATGACAAGAAATTCGTAAAAAGTAGTGGCACTAAAAGGAAGGTTTTCAATGCTAACCGGCAAATCATTGTAGGCAAAAAATCCATATGTTGTATTATTGCCGCCCAACACAAAGGAGTCCCCCGTCATGGTAGCTGTAAAATCAATTTTTACGGAAAACGTGCTGTCTTCCTGATTGCAGTCAAAAACCTGTGTTTTAAACTGGCTGATGGAACAATAACAAGGATTTACATAGTATAATGTATCGCAACAAGCATCATTTTCCAAAACACAGGTAATAATTTCCATTACTGGGTTGTCAACATCAATGGTGAGCCCATTGATTTGTCCCGGACTGCTAAAATTATAAACGCCTTGGCTTTCTCCGTTGATTTTTACCTTGTACTGACCGGTGTTTTCGGGAAAGCGGGAGGTGAATAAAGTAAGGTCAATGGTTGCGTCGTGACACTCATGGCCTATACTGTCCAGATACATCAGACAATCGTTTGAACAACAATTTGTTCCCATTTCAACAAACCGCTGGCAATCAGGAAATTCTTTATCTTTAACCAGAAATTCATAGTCTGTCGTACAGTCAGCTTTAAGTGGTCCGATTTTTACAGGAAGGTTTTCATATAAAAATGTTCCGTAATTTTTTCCATTACCCAGTACAACAAATGAATTACTGGTATTTGCTTTTTCAAAAGTAAGAAAAACGTAAAACGAACCGTCGGCCGAACATTCCGTTTTATCATAACGCAATTGACCTATCTCACAGTTGTTTTGGGCAAAAGTGAAATTACTTATTAGTACAAAAACCAGAAGTAAACATTTTATTTTCATGTGAAACAATTTTGGCCTATAGGGCAGTTAGGAAAGTTGGTACAAATATATGAATTTAAATCGGGAGAAAACGTTGCAATCCCGTCGAAAAAATGACATCAATTTATATATTTACATTTTTTGTATTATTTTTACATCGATATTTATAATATTCACTTTCTTGTCATTATAAATTTTATATTTGTAGTCGTATAGTTTAAAGATTTATTATTATGAACAGAAACCAGTTAATTATCATTTTATTTGTGATGTTGCCCCTTCTGGGAAATGCCTCCATGTTTTGTCCACCGGATAAAAATATGTTGTGTTCTGACGACAGATACGATCTTGACAAACTGGGAAGGCCGATCGTTTTCGGGCCATCTTACGGACATCCTGTTCGTTTTGCGGACGATAATCAATTGAACAGTTGTAATGTAGGCTACATCTACAGAAGGTGGTATGTAGATTACAACAATGATCAGATCTGGCAGAACACGGAACCTTTTTGTGTGCAGACATTACATTTCAGTTATGAAAATTATCCGATTTCGGTTCAGTTTCCTCAGGATAAAGTCTATTCCTGCAAAGATGATATAAAACTGGACAAACCGACCTGGGTTACCGGACCGTGCAACGTCCTTGGCTACAGCTATACCGATATGGTTTTTGAAGTATCTCAGGATGCATGTTATAAAATTCAGAGAATGTTTAAGGTCATTGACTGGTGTGATTCGGATGGTGACGGAATTATGAATACATGGTTTCACACACAGACCATAAAGGTGATTGATCAGGATGCTCCTGTTATTCAACAATGTCAGTACAGAGAATATCATGTTGGCTCTGATTGTAAAGCGGAAATAAAATTGAGCAACCTGGCTGTTGATGATCAGGCTTGCGGCGCTCAGGACCTGGAATGGACCGTGTGGATTGACCTTTGGGCTGATGGCACCTTTGATGAAGAATACAGTAAATTAAAAACCGGGCCCTATTTTCTGGCACCTGTCTTAAACGGCGAAACCATTGAAGTAAATCTTCCAACCAGAATTGGAATCGGAAATCACAAAGTTCACTGGAGTGTGAAAGATGCTTGCGGAAATATAAAGTCTTGCCATTCAACCTTTACCGTGGTGGATAAAAAGCCGCCTACACCTTATCTCAGAACATTACTGACAGCTGCCTTCGACGCCACAACCATGCCGTTGATGGTTCCGGCCAGGATATTTAATATCGGATCATTTGATAATTGTTCACCTAAACACAAATTGAAATATTCATTCTCAGAGGATGTTAATGACACCATCAGAGTGGTAAATTGCAGCAATGCGGGATTTCAGTTTTACACTTTGTATGTTACGGATATGATGGGGAATCAGGAAGTTGTCGACGTTTATTTACTGGCATTTGACAACGGTTCCTGTAATGTATCTTCCACACTAATGGCTTCTATGACAGAAGGAAACGGAGCAGTAATAGCTGGAAGGATAACGGCATCAAGAGATAACATGAATTTTGAAGCGGGAAATCCTGCAGACGGTGTGTATAGTTTTATCAATATTCCTTTGTATTCGGATTTTATCATTACACCAGAGTGTATGGAAGCGGAGGTGAATGAAGATCGGATTAATGTTCTCGACCTGATCAGGCTTCAGGAGTATATTCTTGGTAAAACCCCGTTAACCGGTTATGAATGGATTGCAGCGGATGTGGATGGTGACCGTTCCGTAAGAACCAAAGACCTTGTCCGATTAAGGAAAATTTTACTGACTGGTTTGTCAGAAATTGAAGAGCCATACAGAATTGTGTTTGAACCTGGGGAAATAACACAGGCTTCTTTGCCAAAAGTGAAAAGTTCTGCTTTAGTCACAGAATACGACGGTACTTTTGATTTTAAAGCAGTATTGATCGGTGATATTACGGAAGCCAATGCACTTTCCACAGAAAACAGGAATGCTTTTGTTCTTAAGGAAGAAATAACGGAAGAAGGGATAGATTTTTATTTAGCAGAGGATGTTGACAGTAAGGGATTCGAACTGGAAATTGGTTTTTCCTCCTCTGATGTAGTTATCAGTTCTGACGTTATTAATCTGAAGGCTGACCAGATGAATTTTGACGATAATTCAAAGGTAATGAGGGTTATCGTTACCGAAAAAAATAAATATTCAAAAGACCAACCTTTGTTTTCTTTGAAAAATGTTCATAAGGCAGAATACACATTTTTGTCTAAAAACGGCATCGTCAAAGAAAATGATGAATACAGTAAATTTGTGATTCAAAAAGCAGAAATTGCAGAAAATGAATTTCATGTGTATCCTAATCCACTGGTTGGCAACGAATTTACTTTGTCTTATGGTGTAACAGTAAACAATATGACAGATGAACTGGGACGTAAGGTTGGATTTTTACAATCCGGCAATAAAATTGTTCTTACCAGTGAATCCCTTTCGGGAATTCTATTCGTTTATTGTGAAAATCCTGAAGGCAATACTATAGTCAAAAAGGTCATTAAATTGTAAGATTTTTGTCTTCACAAGTATTTAACAGTTGATTATATATATATCATTTGAATATTTTATATTTTTGTGTTTTATTATAGAAGTGTATCAAATAAAAGTAAAGACAAAAAATGACAATATTTGAATTAGTAGGATATATAGGTATAGTAGCGTTGGTTCTTACTTTTTTAATGGGGTATTTTCTGAAAAATGTAAAGGCATACTGGGTGTCTTTTTTGCAGAATTTTTGCGGTATTTTATTTATCTTTTCAGGGTGGGTGAAAGCTATAGATCCTTTAGGCACAGCATTTAAAATGCAGCAGTACTTTGATCAGTTTGAAGTGGTATTCAAAGATACCAATTTTTCATTTCTGGCACCTGTGTTTCCGGCTTTGAATCAGTATGCTACAGCCTTTTCGATGTTTATGATAATATTTGAAATCGTGTTGGGAATCATGCTGGTTATCGGGGCCAAACCAAAATTTACTGCCTGGGCTTTTTTCCTGCTGGTTGTTTTTTTTACCATACTGACGGGATTTACCTTTTTAACAGGTTACGTGCCTGAAGGAGTTAATTTCTTCAGTTTTGGCGATTGGGGACCTTATCAGGCTAAAAACATGAAAGTAACGGATTGTGGTTGTTTCGGTGATTTTATCAAACTGGAGCCCAGGATTTCCTTTTTCAAAGATATTTTCCTGTTGATTCCTTCTGTACTTTTTCTGATGCATTACCAAAAGTTTCATCAGTGGTTTTCTATTGGAACACATAAATTAGTAATTACCGCCTCCACTGTACTGCTTGGTTTGTATTGTTTTAATAATTTTTACTGGAATGAACCCCATATTGATTTCAGACCATTTGCCATAGGATCTGATATACGTGGTACAAAACTGAAGGAAACTGAAGCTCAATCCAAAGTACAGGTTACCGGATTTTTACTGAAAAATATTGAAAGTGGAAAGACGGTAGAATTGACGACAGCAGATTACATGAAAAACTTTGCCTCCTATCCGAAAGAAAAGTGGGAAACTGTCGAACAAATAAAGTCTGAACCCAGCATAAAACCTACAAAAGTCAGTGAGTTTTTTCTTAAAAATTATGACAATCAGGAAGTGGAAAATCTATTACTTGAAGATACTGTCAACAGTATCGTAATCGTTTCTTACAAACCATATTTTACAACGCGTCCAGCGAAAAAAATGGTTCAGGACTCAGTTTTTTATATGGATACTATAAAGATGAGTGACGGAACAACAAAAGCTGTACAAAGTCTGACAAGTGTCAACAACAGGGAAGTTGATTATGATGAAGTTATATGGGAAGAATCTTACCTTGCCGCATATAAAAATGTAATTAAACCCTTTATCGATGAGGCGAAAAAGAATAAATGGAATGTTTATGTTATAACAGCCGGACTGAATAAAGATCAGGCTGCTGCTTTGCGGGTAAGCACCGATATTGAAGGATTATACCTGACCGCAGACGATATTCTTTTAAAAACCATCATGCGATCCAATCCCGGTATCATGCATTGGAAAGACGGTAAAATCATCAACAAATGGCATTATAAAAAATTGCCGGATTTTAGTACTGTAGTAGGGAAATAGGTTTTTTAAGGTTTAAGGTTATAGGTTTAAGGTTATAGGTTTAAGGTTTAAGGTTATAGGTTTAAGGTTATAGGTTTAGGGTTTAAGGTTAATAGTTTAATTATCAGCCTTACTATCCATTAATCACCTTCCTCTCAGACCTAATTCAATAACATTAAGGTTTTGGATTTTGTCCCAATGTATTTCAAAAGTCAGAATAGTTCGGACAACGTGAAAACCATAATGGCCATATGCACCAGGGTTCATATGCAGAAGGTTATTTGTTTTGTCAGGAACAACTTTACAGATATGGGAATGTCCGCAGATATAGATATTGGGTTTTTCACTTTTAATGATGGAAGAAACTCTGGCGGTATATTTTCCGGGATACCCACCAATGTGGGTCATAAAAATTTTTAAACCTTCACAAAAAAATATTTCGTTGAGTCCATAAAGATATTTTACGGACTGATCGTCAATATTACCGTACACAGCACGGAAGACAGCCATTTCCCTGAATTTTTGAACAGATGTAAGGTCTCCGATATCACCCGCATGCCATATTTCGTCTATACCACTGAGGTGGGGTAACATTTCTTCACCGTACCATGAGTGATTGTCAGAAATAAGGGCTATTTTTTTAATGGCGCCAAAATTTAGGATGTCAAAACAAAAGATAAACCCTAAAACCCAAAACGAACGGGTTCTTTTTATTTTTACAAATGGATGACCTCGCCATAGGCAACTGCTGTAGCTTCCATGACCGCCTCACTCATAGTCGGGTGTGGGTGTACAGCTTTGAGAATTTCATGACCTGTGGTTTCCAGTTTTTTGGCGACAACCAGTTCTGCTATCATTTCAGTGACATTGGCACCAATCATGTGACAACCTAAAAGTTCTCCGTATTTGGCATCGTAAATTACTTTTACAAAACCTTCTTTGTTTCCTGAAGCGCTGGCTTTACCGGAAGCGGAAAAAGGAAATTTACCAACTTTGAGCTCATAACCGGCATCTTTGGCAGCCTGTTCTGTATAACCGACACTGGCTACTTCCGGCCAGCAATAAGTACATCCCGGTATATTGTTGTAGTCGATGGCTTCAGGATGATGGCCTGCAATTTTTTCAACACAGGTGATTCCTTCCGCACTGGCGACATGGGCGAGGGCCTGTGTCGGAATGACATCTCCGATGGCATAAATGCCTGCCACGTTAGTTCGGTAGTATTCATCCGTTTTAATAAATCCTCTGTCCATTTCTATACCCAGCGCTTCCAGGCCTATATCTTCCACATTTGGACTTACGCCGGCAGCCGAAAGGACAAGGTCACATTCAATAATCTGTTCGCTGTTGTCTTTTCTGCTTTTGACGGTGACTCTACAAACTTTACCTGAGGTGTCTACTTTTTCCACAGCAGCATTGGCTATGATGTCCATACCTGCTTTTTTATAGATTTTCATAAGTTCCTTTGAGATTTCTGCATCCTCCCTCGGCAATAATCCTTGTTCCATATATTCGATGACAGTAACCTTGGTACCTATGGTATGATAAAAATAAGCAAATTCAACACCTATGGCACCAGCACCGACAACCACCATAGATTTAGGTTGTGTGGGCAGCGTCATCGCTTCCCTGTAACCAATTATTTTTGATCCGTCGATGGGGAGGTTGGGCAATTGGCGCGCTCTTCCACCGGTAGCAATGATAATATGTTCTGCTGCATATTCAGCTTTATTACCTTCTTTATCGGTGACAACCACTTTTTTACCTCGAGCCAGTTTTCCCGTTCCTTCGATGACGGTGATTTTATTTTTTTTCATAAGAAACTGAACCCCTTTGCTCATGCCATCTGCCACACCACGGCTCCGTTTTATCATATGGTCAAAATTTGCCTCCGGTTTCCCGATAGTGATACCATAATCACCTGCATGATGGATATAGTCAAATACCTGCGCACTCTTTAAAAGCGCTTTGGTCGGAATACAACCCCAGTTAAGGCAAACACCACCTAAATTTTCTTTTTCTACGATGGCTACTTTTAAGCCCAGTTGTGAAGCTCTGATGGCAGCAACATATCCACCCGGACCACTGCCTATGACGATAAGATCAAAATTCATTTGTATAGTATAATTTTAAAATTCGAGGGCAAAGGTAGGGAATAATTTGTAAATGTTGATGGTCAAAATGATTATCCAGGCGATAAGGAAAAAAAAGATGTAATATAATTTTTAAGGCGAATCCTGTATTGTAATGATGTATTTTGAAGAGGGAAATGGTTAATATATTATTTGATGGTATTGAATAATAATTAATCAAATATCATAATTCATGATGACGCCGCTAAAAATTGATTTAATAATTGATAATATTTACTATACATATTATACTAAATTATAATACAATAACATATTATAAAAAAAATATATGAAAAATAACCTATAAATTAATACTTTACATATTATATATTATTTACATTTGTGACGAAAACCGATTATCCAACCATAGTAGATCCTAAAATTCTTCATTGATATAATTGTATATATAATATATAATTGTAATATGTGAAGTTTGTGAATTGTTTTTATTAACCTGGGCTCTGAGATACATTTTGTATTCATGGGCATATACATTTTTTAAAACTTTAAAAGGATCTTGTAATGAAAACTCATTTGTTTATCAGGGAGGTAACCGGTAGAATGTTATTCCTGCTGTTTCTTCTTTTTTTTATTAACACTTTTTCCGTTGCTCAGGAATGTGCGTGTAATTCCGGAGTAAATGTTGCTGTCGGTGGCAATGGTTCTGCAACGGTAACTGCCGCAATGATGCTGGCAAGCAACAATACCTGTGGGGGAACACACACCGTCACCGTAATGAAAACGACCAATGGATTGCCGATTGCCGGTAGCCCTAATGTCAATTGTACCCATGTCGGACAAACGCTTTACGCCAAAGTCACCAATGGTACTAATTCCTGTTGGGGTACCATTGTTATTATGGACGAAATGATTCCGGTAATAACCCCTCCTGTCGGTATTTTAAATCGTACCTGTGTTGAGATGCTTTCTTTTGTACCCACAGTGGTTGACAATTGTCCGGGATCAACAGTTAGTATTGTGAATGAAACCACTACGGTCAATACTTGTGCCAATGGATTAGCTCCTAATGTGCTAAAAAGAATTACCAGAACCTATCAGGCTACGGATAAATCAAACAATAAATCAACATTGGTTACCTTTATTTTCGATGTGACGATTATAGCCGACCTTAATGATATTGATATGCCATTGAATCTGAAAAAATCAGATGGCACAAACCTGGAATGTTTGGGAAACTGGGCAAAAATTCCGGTCGGACAACCATTTGCAGGTCATCCCTCTCCGTTGGATATCGGCAGCAAGTTTGGGACAGGTGTTCCTAGCCTTGATGGTTCCGATTTATATCCTTCCTCTATCGAACACTGTAAACTTTTTGTAACGTTTACGGATATTGAACTACCTGCACATAAATGTGTGACAAAAATTATCAGAAGATGGGAAGTTTATGAAGAATCATGTCTCTTCAGGACAATTCCTCATTACGACCAATTAATAGAAATTGCTGATACAGAAACACCTGTGATAGACGGTCTTGCAGATATGACGGTGTCTACATCAAATCACGCCTGCGAAGCTTCTTTCAAATTGCCTTCCATTGTAGTTGAGGACAATTGTTCACTACTTTCTCAGATAGAAGTTGATGTGACCTATCCCGGTGGTTTTAATAATAATACAAATGGAGGAAATGCTGTATTACCTGTTGGTGATCACATTGTGACCTATACAGCTTACGACTGGTGCGGAAACAGCAGTTCCATAAACATGATTGTAACGGTTTCAGACAATACTTCTCCGGTCAGTATTTGTGATGAATTTACCACGGTGGCACTTGCCAATGAAGGGGTAGCTCATATACCGGCTTTTGTACTTGACGACGGTAGTTACGACGAATGTTCTGCTGTTACAATGGTAGCCAGAAGAATGAACAATACACGATGTACTCCATGTGAAACACCTGAATTTCCGGATTTTCACTATATGGGAGAATACGGAACCGGAGCTGACAAACATTATTATTATTTATCAAAACATACCGCTACCCCTGAGATAGCCTTCAAAAATGCGAAAGCCTTAGGTGGAAATGTAGTTACCATTGAAACGGCAGGAGAAGATACCTGGTTGTGGAATAGATTTCTTGCTCTGGTGAAGCCTGTGGCTCCGGACTGGATTGACATTATTATTGGGTTGAGTGACCTTGACAGAGATGGTAAATATACCTGGCAAAGTGGGTCAACTTCTCCGTACAGAAAGTGGGCAGGGGGTAGTCCTGCCAATACACCTTATGTAGTAAAATATCACAGTAATAATGGAGATTGGTTTGGTTACTCTGCTGACTTAACAGCCAAATATGTGGTAGAAATCACGGATCCTTGTTCGTGGAGTTCACACGTAAAATTCTGTTGTGCAGACCTCGCCAATGATCAGATGGTAGCCTTCAGAACTATTGATAAAGCAGGTAATTTCAACGATTGTATGGTCAGTGTAAAGGTTCAGGATAAAATCGGACCTACCATTACTTGTCCGGATGATATGACGGTTGATTGTGATTTTTCTTTCAATATGGAAGATTTGGTTACCCCTTTTGGTTGGCCTGAAGCTGACGATAATTGTGAGGAGCTTACCATTGAAGAAGTAGAGGTTACCAATACCATGAATGCCTGCCGAATCGGATCTATCCGAAGAGATTTTGAGGTTACGGATTTGGGAGGCAGAAAAGCAACTTGTTTTCAAACCATTACTTTTGAAGAAACAGTTCCTTTTGTAGGTGCCAATATCGACTGGCCTGATGATTACATGAATCTTGAAGGTTGTGCTGATCCAAAAAATCCTGCATTTTCAGCAGATGTTTTGGGAAGACCTACATTTGGAGATGGGGCTTGCGCCTTGGTAGGTGCCGATTTTGAAGATAAAGTTTTTTCCTTCAATAATGGAAATGGTCCGGCCTGCTTTAAAATTTTGAGATACTGGACTGTGATTGACTGGTGTCAAACCACTACATCCCCTTCAGGAACAACCTATAAAACATGGACACACACACAAACAATTGTGGTAAACGACAATGAAAGTCCTGTCATAGAAGATTTCGATAGTGAAATTTCAGTATGTACCTATGATCCTGACTGCGAAGAAGGCCACATAGACCTGATTGCGGTTGCCTCAGATAATTGTACAAAATTACTTGCCAACTCCTACAAAATAGACGCCTTCAATAATGGTTCTTTTGATATTGCGCCTGTAAATAGTGTTGGTGAAACGATTGATGCTTCCGGTATTTATCCGATTGGAACCCATAAAATTGTATATACTTTTGAAGATAAATGCGGCAATCTTACTACGGCAGAACAATTGTTTACAGTAGTTAACTGCAAAGCGCCAACCCCGGTTTGCCACAATGGACTCTCAGTAAACCTTACACCAATGGACCTCAACAGTGACGGAAGGATTGATGTAGGTATGGCAACGGTGGACATTAGTTTGTTTGACAAAGGTAGCAGTCATATCTGCGGAACGTACGATCTGATCTTTTCTTATGAAGAAATCACCCTGGATAGAGCAGGTCTTCCAATAGTAACTTCAGAAATCACGTATGATTGTAATGATTTAGGTGAACAGCCGGTTTCTATGTATGTTGGAATCATTACCCCAATGGGTGTGGTTAATCAAAGTGTCTGTACTACTTTTATCGATGTACAGGATAATCTGGAGGCCTGTGAAGGCAGACTTATCGGTGGTCTGGTAAGCGGAAAAGTCGCAACTCAAAAAGATGAAATGGTTGAAAATGTTTCAGTGGAGTTGGGAGGTACAGAACTTGATTTTATGACTAAAGCTTCAGGAGAATATGTATTTTCAAACCTCGCTTCAGGTTTTGACTATCAGGTAAATCCGTCAAAAAATGATGACGTGATGAATGGTATTTCAACTTTGGACCTGGTATGGATTCAAAGACATATTTTGGGAATCGAGTCTTTAGGTTCACCTTATACTTTAATTGCAGCTGATATCAATAAAGATAAATCCATCAATACCCTTGACCTTGTGGAACTCAGGAAAGTGATTCTTGGAACGAATGAAAAATTTCCGGCAAACACATCCTGGAGATTTGTTGACAAACAATACAAATTTATTAATCCGTCTCAGGGACATGAAGAATCTTTTAATGAAAAATATGACATTTTTGGATTCAGCAATGATATGGTGATTGACTTTGTGGGTGTGAAAACCGGCGACGTAGATGCATCAGCAAAAGCGAATGGTTTTTCACCTGAAACAGCAGATAGCAGAAGTTCCCGTACGGTCGGTACAACTCAAACTTCTTTTGCAAAAGGTGAGTTGGTGAGAATTCCGGTCTACATGAACCAATCATCAAACATCAATGGTATACAGTTTACCATGGAATTTGATGCTTCCGGTCTGGAATTGGTTAATATCGTACACGAATTTACCAATGATCAACATTTTGGAATGGCTCGTTTGGGTGAAGGCAAAATTACTTTCAGCTGGAATGATAACAAAATGTTCCCTGCAGAAAAAGATAATGCGCTGATGACCCTTGAGTTTATGGCACTTCATTCGGGAAATATTGCAGAAGCATTCGAAATCAATTCTTCAGTGATTAATGCTGAAATGTATGATGGAAATCTGAAAACACACAACCTTGTATGGAAAGTGTCTGAAAATGAAAATTCATTTGTTGTACACCAGAATATTCCGAATCCTTTCAGTCAGATGACAGAGATAACTTTCGATTTGCCTGAAGCTGGCGAGGTACATTGTACTATTCGCGATCTGAGTGGTAAACTCGTCAAAGAAGTACGCCAGTTTTTTGACGCCGGCAGCAGAAAGATCATAGTCAGTAAATCAGAATTACCGGCCAATGGTGTTTATTTTTATACAGTTCAGAGCGGACAACACAGAGAGACCAAAATGATGGTCGTCATAGAATAATATAAAGATATTTTATTGTTTTTGGAAAGTGACCCTTCCTCCTAGTCAGGGGAAGGGTTTTTTTATTTTTTTAATCAAATAAAATACATAGACAATCGGAAAAAATATATTGTTTTTGGTGGCGATGCTTTCAGCCCGGGCTATACGCTTTACTCCGCTTCGCTTCGTGTTCGCTTCTATCCCTATCGCGGCAAAAAGTAATGTGAAAATGTACATTTCGTTGAACAGAATAAGTATTCGTAACTTACAACTTAATCAACGGCAACGCACTGATGCATTTTCCTTTGTGAAATAAATGTAGAAAAAATATTCCGTTTCCGAGATGGCTGATGTCAATGGGTTTACCAAACATTTCATCCGTATTCTGAATGTTCTTGCCAGTGCTGTTGTATATTCTTACACGGACGTCAAGTGGCAAAACCCATATTTCCGGAAGTAAGATGATTTTATCATTTCCTGCAGGATTCGGGCTGATCAGGATTTTTCCTGTGCCGGAAGACAAAGGTTCGTCTTCTGAAATAAAACTTCTGATAGTATTGAAGGTGGTATTAGTAATAATAGGTTCATTTCTGTCAAAATATATGGAAGCTGTGTTATAAATTTTATACCCTTCAGGCACATCAATTGTTGGTTTTATTCTGAAAATAATCTGACCTTTGCTTTTGACTGAATCTAAAATGAATGGTTGAAGTTTGATATCAGGAAAGTAAATTTCCAGATGTCTGTCCGTTAATTTATAATAATGATTATGACTTGATTCGAGAATCTCAAAGGTATTTATGTCAAGCATTTCTGACAAACTATCGACAATAATTACATCTTTGGCATAGGCATTTCCCAGATTTTCAAACCGGATGGTGTAATACAGATATTCTTCCGGTTTGGTAAGGTTGAGACAGGTTCTGGAAGGGGAAACCTGCTTGTCATTCGGGTCAACGGCGCATTCCAGAATACGGATATACTCAAATGAATCTATGACAGAATTTGAAGGTAATTCCTTAACTGTTACATGAATGTTTATTTCTTGTCCGGTAAACATTTCATTTGGCAGTTTTACATTTCCTTTAAGTTGTAATGATTGTGCGACATCAATAAAGAGATTTTCCCATACGATTGTATCTCCATTTATTACAGGCTGTGATTGAAAGTCTGTTATTTCAAGCAGACTGTCAATAATCATTATTACGGTTACATTATTAGCAACTGTGCCGGTATTTGATAAGTTACAAATAATTTCTGCATCTTCATTACAACGGAGATTATCCTGAACAACATAACCATTTAATTTTTTAACATCACTTATGACAGGCACAAAAGGAATATGTACAGTATCGGTAAAAACCGGATGAGGAGTCGTAAAGGTTATTTTAGAGTCCGTAGTGTTTATTTTCCATTCAGGCAATTCTGATGTAAAGACTACATTCTGGTTGTTTTTTAAAAACAGAGAATATGCACCGGATTCATCAAATTGAATCCCGCAATCTTCACCTTCTTTTACTATTGGAAAATGAAAAGAAGTTTCGCCGACATCTTTTACGGAGTTGCCGTTTTTGTCATAAAACCGATCTCCGCCAAAAAAATAATTAATATTTCCTGTTGTCACAAGTATGGCAAAATCAAAACTACTTTCAGACAATTTATTATTACTTGAATAAACCTCATAAGCTATGCAGGTCAGAAAATTGCCATTAAGTGAAGAATTGAATAAAATATGACCGGTATCTGTATTTATGGATTGACTGCCTGTAATGTGAAAGGGCATTAAATGACTAAATCCTTCGGCATAATAAATATCAGTAAAAGGAGGCAAACATTTTGACGGAGCGGGAATAGGACTATTACAGTCATATGGCACAAGAGAAGTTCCGCCACTAATTTTAGGAATTCCCCAATCAAACTTGTAACTTACATCCTGAGGAGTATTCTCAAATATACTTATTTCGTTATCTTCATTCACAAAAGTCAGGCTTTTAAAATTATTTTGTATGCGGGGAGAACTATGTTTGGTAACCTGACCTTTTTGTGTTATGGTAAAAAAATTGACCATTCCGAGTGATGGTAAAACATTAATTATATCCGGTTCGCGGCAACACCTTTGCCAGGCCAACATCACCGTATTATTTTGGGCATTGAGAATATATTCAAAAGGGTATTCAGCAAATTCAGTCACAATGGCGGAATTCTGATTACAGTATATATTACCAGGAATATTTCTTACCGCTTTGATATTTTGTAATGTTTTTGTGACAAAGGCGACCTCAAATATCCATTGTATTCCATTATATCTGTACACTCCTATTTCCTTTGTATAATCAAATGGAGATCCCCCTGACACTGCGTTTCTGTATTCAATGAAGCGTCCTGATACCAGAAAAGTTCCGTCATTCAGAGGTGTAATGTCATATTCAACTCCTCCCCCGACAATATGGTCTGACAACATCCTCTCCGGAAAAAGAAAAATAAACAGTAAAATACTTAATTTGATACAATTTTTCATTTTAAATACGGGTTTTATTTTTTCAGCTGAAAATGTAATTCTTTTTTATAAAATGACAATAAATTTATGATTTTTTTCTGCAATCAATTTTTTATATTCATTAATGTAATCAATTGATTACATTTGCAAAACAGTGAAATTCAGTAAGAATAATGATAAAACCCTTACTGAATATTATAAGAAATAGTAATATGAATCAATATAAATTTCTGGTTGCCGGATGTATTGTTTTTTTCTTTTTTTCCATCTTTTTTGAAAAATGGAAAGAAAACATTAACAATGGTGATTCATGGGGGTATTACAGCTATCTGCCTTCAGCTTTTATTTGCTGTATCAGAAAACATAGTGTTTTAAGTTATGTTAAAGTTGCATATTTGTATGTGAACTAAATACATTAAAAATCACCAATCTTTCTTAAAAACAGTTTACATTGTTATTAAATAATTTTCAATGAAAATTTTGCTGACAGGTGTTACCGGTTATATAGGCAAGAGATTGCTTCCTGTTTTGCTGGAAAAAGGACACCATGTGGTTTGTTGCGTGAGAGATGCAAAAAGGTTTCATTATCACAATTACAGCCCCGAAAACATAACTGTAATTGAAGTTGATTTCCTTGATCCTCCGACTTTACAAACCATACCGGAAGATATTGAAATTGCCTACTACCTTATACATTCTATGTCGGCGGGAACCGGAAATTTTGAAAATCTTGAAGAGGAATGTGCCGAAAATTTTAAAAACAGGATCGATAATACACGGGCAAGACAGGTTGTTTATCTGAGTGGAATAATAAACGAACAGGAATTGTCACGACACCTCTCTTCCAGAAAAAATGTTGAAGAAATTCTTGGCAGTGGAAAAGTACCTTTGACTACATTGCGGGCAGGCATCATTGTAGGTTCGGGAAGTGCCTCTTTCGAAATCATCAGGGACCTGGTAGAAAAACTTCCTGTGATGATCACACCAAAATGGTTAAGAACAAAATGTCAACCTATTGGTATTCGCAATGTCATTCAGTTTCTGGATGGTGTAAAAGATTATCCGCCATCTTTTGGTAATGCTTATGACATCGGAGGTCCTGATATTTTGAGTTATAAAGAAATGTTGTTGCGGTTTGCGAAAATCAGGGGATTAAAAAGATATATCTGGGTTGTGCCTGTAATGACACCAAAAATATCTTCTTACTGGCTCTACTTTGTAACTTCGACTTCTTATGCTCTGGCCAAAAACCTGGTAAACAGTATGAAGGTGGAAGTTATATGTAAACCCAATAATCTGGCTGCTGATCTTGGAATCACTTTGCTGGATTACGATTCTTCCATCCGCCTGGCATTTGATAAAATCGAACAGAATCAGGTTTTATCAAGTTGGAAAGATGCTATGACCAGTGATATTTTGCAAAAAGGAATTTCTCAATACGTTGAAGTTCCATCAAAAGGTTGTTTTAAGGACAATCGTCAATGCCGGGTAAACAATTCCCAACGTACCCTGGAAAAAATCTGGTCCATTGGCGGACAAAACGGATGGTATTACGGAAATATTTTGTGGGAGATAAGAGGAATTATCGATCAGATTTTTGGTGGAGTAGGGATGCGCAGAGGCAGGAAAAGTCAAACGAAAATATTTACCGGAGACGCTTTGGATTTCTGGAGGGTTTTGCTGGCTGATAAAAAGGAAAAAAGATTACTTTTATATGCAGAAATGAAACTTCCCGGTGAAGCGTGGCTGGAATTCACAATTGATGAAAACAATGTGCTGTATCAAACTGCCACCTTCAGACCTCTGGGTGTTTTGGGAAGGTTGTACTGGTATGCGGTTTTGCCATTGCATGGAATTATATTTAAGGGAATGATAAAAGATTATGTGCTTAGGATATTTATTTCAGATTGATGAATATGTTCTAGTCATTATTGATTTTTTTACAATGCAGCTCTCTTTGGGATCGCTTGTCAATAATTGAGGATAAATAATTATCATTTTTACGTAAGCGCAAAAAGGGAAAACTAATGAACTGTGTTTGTGTAATCTGCTTGAAAATAAATACATTTTCTGAAGTACTGAGGTTAATAAAAATTTTATTCAGCTTACAACCTGAATTTGCTATAAGGTTTTACAGCAATTGATTACTTTTGCTTCATGGAAAAATAATTCCACTCAAAACATATTATTCACAAATGGTTCTTAAAAATTTTATAGCAGGAGATTGGGTTCAGGGCACAGGACAAGGCCAGAAACTTTTTGACGCGAGCACAGGTGAGGTAATAACTGAAGCGTCCACCCAGGGGATAAATATGGCCTCGGCCTATGATTTTGCCCGTTCGGAAGGCAATAAAAAATTGCGGAAGATGACTTTCCAGCAACGTGGAATAATGCTGAAACAACTGGCTCTGTATCTTATGGACCGCAAAGAAAAATATTATGAATGGAGCTATAAAACAGGGGCTACCAGAGGTGATTCCTGGATTGATATAGAAGGGGGAATAGGCAATCTTTTTGCCAATGCTTCCCTACGGCGAAAGATGCCGGATCTTCCTTATTATATTGAAGGTGACAGTATAGGACTCAGCAAAGGTGGAACTTTTATTGGGCATCATATTCTTGTACCTAAGGAAGGTGTGGCTGTACATATCAATGCATTCAATTTTCCCGTTTGGGGTATGTTGGAAAAATGTGCGGTCAACTGGCTTGCCGGGATGCCGGCTATAGTAAAACCGGCAACGCTGACTTCTTACCTCACAGCAGTTGTGGTCGAGGATATCATTGCGTCAGGTATTTTACCTGTCGGAGCACTTCAACTGGTTTGCGGAGGCGCCAGGGATATTCTTGATTATGTTGAAAGCCAGGACGTGGTGACATTTACCGGAAGTGCATCCACAGGCCTTATGTTAAAATCAAATTCTAGATTACTGGCTGAATCGGTTCCGTTCAATATGGAAGCTGATTCCTTAAATAGTATGGTGCTGGGTCACGATGTTTCTGTTCAGGATCCTGAATTTGACATTTTTATCAAAGAGGTCAGAAAAGAAATTACCGTCAAAAGCGGACAGAAATGTACTGCCGTCAGAAGAATTTTTGTGCCCGAACACCTCATAGAAGATGTGCAGATTGCATTGGGCAAAGCACTGGCACAAACTACTGTGGGCGATCCGCGTGTAGAAGGTGTACGGATGGGTGCACTGGCAGGAAAAACACAATTAGCTGAAGTAAGGGAAAAAGTACAGGCGTTGATGCTGGATTGTGACCTGGTGTATGGAGATTTGTTCAATGTAGAACTTCATGGAAATACATCCGGAAGCGGTTCGTTCATGTCTCCGGTGTTGCTTCGTAATGACAGACCATTCGAAAAAAGAGGTGTGCACGATATAGAAGCATTCGGTCCGGTTTCTACATTGATGCCGTACAAAGATATAGAAGAAGTTGTCGAATTAGTACGTCTGGGAAAAGGGTCTTTGTGTTGTTCGTACATTTCTTATAATGATCATCATGCCACAGAATTTGTAGTCAATGCTGCAACCCACCATGGACGGATTCTTGTGCTCAACAGAGATTCGTACAAAGAAAGTACAGGACATGGTTCGCCAATGCCACTTCTGGTTCACGGAGGCCCGGGAAGAGCAGGAGGAGGAGAAGAAATGGGAGGCCTTCGCGGGGTGAAACACTATATGCAAAGGTGTGCCATTCAGGGAAGCCCAACCACTTTGACAGCTATCACACAACAATATCAATACGGTGGAAAATATAAAATTGATCTGGTACATCCGTTCAAAAAACACTTTGAAGAACTTTTGATCGGAGAGACCTTGATTACCCACAAAAGAACCATTACGGAGTCTGACATTGTAAATTTTGCCAATGTTTCCTGGGATCATTTTTATGCACATACAGATGAAACTTCGCTGGAAGGGACTCCATTTACACAAAGAGTAGCACATGGATATTTTATCCTTTCTGCAGCGGCGGGTTTATTTGTTGATGCCGCCAAAGGTCCTGTGATGCTCAATTATGGCCTTGACGAATGCCGTTTTGTTAAACCTGTTTACCCGGGAATGACCATTGGTGTCCGCCTTACTGTAAAAGAAAAAGTAGTTCAGGAAAAAAAAGATACCGAAGACTATCGCAAGGGCATTGTCAAATGGTTGGTTGATGTATCTGATGAAACAGGTGAATCTGTAGCCTTAGCTACTATTCTCACTATGGTCAAATGTAAAAATGTATATTAATATGGAAGGTCATATACAAACTGAGATAAAAAAAGGATTGGCAACGATTGAATTTTTCCATCCTGCGCAGAATTCTTTGCCAGGACATCTACTGTCAGCTTTGGCGAGTGCCATAGAGGATGCCGGAAATAACGAAGGAGTCATCTTGATATTGCTGAAAAGTGCCGGGCACAGGACTTTTTCTGCAGGCGCCAGTTTTACGGAGTTGGCAGGTATTAAAGATTTTGATGAAGGAAAAAAATTTTTTCTGGGTTTTGCCAATGTAATCAATGCCATACGCACCTGTCCCAAAATTGTATTGTCGAGGATTCAGGGCAAAGCTGTGGGAGGAGGTGTAGGTATTGCTGCTGCGTGTGACTATTCTATGGCAACACAATATGCAAGTATCAGATTATCAGAACTGGCGGTAGGCATTGGCCCGTTTGTCATTGGTCCTGCTGTGGAAAGAAAAATTGGTTTGTCTGCTTTCAGCCAGATGGCGCTGAATGCCGGAGAATGGCAGACAGCAGAATGGGGAAAGCAGAAAGGATTGTTTACTGAAGTATTTGACAGCGTTCAGCAACTGGATGCCTATATTGAACATTTTACCGGTGAATTATTGACTAAAAACCCTCAGGCTCTTTTATCTTTGAAAAAAGTTTTTTGGGAAGGCACATCTCATTGGGATCAGCTTCTTGAAGCAAGAGCCGAAGAAAGCGGCAGATTGATTTTATCCGATTTTGCTAAAAACGCAATTCATTCATTTTTACAAAAAGTATAATAAATTATTAGTCATGTATAGGACATTTTTATTTTTCAGCGTCGTTTTTCTGTTGAGTTCCTGCGAACCAAAGGTATTACCTACCGTCATCGAATTTAAGCAGGATCAAGTAATGGTGAAGTTTTCCCACATGAGTACAATGGCTGAATTTGCTCAGGCTGCCATTCAATGTAATGAACGAAATATTAATATGCAATATGCCGGCAGTGAGTTTTTTGAAGACGGCAGAGTTAAAAAACTGGCTATTCAACTCACCATGCCAAATGGGAAATCCGGAAATACCACAGCGGACCTGACCACATTACAATACAAGTATTACGGATTTATGGTTGCCGACAACGGATATTTTAAGATTGGTCATATCGACTAACCCTGTTTCAAATGGACGGACAAAATAACATCAGTGAAATGATGGGGAAATCCCGCATCTTTTTACAACAAAAAGCGGGTATAAATGATATGGAATCTCTGAGAGATGTTTTGAGATTTCATGAAAACCGGTATTACATACAGCACGATCCATTAGTTTCCGACGCTGAATATGACATTTTGTACAATCAGTTGAAGGAACTTGAAAGAAATTACCCCGAGCTGATAACGCCGGATTCTCCTACACAAAGGGTTGCAGCTGACCTTTCACCTGATTTTCCCCAGGTACAACATGTAACACCGATGTTGTCCCTGGACAATGTGTATTCGGATGAAGACCTGAATGATTTTGATACTGGAATCAAAAAGTTACTTGCTTTAGCTTCTGAAAAAAATGTTCAGTATTCGGTGGAACCGAAATATGATGGCGGAAGTATTTCATTATTATTTGAAAATGATGTTTTAGTAAGAGCCGCTACGAGAGGAAATGGAGTGTTGGGTGAGGACATCACACCTAATGCAAAGTCTATGCCCAGTATACCGCTTAAAGTATCCTTTTCTTCCATTGGCTGGAACAAGGTTGAACTCAGGGGTGAGGCGCTTATCAAAAAGGAAAATTTTGAAAACATAAATAAACTCAGGGAAGAAAACGGGCTGACCTTGTTTGCCAATCCGCGTAATGCTGCCACCGGAGGATTACGTACAAAAGATGCCAATGAAACCAGAAAAAGGGGTATTGAGGCTTTTATTTACCAGGTAGGTTATGTCGAAGATAAAGAAGGGAATGACATTACTCGCAATATAGATTCTCATTTTCAGAATATTGAACAATTGGGTGCTTTGGGTTTTAAGATACCCGGGGTCGAAAAAAATTATGTTCGGGTATTCAGGAAGTGATAAAATTTATCAGGGACTGGGAGATAAAAAGAGATGACTTTGCCTATGAAATTGATGGCATGGTGGTTAAAGTGGATAAAAAAGAATACCAGGAAAAATGTGGAAGTACCGCGCATCATCCCCGATGGGCTACTGCGTTCAAATTTAAGGCTAAACAAGCTACAAGTATTCTCAGGGACATAGAATATCAGATAGGAAAAGTAGGAAGTGTCACACCGGTCGCAAAAATTGACCCTGTATATCTGGCAGGTGTAACCATTTCATCCATTTCGCTTCATAATGATGATTTTATCAGGGCTAAAGACCTGCGTCTTGGAGATACGGTTCTTGTGGAGAGGGCAGGGGATGTGATTCCATACATCGTCAAATCTTTTCCTGAATTGAGGAAAGGAAATGAATTGGAAATTCTTTTCCCAAAATTTTGTCCGGCAAATAAAGTGGAGGAAGTCGCTTTGATTCGTGAAGAAGGAGAAGCGGCCTGGCGTTGCGCCAATTGTACATGCGGCGAACAAAATCTGCAAAAGATGATATTCCATGTGTCAAAAGAGGCGATGGATATTGATGGTTTTGGAAAATCCTATGTTGAAAAATTTCACCAGCTGGGTTGGTTGAAAGATATCAGTGATATATACAATCTCGATTATGATAAAATTGCTGGGCTGGAAGGTTTTGGTGCCAGGTCAGTTGAAAATTTACAGATCTCAATTGAAAAAGCTAAAAAAAACCCGATTCAGAAATTGTTGCATGGATTGAGTATCCACCATTTGGGCAAAAAAGCTTCCAAACTTATAGCCAGAGAAGTATCACATGTATTGGACCTGACATCCTGGGATGAAGAAAAATTTACAAATATAAAAGACATAGGTCCTGTTGTTGCCCGGAATGTGATGGAGTATTTCAAAAATCCGGTAAATATCGAAATGCTTCGTAAAATGGAAACATTTGGTGTTAATCTGACACAGACAGAAGAGGATAAACCTGTAGCAGTTTCTGAAGATGCTCCTTTGTTTGGAAAAACCATATTGTTTACAGGAACGCTGACGACGATGGACAGAAAAATTGCTCAGGAGCTTGCAGAAAAAGCAGGGGCTAAAGTGTTGTCAGGCGTCAGTTCTCAACTAAACATTCTTGTTGCCGGTGAAAAAGCAGGTTCAAAACTTAAAAAAGCCCAGGAATTGGGAACCGTGGAAATCTGGGATGAAGAAAAATTTGCCGGAAAAATTATATGATGCTTTATATTTCTATTGGTGTTTTCAGAAAAAGATTAATTTTGATGAATACATTAAATTGAAATGTTTATTTAGGCCAGAACGATTTGATTTATTTTAATTTTTACATACATTTCTCTGAATAAAACATTTAAGTAAAAACTTAAAAAAATACATATGTCTGTTTTACCTAAATGGTTGTACTTCATTAGTTTTGGTATAATTTTATATACCGCTTTGTTTTTTTACCCCAGATGGGAACAAACCAGAACCGAAGCAACCATTGGCTGGGATGTTTCCGGGTACTACATGTACTTACCGACGTTTTTTATTTATAAAGACGCCAAAAAAATGTCGTTCAGGGATAGTATCATTCAGAAATATTACCCGACGCCTGATTTTCACCAGGCATATATTCATCCCCCTTCAGGTAATTTTGTATTTAAATATTCGGCAGGCCAGGCCATTGCCATGTTTCCCTGGTTCTGGATAGGACACCTTTATGCAAAAATTTCTGAAAATTACCTTGCTGATGGGTTTTCCTATCCTTATCAGATCAGTATTGGAATAGGGATGTTGTTTTGGGGTTTACTTGGTTTATTTTTTCTGAGAAAAATATTGAAGGTATATTATGACGAATGGACAACAGTTTTAGCTCTTTTTCTTTTGATAACAGGAAGTAATCTTCTGAATTATATTGCCATTGATCAGGCAATGACTCATTCTACCTTATTTACTATATATACTTTAATTATTTGGAATACTATTCGGCTTTATCAATCAGTGAATACAAAAAGAATTATATGGCTTGGGTTGTTATGCGGTTGGGCAGCATTGATACGCCCCACTGATTTAATTGCTGTTCTGATCCCATTATTATGGGGTATAAATTCTTATGAAGACATTAAAGCGCGCTTACAACTTTTGAAAGTACACTTACCAAAGTTGATTGTTTTTATGGTATGTGTTGCATTGGTTGGTTTAATACAACCTGTTTACTGGAAATGGGCAACAGGAGAATGGATTATTTACAGTTATCAGGATCAGGGTTTCAGTTGGCTGCATCCTCATGTCAAAAATTTTACTTTTAGTTATAAAAGTGGTTGGTTGCGGTACAGTCCCTTATTGATATTGTCATTTATTGGCATCTTTCCATTTATTCGACAGAATAAAAACATACTTCCGGTACTGGTATTAATGGGCCTCAGTTTTTATATAGTTACTGCATGGGATCAGTGGGACTACGGAAGCACCGGGGGAAGGGCCATGGTTCAATATTATCCCTTGTTTGTTTTTCCTATGGCTGCATTGTTGGAAGCTGTCAGGAAAAATAAATTTTTCTCTTCCGTTTTTTTTGTAGTATCTGTCATTTTTGTTTATGTAAATATTTGGTGGGTATATAATGCCCATACAGGAAAAGTACAGGTTCTAAATCTAACCAAAGAATATTATTGGAAAAAAATCGGAAGATGGTCAAGCGCTGAATCAGACACTAAATTGCTTTTTAATAATTATTCTTATGAAGGTATACTGAAGAATGAAAAGGTTATTTATGAAAATAAATTTGAAAATGACACTACGGCTAACAGTGTTTCTGTAGAGGGTAATGGAAAAATTTTATTAAACAAGGACCTTCAGTATTCTGGTATTTATACAATCAAAAACCCCGGGGGGCCACAAAACAGAGTACGTGTTTACAGTGTATTTTCTTGTGAGGAAAAGGAATGGACAGATTGGAAACAGGCTCAGTTAATAATAAAATTTTATAGAGGTGAAACGGAGGTTCAAAACAATTTAATACGTATACACCATTTTTTAGAAAACTCAGAAACAAGAGAACTTTTTCTTGATGCCAAATGCCCTGCAGTTTGGTCTCATTTGTCTGTTCTTTACTGGAATGCGGAAGGAGATAAACAACTTCGGATTGATGATTTGAAGGTGGTCTTATTTTCCGAAGAGTGACGGAAAAATTGTGTTTTTGGCTTTTGAAAGGTAAGAAAAATGGTGCAAGAGAGCTAAAGTCTTATGTTCATATAATAAAAAAAGAGGACAATTGCCCTCTTTTTGCTAATTTTAATTCGTTTTTACTACAAAAATCGTTTTTGGTAATGTAAACCCGAAAAATTATTCTTCTTCATTGGAGGCCACTTTGCCACCATCCAAAGATTCTTGTAATGTTTTTAATTCGTCCCATTTACCATCTGCAGCCAGAGAAGCTTGTTGTGGCCATGTGCCTGGGTTATGAGCTGCAAATCTTGGTCCTGCTTCGCTTAATATGTCTTTCAGTTTATCGACATCACTGCCGGCAAGGTCTGCAAATGTCATAATTCCTGCATTATTAAACAACTCAGCTATTTTAGGACCTATTCCTTCAATTTTTGCAAGATTGTCCTTTGATGAAGAAGGCTTTGCAGCAGGTGCAGCTTTTTCAACCGGAGCTGCCTTTGCTGCAGGTTTGGCGTTTGCAACCGGAGCAACGGTTTCCTTAACTTCAATCAATTCAGGTAAAATACTTACGTAATTTTTATTGTCCTTTGCTTTTCTGAAAGTAACAATTCCATCTACTCTCGCATGAAGGGTAAAATCTTTACCTAAATAAGTATTGTCACCAGGATGAAATTTTGTACCTCTTTGTCTTACGATGATATTACCGGCTTGTGCATACTGACCGCCAAATAATTTTACTCCTAATCTTTTACTTTTACTGTCCCGTCCGTTGTCTGAACTACCGACACCTTTTTTATGAGCCATTATTCTTAATTTTTTAGTGAAAAAAATATCCTGCGATCAGGCAGTGATAGAATCGATTTTAATTTTGGAAAAACACTGTCTGTGTCCGTTTTTCTTTTCGTATCCTTTTCTCCTTTTTTTCTTGAAGACGATGACTTTATCACCTTTCACCCTGTCAAGGACTGTGGCTGATACGGAAGCTCCACTTATTACCGGCGTGCCTACTTTGATACTGCCCTGATTGTCAATCAGGAGTACCTGATCAAACTTTAAGGAAGTTCCCGGTTCGGCTTCTAGCTGGTGGACAAAAAGCTCCATGCCTTGTGTCACTTTGAATTGCTGACCAGCTATTGTTACGATTGCGACCATGATTAAAAAATTTTAAATTTGAAAAATGGCTGCAAAGGTAATTATATCAACCGATAAAACAAAATTATTTATAATAAATTTTCAGTCAGTAAAACTATTGACTAAGGAATGAAAATTGTAGGGACAAACTATTTGGAATGGACCGGTTGCCCTTTAAAAAGTGCCATTCTTTGTTCTCCTGAAAGCAGTCCTTCAATTTGAGGAGTGTATTCCATTTCAATTTCTGTTCTTCTATCGGACATTTGTCTTTTGGTGAGTCCGGAATTCCATGATGTATGAACTTTAGCATATTTCTGAATCAAAAGTTCTTTTATTTTTCCCGTTTGTTCATTACTCAAAGCCAATTCAGAAGAGTTAAGATACTTTTCAATTTTTCCCATCTCTGTTTTAAGAAACTGAGACTCGGATATTTTGGCATTTTGACCTGCCATGGAAAAGGAAAAAAGTATAAAAATGAATATTGCAAAATGTTTCATACCAGAATTATTTAATTTTTTTGAAATATGCTTTTGTTCAGAAGGCAACTTTGTTTTAAAGGGTTTTAATCCTATTCTAAGACCCTTATCAAACCCGATTCGTTGTCTGATATGATAAGAGAATACAAAAATAATGTTTTTTTTTATTCTGATAGCAGAAAATGTAAATTGTATGGAAACTGGACTCATGAATCAACAAAAAAGCACCGGCATAACCGGTGCTTTTTGGGAGACTAATGGGACTTGAACCCACGGCCCTCGGAACCACAATCCGATGCTCTAACCAACTGAGCTATAGCCTCCATGATAGGGATTTTTAAATCCGGTCGCAAATGTACAGTTTTTTTCGGAATTCAGAAAAATGAATTAATTATTTTTTTAAATGTTTTTCTGAAGATATAGTCATCTACCTTTATTCCGTTATTACTGCCTTTGCCAAACAGAAAAAAATATTTAGTATCCATATTGTAGCAGAATTCCTGGAGTTTCTCCGGTATTCTGCTACAGCTGGTTTTCCAAACCTTTTTGCAGAATTAAAAAAATTATGGAAATACGCCCAAAGTCATGTAGTCATTAGCTACTTTTTCTAGGGCATTAACGAAAGCAGCTGAGCGAAGGCTTCTCATTTTTGGCTGATGTTTCCAGAATACTTCCATGATGTTTTCATATGAATTTACCATGGTCTCTTCCAGACCTGAACGTACCAAATCTATTTCATCCGCTCCTTTGGTCAAAATGGCTTTTTCTCTTTCATCAATGGTTTTGCCAGTCAGTTGTTCAACCATACTTACAATGTTATTGTAGGTATTTTGGTTAAATCTCTTATCAATTCTTCCAAACCGCATATGTGAAAGGTTTTTAAGCCATTCAAAATAAGAGACGGTCACACCGCCTGCATTGATATACATATCAGGAATGATAACAATATTATTGTCAAGAAGAACTTCTTCTGCTTCAGCGGTAATAGGTCCGTTGGCAGCTTCGCCAATTACTTTTGCTCTTACCTTGTGTGCATTATCTATAGTTATTACAGATTCCAAAGCGGAAGGAAGCAAAATGTCACATTCGATACTGACCCATTCTCCTCTGTCCGTCAATGTCGTTGAACCCGGGAATCCTAAAATACTACCTTTTTCTTTTCTGTATGCCAAAGCAGCTTCCATGTCAATTCCGTCTGCTTTGTATATTGTACCCTCAATTTCAGACAAACCGATGATTTTGACACCACCTTCTTCCTGAGAAATTAGACCTGCATACGAACCTACATTACCCATACCCTGGATAACCATCGTTTTTCCTTCAATGCCCATGGTGGAACCAATTTTGTCTACCATCCTTTTGTCTTTAAAAAACTCTCTGAGGGCATAATATACTCCCCGGCCGGTTGCTTCAGTTCTTCCGTTGATACCGTTTTGTCGTACAGGTTTTCCGGTGACACAACCGGCAGCATCGATCTCTCCTCCTTTAAAAGTCTGGTAGGTATCAAGTATCCATGCCATTTCTCTTTCGCCTGTTCCGTAATCAGGTGCAGGAACATCTATAGAAGGTCCGATAAAGTTTTTCCTGATCAACTCTACGGTGTATCTTCGTGTTATTCTTTGCAACTCATCTTCAGTATAGGCTCTCGGACTAATTTTCACACCTCCTTTGGCACCTCCGAAAGGAACGTCTACAATGGCACATTTGTAGGTCATCAAAGCGGCAAGAGCCATTACTTCATCCTGATTTACAAGATGAGAAAAACGAATCCCTCCTTTTGTAGGTAAACGATGGTGGCTGTGCTGAACCCGGTAGGCTTCAATTACCTCATAATTTTCTCCGATTTTTACCGGAAATCTCATTTGGTAAACGGCATTACACACCTTTATCTGTTCCAGTAATCCCGGGTGAATATTGGTGTAACTAGCCGCAATGTCGAAATTGCGTTGAACGCTTTCGAAAAATTTTGCTTGTTTACTACTCATTTTTAATATGATTTTCTAATTTGGTAAGTTTATTGTCAATTCTGTAAAGAAAATAAAATATTCCTGAAAATAGTATCACAATAACAGCGACAACGGAATAGATTTTTCCTGTGCTTCGTAAAAAATCAATGCCCTGTGCATTGACTTCAGGGGACAAAAGTAACACCATCAAAATGATAATGAAACTTTGTTGTATAAATTTTTGTGTTTTTGTGTACATTTTTTTATTTGCTTTTTATAAAATATTGATCTTTTAGTCTTTCATATCTTGTTAAAATCTCTGCCATCCATTTTCCGATCAAAAATAGCGCAATGATAGAAGGATAAAAAAACATTCTAAGTGTATTGTCGAGATCTTCCCCTCCCAGCGCAGGATTTCCACCATTTCCCGGATGTAAACTGTCTTGTAGTCTTGGAATCACAAATACCAGCGGTATTAATGCTATAAAAGCAAAAATATTGTAAATCGCTGCTAATCGTGCTCTTTTGTCCTGATCGTATTGTATGCCTCTAAGTATCAAATATGCAAAATAAATTAATAAAGCAATGGCCGTCATATTGAGTTTTACATCATTGGTCCAGAAGGTATTCCAGGTAAATTTAGCCCACACAGAACCGGTTAGAATACCAAGACTTCCGTATAAAATGGCCACAATAGTATAGGATGATGCCAAACGGTCATTATCAAAATTTCCGGAACGCAGATATCTTATCGAATAATAGACTCCGTAAAGTAATAAAATGAACATGGCAAACCAAAGCGCCACATGGAAAAAGGTATTTCGTATGGTTTCATTCAAAATATTCCGGTAAGGAAACTGAATTCCGGTGTAATTGTGAAATTTATCCATTTTACCATTTGTCCATTCGTTTGGGTTAAACATCAAACTATCTGTACTTCTGGAGACAAAAACAGCATTCGGTAATATAAAAGCTCCATCTATTTCATTGTCTATAATTAAATGAAGAGGGTATACTTCATTTCCATCCGGTGCAGTTTCAGGTATTTGAAACTCCATTTGCAAATGGTTGGGACCTTCAGCGTTGGTTTTTAAGGCATTGATAGCATGGGTTGAATCCAGTTTTAACCAGGCTCTGATATTTTTTGCCTGGTCAAAATGCGTATTGTATCCTGTGATATCAAGTAAAATATTTTCACCTGTTTTGGCGTTGGAAGGTTGAACTGAAGTGATTCCGGGTCTAAGAGGAATAGTCATGCCCCCTATGAGCACATAGAGGAAAATAAATGCTCCGCCAAACTTCCACCACCATCCTTTCAACATTGTAATGATTTTTTTTGATTCATTTTTATGAGCGCCATAAACTTGGAAATAAAATAATAACAGTGCCTAACATAATTGCATCGATAGCGGCAAGAAGCAAAACGTCCTGATCTATGGAAGTATCTGTAATTAACCTTAAACTTACTGCAGTTGTTTTTAATAAAAGTAACATGATAGGTAAAATCAGCGGTATGGAAAGTACGGACATCAAAGTGCTTCCCGTCTGATCAGAAGTAGAGATCAGGGAAATAAAGGTCAGAATTGTCGATAAACCAAAAATTCCCAGAAAAGAAGCTCCGAAAAAAAGTTCGGTGTCTTTGACAGGAAAACCCAGAAACAGAGACATAAACAACAAAATAGCAGCAAACAGCAAAAAAATAAAAAGGGTGTTGTATATTAACTTACCAATGATCAGTTCTATAGGATCAAACAATGAATAGTAATACAAATATGTTCCTTTTTTTTCCTGAGAAAAACTTTTTACGATGGCATTTAATGCGGAAAACATGGTAATAATCCACAACAAAATTGACCATTCAAGTTCGGTGACAGTGTTAAACACTTTGTAGATTAAAAAAACTACTGTTGCAGAAAATAAAAAAATACCTCCCAAAGTATATTTTTGCCTGAATTCGACACGGAGTTCTTTGAGGAATATTTCTTTTATTCTATTCATAAATTGACTCTGATGAGCGGCTCAAAGGTACGCAAATTTTTATCTGAGGAAAACTTTATGGCAAAATTTATTCAGTGATCCAATCATAACATCATCAGAATTTTAAATCGCTCAATAATCTGAAAATGGCCCTATATTTATTCATACTATTTAGCATTATTATTGATTTTTTATACCTGCACATGAAAGGAAAGACTTGAAGAAAATGCACTTTGGAGGGATACAAAAATATCTACCCATCTAATCAACTCATTTTTCAACCTTAAAATCAATAATTTTCTGTTTCTTTGCACTAAATATGGACAAGGAGATAAACAGTGTTTTTCTTGCCGCTTCATTTTTAAATTTTTATACATGGATAAATCTTTTATTGTATCTGTTGTACAAAAAAGTATCGAGGTAAAACAAAACATCTTGGCAGACAATGATTTACTGTCTGCTATTCAATACCAGGGAGAAAAAATGGTGGAATGCCTTCAAAATGGAGGAACCATCTGGTTTTGCGGAAATGGAGGGAGCGCAGCAGATGCACAGCACCTGGCGGCTGAATTGAGTGGCCGTTTTTATCTCAACAGAAAAGCATATGCGGCGGAAGCCTTGCATGTTAATACGTCGTTTATGACCGCCGTGGCCAATGATTTTGGTTATGATTATGTTTACGCCCGTGCTATTGAGGCTTTAGGATCCGTTGGGGATTTACTTATTGCAATTTCTACTTCAGGAAATTCAAAAAACATTGTTCTTGCTGTTGAAAAAGCAAAGGAAATGGGCATTTCCGTTTTTTTATGGTCAGGGCAAACAGGAGGTAAACTGGCAACCGTCGCAGACAGTGCCATCCTTGTACCTTCAGGAGATACACCAAGAATTCAGGAAGCTCATATTACTTTGGGTCATATTTTGTGCGAATGGATTGAAAAAGAAATGGTAAGCAGAAAGGAAGTATGATGAAAACCAAAGTATCCTATTCCTGGCCCAACTTTAAAATAGACGCTTCATGGACTTTATTTCTGGACAGAGATGGGGTAGTCAACAAAAGACTGCCGATGGCTTATGTTACCAAATGGGATGAGTTTGAGTTTTTAGAAGGTGTTTTGGAAGCTTTGCCTAAAATGTCATCTCTTTTTGGCAGGATAGTAGTGGTTACCAATCAGGCGGGAATAGAAAAGGGATTAATGTCGCATGAAATGTTGCATGAAATTCATCATAAAATGCTGGATGTAATCCTATTTCATGGTGGTAAAATCGACGAAATTTATTATTGCCCATATAAGCCTGACCTTGATCCATTATGCAGAAAACCCAATCCCGGAATGGCGTTGGAAGCGAAAAAAGATTTTCCTGAGATTGATTTTTCAAGAAGTCTCATGATAGGTGATTCTGATTCTGATATTGAGTTTGGCAATAGGTTGGGTATGAAGACGATTTTGGTTGGCGACAATAATGAAGCGGGTAGCAGTACAACACTATCTGTTCCCGATGCAAAAATGAACAGCCTTGCCGATGTGGCGAATTACTTTTTTCAATTGGTTTTTCCTTAAACAGTTGCCTTGTTGGCGTAAACGAATATAAATAGATAATATGAAAACAAAATTGAGTTCCAGTGTCGTGTGGGAAGATATTGTGGGATATTCAAGGGCTATTAAAGTCGGAAATCTTATAGAAATTGCAGGTACGGCTGCCGTAAAAAACGGAGAGGTTATATATTCTCATGACCCCTACCAGCAATCCGTTTATATTATCAAAATAATTGAAAATGTGTTAAAACAACTCGATGCTCGACTTGAGGATGTCATCAGGACCAGAATATATCTTCGTAACGTTGATGATTGGCCAGAAGTGGCAAAAGCCCATGGTGAGTATTTTAAAAAAATCAAACCAGTCTGTACCATGGTAGCCGTTTCCAGTATGATCAATCCGGATATTCTTGTGGAAATCGAAGCCACAGCCATTATTTCGTAATTAAAGTATGGGTTACAAGATCAAAGAAATTTATTATACCATTCAGGGTGAAGGTTACCACACAGGTCGACCTGCCATATTTTGTCGTTTTTCCGGATGCAATCTGTGGAGTGGACTTGAAAAGGACAGGGATAAAGCCATTTGTAAGTTTTGTGACACTGATTTTTGGGGCATGGATGGAAAAAATGGCGGTAATTTTTCCAAAGAGGAACTTACAGATATGATTCTTTCCCTTTGGCCAAAAGATATAAACCTTCCCGTTTTTCTGGTCTGCACAGGAGGTGAACCCGGTTTGCAAATGGATGAACCGTTGGTTACTTATTTGCACAAAAAGAAGGTGGAAATTGCTATAGAAACAAATGGCACTGTAAAGTTGCCAACAGGTTTGGATTGGGTGTGTGTGAGCCCAAAAGCAGATGCTGACATTTTGGTGACGAAAGGAAATGAGCTAAAACTCGTCTATCCGCAGTCAGAAAACCAACCTGGTGATTTTGAACATTTATCGTTCGATTATTTTTTTCTACAACCTCTGGATGATGAAAACCAAATGGAAAATATAAAAGCCTGTGTGACATATTGCATGCAAAATCCTCGTTGGAATTTGAGTTTGCAGACACACAAATTTATAGGGATTGATTAAGTTGTTTTTCTGTTTTAGTGACTAGTTTTTTTCTTTTTTTTCTGGCTTTTAGCAAGGAAAACGGCATTATTTTTAAACATTTATTGGTAAAAAGCTTAAAAAATGAACAAAATGATGTGTTAATTAATTTTCTTACATCTGAAATGGGTTTTCTTTAGTGAATTATAAAAAAACATTTGAACAAAGCATTTCGTTTTTTAAAATATTGTCAGTATCAATCCAATAATACATTATATTTGCGGTCTTTTAAATTGAAGAATTAGTATACAACATGTTTGAGAGTTTAAGTGAAAAGTTGGATTTTGCCTTCAAGAGTCTGAAAGGTGATACAAAGTTGACAGAATTAAATATTGCCAATTCCGTCAAAGAAATAAGAAGGGCTTTAGTGGCTGCGGATGTCAATTATAAAATTGCCAAAGAATTTACCGATAAAATCAAAGACACGGCCTTAGGAAAAGAAAATGTTCTGACGGCAGTGAAGCCGGGAGACGTCATGGTCAAGATCGTTCTTGACGAAATGATTGAACTCATGGGAGGGCAGGCCGCCGGAATCAACATCAAAGGAAATCCGGGAATTATTCTCATTTCGGGTTTACAAGGATCGGGAAAAACCACTTTTACCGGTAAACTGGCAAAATATTTAAAAGAAAAAAAGTCAAAAAAACCATTATTGGTGGCTTGTGACGTGTATCGCCCTGCTGCGGTTGATCAATTGTCTGTGATTGCAGAACAGATTGGTGTTCAGATATTTAAAGAACCGGAAAATAAAAACCCTGTCAGCATCGCTCAGAATGCCATACAATATGCCAGATCGCATAGCCATGACCTGGTCATCATTGACACAGCGGGACGAACCGCAGTGGACGAAGAAATGATGAATGAAATTGAATTGATCAAAACCACTATTCAGCCTACGGAAACTTTATTTGTAGTGGACTCGATGACCGGTCAGGATGCTGTCAACACAGCCATTACTTTTAACGAAAGAATTCAATTTGACGGTGTGGTTCTGACCAAACTCGATGGTGATACGCGAGGTGGTGCTGCTTTGTCGATAAAATACGCGGTGGGCAAACCCATCAAATTTATAAGTTCAGGTGAAAAAATGGATACCATTGATGTATTCCATCCTGAAAGAATGGCCCAAAGGATTCTAGGCATGGGAGATATCGTATCTCTTGTCGAAAAAGCCCAGGAACAGTTTGACGAAAAGGAAGCCGAACGTCTTGAGAAAAAAATCAAAAAAAATAAATTTGATTTTAATGACTTTTTAGGCCAAATGAATCAGATTAAAAAAATGGGAGACCTTAAATCTTTGATGGGCATGATTCCCGGAATGGCCAAACTAACAACAGATATCAATATTGACGACAAAGCTTTTTCAAAAATAGAAGCTATCATTCATTCTATGACACCTAAAGAAAGAGCAAATCCGGAACTTCTGAATATGAACAGGAAAAAGAGGATTGCGGTGGGCTCCGGTAAAAATATTCATGAAGTAAATATGTTTATCAAACAATTTGATCAGATGAAAAACATGATGCATACCATGAGTAAAGGCAAAGGCATGGATAAGTTGTTTGGTGGTATGCCAAATATGCCTAAAAGATAAGAATTTTCAATTAATAATTTAATCTACCAAGTTTATGAATGTATTAAAATGTTTATTTATGATTTTATTGAGTCTTGCTACAGCTGGAATGGTGGCACAAAATAATCCGCTTTTGGAAAATTATCAAACACCGTTTGAGGCGGTTCCTTTTGATAAAATCACATTGGAACATTTTATACCGGCCATGGAGAAAGTCATTGAGAAAGGTAGAAGCGAAGTGAATGGTGTTATAGAAAACAATCAGCCACCAACTTTTGAAAATACTATTGTGGCCATGGAAAATGCCGGCAAAGATGTAGGCAGGGTATCAAAAGTGATTTTTAACCTTAATTCAATGGAGACCACTCCTGAATTACAAAAAATTGTTCAAACAGTATCCGCTAAACTGACAGATTACAGGAATGATATTTTTTTGAATGACAAACTCTATCAACGTGTTAAAAAAGTGTTTGACAACAGGGACGCACTTCAACTTTCCGGAGAAAATGCTATGTTACTTGAAAAGTCTTACAAAGGTTTTTACAGAAACGGAGCCAATCTTAATCCGGAGGACAAAGAGAAACTCAGAGCGCTCAACAAAAGGCTCTCAGAACTGGGATTGAAGTTTGGAGAAAATGTGCTGAAAGAAACCAACGAATTTGCTAAATACATCACGAATGAAGCTGATTTGAAAGGACTTCCTGATTTTGTTCTCGCTGCAGCTAAAGATGCAGCGGCAAAAGATGGAAAGGAAGGATGGAAATTTACCATACAGGCACCGAGTTATGGTCCTTTGATGCAATATGCGGACAACAGGGAACTAAGGAAAGAAATGTTTATGGCTTTTAACACGAGAGCTTTTAAAGGAAATGAATTTGATAACAGCGGAATCATTAAAGAGTTGGCAAATTTAAGATATGAAAAGGCTACTTTATTAGGATATGAAACCTGGGCAGACTATATCCTGGAGGAAAGAATGGCCAATTCTAAACAAATCGTACTTGATTTTCTGGAAGATATCAGAGAAGTGGCTGAACCTGCGGCTAAAAAAGAAATCGAAGAACTTAATGCATACGCCAAATTGAATGGTTTTGAAGGTGAACGACTGGAAAGGTGGGATGCTTCTTATTATGCTGAAAAATTAAAAAAGGAAAAATATGAGATCAATGATGAAATTCTGAAACCATATTTTAGTCTGGAAAGCACCTTATCAGGATTATTTACCCTTTGTAACAATTTATGGGGTATCACTTTTAAAAAGAATGATAATATTCCTACATGGCATAAAGATGTTATGGTCTACGAAATCTACGATAAAAATGGAGAATTTCTTGCATTATGGTATGGCGATTATTTTCCAAGAAAAGGAAAAAGAGCCGGTGCATGGAACAATACCCTTCGCGATGAGTGGGTTGAAAATGGTAAAGAAATAAGACCTCATGTTGTGAATGTCTGTAATTTTTCAAAGCCCACAGGAGATGCCCCTTCTTTATTGACATTTAATGAAGTTGAGACATTGTACCACGAATTCGGACATGCATTACACAATATTTTTGCAAAAGGAAATTATGGGTCGCTGACAGGTACCAGTGTATCATGGGATTTTGTAGAATTGCCGAGTCAGCTGATGGAAAATTTTGTTTCTGAACCTCAAATATTAAATACTTTTGCCAAACATTATAAAACAGGTGAAGTGATCCCTAAGGATCTGGTTATAAAAATAAAGGAAAGTGCAACTTTTATGTCGGGCACAGTCTCCATGAGGCAATTGGCTTTTGGATACCTCGATATGACCTGGCATGGAAATAACCCTAACAGTTTTGACATAAATGAGGTGGAAGCCAAATCCGATGTGACCAGAATGTTATATCCGGAAGTGCCGGGAATATCAATTAGTTCTGCCTTCTCACATATTTTTTCAGGCGGTTATTCTGCAGGATATTATAGTTATAAATGGTCAGAAGTACTTGATGCGGATGCTTATGAACTCTTCAGTCAAAACGGCGTGATCAATACAAAAGTGGCTCAATCCTTTAGAGATAACATTTTATCAAAAGGAGGAACAGTTCATGCCATGGAACTCTTTAAAAACTTCAGAGGCCGTGAACCTAAGGTGGATGCTATGTTTAAAAGATCCGGGTTAATTAATGTTCCTTAATAACCATTTTTCGTTGGAGTAATATTTTAACAATGGATGTTGAAGCTATCATTGAGGCTTTAAAAAAAAAGCCGGCTGACCTCAAAAAAACGGAGGCATTTATGGTATTGCTTCATATTATGGATGACCTGAGAGATTTATGTCCATGGGATAAAAAACAAACCAACTTGTCTCTTCGAAACCTCACCATAGAAGAAATGTATGAACTGGCGGATGCTATCATCGAAAATGATGTCGACGATATAAAAGAGGAGATTGGTGATATCATGCTTCATATGATTTTTTATTGTAAAATTGCTGAAGAAAAGCAACAATTTGATATTGCGGATGCGTTGATGCATATAGCCCAAAAGCTTATAAAAAGACATCCACATATTTACGGGGATTTTGAAGTCAGTGACGAAAATGATGTTAAAAAAAATTGGGAACAATTAAAACTTAAGGAAGGAAAAAAATCAGTATTACAAGGTGTACCCAACGGATTGCCAGCCATCGTAAAATCCTACAGAATGCAGGAAAAAGTGGCTCAGGTAGGTTTTGAATGGGATCATATAGAACAGGTCTGGGAAAAAGTAAAGGAAGAAATTGGTGAATTAACAGAAGCCGTCGGTGAAAATAATGCTCAACATATTGAACATGAGTTTGGCGATGTTTTATTTGCGCTGGTCAATTATGCCCGGTTTCTTAAAATAGACCCTGAAACAGCCCTTGAAAAAGTAAATAAAAGGTTTAAGTCAAGGTTTGAGTTTATAGAAGAGAATGCGCCCAAACCTCTTACAGAAATGACACTGGACGAAATGGATGTTCTCTGGAATAAAGCGAAAAATTTTGAGAAAAAATAAATCAATCTCTTCTGAAGGGATTTCAAAGTTATTTTATTGTTTATTGACACGATCATCATTTAAATTCCGAAATGAAAAATATTTTTAGTACATTTTTATGGTATGTTTTGTTTCTGCCACTTGTTTTTACCCAGAAACAAACTGGATTTGTATGTGAGATGGTAAATGAGAAAATCATTAAAATAAAATATCTTTCTACCAATCCGGATTTTCAGTTTTTGGCAAGTGATGCTGTTTTGTTACCTGCAAAAGGTCCATGTACCCTTTGTCAGGAAGAACCTGACAGGGTATACATACCTTCGTTGGACCTTACAGTGATATCGAGACCTGAAGGCAATGGGTTTATAACTACTTTACAGGAGGATGAAGAAATATACGGGGGTGGGGGAAGAGCGCTGCCTGTCAACCGGAGAGGTTATACTTTTCCACTGGATAATCATCCCTGGTATGCTTATGGTTATGGTGCTGATCACCTCAATTTTTCTGTACCTTTTTTTATATCTTCCAAAGGATATGGACTTTTTTTTGATAATCCTTCCAAGGGTCATGCCGATATCGGAAAAACCAATAAAAATATCTTTGATTTGAGGTGTAGCGGTGGTGCTTTGGAATTATATATTATTATTGGAGATGTAAGTCAGGTTTTGTCCTCATACCATGCCCTCACCGGCTTTCAGGAAATGGTGCCTAAGTGGTCAATGGGACTTTTTCTAAGTCGTTTTGGCTACACAAGCGAAAAAAACGTAAAAAGTGTAACCCGGAAAATGGAAAAAAAAGGATTTCCGTTTGATGCGGTTATATTTGATTTGTTCTGGTTTGGTGACAGCATTAAATCTACCATGGGCAATCTGGATTGGGTAAATAAAAAAGCATGGCCGGACCCTGAAAAAATGATATCCGGATTTATGAAAAAAAATCGGAAAACGATATTAATTACTGAACCGTATGTACTGACTACCTCTCTTGAGTATAAAAATGCGAAACCTTTTTTGGCTAAAAATATAAATGGGGAGTCCTATCAACTTCCTCATTTTTATTTTGGAAAAGGTGGACTATTGGATATTTTCCGAAAGGATTCAAAGGAATGGTTTTTGTCAAAATATCAAAAACAGATGGATATAGGTGTAGCAGGTTGGTGGGGAGACCTCGGCGAACCTGAAAGTCATCCTGAAGACCTTTACCACAATCTGTCTGAAAGAGGAGGACCTTCATTAGTGCCTTCTTCATTTGTGCACAACCTTTACGGACATGAGTGGACTAAAATGTTGTACCAGTACTATAAAGAAAATAATCCTAATTATAAACTTTTTAACCTGAATCGCGCAGGTTTTGGTGGGTCACAAAGATTTGGCATTATTCCCTGGACAGGGGATGTAAGTCGTTCATGGGATGGTTTAAAAGCTCAGGTGCCCCTGCTTTGTGGAATGTCTCTTAGTGGAATCCCTTACATACATTCTGATGCCGGAGGATTTGCAGGTGGAGAAAAAGACCCTGAATTGTACACACGCTGGTTTCAGTTTTCAGTGTTTACTCCCATATTGCGACCGCATGGGACGGCTGTTTATGACATTGATCCAGGAGCTGTGAGCTATCCTAGCGAGCCTGCCCTCATCGGAAAAGAGTGGGAATCCGTACTTAAAAAGTTTTCCTTTTTGCGTTATGAAATGTTGCCACACAATTATAATTTGTCATACAAGCATTACCGGTTTGGATATCCCTTAATAGCACCAATGGTATATTATTTTCCCGGAGATACACAGGTGAAAGGGTTTGAAAATCAATTTTTTTGGGGAAGTGACATTCTCGTCGCTGCTGTAGTGGAGAAAGGAAAAATAACATTGAATTATATCTACCTGAAGCCCACCAATGGTACACTTTTCAATCTTCCCATTTTGATCAAAAATTGATGAAGATGTCGGGAAAAAATACAATGAAAATCGACATCAACCACTTGCCTGTATTTGTAAAAGAAGGCGCTTTTTTAGTGCTTTCCGGAAGTAAAAAAGGAAATACCACAAAAGATTTTGACACGGAACACATCGAAGTTCATTATTATTACAGCGCTGAAAATTCAGATTCTGAATGGTATGATGATATTGGTGATGACAGACTTGCCTTTACAAGTGGTAAGTTTGATCTGTTAAAATTTAATGCCAATCACACAGGAACTACTTCGAATATAAAAATTTCGACAGGTAATAAAACCGATTTGGGCTGGAGGAAGGAACGGAAAATAACTCTTTTTGTTCATGGGTTGGAAAACTTGCATGCAGTAATATCTGACAGCAAAAAGGTTTCTTCTAATAAGAATGGAGGTTATACGTTTGTGATGAGAAGAAATGAAGATATTACGTTGGAACTGAAGAAAAAAGAATAATAAATCAATTTTTAATTGGCCATTTATGGTTTAAAATTAAAGGTTAAAGAATTTTTTCAAAGCACACGCTGTTCTCTATATTTTTGTATTGCCCATAATTTGGGATGACTGAATAATTGTTTTTATTATACAATCTTATTGCTTCCGGTTGTTTTTTTCCGGTTTCCAGGATACATTTTTTATAGTTGAGTTCTCTGGCCCACATTTCCAGTTCTTGTAAAATCTTAGACGCAATATTTTTTCCTCTGTATGGAGGTAAAACATACATTCGCTTGACTTCCATTACTTCCGGTTCAAATTCCTTAAGGGCTCCTATACCGATAGGTTCATTGTTTTTATGTGCAACCATCGCATATTTAATTTTATCAATCTTGTTAAACTGAGCATAAAATGTATGTTCTTTACCGTCTCTTTCTGCGAGTTCCTCGTCGAGTTTAATGACCAATCTGATAAATTCAATATCTTCAGAATTTGTTTTTTTACATTTTATCATCATTTTTTAAAAGATACATTTGTGGAGGGAAATGGTATAAAAATCCATAATAAATCTAGTTTCGATTATTTGTAAAAAAGATTTTTATTTCATATCTCATGCGGTATGTTTCCGGCAATAAAATCTTTAGCTATGTTGAGGGGCCTGAAAATAAAACGTTTTTTAAACCGGTGTTGCGTTGATCTTTTTAAAATATTTATAAGAGACTGAATAACTTTAATGGTATGACTACCTTTATTTATCATAATACATTCTGCCAAAGCGGCATGTCCTGCATCTGTAATCTCCGAACGGGTAGCTAGTCCTGATTTATTGAGACTTTCCAAAACCTGAGTTGCCCAGATGACGGGCACATGAGCTGCTTCACAAATCCATAATATTTCTTCCTGTATTTCACCCATTCTTTCAAAGCCAATTTCCACGGCGAGATCACCTCTGGCAATCATCACACCAAAATGTTCATTTTTCATCCCTTCCAACAGGATGTCTGGCAGGTTTCTTACGGATTCCGATGTTTCAATTTTTATAATAAGGGCAGGAATTTTATCTCCAATTTCAGCAATTTTAGTTTTTAACAGTTCCAAATCTGAGGATTTTCTCACAAATGAATATCCTACCAGATCCGCATGATTACATATGAAGGGTAGACATGCAATATCATAGGATGTCAATGAAGGGATATTCAAATCAGAATCAGGAAAATTCATTCCTTTTTGATTTTTTATACATTTTTTTTCAGAAGAAATACGCGTAATTTTAACTTCGGCTTTGTTGTTATTTATATTTATAACTTCACCTTTGATTATTCCATCGTCAATATATACCCTGTCTCCTTTTTTTAAACTTGAGATAACATTTTCTTCTTCCGGACTGATTACAATATCTTTTTTGTTAAACCCTTCTTTGTTATAGGCAAGCCAAATAATTTGGCCTTCTTCAATATTTACTTTATCCTTTTCATTATTTTTAAGTTTATCTTTTTTATGTCCGGTTTGAATAATTTTTGTTCGAATTTTTGGTCCGGCAAGATCCATATAAACTTTACAGGTTTTTTCCGTTTTTTGACAAGCTTTTTTTATGTTGTCAAGCATTTTTATCCAAATTGTTTCATCGTCATGTGCACAATTGATACGAGCTATATTCATACCATTCAGAAGTAAATTTTTTATTGTGGTATAACTATCTGCGAATGACGAATCAAAGGTCACCATAATGGATGGAAGAGCATCAATATCTTTGGGCCCGAATAGAAAACGGTTTTTTTCTTCTCTAAGGGCTCCTGAAGATTCGAATGTACATTTTTCAATATTTTTTTCATTTATTTTAGTACCTAATCGTTGCCTGATGGCTTGTAATTTACTTCTGATGTGGCTTTCGGCACTTGCTAAGGAAGACAGTCCAACCTCATGAAGTTCATTTTGTATTTCTCTGATATCCTGGCTTCGCAATGCCAGGTAATGTAAAAGATTTTTTGCACTAATAATCTGGGTATTATGTACATGTTGAATTTTATTTTTATTCTCTTTTTCGATGGTCAGCATCAGAGATTCCAGCTTAGCAAGCTGCTGATTCAAAACATTTAAATTAATACCGGACATAGAAAATAATATTTGACAAATATATTAACAAAACGATTTTCTTAATGTGAGGAAATGCAGATGTTATCATGATTCTCATCACTTATTTCCCAATGGGCTTTCTCCCTTCATCAATCTGTATAATAATTTTTCAAAACGGGATGATACGGCCACCAGATCTTTAGTCTCTAATAATATACTAAGTATCATGTCTGTATTTTTAAAACCATATTCATTTTTTGAGATACCTTCAACCTGATGAGAGAGTGCTGATTCAATATTGTCAAAAATCAACCGCTTATTATATTTGATTTCTTTATTTTTTTCATAATACTTGTTTTCAAGTGAATCAATTATTTTTTGAAAGTGGTTATTTACTTCTCTTTCAAGACTAAGAATAATTTCACTTTGTATGGGTGTCATTGGTTTATGAACATTTTTTACATGGTTTTGAGCTGATTTAATAATAAAACCAAGCGATTGCAAAATATCCTGCATAAGATCATTGCTGAGTATATACAACTGAGCAGTTTGTTTTTCAGTTAAATTTGATTTTTTTATAGCTTTAAACAGGTTGTTTTTTATGTCTGAATAGTAATCGTCGAGTTCATTATGTAAATTATAAGCCTGAGTAATCTTTTTTTCGTTTTCCTTTTGTAGTCCTTCTATTGTAAGATTATAGGCTGCGGAAATTTTTGTCAGACTTTCTGCAATTTTTTTACCTGTTTTTTGCAGAGCAAGATCTGTATTAAGGTCAATGGAATTTAAAACATGTAATGAGGCATTTTTTTTATTTTCTTTCTCTTTGTGATGATGAGAAGTGTAAATAATAAATGAAATAAGGCAAAAGACCAGAAAAATAAGTCCTGCCAATTTCCACTGAACAAGAATGAGCGCTAAAATACCGGCTGAAATAAATGCCACTGCAGCTGTAATAAACCAGCCAACAATTACATTGATTACACCTGCTATTCTGTATGTGGCTGATTCCCTTCCCCAGGCCCTATCTGCCAATGAAGTACCCATGGCCACCATAAAAGAAACATAAGTGGTGGAAAGAGGCAGTTTTAAAGATGTTCCAAGGGCAATAAGCATACTGGCAATTGTCAGATTTACCGAGGCTCTTACCAGGTCAAAGGCAGGTGCATCTACATCATTTGAAGAATCGAGAGGAGAAAATTGGTTATTGATTTTTTGTTGGACAGATTGTGGAATAAAGTGTCGTAGTTTTTCAACTAACAGAACGCTGCCTTTTACAATGACCCGGGACAGTTGATTTGAATTAAATTTTTCATCTGTTTCATCTTGCGTGCCAAGTTTTACTTCTGTTTCCGTTACGGTCCTTGATTTTTTTGAAAACCATAAGGTTAATATCATAATAATCCCTGAAAGGATAAGATAAATATATGGTGTTTTGATAGGAAATTTAAGGCCTGACATTGTATATATTTCAGGACTTAAACTTAAATGGGATATGCTATTGGCTGAGGAAAAAAGTTCGTAAGATTGATAGCCTGCAAGAGGGACCCCAATAAAATTGACAAGATCATTGCCGGCAAATGCCATGGCCAGGCCGAAGGTTCCGGCAAAAACCACCAATTTCAGTGGATTATAGCCGAACCTGTATAATATTGTAAAAAGTAAAAACCAAAAGACAAAAAATATAAATAACAGGATACCAATATTTTCTTTGGCATAATTTACAGCTTTTTCTATTTTTTTATTTCCAAAGAAGGTTTCATATAATGGCTCCGTTGTATCTTTCTTTATTACTTTCGTAAAAATCAGATTTTCTCCGTCAATATTTTTTATGGTTACAGTTTGTTCATTTGAGATTATATAATCTGAGTCAGGGTTGACAGATTTAATATATGTTTGTAATTCTGTTTTTGTAAGGTTTTCATAAGCATACGTTGATTTTAAACCTTTATAAATTAAAAAATAACTCAAAGCAAGCATGGCCAGGGATGCCCAGATAATGCCAAAAATTTTTAATCTTTTTTCGTATTGAAAACTAAAAATGAATCTTGAAATCCACATGACTATAACCCCAAAACCAAAAGCTAATATGACCGATAAAAATATGCTGTAAATAATTGTTGAAGTTTTATTCCAGTTGATAAGGCCTATAATTCCATTGGCCGGATCATTGATATTAAAAAGATATTTTAAAGGCAGATTATCTTCCAGAATATTGACTCCGGCAATTATGATTGACGCTCCCAATAATTCAAAGATGATGGATACAGTGGTTGAAGTGGGTAAACCCAGTGTGTTAAATGCATCCAATAAAAATATATCCGTAAGCATTACGGCAAGAAAAATGATAAGGACATCTTCAAGTGAAAAATATTCGGGATTAAAAATACCTTCCCTGGCAATTTCCATCATCCCGGCGGAAGACAATGCGCCTAAAAAAATTCCTGCTGTAGCGACCCACATTATTGTTTTGAATGAAGCAACTTTGGAACCGATAGCCGAGTTTAGAAAATTTACAGCATCATTTCCAACACCAACAATAAGATCGGCAATTGCTAAACAGGCAAGGACGACAATACTGACTATTAAAAATATTTCCAATATTTCTGTTTTGAAGGTGTAAAAAAAGTAAATATACAGTAAATACACTGCAGGGATTACATTATGTTTATGTTAAGTTTATATCCCATGTATGTAAAATGAAATATAAACTTAGTAAGAAAATTGAAATGAACGGCTGAACGTAGCAGTGTAGTTTTAATCACCAATATAATATTAAATTACAAGATATTATGGCCATTTAATTTCTTGTAAATATATCAGACTGTATTACGGAATTTAATCTAGTGAAGTACACTTATCTGAAGAAATGAAAGGTAATCCGACCCTCAGAATTTATTTCAAGAGCAGGGGAAGGAACTTTAAAGACATTTAACATAGTGAATACAGTATTTAATGTTTTATTCTTTGTTCGAATTTTTTGTAAATCAAGATCTAAGCCAATATAAAATTGATGTAGTCTTGGATATTCATTTCCGGGTATTAAAAAATAACTATCCTTATAATTCCACCGATTTTCAAAACCACCAAACATGTTTTCAGCTCCATACCCAACGGCAAAATTGAGCCACGAAGGCCATTTTTTTCCTTGAGGTAAAAAACTTTTCAGGTTAATGGACATCCAGTAGACCTGCGCATTGTAATCCTTCAGGTAGGATTCAAGATAATTATCACCGTACAATTCTTTTGTTCTTGCATGCAGTGAAGTAGTATACAATCCGTTTTGAGATGTAATAAGATTATTATTATATTGTTGAGGTATGGAAGAAACTTTCAGATAAATTCTCTGTTCGTTCCACCAATGTTGTTGCGCTGCAAAAATACCGAGCCCAAGCATATTGGCACCAAAGTCCGGAAATGAAAATCCCCATTTATCGGAAAAACCATCCATGATTTCGATCGTCGTCTGAAAAAGCCCGCCACATAACATACCAGTTAGCATACTTTTTTTATTTGACAATCCCGTCCATTTCGCTCCCTTATAACACAAAACAGACTGAAAATAAGCTGTGTAAACATGACCAAATTTATCCATATGTTTCCATTCATTCCAATCGTTAAAAAGATGAAAACTACCTGTGTTGTGTTTTTTATACCATGAATTGTACAGACCAACAGAAAAAATACTGTAGGTAGCTGTTGACAAAGAAAGGGCAGTGTAAAATCTCTTTTTATGAAAGGTGTCTGATGGTTCAAAAAAGGACAATTTTTGCGTCCTTCCCTCCATTGAAAAGAGTAAAATCACCAATATAAGAAAGTACTTTTGCACGAGGAAAAAATTAAGGATATAAAGGTAGATATTTATTTTGAGACAATGGTTTTGTACACTTCATTCAGTGTATATTGCATGCTATTCAGTTTTTCTTCAAGCATGTAATTGAAAGATTTTTTAATATCGTTAAAACCTATATGTGCATAATATTGCCAAATTTCTTCGATTTCTTCGAAAGTAATATCATAAGGTAAATATTGATCGTTGTCGGAGAAAAGCAAAAGTCGTTTATTGTCAAAATCCGGTTGAACCCTTTTATAAACAACACCTTCACCTTTACTGATAATCACGTACGTTTTATTTTTTTTAACGTCAAAAATATTTTCAAGATAATGACAAATTACAATAGTGCCGGATTCCATAGGCAACATTGAATCTCCCTGGATTTCAAATCCGCGATAAGTACCAATAGGAATATTCGGAAAATTGATTTTGGGCAAGTCTTTTATATATTCAGGATCAGTGAATGAAGTCAGATAGCCGGCAGCGGCTTTGGTTTCTACCAGGTCGATCAGATTTCTGTCAGCAGTATCCACTGTAATAGCCAGTACTTTTAATGTGTGGTCCCGGGCAATTTCGTACTGCTGGTGTGACACATTTGTTTTAAGTAAATCATCAATACGGATGTCAAATATTTCAGACAGTTTAATAAGAACGTCTAATCCTACCTGAGTATGCCCCCGTTCGTAATCACTCAGCGATGATCTGGGAATAGATAGTTTTTCGGACAATTCCTGCTGAGATAGAGAATGTTTTTGCCGTAAGTATTTTATGTTGTGATTGAGCATATTTTACCTTTATTATAGAGCAAGAAATGGTTACAAAAGTAATAATTTTTTTTTATTGCCGCAAATATCGGCAATAAATTGTCGTTTTTATCAGCTTTTTCAATTTTTTAAAAGAATTTTTATAAAAAATGAAAAATTTCACTTAGAAAATTTGCCGGGCAAATAAATAATTCGATATTTGTCGAAATATAAAAATAATTGTATTGAATCTTCTATTTAAAGCATTAAACGACCCTATCCGCAGGGATATTCTTGACTTGCTGAAAGAAAAGGATATGAGTGCAGGAGATATTGCAGAACATTTTAATATAGGGAAACCTACCATTTCGCACCATCTTGATTTATTGAAACAGGCAGGCCTCGTGACCTCGGAAAAACAAGGACAATTTATCATATACAGCATTTGTACAACAGTTTTGGATGAAATTTTGCAATGGCTGTATTCTATTAAATCTAATTAAATCACCATAAAAACTCTCATCAATATGAAACTTTTATCATGGCGCAACCTCATTATAATCGTATGTTTTACCGCACCTTTTTTGTATCTCAATTCTGTTTTTGATAGTTTGCCGGAAAATGTGGCTCTCCACTATAGGGCAGATATGCAACCTGATCGATTTGGTCCTAAGGAACATTTGTGGACAACCCTTATGATAATGGGCGGAGTTTCTTTTGTTTTGCTGCTAGTCATATTAAATATCGGGAAAATTGACCCTAAAAATCAATTGTTGCAATCACGGGGTGTCATAGAAAAACTGGCATTGACACTTGTCATTTTTTTCTCTTTATTGGGAATTTATATCGTGTATGCAGCAGGAAAAGAAATCGGTGGAAATACCATTTTTGTTTTATTGGGCGGGTTGTTTGCCGTACTGGGCAATCTTTTTCACAATATCAAACCCAATTATTTTATAGGTATTAGGATGCCCTGGACCTTGGAGAATCCTGATAATTGGAGAAAGACGCATCAGCTGGGCGGCAAAATTTGGGTCGTTGGTGGCTTATTGATGGTTTTGATCAGTATTTTTATATCTCCGTCTTATGTGTTTTTTGTAAACATGGTGATATTGGCACTGATGGTTCTGATTCCGGTAGTTTATTCTTATCGTTATTATATAGCTCAAAAACAAAAAAGCCTGTAAACCTGACTTTTTATTTTTGTGTAATCATAAAGGAAACGGGAGTTTCTTCTTTTCCGTTTACGACCAGGGACAATTGATGTTGTCCGGGATAGTGTTTCCTCGTAGTGAGGTCAGCAAAGCAATGTATTTTATTTAATGTATAGGATTGTCCTGGCATCAATGTTTTGTCTGTAATTTTAAAAATCTTTTTTGACCAATTTCCGCTGAATTTTACAAAATAGACAAAATATTCAAGTCGATACAGGCCTTCCGTGTTTCCGGTATTGGTGAGTTCGGATTCAAAACGAATACTTTCACCGATGGTCAATTTTTCGGACGCTACACTGACTTTTTTTATTGAATATTCAAAATGATCGTGATTTCCAAAAAGGGACAATGTTTTGGTATCTCCTTTTTTCAGCAGGGTTCTCGCTGCCTGACGCAATAATTTATGGGTTCTTTCTGAGGCGTTTTTTTGCCAGGATTCTATCAGAGAAAGTACGAGCTCAGGGTGATCTTTAGATATATCATTGAGGTTATTGGCTACGCTCTTGCGGACGTATTCTGAAGAATCATCTTTGAGGAGTTCGAGAATGGGAATGATGGGTGACGGGTCGTCGACAAACATTTTGAGTTGTAAACCCCAGGGTAATCGCGGACGACAACCTTCGGAAGCATACCTTCTGACATTCGGGTCAGGGTGTTGTGCCCATTTTTTCATCTGGGCCATCATTTTTTCTGGGTGTCTGATGATAAACGGCCTTCCGGCAAATTCAAAACTGGTAAAAGATGTCAGCATTTCAATGGCCGGAATGGAAGTTTTCGGGTCATCCAAACCATGTCGTGTAATAATATCGCACAAAAAAATGTAAATAAAATTCTGATCTTTTACCCCTTTTTTTCTTGAGACAATTATGATTTCTCCGATACATTTTATCTTCCGGCTAAAATTTTCAGGCAATGTTTCATCAGTAGCATTGGCAAGAAAGGTCACTCTTTGTTTTAATTCCAGAGATTGCCATTCCGGAGTTAAGAATTGTTGCCTGAATCGTTGTGTGTCCAGAGAAGGTATAATTTGTTTTAATGTATCTGTATAGTTGTCCAGAAACTCGTCATTATACATGTTTTTTAAGGGCTCCGCCATATAGGTATTTTTGGCAAAGATATCTATTTTTTTAATATGTCGGAAAAAACGTCATAATAATGACGTAAAAAACTACAAATATTTTTATTTTCTTGTTTTTTAAATTATATTTGCCGATATTTGCGTCAAATAATTGACGGAAATTGATGATTTATTGATTATAGTTTAAGCCCCAAATCACCAAATCACCAAATCACCAGTTCACCAAATAACCAAATAACCAAATCGACAAATCGACAAATCGACAAATTGACAAATCACCAAATTGACAAATCAACAATAACCCAATGTACCACCGCGCTATCCTCCACCTTGACCTCGACTCTTTTTTGTATCGGTCGAATGTCTCAAAAACAGCGACTTTCTGGGGAAGCCTTTGCTGATCGGAGGGACAAGCAACAGGGGAGTAGTGGCTTCCTGCAGTTATGAAGCCCGTCGTTTCGGAGTACATTCCGCCATGCCAATGAAAATGGCACTGCGACTCTGTCCTCAGGCCATTGTGTTGCGCGGGGATATGGATTCCTATTCGAAATATTCTTCCGTCGTTACGGACATTGTCTCCGAAAGTGCTCCTGTGTATGAAAAAGCATCCATCGATGAGTTTTACCTCGACCTTACGGGCATGGACAAACATTTTGGGTGTTTCAAATGGTCGTCAGAACTCCGCGACACCATCATACGCGAATCAGGCCTGCCGATTTCTTTCGGGCTTTCGGTCAACAAAACCGTTTCCAAAGTCGGTACCGGTGAGGCCAAACCCAATGGTACCAAATATATCCCCGATGGGGCAGAAAAGGGTTTTCTGGCGCCATTGCCGGTTAAAAAAATACCCGGAGTAGGGGACCAGACCCACAAAAAACTCAACTTTATGGGTGTGCGCACCATCGAAACCCTCAGTCAGATACCTGTGAGACTGCTGGAACGCGAATTCGGAAAACCGGGACGCACTCTCTGGGAGCGCGCCAATGCCATTGACCCGACGCCGATTATTCCCTACCACGAACAAAAATCCATGTCAAAGGAGCGCACTTTTACCGAAGATACCCTGGACATTACCATGATGAAAAACCTCCTCCTGGATATGTCCGACAAACTTTCTTTTGAGTTGCGTGCGGCCAACAAACTCACGTCTGTCATCACCGTCAAAATCCGGTATGCCGACTTCAACACCTTTACCAAACAAAAAAATATCTCCTATACCGCCAATGACCGTATACTCGGAGAGCACGTGCTCGATCTTTTTGACCGCCTCTACGAACGCCGCCAGCTCATCCGCCTCATCGGTGTGCGGTACAGTGGTCTGGTTCAGGGAAATTATCAGATCAACCTCTTTGACGATACCATCGAACACATCCACCTCATGCAACAGATGGACAGAATCCGCCGCCGTTTTGGTGCCGACGCCATTATGCGTGCGAGCGGCTTGGTAAAGGCGAAGGTATTGTATCAACCGCATCTGCCACCGGACGGAGGGTGAGATATTTTTATTACCAGAAAATATATCGGGAACTTTATACCACATGGTATTGTTTTAAACTAAAAATAGCCCTCATGAAGGTTGTATTACATATCAAGGAAGAAGTCAACGAGACAGAGTTTATGGAGATAATTGGAAAACTTGACTATGTGGAGGTAATGATGCAGGTAAAAGATCAAAAAACAAGTCAGTTTATTTCAGATCTTGAGTCATTTTCAAATATAAGGGAATATGAAAACGAGAAAAAACAATTGAAATCTGCCAAGATTTATTGAATGAGTTTTGAGGTTATAGTCACAGAGCCTTTTGAAAGAAAATTTAAACAGTTAGCCAAAAATATCCGTCATTACCCGGAGATTTGGCAGTTTTAGTTGAAGAACTTACAAAATATCCTCAAACAGGTATTCCGTTAGGTAAAGATTGTTATAAGTTAAGGATTGCTATTTCATCAAAGGGGAAAGGTAAAAGTGCAGGTGCCAGATTAATAACCTATGTACTTATGGTCAGGAAAAAAGTATTTTTACTTGATATGTATGATAAATCAGACAGGATAAATATAACCCACAAAGAGCTGAAACTCCTTATTAGTCTGTTACAGAATAAATAGCAGAAAAAAATCCACTTATGTTTCGGGGCCGACGCCATTATGCGCGCAAGTGGCTTGGTAAAGGCGAAGGTATTATATCAACCGCATCTGCCACCGGACGGAGGGTAGGATTTTTTGAAAAGAATCAGATATATCAAACCATTATTTTTACTTTTGTAAATAAAAATATCATATGGCGTATAGCGAAGATCTGGCTGATCAGATAAGAGAGGTATTTTTTCAGAAAGAGGTGGGCTTTTCGGAAAAAAAGATGTTCAGCGGCATATGTTTTATGGTCGACGATAAAATGTGTTGCGGAACGCATTTTGATAAAAAAATCGGAGAAGATGTAATACTGTGCCGTATAGGAGAAGACGCCTACGAGCCAGCACTTGAAAAACCGGGATGTATTCCCATGGAATTTACCGGAAAACCGATGAAAGGTTTTGTTTTTGTTACTAAAGAAGCTTTTGCGGATCTTCCGCAATTGACACAGTGGGTTCAGCTATGCCTCGATTATAATCCTAAAGCCAAAAAGAGTAAAAAATAAATATCTCTACTTTATCAGCCCTTACGCCATTCCGTAAGTTCGGTGTACCCTGTTAGTTCTCCTTTTTTATTATAACTTTCCGATCGGACGACACCCTTACCTTTGGCCAGGTATTCCACCACCGTGACCGTTCTGGAGATGAGCATTTTTATCTTGGCTTCGTAGGTGATTTTTACACAATCAAAAGTGCCCGCTGGCGTAATGACTTTTTCAAACCCTATGACTTTTCGGTTGGTGATGTCATTGGTTACCTTAAATAAATTTAATCCGTTTTCGATTTTGGAAGAAACCACAATACTCGCATCCGGTAATTTTTGACCGGCTGTCATTTCATTGGTGTATTGTATCAAATCACCGCTGATTTCCACTTGTATGTCGGATGTTTCAGGTATGGATTCTCCGAAAAGTCCGCTGAAGGAGGTTGAAAAGGTATTGTCGCTGCACGTAGCTGTAAATTTGCCTTCTGCAATTTTTTCATCATCTTCATCAGAGGAAGTATATAAGTATGTCATGGATTTTACCCCACCTTCATCTTCTGTCCAGTCCAGTTCATAAGATATACTTCCTGTCTTTTTTTTCTTTTTGTCAAAATTAGTCATAGTCCAGGAACTTCCGTCTTCAAAAACAAAATATCCTTTACATATATCCTGACTCATCAAAAAGGCGGGTAACAAACTCAAAAAGAAAATAGCTGAATATAATTTCATTTTAATTAAAATTTGTGGATAGAAAGTAAACAATAAACACAACGTATGGTTGCAGACATTTTATCTGTAGCCAATGGATTGACGCATGGATTTTGTATCATCCGCATAGTGTTTTTTGACCAGTATCACATCATCTGCCGAAATGGACAACACATCTGCTTTTTTGCGTTTGGAAGCTTCAATGGACTTAACCCGGAGGTTTTGATTTTTGATCAGTTCGAATACAATTTTTCTTACGGTCCGGGCATTGCCAAAATATTTGTCTCTTGAAATATATAATTCTTCTAAAAATGATTGAAGAAGTTCGCCGGCTTTGGGAAGGATCTTATATCCTTCATCCGAAAACATTTTTTTGGCGATCATAAAGAGTTGCTCACTGGTATAATCATCAAACCTTAGTGTTTTGTCAAAACGACTGCTTAATCCTGGATTGGCCTTGAGGAAAACGTCCATATTGTCCGGATATCCGGCCACAAAAATAAAAAACTCACCTCTCTGGTCTTCCATTCTTTTTAAAAGAGTTTGGATGGCCTCATTTCCAAAATCACCTTGTAAACCATTAAAATTGGATAAAGCGTAGGCTTCATCAATAAAAAGAACTCCACCAAGGGCTTCTTCTACCTTTTCAGCGGTTTTAATAGCGGTCTGACCCACAAATCCTGCGACCAAACCTTGTCTGTCGGTTTCCACCATATGACCTCTTTCCAAAATACCAAGGGCTTTGTATATTTTACTTATAATCCTGGCGACCGTTGTTTTGCCTGTTCCCGGATTTCCGATCAGAATGGTATGTAAGGAAAAAAAGGAAAGAACATTTTTACCGCTTTCTTTGTAGTAGCGAACGATATCAACCATTTCCATAATCTGCCGTCTCACATTGTCTATTCCGATAAGGCTGTTTAGTTCCGCCAGTGTAATTTGTAAAAGTTTTTCATCAATAGGAATGGCAGGCAGGATTTTACTTTTTTTGACCATGAGGTTTTCTATGTCCGCAGCCTGAATTTCCGAGAGTTCTTTTTTAGTAAATTTTTGTTTGTTCGTTTTTCCCATGACCCTTAGTGCCATATTGATCTTGGCTTTGTCTACGAGATCATATATAAAACGTGCATTACCAAATGTACGATCCCGGTCTCTGTACGCTTCAGTAATAATCGCATTCAATATTTCAAGAGCAGAATCTGAAAATTCAACCTCTTTAAGTTTAGCAGTGTAAATAGCTATCTGGTTTAATTCCTGAGGAAGGTAATCTGGAAATTCAAAGATATGTTTGAATCTGGATTTCAGACCTGGGTTGGAATTGATAAAATGATGCATTTCCTTAGGATAACCAGCCACAATGATAGACATATCGCCTTTGCCGTTAGACATTTCTTTTATGAGCATTTCAACGACTTCCTTGCCAAAATCCTTGTTGTCATCGTTGGCTCTGGCCAGTGCATATGCTTCATCAATAAAAAGCACACCCCCTCTGGCTTTTTCAAAGGCATCTTTTACTTTCGGAGCGGTCTGACCAATATATTCTCCGACAAGGTCAACTCTGTCGACTTCTACCACGTGGCCTTTAGACAACATCCCCATCTTTTTGTACAACATGCCTATCATTTTGGCGACAGTAGTTTTACCGGTTCCCGGATTACCTGTAAAAACTAGATGAATATCAAGGGCATCTTCTTCTTTAAAACCTTTTAATTTTCTGAGTTTGACAAATTCAATATATTTGGCGTGTTCCCTGATTTTGGTCTTAATCTGATTCAAGCCTATAAGATTATCCAGCTTGGAAAACAACTGGTCAAAACTGACATTAAAAGTACTGTCTGCTACAAGAAAACCGGACGGACCATGGGGAATATGAACGGCAGATTCACCTTGTATAAATTCATCACCGACTTCAAAATTTACCAGAGCCAGCAATTTGTCCATAAAAACAACTTCAAGGCTAAAAACACCGTGTTTCCAGGAACCTTTGCTGTTGGCACCCCATCCTGCAGTGATTTTTATATTTTCTTCCCCTTTTTTGATATTTTGCAATCGTATGACCTGGCCTTTGAGTTCTCTGCTTTCATTATAAAACTTAAAAAACAATTCACAATGCCAGTCATCCGATTTGAGATGATTGTTCAATACCATTTCCGCATAAATATAGCGGGTCTCCTCGGCAGCAAAATTAGACATATACACTCTTTCTTCTTCCATCACATCATCGTATTGTCCTTCGTACAATCTCAGTGATTGAAGACGGATATATGGATTTTCATCCAGGGTAACCATATTTTTACCTGGATTTTCCACGTAAAAATATTTGGAAGAAACTTTTTCTCCGTCGATCCACGCTTCCCAGTAATAAGTACCTTTTTTCCAGAAAGAGCCTTCCTTTTTATTTCCCCATCCTTCTCTAATAAAAACAACGTTGTCAAATTTGCTGATTTTCTTTTTGAAATTAAGGTTGCAGATTTGTTTTTTCAGGTTTTTTATTTCAAAACACTTCAGTTCAATTTCCGCTTCCCAGCCTTCTCTGTCAAAAAGTTTATTGTAAAACGAAAGTTCAGCATATATATAAGCTGTCTGACTGCTGTCAAAAACCTGACGGTATTTTTTTTTATTTTCATCAAGGTATTCAGTAGATGAATATACTTTAAGTTCTTTAAACTTATAATTTTTAAATCCTGTATTTGAAATATTGTCTTCCATACTGCAAAATAATGACTAAGTTAAGTATTTAATCATATTCGAAGGAATAATTATAACTTTTTTTTAGAATCTTTTTTTGAAAGGATTTCCGGTTTACTTTAATTCGGTGATTTCTTTAAATTAGGCATGGATTTTGTTTTTCATAATGTTTCCACTTGATTTAAAATTTATTTAATTTGGTTGAACTCATTTTAAAGAAAAAACACGGTTATGTTTTGTCTGAATCAGAAATTGATTTTATGGTTCAGGACTTTACTTCCGGACGCATTCCTGATTATCAAATGTCAGCGATGTTGATGGCCATTTGTTTTAAAGGATTAAATGATGAAGAAACCACCTTTCTTACTCATTCAATGGTTCACTCCGGTGAAGTAGTGGATTTATCCTCCATTCCTGGAATTAAAGTGGACAAACACAGTACAGGTGGGGTAGGTGATAAAACGACGCTTATTCTTGGTCCTCTGGTTGCTGCTGCAGGAGTTCCGGTGGCAAAAATGTCAGGTAGGGGACTGGGACATACTGGCGGTACGCTTGATAAATTGGAATCGATACCCGGGTTTTCAGTTGACCTCAGTACAGATCAATTTTTACATCAGGTTAAAACAGTGGGTCTTGCCGTTTGCGCACAAAGTGCAAACCTGGTTCCGGCAGATAAAAAATTGTACGCCCTCAGAGATGTAACCGGTACCGTTGACAATATTTCCCTTATTGCCTCAAGTATCATGAGTAAAAAACTGGCCAGTGGTGCTGATGCAATTGTTATTGATATCAAGGTAGGAGACGGTGCATTTATGAAAACCGTTAAAGACGCCGAACATCTGGCAAATATGATGATCAATATCGCGGCAAAGATGGGTAAAAAACTGGTGGCTGTCATTACAGGTATGGATCAACCTTTGGGTTATGAAGTGGGTAATGTTCTTGAAGTCAAAGAAGCTGTGAAAACTCTTCGTGGCGAAGGACCCGATGACCTGACAGAAGTTTGTATTACACTCGCCGCGCATATGCTTGTTCTGGCTGGAAAATATAGTAATCTGGATACTGCCCGACAGGAATTGATTTTATTGATAAAAAACGGAAAGGCTTTTGAAAAATTTCTTGAATTTGTCAAAGCTCAGGGAGGTGATACTTCTTTTTTTGAAAAAGAAAATTTTCCGGAATCTCCGGTAAAATTTGATTTTGTGGCAACAAAAGATGGATATATAGCAAGAGTACTTGCACTTGAAATCGGTAATGCTTCGGTGTGTCTGGGAGCAGGTCGGGAAACCAAGGACAGCAGTATTGACCCTCTTGCCGGAATCACTTTGGTGAAAAAACAAGGTGATAGTGTAAAAAAGGCGATGTTTTGGCTACTTTATTCACTTCAGATCAAAAACATCTTGAAAAGGCTTTGGAACATATGAAACTGCATATGACTTTTCCGAGGAATAAACCTGAAAAACAACCATTAATTTTTAAAACTGTTTTATAAAATACTTTTTATACATTAGTAAAATGAAAATATCTGTTTCGAAAGATAAAAAAGTTAGCTCCATGGCAAAAAAAAGTGTTATTGTTCACCGAAACGAAGGAATTCCTTTTAATACGGAATTTTTTGACCACATTCAGATTAATAAAAGTGCTGTGGACAGGCGCGCCTCAACACTGACTAAAAGAAGGTCTGTAAAAAAGGAATTTCAGGCTGCCTGGTTACTAAAAGCCATTACTTGTATGGACCTTACAACGTTGGCAGGGGATGATACAAGTGGGAATGTACACCGACTTTGTGCAAAAGCCAAAAACCCTGTCCGTAAGGATATTCTTGCCGCTATGGGAATGGAAAATGCAGGTATTACTACAGGAGCAGTATGTGTATATCACAATTTGATTCCTTTTGCTGCAGAAGCATTGGAAGGCAGCCAAATTCCCATAGCAGCAGTTTCGACCGGTTTTCCTGCAGCACAGATTACCCTTGAACAAAAATTAAAAGAAATAGAACTTTCCGTGGCAGCCGGAGCAAAAGAGATTGACATCGTCATCAGCAGGGCGCTGGTACTTCAGTCGGACTGGAAATCACTTTACGAAGAAATTAAAGCCTGCCGTAAGGCCTGCGGAGAAGCCCACATGAAAACAATTCTTGCCACGGGTGAAATTCCCACATATACAAAAGTGGCTAAAGCATCCATGGTCGCTATGATGGCAGGTTCGGATTTTATTAAAACCAGCACCGGTAAGGAAAGTGTCAATGCCACCCTGCCGGTCAGCCTCGTCATGCTGAGAGCCATCCGGACCTATCACCAGTTGACGGGTTATAAAGTCGGCTTTAAACCAGCAGGTGGTATAGCAAAAGCAAAAGATGCCCTTGCCTGGCTTATATTGATGAAAGAAGAACTTGGCAATGATTGGCTGAATCCGGATTTGTTCCGTTTCGGTGCCAGTAGTTTGCTCGGAGATGTGGAAAGGCAACTCGAACACTTTGTAACCGGAAGTTATTCTGCCTCTTATCGTCACCCAATGGCTTAATTTTTAACGAATAAAAAATGAACATAAAGGAAATATTCAATACCATGGAATACGGTCCGGCACCTGAAAGTAACAAGGAAAGCCTTCAGTTTCTTGAAAAACATAATCGTAAATTCAATCTGTTTATCAATAATAACTGGGTTGAACCGGACAGCAAAAAATATTACGACACCACAAATCCTTCAAATCACTCTTTTCTTTCAAAAGTAGCCGATGCCAATGAAAAGGATGTGGATAAAGCCGTGCAGGCAGCCAAAAAAGCACTTCCTGCCTGGGTCAAAACCGGAGGTCACGAAAGAGCAAAATATTTGTATGCCCTTGCCCGTCAGATTCAGAAACATTCCCGGGTGATAGCTGTCCTGGAATCCATGGATAATGGAAAACCTATCCGCGAGACAAGAGATATAGATATTCCGCTTGTAGTTCGTCATTTTTACCATCACGCAGGCTGGGCCCAACTCATGGAAAGCGAAATGAAGGATTATCAGGAAATTGGTGTTGTGGGCCAGATCATTCCGTGGAATTTTCCGCTTCTCATGCTGGCATGGAAGATTGCTCCTGCTTTGGCAATGGGAAATACGGTTGTTTTAAAACCTGCTGAATCCACTTCTCTGACAGCCTTGTTTTTTGCTGAATTGTGCCAACAGGCCGGACTTCCACCGGGAGTGGTCAATATTGTTACCGGATTTGGTGGTACTGGTGCTGCTTTGGTGCAACATCCTGACGTCCAGAAAATTGCGTTTACCGGTTCAACTGAGGTTGGAAAACTTATACGCAAATCCACTGCAGGTACGGGAAAAAAAATATCTCTGGAACTGGGTGGAAAATCTCCGTTTATCGTTTTTGAGGATGCAGACCTTGACAGTGTGGTGGAAGGTGTGGTAGATGCCATCTGGTTTAATCAGGGGCAGGTTTGTTGTGCAGGCAGTCGTCTTCTTGTTCAGGAAAGTGTGGCAACTGTTTTATACGAAAAATTAAAAAACAGAATTGAATCTTTCAGAGTCGGCGATGCGTTGGACAAATGTATTGACATGGGAGCCATTGTATCAACCGAACAACTCAAGGTTATTCAGGATTTGGTACAGGAAGGAAAAGACGAAGGAAATACCATGTGGCAACCCACATGGGAATGCCCGGAAAACGGGTGTTATTTTCCTCCAACGATTTTTACGGATGTCTCACCTTCTGCCAAAATTGCCCAGGAAGAAATATTCGGACCGGTTTTGGTAGCGATGACTTTCCGGAGTCATAGTGAAGCCGTAAAACTGGCAAATAACACGAGATTTGGTCTGGCAAGCAGTATATGGACAGAAAACATCAATCTGGCTCTTGATATAGCTCCACAGGTGAAGGCCGGAACGGTCTGGATCAATTGTACAAATGTATTTGACGCTGCCTCGGGTTTCGGCGGATACAGAGAATCGGGTTTCGGACGCGAAGGGGGGAAAGAAGGTCTTTATGAATATGTCAAGCCCAAAACGGACAAAGAACTTTTGGACGGACCTAAAAAAACCAAACCGGAATTGGCAAAATCGAATATTGATTTACCTTCAGTTGACGTTACGTATAAGCTCTATATCGGAGGCAAACAAGTGAGACCGGATGGAGGCAATAGTCTCATCATTTCAAATGACGCAGGTGAATATCTTGGTGAAGTTCCCAAAGGCAGCCGGAAAGATATAAGAGATGCTGTGGAGGCAGCCCATTCCAATGCGGCTTGGTCGAATATGACAGGTCACGGAAGAGCTCAGGTATTGTATTATCTGGCAGAAAATCTTTTGAGAAGAGAAGAGGAATGGATCAGAAAAATCATAAAGGTTACCTTGCAGAAACGCGAAAATGCTGAAAAAAGAATGGAAAAAAAGGTATTGAAAGGATTTTTTATTACGCTGCAAAAGCGGATAAATATGACGGACTTGTACACCATACAGTTCAGAAAAATGTAACACTGGCTATGCCGGAACCCATCGGGGTTATGGCTATTGTTCCTTCAGATGATTCAGCTTTCCTTGGATTATTGTCTTTACTTCTTCCTGCCTTGACCATGGGCAACCGTGTTTTACTTATACCTTCTGAAAAATTTTCAACCCTTGCTTTGGATTTATACCAGATCATGGATACTTCTGATATTCCCGGAGGAACGGTGAATATTATTACAGGAAAACACGAAGAACTGGTACCTGAAATGGCAAAACATTTTGATATCGATGGTATGTGGTATTTTGGAACGGAGGATTTGTCAAAACAAGTAGAACTTTTGTCCGTAGGAAACCTGAAAAGGACCTGGGTAAATTACGGAAAGTACAGAAACTGGCTGGATAACCAACATGGACAAGGGGATGATTTTTTAAGACACGCCAGTCAGATTAAAAACATTTGGATCCCCTACGGGGCTTAATCGTTAAAAAGAAATGAAATGAGTAGTATTCATATAGAAGCAAAAGTAGGGGAGATAGCGGAAACAGTTTTGTTGCCCGGCGATCCGTTGAGGGCAAAATTTGTAGCTGAAAACCTTCTTGAAAATGCTGTTTGTTACAACAGGGTGAGAAATATGTTTGGATATACAGGAACCTACCATGGGAAAAGAGTTTCCATTCAGGGTTCCGGTATGGGTATGGGTAGTTCTGCTATTTATGTCAACGAGCTGATTAATACCTACCACGTTAAAAATATTATCAGAGTAGGTACTTGCGGTGCCATTCAAAAAGATATTACACTGGGTCAGGTATTGCTGGCGGTAAGTGCTTCAGGAGACTCCGGTGCCAATGCAGCTTATTTTAATGGGATGCATTACGCAGCAACGGCAGATTTTGATTTGCTTTTAAAAGCATATAATATTGCAAAGGATTTACAGATTAAAACCATACAGGGTTCTATTTTCAGCACGGATACATTTTATGATGACATTCCCAACCGATGGGACATATGGGAAAAACACGGTATCATAGGTGTGGAAATGGAAAGTCAGATATTATACACCCTCGCCAAACGACTGGGTGCCAAAGCCTTGTCTGTTTTAACGGTAAGTGATAATATTGTTACCGGTCAGGTATCAGGAGCTAAAGAAAGAGAACAGGCATACATGGATATGATGAAAATTGCACTCGAATTGGCCTGACATTTTTTTTAGTTATAGTTCAAAACGATAAATTTTTAGGCTCAAAACCCTTTTTATAAAATACTTTTACCACTTAGGTAACTTTCAAAATATCGTTAAAAAAGCTGGGTGTTTCTTTTGTACATTCCTTAGTTTGTCAAATGAAAGGACTTTTTTTGTTCAGCTAAGTAGGAATATAGCAAGAATGATATCACAAAAGGATATTAGTTTTTCAGAAGTAATAACCTGGAAAAAAATAATTTTATCCTTCAAAAAAAAATCCCCCCGACATAAAATGCCGGAGGGATTTTTTTCTGTTTCCGTAAGGAAAAAAGGTATAACAATTAGTTATGAACGATTACTTTTCTTGTTGCTGTTCCTTCAGCGGTAACCACTTTTACATTATATACACCGTTTGTCAATGTAGAAATATCCAGTTTTAATCTGTCTTCTTTCACATTGTCGAAAGTTCTGGTTGAAACCAATCTTCCTTCGATATCATACATAGCAACTTCAACTTTCTCTGAAACTTTGTTGAGCGTAAGATCTACAAACAAATCTCTGGCTGCAGGGTTAGGAAATGTTTTTACTGCAACTGTCGGAAGTGCAGTTTCCGTAGTATTGGAAGCTAAAGCGATGTCCATTTCTAAAAATGCTTTTGTGACCGGGAAAAGACCCGATCCAAATATAGTTCGGAATCGTCGGGCATCAATATCTTCAATGTTGGTTCCTGTAATATTTTCCCATGCAAACAAGGAACCGCAAGTTCTATCAGACAAAACAGAAAGACTTTGAAGTGAATCCAAAGCAAAATTGGTGGCCAACATATTACCGAGACTTCTGTTATAGTTATCCAAAGCTCTTGCGGTATAACCCAGTAATTGCATTTGTGGATCCGTGGCAGGAATATTTGGAGAAACGCTTGCTGAAATAAGGTAATGTGTGTTGTCTTTCAATTTTACTCTTTCACCTTCGACAGGAAATCCGTCCACGTCAACTGCCCAAATATCGGTTTCAATACTTCTTAAGTTCGGTATTTCAGAAGATAAAATCTGGAAGTTAGTACCTACTCGGGTCCTTTCATTTGCTTCGGAACTCCAAGAGTTGTCCTTATCAACCCATTCAAAAAGGTCAATTCTGATGGTTTGATCGGTCACATCAGCAAGTGCATTTACCAAACCGTATCTAGCTTTTGTAGCAACATAAGGATTGCCGTTATTTGCGCCTTTAGGCACATAATAGACATTGGAGATAGAATATATTCTTGAGTCAGGCACAACTGACCAGGGAGCTGCATAAAATTGCATGTAAGTTGAATTTAATGCAGCTTCTGAATCCAGATTGGCAAAAGTATTTTCTGTAACGTGCCATTCAAATCCGGCTCTGTTATTAGGGCCGTCTACTTCTTCAGTTGAAGTAATCTGGTATTCTGCTGTATATCGGCCGACCGTTGCCGGTGATTTAATAACATCACCGAAAGGTCGGTTTTCAACAACAGAATTAGCCGGAAAATCTCCGTAAATTAATTCTTTAGTTTGGGTAAATGATGGACCATTGACAACCACATTTAATACGGTGTTTTCAGCATCCGCATTTCCCAGGTTCGTAACATTAGCCATTAATGGAATTTCTGATACCTGAGACTTAGGCATTTTGAAATATGGAGATACTGAAAACCAGTCTCTATTTACTTGTAGATCAACATAACTGTCGTCATACACTACCACATCATCTATTGCCCAGTAATAGTAATTACCTACATATTCAAACTTAAATCTGATTTGTGTAGCTCCACCAAAACCGGTGAAGGCAACTCTTTTTCTTGCAGACTCATGGTTACTGTTAACAACATATTCTGTATTTAATCGAACAGTATCTGAAAAAGTAGCACCTCCGTCTCTGCTCACCATGATGTAGTATTGACTTTGGAATTGTCTCAAGGATTGAGAAAATTCTATAGTCAGTCCTCCAATAGGATTAGCGAATGTTATATTCGGAGAAAGTAAGTATCCTGTACAAACAGAAGGACAGTCACCAGCTCCCGCTACAGGACTTCCATCCGGGTTGGTCATACCTCGGTTGTCCAGATAGTCAGAATTAAATTCGGCAACACCATTACAATAGGTTTCAGAACCAACTACTTTGGGACCATTGCTCCGACCAGTAGTGTAGGCACCATTTCTAATCACACCGGTCGGGTTATGAATCCAACCTTTGTCGATTGTCCAATCCCCAAATCCATTACTGAAATCACCTTCTCCTGGGGTATCTCCCCAAACTGCATTTGAAGTATAAGATACGGAGGTAGGACATGTTTTATTCTTTAAAGTAACATTCACACCACCTGCAGTAAGATCGACTCTCAATTGATCACAGGTTTCCCTGGAAGCATAAAAAGCTGGTATAGTCACTTGATTCCCAACATTATTAAATGTTTGCATTATAGTTAATGACTCATTTAAATTAACAGAACAAATAATAACTGCAACCGCTCCTGAGTTTTGAGCGTTCAAACATTTAAAGTCATTTTCACATGCTGTTGTTCTTCCTCCGTTAAGGAACACAATTTTGCCCGAACCATTTGTGGTCAGTGCAGCGCAGCCATTGGAAGGCGCGCCAAAAAGCGCATCTGCAGTAATAGGGTTGTTGGATTGACTTCCAAACAAGGCTCGGACTATCTTATAATCTCCGGCAAGACCTGCTGGGGAATTGACGGTTAAGGTATTCAATTCCTGACCAAATGATACTGAACATATCAATGCTGCAAGAAATGAAACCATTAAAAATTTTGTAAAAACGTTTCTCATAACAAATTTTTGAATTTGGTTAATTGTTAATAATATCATTATAAAGTGTAAAATTAGGATTAATTTTTTAAAATAAATGTCTTAACCGACACTATTTTATATATTTTTTTTTAAAAAAAATTAGATTATATTTAGTTCACAAGCCTGATAAAATAATATTATATAATAAATTAATTTATAGTTGTTTTGTATTCAATTGTTTGTATAGAATATTTCATTTATTTAAGTCAATTTAATATTCTCAACCTCTTCAAGAAAGGTAGTTCTGTTTACCGGACTTACCCCGGTAATGCCACAAACCTGTCCTCCACCGATATTGGCAAGTTTTGCAATGGTATCTGTAGAAAGCCCTTTTGTCCAGTAAAGTGCAAGTAAAGAAATAACAGTATCTCCTGCTCCACATACATCTACAATATGCCTTCTTTTGGTGCTGAATATTTTTTTATCCAAATCGGTTCCGACAAATATTCCTTCTGCTCCCAATGTAATAAAATTCACTTTATTTTTCAGCCTTTTATGTAACTCTTCATGAATAACCTCAAGATTTTCGTTGCCAGACACATGCAATGCCTCCGTCACTTCTTTGCGGTTTGGTTTAAAAACCGTGCATCCAGTATAAGTAAAAAAATTCTTCTTTTTAGGGTCAACAATCGTAGGGATATTATTTTCATTTGCCACTGAAATAAAATACGGTATAGATTTTTTAGTGAGCAATCCTTTGTTGTAATCCTGCAAAATGATAACATCCGGCTTTCTTATCGATATAAGTTTATCGAACAAAGTTTTGCAAACCTGCCATTCATTCGCTGATAAATCCTCCGCATCTTCCTGGTCAATCCGCAGAAGGTTCTGACCATGAGCCATTACCCTGCTTTTTATGGTGGTGCGTCTTTCATTTGATAGAAACAGATAATCATTGCCTATAGACTCCTCTTTCAATAATTTGACCACCTCATCTCCATAATTATCATTACCGGCCAACCCTAAAATTTCCACTTTGGCACCCATAGACCTGAGATTTCTGGCCACATTGGCAGCGCCGCCCAAACGATTTTCTGTTTTAAGAAGATCAACCACAGGAACCGGAGCTTCCGGAGAAATTCTTTTCACCTCTCCAAACCAATACTGGTCTATCATAATGTCTCCGATCACAAGTACGTAGGTATTTGTAAAATCATGTATTTCAGATGTTGTTACTGTCATAGGGCAAAGATATTTTATCCTGTGAAATTTTCCCTGATGATGTGCGATATAATTTTTTGAGAAGCCCCCTGATGGCGAATAAAGTAGTCATGAAGTTTTTTTCCGATCATTATATAATCTTCTTGATGTCGGAGGAGGTGTTTTGTTTTATTAATAAATTCGTTGCCATCATGTACCACAAAACCAGCCCCGACTTCAACAAATTCTATGGCTTCCGGAAATGAGGTGTATCGTGGTCCGAAAAAAAGAGGAACTTCATATACGGCAGCTTCAAGGGTATTGTGAATGCCCTTTCCGAATCCACCACCGATATAAACAAACGTTGCATAATTATACAAAGATGAAAGAATTCCTATTTTATCAACCATCAGTATTCCGGAAGAATAATCTTCTTTTGATAACAAAGAAAACGGTTGGTCCAATATTTTGGATAAGGTGTGTACATTTTCAGGTGAAACGTCATGTGGAACTAAAATGTGCAGGATATCTGGATTTTGTCTGATAAAAGGATTTATGACATGCAAATCACTTTCCCATACACTTCCATACACTACAACCTGAGGCTTGGATGTTAGGTATTTAACAAGATTTTTTGGAAATTCTTTTATTTGATTTTTAATCGCTATAACCCTGTCTGTCCTTGGGTCTCCTACGGTTAAAAGATGTTGAAAACCATATGAGTTCAAAAGTAAAGCAGTATTTTCTCTGATGGTAAAAATACATTTCCATTTTTTCATAATATGTATGAAAGGAGGCTTGAAAAAATACCGGTCACGGTTAAAATTTGCGGCAACCAGGTAAACCGGAATCTTTACATCGCTTGCCTTTTGTAAAAGATTCCACCAAAAATCATATTTAACTAAAATAATACAATCAGGTCTGAGTTTACCTATGATAAGACTGGCGTTGGCTTCTGTATCAACAGGAAGATAAAAAACTTTATTGGCAATGACCCAGTTGTGTCTGATTTCGTATCCGGAAGGAGAAAAAAAACTAAGATAAATATATATATCAGGTAGTTGCTGGCGCAGTCCCTCCAGTATCATTCTTCCTTGTTCGAATTCTCCAAGAGAGGAACAATGCATCCAAATAGTTTTTTGCTCAGATATACTTTTTGGTTGTATTCCATTAAGCCATTTTATGGTCATTTGTTGACCCAAATACATCTTTTTTATTTTGCCGGAAAATATGGATAAAATACGAATACCTGCTGCAAAAATAAAGATGAAAAGGGAGTAAAGACGTAAAATCAACGCTCTAATGATTTAATAATAGACGGTTTCAGAAGAATTGATGTAAAAAGGCAAAATCCAGGCCAATTGTAACCCAAATCCCAAATCCAAACGGGATGCATTTGACGGAAGACCTGTATCAAAATTGACCGGTCTGATTTCTTTGGTAAATCCCTGAAAAAAAACAAAGGAAAAATCAAAATTAAGTCTTCTGTTTTTACTTAGGATGACGTATCCCAATTCCTGCCTTAAGGTAAATCCTCTGCTCATTCTGTCATAACCTCGCCGTAAATCACCGCCAAGTTGGGCTATGGCGTTATTATCATCCAGGAATCGTATATTGTGCTGAAGGATTCCGGCACCAATGGCAGCTTTGATTCCTGATCTGTTACCGGCCTTAAGTGGAAATATTTTTCCTGTCATCGCTGTCAGTGTCAAACCTCTTTGTCTTAAAAAGACATCTGTTCCCAATCCTCCGCTACCCAGGTAAAACCCTTCCGGTGTCCTGAAGTTTTTTAAGACATCTTCTTTTACATCATTACCAAACATAAATGTAAAATCGATACCATACAAAAAATTGGTTTTTGTGATGTGTTTTCCAAAAACAGAAAAATGCAGATTTTCACCGTACCTGTCTTTTAAGTCACCTCCGGGAAAATTAATTCCATAGGCGATTCCTGCAGATAATATGTCCCCGTCATTGACTTTTTCAGAAGCTTCCTGAGCAAAAAGAAAGGAACCGTTAAAAATATAAACAAAAAATAGAAGGTAAAACTGTTTCATTAACTTTTTAATATTTCCTTGATGATAACGCATCAAAAAAGATTTTGTGTACAACATTTGCCCTTAGAGATGATATTGTCTGTTCCTGTTTATTGGTAAATGGTTACATATTTAGGCCCGGATTTATAGATGACATGGCAACTATCTTTTGTGATTTCAAATTTTTCGGTAAGAATGAGGCTGTCCGCACCTTTATAGGCTTTTACAGTCAAATGATTGATCGTATCGGCCAATTTATTTATCTCATCATCTGTAATAACAATCAGTCCGCTCGGTCTGGCCAAATCTTCATATTTCAGGATTACCGTATCATTGAGAAGTGTTTCGGATCTGCTGAAAAAGTAAGGAAGGTTCAAAGTGTCCCGTACAAACATTCTGATAAATACTTTCTCTCCGCAGGGTTTTATTTCTTCAGGGATATTTTCTTCACACGAAAATATCGTTAAAGTCAAAAGATACAACAATATTATTTTAGGCATTATATTAAAATTTTGAAAAATCATGAAGTAAGGTCAAAGGATAATTTCTTCAGGGCCACTTCGTTTTTCTACATGACAGCAATCATGACCAATGATAAATTTTTCTTCAAAAATCTTTTTATTATTTTTATCAAATATGATAAAAATAACTTCGCTCCCTTCTTTTTTTAGTTTTTTCAAATGCATATCATTTACAATAGCTGCAAATTGATTGACGGAGCCAGGATTTATTGAAAATTCATTTACAAAAATGATTTCATTACCTGAAACCAAACTTGTTTCCGATCGTGCAAGTTCTTCAAAACTATGGTTTTTGAAAATCAACGGTACGGAAACGGTAACAAATATTTCTGTGCAAGCCAGATTGTCAGGACATTCTTTGTCCGTTTTTCCATTTTCTTTATCACCGCATTGGGTTAGTCCCGTTATCAAAAAAGGTAAAATGATAAAATATATTAATTTCATTTTATTAAAATTATAGGGTTTTGATACTTTTCACAAACATTTTAATACCTGATTTTTTTCATTCCCGGTAAAATGATTATTTATGAAAACGAAAAAATAGTATATATTAGTATATAAAAACCTGATTACTCTAAGATTTCCGGAGCCATTCCCATGCTTGAGAAACCACCATCATGAAATAAATTTTGCATGGTAACCATTCTGGTAAGGTCTGAAAACATAGTAACGCAATAGTCTGCACAAGCATCAGAACTGGCATTACCCAAAGGGGACATCTTATCCGCATAGGAGAAAAAATCGTCAAAACCTTTCACACCTGAACCTGCCGTTGTTATGGTTGGTGATTGTGATATAGTATTAACCCTCACTTTAGCTTTTTTTGCCCAGTGGTATCCAAAACTTCTGGCAAAACTTTCCAATAATGATTTTGCTTCAGCCATTTCGCTGTAGTCAGGAAATGTCCTTTGTGCGGCCATGTAGGAAAGTGCTACAATACTTCCCCACTCATTCATGGCATCCATTTTCATCGCCGTCTGCATAAGTTTGTGAAAAGAAATGGCTGAAATGTCAAAAGTGGTCTGCATCCAGTCATAATTCAAATCGGTGTAATCTCTTTTTTTTCTTACATTCAGTGACATACCTATGGAATGCAGCATAAAATCCAGTTTTCCACCCATGACGTCCATCGACTCTTTTATAAGATTTTCAAGATCTTCCACTTTAGTGGCATCCGCACCAATTACTTTTGTGTTCAATTTTTCAGCCAATTCATATATTCCGCCAAACCGTAATGCCACGGGTGCATTGGTCAAAATAATGGTTGCACCTTGTTCATGGCATTTTTCTGCCACCTTCCATGCAATTGATTTTTCATCAAGAGCACCGAAAATGATGCCTTTTTTTCCTTTTAATAAGCCGTTTGACATAATATTTAATTCTTTATTGTAAACAGCAAAGATAATAGCTGTCCTTTATATTGGTAAAAAATAATGAAATTAGTTTTTACAAAAAGGATTTTTAAACATTCAATACCATTTTTGAAGTTTAAATTTAAAATATTTTATTTTTATTAATAAAAAAAAAACCTCTTTAATTATTTTGTTGTTTTATTGTTTTAAGTAATGGTTTAAGATAATTTTTATGAAATACTATTTTGTTTTTTTAGTGGTTCTGGCAAGTTTTTCATCATGTTATTACGATGTTGAAGAGGAGTTGTACCAAACCAATTGTGATGTCGATTCCATTAGTTATTCAAGAGATGTTGTACCAATTATCACCAATTATTGTATTAGTTGTCATAGTGAAGCACTTGTATTGGGTGGTATAAATCTTTCAAATTATGAAAAAGTAATCGTATATATTAATAATGGTAGTTTTCAGGGCTCCATAAAACATCAGGGGGGATTTACACCGATGCCTCAAAATCAGGCAAAACTATCTAAATGTGATATTTCAAAAGTTGAAACCTGGGTTGCCAATGGCGCTCCGAATAATTAATGAAGGAATGGCAGGTGAATAAATTTTTTTAATAAAGAAATGTTGTCTCTTTATTAAAAAAAAAAATTTCACTTAAAAATATCTGTTTTGAAAAAATAGGTTCAAAGATGAAATCCTCTCAATGAAACAATTAAAAAATGTAAGTATATGAGAAAATGGATAATATGGCTATTGGTATTGGCTATTGTCGGTGGAGGGTTAGGATTTTATCTATACAATAAACCTAAAACCTCTATGGAAGCTATGAAAACAGATAATGTTTTAGCAGCTTCCGATTTGGTTCAGGAATTTGAAAATGATGAGGCTGCTGCAGAAATAAAATATCTGGATAAAACGGTCGAAGTATCCGGTGTAGTGAGGGAAATTACTGATGCAGGAATAATCCTTGACAGCGACAATGATCTGATTGGGGTCTTGTGTGAATTTGAAAACCCTAATGATTTGAAAGACATAAAAGTTAAAGATAATGTTAAAATCAAAGGAATCTGTACCGGTAAGTTACTTGACGTCGTTTTATCAAGGTCGATCATTCTTAAATAGTATTTTTTACTATAATAATACATACGGATGTAAATGACTTTAGTAATTAATTTTTTGCTATCATAAATTTAGTGTCAAATGAAAGTCTTTTCTCATTTTTTCATCGCTGTTTTTTTTCTTATCCATTCAGCCGGAGCTCAAAAATATTTTACTAAAACGGCCATCGTTACTTTTGAAAGTAATACTCCGATGGAAAAAATTAATGCGACCAATAAATCAGGTACCTGCGTTGCTGATTTTGGCTCGGGCAATGTCGAATTTGCCATTCTTGTCAAGGGGTTTCAATTTGAAAAAGCCTTGATGCAGGAACATTTTAATGAAAATTATATGGAAAGTTCTAAATATCCCAAAGCGGTTTACAAAGGGAAAATGGAAGGAGTTGATAAGATTGATCTATCAAAAAACGGTAAACATAAAGTAAAAACCAGTGGACAACTGACATTGCACGATGTAACAAAACCTTTTTCCAATGATGTCCAACTTGAAGTGAAAGATGGTAAAATTTCGACTTCGACAAATTTTACTATTGCTGTTGCAGATTACGGTATTGTAGTTCCGGCTTTGGTGCGGGATAACATTGCTAAAAATGTTGCTGTAAAGGTTCAGGCAAATCTTGAGCCGCTTAAATAATTATTCGTCGATATAACAATAATCAACACAAGAAGATTATTTTTCCCCCTTTTGGTTTAATAGTCATAAATGGGTAAAATAATTAATCACACAAGATATTTTCATAAGCCAAACCCTGTTTATATCCATGTTTAATGGACATTTTTAAGTCATCACAGGCTTTTCGGTCTAGGTCCATTTTTTTATGAACATTTGCCCGGTTAAAATAAGCTTCCGCCAAAGTTGATTCAATTTGAATCGATTTGTCAAAATCTTTAAGTGCATTTTTATAGTCATCCAGCGCGAGATAACACAGACCCCTTTGCATAAAATGTTTGGCATTGGAATCGTCCATGGCTAATATTTTTGAATATAAATTGAGCGCTTGCGGGTAATTTTTAAGCTGGTATTGGGCCATAGCCAGATTTTCAGCTGCTGACATATAATCAGGTTTTATATCCAGACAAGTAGTAAGGTCAAACACAGCACCGTTGTAATCATTCATTGTTAGTTTTGTGACTCCTCTTACATAATATGCCTCCGGATCATTAGGATTCGACCGAATATACAAATTTAAATCCTGAAGGGCTTCATTGTATTTTTCAAGACTTGCGTAACATTTTGCCCTTTCAAGAATACTTTTGATATATTTTGAATCTTCTGCATAGGAAGATGTAAAACATCCAATGGCAGATCGTTTATCACCTGTTTTTAAATAACAAACGCCTTTGTTGAAAAAAACCTGTGGTCCTTTCACCCCGTTTTTTATGGCAAGATCAAAAGCCTGAAGGGCAAGTTCGTGTTCACCCATTTTTAAATAAGCCATACCCATATTAGTGGGTGTTTTTTCATTTTTCGGATCTGATTCCAAAACTTTTTTGTAATAAGAAATGGCTTTGGGATAGTCCTGTTTGGCAAAATAAACATTTCCCAGGCCTAAATTGGCTTTGTTGAAAGCGAAGTCCAATTCCAGACATTTTGCAAAATCGATGACGGCTTTTTCTAAATTTCCTGAATTCAGATGTAAATTTCCTCTGTTATAGTAAGCTACCGTAAAATCAGGTTTTTCCTGGATTGCTTTATCGTAATACATAATGGCAGTAGCAAAATCTTTTTTGTTGACGTACTCCATGGCTTTGTTGAAATAGTCCTGAGCACCATCCTGAGATGTTAATCCTGTCGAAATTAATAATAATATAAAAAAAATATTAAATTTCATAAAGAAACATTTGTAAATATATTATAAACTATTTAAAATATTTTTTTTAAAAAGTATCATTAAAATGATAAAACCTTATATGTTCCGGAAAAACCTTATTGGGATAATATTGTTTCACAAAACTAATTATAAAATTTCAATTAATTACCTTTGTTTTATTAATTAACAAAAATCATGTCAAAAATAATCGAGGGCTCCTTAGGTACAGAGGATCCGAATGCCAGTGAGCGGAAAAAAGACCATATTTCTTTGGCTTTTCAGTCCGTAGTAACAGGGGAGGAACTCGACAAAAGATTTTATTACGAACCGGTTTTAGCAGGACATCCTGATTCAGGTAAGAGTTTGTCAAAAAGTTTTTTGGGTAAAACATTTGACATGCCGGTATGGGTGTCCAGCATGACAGGGGGTACTGCAATGGCAGGAACCATCAATAAAAACCTTGCCAGAGCTTGTTCTGATTTTGGTATGGGAATGGGACTGGGTTCCTGTCGTCAACTTCTTTATGATGACACCTTTCTGGGGGATTTTCAGTTGCGAAAAATCATTGGAGGACAACCGTTGTATGCCAATTTGGGGATAGCACAGATTATTTCATTATTGGCGGAAGGTAAAATTCATTTGATACACACCTTATTGGAAAAACTTGAAGCCGATGGATTAATTGTTCATATAAATCCTTTACAGGAATGGCTGCAACCCGAGGGTGACCGGTATTATATGTCGCCTCTGGAAGCCGTTCAGAGGCTGTTGGAAAAAATGAATTCTTATAAAATCATTGTTAAAGAAGTCGGGCAGGGTATGGGGAAAAAGAGCCTTGAAGCTCTGCTTGCACTTCCGCTTGCAGCCATCGATTTTGCGGCCAGCGGAGGTACAAATTTTGCGCTACTTGAACTTTTACGGACTGAAGCCGGTCATCAGCACGATCTGAAACCATTGGCAAATGTGGGGCATTCTGCTTTGGAAATGGTGCAAATGGTCAACCAAATCAAAGCCGAAATGCCGGATAAGGTGTTGTGTCCTGAAGTTATCATATCCGGAGGGATTCGGGATTTTTTGGATGGGTATTATCTGATTAATTCGTGCAATATTTCTGCTGTTTACGGGCAGGCTTCCGGGTTTTTGAAATTTGCTATGGGATCTTACGAAGAATTGCATCATTACGTTTCAAAACAAAAAGAAGGTTTATTGATGGCCAATACCTTTTTACGCATTAAACAAAAACCATGAGCAAAAAAAAAGTTGATGGATTTTCCAAAAAGAACAAATTGGAAAAAACAGATTGGCTGGTTCAGGAGTACTTATCTTCAGGAGAAGGTAATGTATCTGACTTTACAAAATTTTGGCTTGCTTCCCCTGAAGAACAAAAACTGATTGACGGGTTCAGCGAAAATACCATTTCCAATTTTGTTTTACCTTATGGAATAGCACCTAATTTTCTTATTGACGGGCAAATATATGCGGTTCCTATGGTAATAGAGGAAAGTTCTGTTGTGGCCGCCGCAGCATCAGCGGCAAAATACTGGTTGGAACGAGATGGTTTTTTTACTACGATTTTAGGAACCACTAAGGTTGGACAAATACATTTTATTTGGCCCGGAAGTTTTGGCCAATTGTCATCATTTTCGGAGGACCTTACGCATAAATTATTACATGGTGTTGAGGATATCATAGGCAATATGAAAAAAAGAGGTGGAGGTATCGAAAAAATAGAATTTCTTGACTATACATTTTGTGAAGCCAATCTTTATCAATGCAGGGTGCATTTTCAGACTTGTGACTCTATGGGGGCTAATTTTATAAATACCATTCTGGAAAAATTTGCTGATATAATTGAAAATTATTTTGTAGACCACAATGAACTTCCGGATGAAAAAAAGGACGTAGATATTATTATGTCCATTTTATCAAATTATACTCCTGAATGTCTGGTTCGCGCTGAGGTCAGAACCCCTATTCATCGGTTGGGGGATTTTGCCAATGGAATGATGGCAAAAACATTGGCTGAAAAGTTTGCCCTTGCCGTGAAAATTGCCAGAAATGACGTCTATAGAGCTACTACCCATAACAAAGGGATTTTTAATGGTATTGATGCCGAGGGATTAGCGACAGGTAACGATTTCAGAGCGGTAGAAGCTGCAGGACATGCATATGCGGCTAAAGACGGGTTATACAGAGGATTAAGTCAGTGTGCGATTGAAGGCGGATATTTTCACTTTTGGCTGGACATTCCTTTGGCGGTAGGCACTATCGGCGGATTGACCACATTACATCCTCTGGCAAAAAAATCGATGGAAATATTGGGAAATCCAAACGCAGAAACACTGATGAGTATTATGGCAAGTGTTGGTCTTGCACAAAATTTTAGTGCCGTCAAATCGCTTGTTACTACAGGAATCCAGCAAGGGCATATGAAAATGCACCTGCTAAATATTTTGAATAGCCTTGAAGCATCAGATACAGTGAGCAGGAAAGCTATTTTGCATTTTGAAAAAAATACAGTATCCTACAGTGCTGTGAGAGAGTTTATTGTAAAAGAGAACTTAAATTCTGATTTATAAAACACTTTCATAAATAGCCTTGTAACGCTGAGCTGAAACATCCCATGAAAAATCAAGGGACATTGCTTTTGCCACCAGGCTGTTCAAGTATTCCTTTTGCTCATAAACTTTATATGATCTGAACATGGCATGACTCATATCACTCATGGTCAGGTGGTCAAATCGGATTCCAACGCCATCTTCTTCAGATAAATCTTTGACACTGTCTTTCAAGCCACCTGTGGTTCGCACAATAGGGATGGTTCCATAACGCATGGCAAAAAGTTGATTCAGTCCACAGGGCTCTACTCTGGATGGCATCAGCAGGAAGTCGGAAGCAGCATATATCTGGTGAGCCAAAGCTTCATTGTATGCAAGCATGCTCGCTACATTGGAAGGAAAACTGTAGGCCAGTTGCATGAGTTGATGTTCTATACCTTTATCACCGGTTCCCAATATAATAAAATTTGCATTCCTGTGATGGGAAAGCCAATTGTAAATCAAACCTGCAAGCTGGTCTGCTCCTTTTTCATGAACAAGTCGTCCAATAAAACCGTATAACGGCAGATTGGGGTCAAGGTTGGCTTTTTTACAAATGGCTTCTTTGTTTTTTTTGTTTAAATTGGATAACATCGGTATCAAGGTGAAATTCAAGCATTGGATCGGTTTTCGGGTCCCATGTTTCGTTGTCAATACCATTCAGAATACCGCTGCATTTCCATATTTCTGACCTGAAAAGGGATTCAAGTCCCATGGAATCATACATAAGTTCATTCAGGTAATTAGGACTTACCGTTGTAACTTTATAAGATACTCTGACCGCAGAAGCCAAAGGATTTATGGTGTTATTCCAATCTAGAAGCCCTGTTTTCCATGAATCAAATTGAGGCAGGAGGTGACTCTTAGTCCAGCTGAATGCTCCCTGATAACGTTCATTATGTATGGTAAAAACAACAGGGATATGACGTATGGATTCGAATTCATATGCGTGTTGTTTTAAAAAGGGAATAAGTCCGGTATGGTGGTCATGGCAATGCAGAATATCCGGTTTCATCATGGGGTTGTCTCTTACCCACATCAATAAACAACGCTGAAAGGCAATATTTCTTTCTATCTCATCCTGGAAATAATAGCCGTTTTTATCAGCATATACGCCATAGCGATCATTTTTTCCGGGAATAAAAATAGTGTAAAATGGGAAACCCAAAACATCGTCAATATAATACCTGACTTCAAAATATATAGTCTCATGAGGGGTATTATAATGGCCGTAATGAACAATTTTGTAAAGTTTATTGTCAAACCAGGGCATAAGATAACCGGGTATGACCACGTGGGTTTCAACCCCTGCTTTTTGAAGGTATTTTGGCAATGAACCAACAACATCGGCCAGACCGCCAACTTTAGCTACAGGATAACACTCTGCACTTGCAAATAATACCTTCATGGTAGATTAATTTAGATTTGTTAGAAAAATTGTTTTTTAATAATTCTTGCGCAAATATTAAAATAAATCAGGTGCATATGGCAAAAAATGGAAATCATTTTTTTTTTAATAAAATTTGAGTAAAAAAATTTCTGAAAACCAAAAAGAACTTTATCTTTGCGACACTTTTGAAAAAAGGCCCGTTCGTTTATCGGTTAGGACGCCAGGTTTTCATCCTGGTAGGAGGGGTTCGATTCCCCTACGGGCTACATTTTTAAAGGTAACTGATTGATTTTCAGTTACCTTTTTTTATTGGTTGTCGTTTTGGTTTGTCGTCTTCTATCTTAGTATTTGTTTACACTATTATGATTATTTTATTTTTTCATGTTAAATTAGAATAGTTTTAGATTTAGTTTTTACTTTTGGGAAAATAATAAGTATGAAACATTTGGTTATTTTTTGCTTTTTAGCCTTATTTTCTTGTTCCCAACCGAAAAATAAATTTCAAGATTGCATTGAAAAGTATCTTTCAGATATTGCAATGGGTGTTAAACTTGAAAATGATTTTAAAGAAATTACGCTTGTTAAGGACGTACCTTCTAAGGAATTACTTACCGATTTGTACCAAACGTTTGAATTTGATACAATTATTCCAGTCGATTCGGTATTGTATAAATTAGATAATAGTTTGTCCATTAGTGATCCGATTTGGCAGATTAGAAGAGACAGATTATATGAAGTAAGTCAATTAAAAAACAATGAAATAGCATATAGTATAGTTCATGCAACCCATGAATTTAAAAATCCCTTAATAAATAATGCAATAGTTGAAGTCAAAAGAACTTACATAATCGATAAGGATTGCAATGTTATGGGTTCTATTGATGATAGTGAAATGACAAGTGTTGAAAAGGAATATTCTAAAACGCCTTATTTAAAATATGAATACGCTATAATGGTGAAGCGTAATAATTAAAGGTATGATTTCTAAATCTCTTTTATTTGTAATAAAATATATAAATATGAAATACATTTTAATCCTAATCACAACACTGTTATTTTCTTGCTCCAAAGAAGAAAATGAATGTAAGATATGTACCGTGATTTCTGAAAGTAATTTTAAAGAAGCTGATTATAAGTGTGACGGACTTGCTAATAATTATCCGCAATATGATGTCATTCTTAGTCAGTCAGTAGGTTCAATTTGCGGCGAAAATATTCAAATTCAAAAAAATCTTGTTGAAAAATCAGTTACTAAAACATTGTGTTCGGGTGTTACTTATACAGAACGGACAAGACTTGATTGTAAATAGGGTTATTAAAACTTAAAGTTATCCAATCTTAAGGTTTTTAAACTTCTTAACCCTTTTCATTCAGCTTTTTTTGGGATTCTTCTTAACAAGTAATAATGATAAAATTGACTTTCTTTTACTAAACCATAAGAATTAGTATATTCATATCCGTTTTCTACCATAAAATTTAATGCATCAATCATACTATTTAATACAACTGATTTGCCCTTTGAATCAGTTATTTTAATATCGGTTCCTTTCCACCAACTTGTACTTTGCCCAAAGTCTAATTCAACTTTGCTATACTTAAAAACTGAGTGATTCCATTTATTTGAACATATTCAACATTTATTGAATCCAGTGGAAAACCGTTGACAAAATAATTTAATTTCTCTTGACCTGACAAATTAAAATTCATTATTAGTACTAAAATTAAGTAAAGCCAATTTTTCATTTTTCATTTTTTTAATTATATTTTTATTTCAAAAAATCGTGCCTTCTCCTTAGTTTTTCAAGCTAATTTTTGTATTATTTGATCTGTCCAATCAATATGATGTTACCACTTCCAATAAAAACAATAAAAAATTATTTAAAGTCATATCTTAAAATCTCATTAATATCATCAATAACTGATTCAGTTTGTTTATCAGTTAAATTTATCCTTATTCCATTTATTTCATTTTAGTATAGTTATTTCTTTGTTTTTCATTAGGTAAAAAACATCCATATAAAAGTACGGTAAAAGTTCTAAACTTATAGAATGCATGAACAAAAATACAAATCATAATTTCATTTATTATTAAGTCTGTCCAAGTTCTGCTTGTATTTGTTCTTCTGTCCAATCTTCATACTGATTTATTGCTCTCGTAATATTATTGTCTGCTTTAGTTGGTATGATATATTTTAGTATTTTTTCGATAAAATACAACCGGTCTTTACTATCAAGTTTATCAAAATCAGATTGTAAAGTATTTAAATTATCATGTAAGAAATTATTTAAAAATTCTTTTACTTCAATTGTCACTTTGTTTTTACTGCCTTTAGGTCTGCCACCTTCGCCCGGTTTAAATGATGTTTGATTTACCATATTTAATTATTTTCAGTATTATTTTACCCATTCAATTATTGGAATATTGACTTCGCTTTGTCCTACTATTTTAATGTCATCTTGACATTTTGGTAATACATAAGGCATTAATTTTATTAAAATTTCCAAGCGTTCTTTATCTGTTAGATTATTAAATCTTTCTGTCAAAGTATCAATTTCATTATTAACAATTGCGCTCAAAAGTTCTTTTATTTGACTTGCTGTTTTGTTGGTTGCTCCTTTAGGTCTGCCACCTTCGCCCGGTTTAAAAGTTGTATTATTTCGTGCCATAATTTATTTAATTATTGAACCATTCAGGTAAATTAACCCCGTTTTCGATTGTTATATTTTCTTTTTCATAATTGACTTTGGACATAACAAAAGGTAGTAATTTTGTTAAAATTTCTAATCTATCTTTTGGTTCTAATTTGTCCAATTGATCATGAAGTAATATTATTTCTTGACTAAGGATTTCCTTTAGAATTATCCTTAATTCCTTCGTCAATTTATTTGGTGAACCGGCTTGTCTGCCACCTTCGCCCGGTTTAAATGATGTTTGGTTTTTTGCCATAATTTTGCCATATTTTAGGGTGAAAAATCTAAAAAAAATCAGAAATGAACTCTTTATATTTATTTTTAAATACCTTAATTAAATTCCTTTTTAAAATGTCTTATTTAAATACCTTATTTAAGGTCGTGTACTTTTTAATATAATTTAACAATAAAAATTTGATTAATATAAAAATGTCAAAATCTATATTTATACTTTGTTTAGTTTTTAAATGAAAAACATCACATTTTGTATAATCGGTCAATGGCTCTTTTAATTGCTGCCTTTTCATTATCTTTTACTTTTTTTAGAAGTCTGCTTTTACGATTCTTTTCAGCCATGAAAATTAAATCTTCCAAAGTCATTTTGAAAGAAACATAAAAACCCCGTGTGTAATAAGCATAATGTTTTAAATTCCAATTTAAGATTAATTCGTTTTTAATTTTTTTAGATTGGTATTCATTAAAATATTCTGACAATTCCGGCGACAACTCATTAACATTTTTAACTGTATGACTATTTCCTTCCATTCTACTATACCATAATAAATTATTTGTTTTACAATGAGTTTTTTTACCAACTATACTCTTAATTGCTATAAATGCTAATAATACGACTTTTTGATATTCGGTCTTTTGGTTTTTGTAATAATCAAACCATATTGACTTCCTGATACCAATAAAAGGTAAATTTTCCGGAATGCTTTCAAACAAAGTTTTACCATTATCAAACGACCTTCTTTTATTTCCAATGTTCACACCAAAAAAACTTTCAGCTTCTTTAATTTGACTAAAGTCACTTTCATACTCTTTATTTAAATAACTGTAAATGGCAAAATCAAAAATGTTATTCAGACACTCCCTATCATCAATTAAGAACTCTTTGAGTAATACAATCGGAAAATTGAAGTAATCTTTTTTAATATCATCAATAACAGCTTCATTTAAAAAATCATCAAACATCTGCCATAAATTTTAAATACCATTCATAAAAGCCCTGAAAATCTCTTACAATGATGTACAAGCCACCGGCACGTTCAATCATAATTTGATATTGTTTTTGTTCTTTACTTTGGTAGTGGTCACCCGTTGCACTGCATTTGATTTCAATCTTTATTGACCTGCCTTTAATCGTTGCTGAGATATCCGCTGTTCCCTTTGTCTGATTTCCCGGAATCCATTTTATTTGACCTTTTGTTTTTATCTGTTTTCCAATGCTATTAATGCGTTCTGCTTGAAAACCATTGAAATTAATCCAATCAATAACACATCGTGTTAAATCGTTGCTCCGATCATCTCTATACGTTGTATGGGTTAAATATGGTACGTTTGGATACTTCACACGCTTCAGATGAAAAGATAGGTCTTCCAACGCTTGAATTGCCTTAGATTTATTTTTTGTCGCTGACATAGTTCGCACCATTTTTATTAGATAAGATTCTTTCTATGCCTTCACGTGGAATCAATACTTTTGCCCCGACTTTGATTTTATCAAGACGCCCTTGCTGAAGTAGTTTATCAATCATCGGTACGCTGCATGATAATTCCGCCGCCGCTTCACGTTTGGTGAAGTTGCTTTTTTCTGATTTTAAAGGATTGCGTTCTGTGTAAACACTTAGTGCATCATAAATTGTAGCTGTAATCAGACTTGTTAGTTCTTTCCGACTAACTGAGTTAAAATAATTTGACTATCCATAAATAATATTTTAATTTATGGCAAAATTATTCCGGTTGTAGGTGGTAATATTTCCTACATTTCACAAGAAATAAAAGAAATGTAATTACTTATTTAACTTATTAGATTTCAATGCGTTAATAG
>JADKAS010000019.1 GCA_016715245.1 Saprospiraceae bacterium
CAGATTCTGCCAGGAACACCAATTTTTGGTCTGTATCTCTTGCAAGATCTTTTTTCCTTCTTGAAATAAATTCTTTCAAGGCTACCGGATTATTACAGGCAACCCAGCAAGCCTTGTGCAGGTTTACCGGTTCATAATTACAGGAAGCGCCATATTCATTTTTAAGTCTGTATTGAATAACTTCAAATTGGAGAGCGCCTACCGTTCCTATAATTTTTCTGCCGTTGTCTTCTTTGGTAAACAATTGAGCCACACCTTCATCCATCAACTGGTCCAAACCTTTGTTTAATTGTTTTGTCTTCATAGGATCAGTATTATTTACAAAACGGAATTGTTCCGGTGAAAAACTGGGAATTCCTTTAAATTGCAGGATTTCTCCTTGTGTAAGAGTATCGCCGATTTTAAAATTTCCAGAGTCGTATAAACCAACTATATCGCCCGGAAAAGCTTCATCAATCACTGATTTTTTTGATGCCATAAAAGCCGTTGGATTGGGGAATTTCATATTTTTACCTTGTCGAACGTGGAAGTAATTGGTGTTTCTTTCAAAAACTCCTGAACAAATGCGTAAAAAAGCGATTCTGTCTCTGTGTTTAGGATCCATGTTGGCATGTATTTTGAACACAAACCCGGTAAATTTTTCTTCTTCAGGATGCACTATTCTTTGTTCGGTTTCTCTTGGAAGCGGATTTGGAGCGATATCAATAAAACAATCCAATAATTCCCGAACGCCAAAATTGTTAACCGCACTTCCGAAAAACACAGGACATATATTTCCATTCAGATAATCTTCTCTTTTAAAATCCGGATATACAGAAGTAATCGTTTCTATTTCATTTCTCAATTCAATGGCGTCTTTTTCACCGAATTTTTTTTCCAGTAAGGAATCCTCCAGACTTTCGATTTTTACGGTGTCTTCTTCTGCTTGTTTACCATGTGGAGAAAAGAGAATTAGATTTTTTTCGTACAAACTATACACACCTTTGAAACGCTGACCCATTCCTACAGGCCAACTCAAAGGTGTAACTTTTAATTTAAGTTTTAATTCTACTTCGTCAAGCAGGTCAAATGCATCTTTTCCTTCACGGTCTAATTTATTGATAAAAACAATAATGGGTGTTTTTCGCATTCTGCATACCTCAACCAATTTTTCAGTTTGTTCTTCTACTCCTTTTGCCACATCAATCACTACGATGACACTATCCACCGCCGTAAGGGTTCGGTATGTATCTTCAGCAAAATCTTTGTGTCCGGGTGTATCCAATATGTTGACTTGTTTGTCCCTGTATTCAAAAGCCATAACAGATGTGGCAACGGAAATTCCTCTTTGTTTTTCAATCTCCATAAAATCCGATGTGGCATGTTTTTTAATCTTGTTTGATTTTACAGCACCGGCTTCCTGGATAGCTCCACCAAATAAAAGTAATTTTTCGGTTAAAGTAGTTTTACCCGCATCCGGGTGAGATACAATACCAAAAGTTTTTCTTTTCGCTAATTCTCCTAATCTGTCCATGAATTTTTTATAAGAATGCAAAAATACTGCTTTTTCTACAACTAAGTGAAAGATGAATTGCAGCATTGTTTTTAAATTAATCCAGAGTTAATTTTAAGTATAGATTGGAGAGTTAAATTTGTGAGACCTAAAAAATGAAACGTCTCATTACTAATTAAAGCATAATATCCATGAATAGAACATTTTATACATTTTTATTAGTATTAATATCCATGTATTCAAAGTCTCAGATTACTTTGAACGAAACAATGGGCACGGTCTCTGGAAACACACTTATTTCAACACATCAGAATAATGGTGGTTTTACGCAGGGTCAATGGAATTATACCGGTAATGCAGATGTCAGAGCTACATCAGTCTCACCAGGAGGAGGAGCAAACATTTTTATTACTATGGGACCGGGTCAATTTTTTCGTTTGGATGGATTAAGCGGAACAGGATGTACCGCTTTAGACCTTCAATTCAGAATCTGGAAAAACGGAGGTGCTGGAAATTCATTAACGATTACTGAATTTTTAGTCCAGACTTCATCGGACGGTATAAATTTTACTGATATAAATTGGGGAGGGCATACATTAGGATCAGCCTGGATACAAACAGGAATATTGAGTATTCCGGTCAACACTATAGCTATCAGATTTACGCAACCTGTCACTCCGGATCAGCAAGTCAGAATTGATGACATGACAATTACAGGAACAGGTCCATGCACAGAACCATCGTTGCCGGTAACTTTTATTGATTTTATAGTTAAAAAATCAGAGAAAAAACTTGATTTGGAATTTTCTACAGGTTCAGAAGTGAATAATGATTATTTTGCCATTGAAAGATCAGCAGAGGGTATAAATTTTGTAGAAATAGGAAGAATAAAAGGACTTGGAAATACCAATTTTCAGCACAGGTATCGTTTTAGGGACGAAACACCTCTTATTGGAGAAAATTACTATCGGATAAAACAATATGATTATGATGGTAAATATATGTATTCAAATATCCAAACAGAATATATTAATCATACCGGTAATGGAGTAAAAATAAATATTAACGATGCAGAAATTTGGATTTTTTCAGACGTTGAAAATTATGAATTGTTGTTGTACAACAGTGCAGGTCAACTTATGGCAAAGGAAAAAGTTATGTCCGGATTTCAAACTTTTGATATCATGTACTTAAAACCAGGAGCATATTTTTTGACCATAACAGATAAAGAAAAGGTAACTGTTAAAAAGTTTGTAAAAATATAGGGCGATTACTTTTTAATTTATTTCCTTTTATTGTTTATACTAATTGAATACCATTGGGTAAAATTTGGATCTTTCTGTTTTTATATAGATTGCCGATGGTTGTTTTAAATACCTTTTTACTGATTCCAAAAGTACGATAAATAACTTCAGCATCTGTTTTGTCATGAATGGCTAAAAACCCACCTTCTTTTTTTAGCCGATCAAGAATGTTTTGGCCAATACTGTCAATTTTTTGATATCCGGGTGCTTCAAGAGTCAGGTCAATTTTACCATCATCTCTTACTTTTTTAACATAAAGTATTAGTTTTTGGCCTGGCATTAAGGGCTTAAACACTTCATTTTTATATAAGAGTCCAAAATGGAGGTTTTGAATGACGGCTTTATAAGCTAAATCTGTTGAAGAAATAATCATTCCTGAAACTTCTTCTCCGTTTTGATAAAGAGGTGGCGTTTTATGGATAAATTTTTCAAGTTTCATGGTGCCAGTAATCCTTTCGGTAATCTTATCTATGTAAATAAATACAGGATAATATTTATTCAGTTCCATGGATATTTTTTGTTCGCTGAAAGGCACAAGTATATCTTTCATAATTCCCCAATCCAAAAAGGCACCTATTTTTTCAATGGATTTCACTTTCAAATAAGCTATCTGGTCCACTTCCGCTTTTGGGGTATCGGTGGTAGCAGTATATCTTTCCTCACCGTCCAGATAAATAAATACTTTTACCACATCTCCGACATTCATTTCAGCATTTGTATATCGTTTTGGAAGTAAAATTTCTCCTAAATTGTCCCCATCCAGATATAATCCAAAATCTACTTTTTTTACCACTTTTAAGTGGTTTGTTTTACCTAATTCCGTCAAAACTAATTTTTTTTTTCAAAGATAGTTAATAACAATCACTTATAAACAGGCAAACAAAAAATTAAATAGTGGTTTTATTAAAAACCACTATTTAATTTTTCAATACATGAAGGATAAAACTACTTATTTGTCCTTGTTGCCTAGCGGACTATCCCCTTTTATTATTCTGTGTAATAATTTTGAAAAACGAACAGAAATAGCAATAAGATCTTTAGTTTCAAGTAATATACACATCATTAAGTCTGTGTTTTTAAACCCGTAGGCTTTATGATAAACCCCTTCAACTTGTCTGGACAACATTGACTCAATGTTGTCAAATAAATTTCTTTTAATGACTTTCAAATCACTTAAGGCACCAAATTCATTTTGATCAAGATATTCTGAAATATGATGTAAATACTCGACAAGTTGTACTTCAATCTGTTGTAAACTATTAATCTGTACATCTGTAAGAGGTTTATGAGAATTTTTAATATGATTGTCACAAGACTCAATGATTAAATAAAGTGATTGCAATATATCCTGCATCATATCATTGCTAAGTATATATAGTTGAGCTGTTTGTTTTTCTGTGAGTTTGGATTTTTTTATGGCCTTGAACAAATTATTTTTTATATCCGAATAATAAGTTTTTAACGACTCATAAATCTTTTGAGCATCTTTAATTTTGTCTTTATTTTCTGTAAGTAATCCTTCCAGTGTCAAAGAATACGCATCAGAAATATGAAGTAGACTATGCGCCAGTTTATTGGCTGTTTTAAATAAAGCTTTATCTGTGGTAAGATCAATGGAACCCGAAACTTCTTCTGCCTGTTGTTTTTTAATTCTTTGACGTTTGTGTAATAAATGGGTGTAAATAATAAAAGAAGCCACTAAACCAACAATAAAAATCAGACCACCAAGTTTAAAATTTATTAAAACCAAAGCGATTACGGCAGCAGTAAAAAAGGCAGAAAAAGCAGTAATAAACAAACCACCAATAACACTAAAAACACCGGCAATACGATAAGTTGCAGATTCACGGTCCCAGGCTCTGTCGGCAAGCGAAGATCCCATAGCCACCATAAAAGTAACATAAGTAGTTGATAAGGGAAGTTTTAAGGAGGTTCCAAGAGCAATCAACATACTTGCAACGGCCATATTTACTGACGCTCTTACCAGGTCAAAGGCAGGTGCGTCGGCATCATCCGGGGTTACAATGGGTGTAAATCTGGCATTCAGTTTTGCCTTTAGTGGCTGAGGCAATACATTTCCCATCAAATTGGTGAGCTTAAGACTCAATTGAACAATTCCTCTGGAAAGAATATTGGAACTAAATTTTTCTGCAGTTTCGTCTTGTGATGCAAGTTTAACCTCTGTTTCAGAGACGGTTTTGATTTTTTTAGAAAACCACAAAGCAAGAACCATAAAAAATCCACTCAATAATAATAAAAGGTAAGGAGTTTGAAGCGGAAATTTTAAACCTACCATCATATATTCAGAGGGATTGAGATTACCACCTGACGCACTATTGGCTGCCTGAAATAGTTCTAAGGATTGTAAGCCGGCTATGGGCACGCCTATAAAATTTACCAGGTCATTTCCGGCAAATGCCATCGCAAGACTGAAAATACCTGCAAAGACAACGATTTTTAGAGGATTTCCTCCCATTCTTTCATATAAAAAGAAAAACAAAAAAGACAATAATAAGAGGGAAACAAGAAAAATGAAAAGATGATTCTGGATGTAGTCAATTATATTTTTAAGTTCTTTGGAACCGAAAAACACTTCATAAATTTTTTCATCGCCAGGGGATAATCCCTGTTTTAATGTAAATACCAAATCTTCACCGGAAACGTTTTTTATTGTTATCACATCTTCAAAAACTAAGGTCTCATTCGCACCCGGATTTATAGATTTTCTGTAATCCAAAATTTCTTTTTGGGTTACTTTCACTGTAGAATAGGTAGATTTCAGACCTTTATAAATGAGGAAATACCCCATGGCCAACATAGCAACAGAAGCCCATATGACACCTGTTATTTTTAATTTTTTCTGATATTGAAAACTAAATAACAATCTTGACAACCACATGACAATGGCTCCCACTGAAAAAGCTAAAACAACAGACAAAAGTATTCCTGAAATAATTGTTTTCGTCTTGCTCCAGTTTAAATAGCCAGTTATATTTTCTGAGGGGTTATCTATATTAAAAAGATAATTCATAGGTAAATCATCTTTTAATAGAGTAAAACCTGCTACAACTATAGATGCTCCAAGAAGTTCGAACACAATGGAAACGGTTGTAGAGGTAGGATATCCTATGGTATTAAAAGCGTCGAGTAAGACTATATCTGTCAACATAACGGCTAAAAAAATCACCAAAACATCTTCAAAAGAAAAATACTGGGGATTAAATATGCCCATACGGGCAATTTCCATCATACCGGCAGAAGACAATGCTCCTATAATGAGTCCGGCAGTGGCTATCCACAAGATGGTTCTGAACTTAGCTGCTTTGGAACCGATGGCCGAGTTCATAAAATTTACAGCATCATTTCCAACTCCGACAAAAATGTCAAATATTCCTAAAATCATTAAAATAAATAAACCAATATAAATAAAATATTCCATTTAATAAGTTGTTTAAATAATGATGCAAAGATGGAAAAATTGGAGCTACTTAATATTAAATTAGCAATATTTTTAATTTTTATTTTTGAATTCTTTGTTTTTCTAAAACAGTAATTACATTAAATAAAAAGATAATATATATCTTGTTAATATTAATAATATTGTAATATTATTTGTTCAGTTTTCGTGCAATTTACACATTATTACGGATTTAAATATATAAAATATAATCATAATAATTGTTAAAATATTTAGATATATTTTTTGTCAACTGGTTTCACTTTTCTATCTTTACCCTTGAGTTCAAATCCCCCGCGAACATATTATTAAAATAATCATTCAGTTTAACCATTACAGTAAAGTTTAATAATAAGCATGAGCCGCGAAAAATACGTTTATAATCCGCATACACTTCAATACGAAAAGCACAGATTTACAGCTGAGGAAAAATTTAAAAGAAGCATAGGCTTTTTATCAGCGGTAGTAACTACAGCTGTAATTTTGTTTGTTTTTGCCTATAAATATTATCCAACACCGAAGGAGCAGATATTATCAAAAGAAAACGAACAAATAAAATTTCATCTTGCAACTGTCCACAATAAAGTTGATATTTTGTCAAAACAGTTGGAGCAACTGCATGAAAAAGATAGTGATGTACACAGAATGATTTTCGGTATCAAACCAATGGACGAAGATTATTGGAATGGTGGTATTGGAGGGCACAATAAATATGCATATCTTGACAACCTTGAAAATTCGGGAGAAGTTTTAAAATCTACTTTGCAAAAAGTTGATCAGCTAAAACTGAAAATGGAATTACAAAAGTTATCATTTGACAGTTTGTACAATATTGCTTTAAGTAAAGAGAAAAAGTTGGCAAGTATTCCTTCCATTAAACCGGTGAAAGAGGATGATTTAAAGAAAGGAGTAAAGTTTTTATCTGGTTTTGGAATGAGAATACACCCTATACATAAAATAAGAAGGTTTCATAAAGGGATGGATTTTACTGCTCCCAAGGGCACTGATATACAGGCGACCGGAGCGGGAAGAGTGGTAAGTATAAATAAGACCGGAAGCGGATATGGTAAACATGTTTTAATTGATCATGGTTATGGGTATAAAACCTTGTATGCCCATATGCATACGATTACTGTTAAAGAAGGTGAAAAGGTTAAAAAGGGACAAAAAATCGGTTTAGTAGGAAGTACCGGAGCGTCTACAGCGCCACATTTGCATTATGAAGTGTGGATAAACGGCAATGCCATTAACCCAATTGATTATGTACTTGATGGACTTTCACCAAAAGAATATCGCGAATTGGTAAAAAAAGCTACTCAGGATAACCAATCTTTTGACTGATTTATTATTATTTTAAAAGGTTTTTTATTATACCGATAATGTCAGGAACCAGAAGGGTTTATTATTTGTTATATTGGTCAAACTACTTTTACCAAAAAATAATTTTATGACATTCGAAGAGTTTGGACTCAATGAAGATATACTGCAGGCTATACATTATATGGGTTTTACATCGGCTACTCCTGTACAAGAGAGGGCAATTCCTGCAATTCTGGAAGGAAGAGACATAATGGCTTTTGCTCAGACTGGTACAGGTAAAACAGCTGCTTTTATGTTGCCGATTATGCATTTTCTGAAAGAAAATCCACAGGAGACAACATCTACTCTGGTAATAGTTCCCACTCGTGAGCTTGCTGTGCAAATTGATCAGCAGATACAGGGATTTGCCTATTTTGCCGGAGTATCAAGTATTGCTGTGTATGGAGGAGGTTCCGGAAATGAGTGGGAAATTCAGAAAAAGGGAATGGAGAATCATGTCGATATTATTGTTGCTACTCCCGGCAAATTGTTAAGTCATTTAAATATGGGAAACCCTTTATTTAAAGACCTGAAGTTTTTAATTCTAGATGAAGCCGACCGTATGCTTGATATGGGGTTTTATGATGATATTAAAAAAATCATAAGTTTTTTGCCTAAAAAAAGGCAAACACTAATGTTTTCTGCTACCATGCCACACAAAATAAAAGATTTGGCAAAACAAAATCTTCAAAACCCACTGGAGATCAGTATAGCCATTAGTAAGCCATCTGAAGGTATTGATCAACAATCCTACCTGGTGGAAAGTGGCCATAAAATAGGTTTGATCAATCATATTATTAAGAATAATCCAACGATGAATAGTATTATTGTTTTCAGCTCTACCAAAAGGAATATTGCTGAAATAACAAGATCTCTTCAACAATTTGGATATGCAGTGGAAGGAATTTCTTCAGACCTTGAACAAAAAGAAAGGGAAGAAGTATTAAACCGATTTAAATCAAAACAAACCAAAATACTTGTTGCAACAGATGTACTCGCAAGAGGAATTGACATAAAAGATATTCAATTGGTAGTTAATTTTAATGTTCCGCATGATGCAGAAGATTATGTTCACCGTATTGGCAGAACGGCAAGAGCAGAAACCACAGGAATAGCTATAACACTTGTTAATTCTGAAGAGATGTACAGGCTTGCCATGATTGAAAGAGTATTGGAAAAAGAAATTCCAAAAAACCTTATTCCTCAAAATATTGGTCAAAGTCCGGAATGGAATCCAAAAAGGAGTAAAACGACATTTTCAAACCGTATACAGGGGAAAAACTCAAAGTCTCCACAATACCATAAAGGTTCGCATAACAAAAACAGTAATTCTTACCCGAAAAAAAATATTAAGGACTAATTCTTTCCAATAAAAAAGAGTATCCTTCGGAAAAGATACTCTTCAGTTTTGGTTATTAAAAAGAGTTTATTAGTGTAGAATGTTATCGTTAACTATTCTTCGTCGACTTCGTTATAAAAACGTATAATTCCTGAAATTTCTTTATCGAGTTTTATTTCAGGAACAATATCATATAAAATACTATGTTTTGAATAATCTTCAAACAGGGCTTCCTCTAAAACTTCAATACAACCTGAATTGTCATTTTTCAGATAATGAATTGCTGCTTTACAATACATAAGCTCAGGTCCGAAAGTGTAATCTTCGGCTTCTTCAAGCACTAAAGTAGCTTCATCAAACAAACCTAATTTTATTAAAAAACATGCATATTCAAACCATGACTGCGTATCTTCAGGACCGGTTTGTGTTGCCATTTGAAAGTTTATCGTCGCTTTATTATAATCTTCAACAGCCAGATATGCTTTGGCAAGTCCGAGATAATATTCTTCTCTTCGGTTGTCGAGATCAATAGCTTTATGATAAGCGTTTATAGCGTTGTACCAAACAGCTTCTTTGGAATAACTTTCACCCAAAAGGAAGTATGCTTCATCATTATAAGAATCAAGCCTTATAGATTTTAGCAGCCATTGTTTTGCCAGTGCTGTATTACAAAGTTTTATATAACAATTGGCAATGTTTACCATTAGCTCACTGTTAAGTCCGAATTTACCGTTCGCTTCAAGATAAATCTCAAGTGCTTTTCTGTAATTTCCTATCTGTACACAGGTGTCCGCACAGTCCAGATAACCGCTTTCAAAATTTTCATTTATAATAAAAGAATATTCAAGGGCTTCAACCGCTTTTTCATATTCATAAACACAATTATATCCATGACCTAAATTGTACCAAGCCTGATAATTATAAGGATCTTTGTCAATAATTTCAAGGTGAAGTTTTACACTATCTGAATACCTTCTGGAAAGTTCAGCACTTATCCAGATTCGTTCCATTGCTTCTACATTGTTTGAATCAATTTTTACAGCTTTAGCCAGACAATCATACATTTTGTCAAAATCCTTCATGGATTCATACACAAAAGATTCAGCAATTAATACATCAACTAAATCTTCAGTAATTATATAGCTCTTTAAATCAGTTATGATTTCAAGAGCTGAGGTAATTTCTTTTTTAAGTGCCAACACTCTGGCTTTAAACAAAAGAATTTCAGTTTCAAACGGAGCTATGACAGCAGCTTGTTCCAAATAATCAAGACACTCATCATACTTACTAAAATTTAATAATAATTTAGCCTTAATAATATAAAAATCTGATCTGTATTTAAATTGTTCTAAAGCAATGTCTACAACATCCAAAGCTTTTTCAGGCAGATATTCTTCTTCATAATATTCAATAAGCCTGATAAAAGCTTTATCTTCTATATATCCGAGATTACCTTGTTCAATTTTTGCTTCAAAATCAGAAACAAGATTGATGAGTGCAGCATCCCGTTTTATCTTATGTTCCATATGTTCTATTACTGTATCAGGGATTAAATGACGACGTAAATATAGACAGTTTAATAATAGAGAGGTGGGTTTTAAATATTTTTTTTTCCACATTTTTCATGCATCTAAAAAATATATATGTGACACAAAATCAGTTAGTTATGTTAATATGATTTATTTTCTTCTTTGTTAAATGATTCGCTTACATTTGTTAACACATAAGAAATATTGATTAACTGATGTTAATATTTTGATGAATAATCTTAAATCCATTCAAAATACTTGACTATCCGGGCAAAAAAATTCTCTAAACCCCTTATTTTTCTGATGTTTTAACGACGTAAAACATATTTATCAACATATATTTTTGTGCTATTTTCATGTTTAAAAATCAAAAAATAAAATCCATCAGGGAGCATTGAAACATCAATATCTATAACATTACTTTCAGAAGTACCCTGAGATGAAAATATATCTCTACCATGAATATCGCGGAAGAAAAAGGAATATCGACCCTGACCAAAACCGTGCTGAATAAAAAGCAATTCTTTTCCGGGATTAGGATACAATTTTACATTTCTGAAACTTGATGTTTCAGATTTAATGCCGGTAAGGTTTTCACAGGCATCAGAGATATTCTGGCAATATAGTCTTGATGCAAGAGAACAATCAAGAACAAAAGGATTTTTGTTTTTTTGGTATTTTTTAATAGCCAGTGTCCTATTCCATTCTGTGGAATCCACGGGATCATTAAAATGCCAGGTGCACAAATCTTCTATTTGTAATGAAAAATAGGCGGGGTCAGCATTTATTGCATCAAATCGGTACATAGAATAAAAATAAAAAACTGATCTTGCCAGATTACCTTTTACCGACTCACGGGGCTCAAATTTTGTATTGGTGCTTTCGCTGTATGCGTCCCGATTGGTAACCGGAGGCGAGGTCATTTCAAATGTTGAATAAAACCATGTACTCGTCTCATTGTCAGGAATTTCTCCGAATGGATTGTTTACTCTTGTTGAATTTGTTTTTACTCTGGAAGGATAAAGTATATGCATATCACTTCTGCCATATCCACTTGCACCTTTACTCTGAGGATAAGAGTGCTCTGTATTTATTCCATTAGGTTGACCATTGAGCAATACAGCATCAGTTGGGTCAACGCCTGCAGGAATAAATCTTTTCATACCGGTATAAATACATTCCAGAGAGTCGTTTTTTGCGTCAATATTGGCAAATAAAGTATCTCTGCATGTGGAATAGGGTAGTAATGAAAAACTTTTGTAGGTTTTGACCAGCGAATCAAGAAGTTCCTGACCTTCAAGACCTGGAAAAACGGAATTATGGTAAGTTTGTCCATGTAAAAGACCAGTAAACAGACAAAGGATTACCGAAAGATAAATGGAATTCAACTTTTTATACATATTGAGTAAAAATGATACAGCCAAAAGATTTTGTGTTTAACGTCATTAAATAAAAGGTGTTTCTATTTATTTTTTCTTCAATACAAAACGTATTTTAAATAAAAAACGAAAGAATAATGCAAAATTAACCTTTTCCTGATGGGAATCAATATTCTTAATAATATTTGACCATTTAAAAAAAATATTTAATTTCTTTGTTAAATTACAAAAAAATCAAGACAGATATTTTAAAAAAGTTTAACTTCGAGTTTAATTTTTGAAGGATGGCTAAATATATGTGTTTAGATACTTTAAAGTTTTTTCTCTTTGAAGTACACGAAATTCAATCAGTTTTTTTATATAAAAAACATTTGGAATATTCAAAAGATACTGCTCTTTTGGTCCTTGACTCCACCAAAGAATGGGCGGATCAGGATTTTTATCCATACATCAAGGAAATGGATGAAAAACCGGTTTATTTTAAAGACGGAAAAGTGTACTCACATCCTGTTTTAAAAAAGATATTTTCAGAAGCCGGTCAAAATGGCTTTTTGGGAAATTATTTTGAAGAGGAAGATGGAGGTAGTCAAATGCCCTTTTCTCTGGCAAATGCCAGTAATCATATTCTGGAATCTGCCAACAATCATATACCGGGTTATTTGGGACTTACCAATGGAGCAGCACATTTAATTGCAACATTCGGAAGCCAGACTTTAAAAGATAAATTTATTCCCAAAATGTTGAAGGGTATTTGGGGTGGAACGATGGCCCTGACTGAACCACAGGCAGGAAGTTCGCTGTCTGACCTTACAACGGGTGCTGAACTTTTGGAAGATGGTTCTTATCATTTAAAGGGACAAAAAATTTTTATTTCTGGAGGAGATCATCAGGGTGTAGAAAATTTTGTTCACCTTACCCTTGCAAGAATTGCCGGAGCTCCTCCGGGAACGAAAGGAATATCTCTTTTTGTGGTTCCGAAATTTCTTGATGAAAACGGCTCTTTGGTTTATAATAATGTTGAAACGGTAGGGGATTTTCAAAAATTGGGACAACGAGGATATAGCACCGTACATTTGGTTTTTGGAGAGCACGGCCCCAGTAAAGGGTTTTTAATAGGAGAGCCCCATAAAGGTTTATCTTACATGTTTCAAATGATGAATGGAGCAAGGATTGATGTCGGTATGACAGCGGCTTCAACAGCTACCGCAGCCTATTATCATTCACTTCAATATGCAAAAGAAAGAACCCAGGGAAGAAAAATTTTAAATTCAGGTAAAAAAAACATTTCAGAACAACCTACCTTAATTATAAATCATCCTGACGTAAGGAGGATGTTATATAAACAAAAAGCAATTGTTGAAGGCTCACTGAGTTTATTGATTTTATGTTCCAAACTTCAGGATATAGCTATTTGTGATACTGCTGAAAAACAGAAAAATGCATTGTTATTACTGGAATTGCTTACACCAATTGCTAAAACGTATCCTGCAGAAATGGGTAAAACTGCCATCAGTAACGGTCTTCAGATACTGGGAGGTTATGGTTATTGTATGGATTTTATCCTACAGCAATATTCCAGGGACATCAGAATTATGTCTATTTATGAAGGAACAACAGGCATACAGTCTTTGGACTTATTAGGAAGAAAAGTTGTCATGGAAAATGGTAAAGCATTACATCTTCTGTCTGACATGATTTTGTCAACGATTCAGGAAGCATTAGGTGTTGAAAAATTAAAACCGTATGCAATTAAATTATCTGAAAAGCTCAAAGAGATACAAGAAGCGCTTTCCTATCTTACCACATATGCAGTACAGGGAGATTATCAAAACTATTTAGCTGATGCCACCATATTTATGGAACTTATATCAAATGTGGTAATTGCGCACCAATGGCTGGCTATCGGCTTAAAAACACAACAACAAACTACCAATGATTTTCAAAAGGAATTTTATATTTCCAAATATCAGACCATGAGATATTATTTTAAATATGAATTGCCGAAAACAAAAGCTGCATTGGAAACCTTATTAAATAAAGATAAACTGACAGTTGAGTCAGAAGATGAACCATTTTTATTGTAAAATTTATAAATTTAAAAACAATGTCAAATATTTTTGAAGCCATTTCAGCACAAGCCGCCAATGTTGCCCCTTTTGGCGCAAAACTAAAATTTGTACTGGGAGAGGAGGTTATTTTGATAGACGGAACAGGAACAACCAATGTAGTTTCCAATAATGATGAAGAAGCAGGTTGCACCATTTCTACTGATGTCGATACTTTTATGGCACTTAAAAGCGGAGAACTGAATCCCATGATGGCAGTAATGTCAGGAAAGGTAAAAATAAAAGGCGATATGGGTCTGGCAATGAAACTGCAATCCCTCATTTCTTAATAAGGTGTTATTTTTTCGGTGAGGTCAATTTGACAAATACAGACTTTTTTATTATAAAAAAATTTAACCTATTAAAAATGAGCCATTTACGGTAGAATAAACTTACCGTAAATGGTTTTTTGTTTTACTTTGATGGAAATTGAAAAGTTAAAATAATCAAAAAATCATGTCCTGGCAAAAAACAATTTTGAATCGTGTTCGTTACTATACCAGATTACTGAAATAAAAAACTATTCTGGAAAAAACGGAGGTCTTCTTCTGCATAAAGATTGTGATTTTTATTTTATATGTTTTATTTTAAAATATAAAGACTATGTTGTATTTGAAAAAAAATTAATTTATAGATTTGTGGTTTATTAAAAAAATTTAAATATGTCTAAAGAAAAAGAAGAAAAACTAAAACTGATTGCCCTTACTATGGACAAACTTGACAAAACGTATGGAAAAGGCACCATTATGAAACTTGGTGATAAACAAGTGGAAGCCATTGACACTATTTCTACAGGTTCCTTAAGTTTAGATATTGCCTTAGGTATTGGAGGACTTCCCAAAGGAAGGGTCGTAGAAATTTATGGCCCTGAATCTTCAGGTAAAACAACTTTGGCGATACACGCTATTGCAGAATGTCAGAAAAAGGATGGAATTGCCGCGATTATTGATGCGGAACATGCCTTTGACAGATTTTATGCGGAACAATTAGGAGTAAACACAGAGGAGTTGTTGATATCGCAACCGGACAACGGAGAACAAGCTTTGGAAATTGCAGAAAATCTGATTCGTTCAGGGGCGATAGATATTCTTGTAATTGACTCAGTGGCAGCTTTGGTACCAAGAAGTGAAATTGAAGGAGAAATGGGAGATTCCAAAATGGGCCTTCAGGCAAGATTAATGTCTCAGGCACTTCGAAAATTAACAGCAACGATTGGAAGAACAGGTTGCTGTTGTATTTTTATCAATCAGCTTAGAGAAAAAATAGGGGTAATGTTTGGAAATCCAGAGACCACAACCGGGGGTAATGCACTAAAGTTTTATGCATCAATTCGTTTGGATATCCGAAAATCCGGAACAGCCATCAAAGATAAGGATGGTAATATGACAGGAAGTCCGGTCAAAGTAAAAGTTGTTAAAAACAAACTGGCACCACCATTTAGAATAGCGACCTTTGATATTATGTTTGGAGAGGGAATTTCTAAATCAGGAGAAATTGTCGATTTGGGAGTTGAAACAGAAGTTATTAATAAAAGTGGATCCTGGTTTAGTTATGAAGGCACAAAAATAGCACAGGGAAGAGAAGCCGCTAAACAATTTATTGAAGACAATCCGGAACTTGCCAGAGAACTTGAAAATAAAATCAAGGAAAAATATCATCCGGGTCAGGTTGAACCGGCAGAAATAGAAGAAGATTAAACACAATAAGGTTATTAAAATCACCATATAATCATGATTCAGACATACAGATGCGTATTGTTGGTTTTATGGTTTTCACTGATTGGTCGTCTGGAAGCACAAGTCTATACTAAACCACAAGTTTCGGTATTGACGTGTGCTTCCGGCACTGAAATTTATTCTATGTATGGTCATAATGCTTTGCGTTTGCGATATGATGATGCCAGAGATTTTGTTTTTAATTACGGTACTTTCGATTTTGACACACCCAATTTTACCATAAAATTTATGAGGGGAAAGTTGCCATATCAACTTGCTGTAAATAATTATGATAATTTCTTGTATGAATACAATGCCACACAAAGGAGTGTAAAGGAACAATTTCTTGATTTGGACAGCACCCAGATAAATACCTTGGTGGCATTTCTGGAAGAAAATGCAAGACCGGAAAACAGGGAATATAAATATGACTTTTTTTTTGATAATTGCGCCACCAGAATCTATGATGTAGTTCAGGTGGCTACGGATAAAAAGATAGTTTGGGCGCCAAAAAATAAAGATGTAACATTCAGGGACATAATTAAATATTATCAAAGACATTTCCCGTGGACAGATTTTGGAATTGATATTATTATTGGATCCAAAGCAGACAAAACTGCTTCTGTGGTCCAGGAAATGTTTATACCTGATTTTGTGGAAAAACACTTTGGAACAGCCTTATTAAACGGAAAAAAACTTGTATCTGCAACAAACAATGTGCTAACTTTTGAAGAAAAAAAATATGATCCCTTAAAAAGTTTTTTTGTCGGGCCATTATTCTTTTTTATACTGCTGACGATTGCGGAGTTGTTTCTTTTTATCAAAAACTTTAAAAATAGTTTATTTCTCAGAAGATATGACAATTTATGGTTTTATGTATTGTCATTAATGAGTGTAATGATATTGACAATGTGGTTTTTAACAGACCATGTGCCTACAAAAGATAATTGGAATATATTATGGACTTTCCCGGCCATATTTTTTATTTCGTCAACATTAAAAAAATCTAAAATACTTATTATTTTTTCCGGTATACTTTTTATGCTGACTGTAATAAATTCATTTGGTGGACAAATTTTACCACAATTTTTTCATCCTGCATTTGGATTTATTACGCTTATAACTATTTTCAAAATGTTGAGAAATTTCAGAACAAATAATTCCGGATTGCAAATTAATTAAATCCAAACTTTACGTTAAATAAAAACTAAAGTCTTTATATAATGGGAGCATATTTTATGTAAAAAAGGTTATACCTATAAAAATAAAAATATGTTCAGATTTATCTTTTTTCTAGGTATATTAATGAGTTTTTTTTCTTGTGGTATAGATGAAGAAGTAATTCCGGTAGTTGGAATTTATCGCACACATGTTTTGGGTGTTGCAGGACCATTTGACTTAATTATCAGTACACACACAGGAGACAATGTTCTTATAGAAGCTCCGTTTGATGGTGAAAATTGGATGATTGTTGAAGCAGATCTTGATGATAAAGATGAAAGGGTTATTGATATAGATATACCCAAACAGACACCAGAAAATAACATGACCATCAAAGGCGACGGATTTTATAGTGACCGTACACTTGAATTGTCGTATTGTATTATCCAAAATGGAATAAAAAAAGACTATACAATAGTGGCATCGAAAAGGTAAAAACAACACTGAATTAATCAATGGTGTATTGTAAACTCGGTACGTCTGTTATTTTTCCTTCCTTCTTGAGTATTATTGGTGTCAACAGGCACACTTTGACCTTTTCCATCTACCTGTATTCTGGTTTCTTTTATACCCTTTTCAACCAGGGCTTTTTTAACAGAATTTGCACGGTTGAGAGACAAGATAATATTATCTTCATTTTGTCCTACATTATCTGTATGTCCTGTTATCGTTATATGAATCTGTGGATTTGAAGTTAACAGGTTATATAAAAGTTTAATTTCCGTTTGTGACTCAGGAAGTAATTCAAATGAACCGGTTTTGAAAAATATATTATTGAGGATTACGGGTTTACTTTCTTCATTTTTTATAAGCGGAAAAATTTCAACATCCAATTCAAGAGGTTCCTGGGAATTGTATATCCTGTCGAGATCAATATGAGCACTGTAGAAAATGTAATTCCTTTTTGTTACATGTAAAATGTATTTATTTTTATAATGTAAAGGTATGAGAGCTATTCCTGAGACATTGGTTTCATCATTGTAAAACAAAACATTATTATTTTGTCTGACAATTTCAATGGAAGCTGAAACGGGTTTTTTTGTAACCCCGTCTCTGACTTTGCATTTGACAAAGGTTGTTGGATCCGCTTTGGCAAAAGGGGGTAATTCAAAATAACAAATATCCAGACCGGACTTACCATTTTGTAAAGATTTTGAAAAATAGTCAGTTGAAAAATAGGCTGTTGAACCATCTAAAGAGACTATCAAAGCACCTTCATTTCCATCTGTATTTACTGGATACCCTATATTTTTAACTTCGCTCCACATTTGTTCATCTTGATTCCATTTTGACATGTAAATGTCAAAATCTCCCATTCCTAATCTTCCATTACTACGCCAGTATAAAGTTCTACCATCAGGGTGTAAAAATGGTGTTTCATCATCTCTGGAAGTATTAATGTGAGACCCGATATTTTCCGGATCCATCCATACGCCCCGAACATTCTTTTTTGAAAACCAGATATCTCTTCCACCCTGGCCACCGACTCTGTCAGAAACAAAAAATAATGTGTTTCCATCAGAAGAAAGACAAGGTTGAGATTCCCAGGCCGGTGTATTTATCATTTTTCCGATATTGGAAGGTTTTGTCCATTTTTCATCTTGTAAAATGGTAAAATACAAGTCACAACCCCTGAACAGTACATCTCTGTCACAACCGGTAAACAATATCAAAGTACCATCAGCGCTGATACAATGTGCACCTTCGTTGGAACTTGTATTGATATCATCCAAAGGAATAGCTCCAGAAAAATTGCCCAAACTATCGATAAAAGATCTGTAAAGATCTTCCTGGTGGTTTTTCCTTCTGGTAAAAACGATGGAGCTTCCATCAAGCTCCAGACTTGGTGAGTATTCAGAAGATAGAGAGTTTATTTGTGGAGGAAGTAAGATAGGTTGAAAATTGACAGGATTTTTTATAAGGCTATCCCTGAAAGTTGCGACTTCATAAAAACCTTGTGCCTTTATTTTTCTGTTGTTATCAAGACTGTCAAATTTTATAAACCTTAAAAAATCAGTTGCAGAAGCGCTGTAGTTTTTATTTTCAAAGAGAATATAACCTCGTGTAAAATACATTTCTTTATCACTTTCAGGAAATTTTGATATGACGTAATTGAGAGATTGAATCGCTTTATCCGTTTGTTTTAAGTTATAATATAATCCGGCTTTTTTTAAATGACCCTCAGTAAAATCAGGGTAGGCATTTACTATTTTTTCAATTTTTTTCAAACTTTTATCATAAGCGCCAATTTTGCTTTCTTTTAATGCAGCAATAAACATTTTTTTATATCTGGCAGAAAGCTGATTGATTCCGGTATTGTCCTGTGTAAAGGTTTTAACGGACCAGGGATTTAATAAAAAACAGAATAAAAAGAAAAAAAACCTATTATTAATCATGGGCAAATCTTATTCTTTTAATTTAATATCATTTTTAACAATAAACTTCCATCCCATACTTTTAATGGCCAATGATAACATATCTATATACACTTTTTTTTGATCCTGCGCTTTTTGAAGCAGATCTGATTCCTGCGTTTTTTTAAGAATTAAATTTTTTGCCTCTTTTGAATAGCACTATGTTCTTCAGCGGTAAAACTGTTGAAAGTGCCTTCCTGGACGTCATAATAGTCCAGATCGTGGTCCAAAGAAATGATTTCTGGTTGCGGAAATTCATTTAATGTAACAGTTTTACTCAGTGAATCAACAGTAATATTTAACGATTGAAAGTTATACCCGACAGAGACCTTTGCTTTGACCCGTATTAAAATTTTTTTACTGAACAGATTAAAAAAGTCGTATTCATACCATTCTTTTTTTTCAAATAACTCAGAAAAGTGTCCTTCCACACTTATCAGTTTGGTAACCAGTTTAACTTTTTCCAACATGACGGTTGCATTTTCCGTTTTTTGTGGTGAAAATATTTTGCCGCTATATCCTATCCACCAGGCCAACAACAAACCACCGGCAAATAGAATGAAGATAAGGATAAATTTATTCATATTTAATTTTATATACTATTTGAAAGTTTATTTCCAATTATTCTAATGAAATTGTTAAAGGTAAATAAAATGAACATTTAATCAGGCAGGTTTAAATTTTAAAAAAATGAGGTATCCGGTGATAGCCGGAATGATTAAATTAATAAACCATAATATAAAAGTTGCCAGGAGGGCAATATGAGCAGAAATGCCAAAATAATTCCATACCACAACTGATATTTCACTTCTGCCAAGAATATTGAGAAGCGGAGGCAAAGGTATGCCGGATTGAATCAGGTAAATGGCAGAAACTCCTGAACTTAAATCTATAAATGGGATTTTTACACCCAAAGATTTGAGAATGAGGATATATTGACCAAAATATATAAAATACCGCATCATTGAAATGATTAAAATATAGCTTGCTGTTTTAGTGTCAATTAATTTGAGATATTCAAAATGATGAGCCCATTTTGTAAACTTGTATCGCGTTAATTTTTGAAAAACAGGTTGCCAATATTTAGGTAAAAAGGTTATTACAACAAAACAAACAAAAACACATGAAACTATGATGGTAAACAATAACATTTTTTCAGTAGTTTCCAGTAATGAATTTTTAATAAAATAATAACTTAATCCAAAACCAAGTACAACATGAATACCATTTTGAACTATACTGTTGTAAAACGTTGCTCCAAGAGATGGAATTCTCGCATTTTCAGGTAAATTAATTAATCTACCCGCATACTCTCCGATTCTGGCAGGTGTAAAAATACCTATAAAAACACCACTCATAATACTCTTAAAACTTTCATATAAGGACAAACGAACAATAGGTTTTAAAACGGATTTCCATTTTAATGCTTCAAGAAACCAGTTTAAAGGCATAATCAGCAAGCAGGATATTAAAAGTAACGGTTGTTTTATATTATCTCCGGAAAAAAGACTAATAAATTCATTTTCAGTGATTTGAAAAAATAAAACAAAACAAATTCCAATTCCGAAGACAACTTTAATGAATGTTAGCAAAATATAAAGGTTATAATAAAACACAAAATAAAGAAAAGTAGTCTTATTACCATAATCATTGAGGGGTAAAAACTATATAGACAAATTATGAGATACTTTTATTTCCTGTTGAATAAGAAGAAATAAAAAAACGTCTGCCCCAAAAAAGGAGCAGACGAATCAAAACAAAACGAAAAACCAACTTTCTTTAACTAAACCAACTTTAGAATGACTTTTTTAACAATAATGGGATTACCAATTCTTTACCGTCCCTGTTAACTTTTACTTCAACCTTATCACCTACTTTTTTAAGTTTAAGATTTTTTTCAATATCCTCGTATCGGTCAATTTTTATTTTATTAATCTCAATAATTACATCCCCCGGCAATATTCCACCCAATTGGGCCGCACTTTTTGTATCAACTTCATGTACATAAAAGCCGGAAGGTGTTTTTAGTTTTAAATTAAATTCTTTTACCAATTCATCATTGACATCATATCCTCCGATTCCGATATTCGTTGAACGGTCAATATCTCCTCCGTTTTCGATAATATCAGAAACAACTTTTTTAACTATGTTACTGGGGATGGCAAATGAATATCCGGCAAAAACCCCGGTAGGAGTTGCAATAGCCGTATTAATACCTATGAGTTCTCCCTGTAGATTAACAAGTGCACCGCCACTATTTCCCGGGTTAATTGCGGCATCAGTCTGAATAAAATCTTCTATAGCTTTTTCTCCCTGAATGATATCAAGAGATCTTCCTTTTGCACTCACAATACCGGCGGTAACGGTTGATGTAAGATATCCAAACGGATTTCCGACAGCCAGTACCCATTCACCAACCTGTACATTATCAGAATCTCCGATTCTGATAGGCTGGATATCCGCATTGGATTCGATTTTTAAAACAGCGAGATCTGTAGTTTTGTCAGTGCCGATTTTTTTAGCGTCATAAATTTTACCCTCAGAATCTGTAACCTTGATTTTATCCGCGAAACCCACCACATGGTTGTTTGTAATTATATAACCTTGTTTGTTGAAAATAACCCCCGAACCTGTCCCATTTTTTGGTCTGTAAAAATTTTCACCAAAAAAGTCTTCGAAGTTGAAAAAATCAGAAAATGGATCACTTTGTCTTCTTTCCTGTCTCTTTTTTTGCACAAGTTGAGGACTTTCTTCAGCATAAATATGTACTACTGTATTGGTTGATCGTTTGGCACTTTCAATAAAATTCAGGCTCGAGTTTAAAGAAATCGGGCTCGAATTGAAGCTTGTTCTTACTGCGTGACTCGTTTCTGCGGAAACAAGCGAAGTAGTATTATTGTCATTTTTAGTCATTAAAAAGACAACCAGACCTCCTAAAATACCCGCCAAAAAAAACTGCAAAAAAGTTTTCATTATTGATGTTTTGACATAGACCATTAACGCTAAAGTTTTGATTTGGATTTTTAAAAAGACACAGTTTAACATAATCTTAACTCGAAAAAAAGTATTAAGAATCCAAGGATTCTGTGTAAAGACAACCGGAAGGTGAAATACTGTATAATTCCGGGACCAGCCCAAATTTTTTAAAATAAGATGATGCAATTTTTTCAAAGTGGAGGTAGATATTTTTTTTAAGAAATATATTAATGGTACACCCTCCAAAACCTCCTCCCATCATTCTTCCTCCCTTCCAATCATCAAACTCTGAACAGATATCAGTCAGAAAATCAAGTTCAGGGCAACTGACTTCATAGTAATGACGTAAACTATAATGGGAATCATTCAAAATTTTTCCGCAAGTATTAATATCTGCTGTTTGAAGCGATTTCACCATGTTAAGCACACGTTGATTTTCACTAATGATGTGTTGAGCCCTTTTGAATAAAGTATCATCCAGAACTTTTTTATATTTCGTTGCTGAAGCAAGGTCTTTATATAAGAGAGAATGATTATTTTCAAAATTTTGTATTTTTTGAAGTGCCAGTTCGCTTTGATTTCTTCTTGTGTTATAAGGACTGTCTATTAAATCGTGTTTTACTTTAGTATTAATCAAAAAAAATCCAAATGGCTCTACATTAACATCTATATTATCGTGTGTCATAGTTTGACAATCCAACAGCAATGCTTTATTTTCTTCACCAAAAAAATGGTATATTGATCCATCTTACCACCTATTACGCCCGTGCCGTGTTCGGCTTTTACAGCTAATTCAACCAACTCTTTTTTGTTAAGCCGTAAATTATAGAATTCATTACAAAGCGCCAGAAATCCGCAAGTCAGTGCCGAAGAAGAGGACATACCTGCACCCAAGGGCAAATCTCCTTTCACTAGCAGTGAAATACCAAAAGGAATCTCTGATACCTGCAATTGCAATAACGCTTGCCTGATGTATCGTGTAAATCCCGTTGTTTTTGGAATGCCAGATGAATCAATTTCAAAAATTTCTGATTCCCTGGTGTCCATGGAAGTAATTTCAAAAAGTAAATCTTTTCTTTTTTTTGCTGCAAAATAAAGGCCGGCAGATGTTGCAAAAGGCAGTACATACCCACCGGAATAATCTGTATGTTCACCGATAATATTTGCTCTCCCGGGAGAAAATACTACCAGTTCAGGCATTCCGTATCTTCTTTTACATTCTTCAATGACATCTTCTTTATTGGATAACATCAGTCCAACTTAAACATTTTATATTCAACAGTTGGATTGTTATTGCCTGAAATATTTACCATAATGGTTTTTTCATCCATTTGAGTGTACGACAACCTATTGGGAAAATCATGTTTTGAGTTTTCAAAAGCTATTTCACCCGACGTATACTTTGTCATGGTAAATTGGATGGTATTACCGGAATTTTGATCCAGAACCCTGGCAGCATAGGACCAGGTATCATTCACTTTTTTAATAGAAAGTACTTCTGTGATTTTTTGTGCAGCCGAAGAAAATACATTGCCTGAAAGGCTGTCTCCCTGGATTGCCCAGGTTTCGATGGTCGTTTTATCTTCGTTTAACCAGGAACCCTGCAACCATTTTAGGTCTTGTGAAGAATCAGGACCCTTGACAGCTTCCGGTTGAGGATCATTTTTTTGTTCTGTTGCTGTATTAAGGTTTGAATTTTCTTTGCAATTCCAGATTAAAAACACGGACAAAATAAGAAAAATATAATTAAATTTTTTCATAAATGAAGTTTGTTATTTTGGTAAATAAATGAATTCTGGCATTATTTCCATAAATACCATGATTCCTGTTTGGATAAAAATATGTATCAAATTGTTTTTTGTTTTTAATAAGGGCATTTGCCATTTCAACAGAATGTTGAAAATGTACATTATCATCTGCCATTCCGTGTATTAGGAGATAATTTCCTTTTAATCTGTCTGCAAAATAGACAGGAGAATTTTCTTTGTATCCTTCGGGATTTTCAGCAAGGGTTTTCATATACCTTTCAGTATATACGGAATCATACCACTTCCAGCTGGTAACAGGGGCTACCGCTATGGCAGATTTAAAAACATCATTTCCTTTAAGTATACAAAGTGATGACATAAATCCGCCATAACTCCATCCATAAATACCTATTCTGTTTTTGTCAATAAAAGGCAAAGTTGATATGTATTTTGCTGTTTCAATCTGATCAATCGTTTCGTAATGACCCAATGTAAGGTACGTCATTTTTTTAAATTCTTCACCCCTGTTTCCGGTTCCGCGACCATCTACACATACCACAACATAGTCATTTTGTGCCAGTAATTGGTGCCACCAGTAACTGGAACCACCCCATTTATTGGTTACACTCTGGCTTCCCGGACCACTGTACTGTGTCATAAAAACAGGATATTTTCTGTTTGCATCAAATTGTTTAGGTTTACAGATCCAACCATTTAATGGCACTCCTTCACTTGTGGTGAATTCAAAAAACTCAATGTTTGAAACACCAAATTCATTTTGTTTTTCAGAAAGTTTTTTATTGTCTTCAAGTATTCGGACAAGACTGAGATCCCTTTTAAATACTGAAAAAACAGGAGGTGTGTTGATGGTGCTTTTATTTAAAACAAATACGTCAAAGGTTGGACTAAACTGAGCAGAATTATAACCTGAAGGGGCGTTTAGTTCTTTCAGATTTTTACCATCAAAATCAATAGAATACACAGAAGACTCCATTGGATTTTTCATAGAAGCCTGGAAAAATATTTTTCTGTTTTTTTCATCAACACCATACAAGGCAGAAACGTCATATTTGCCATCATTGATCAGGGTTTTTATTTTTCCATCCATTGAATACAGGTAGATATGATTATACCCTCCTTTCTCAGAAGTAGTCAAAAAATGTTTTCCGTCCTTAAAAAAATAGAGGTTGTCGTGAATGTCGATGTAATATTTGTTTTTTTCTTCATAGAGTATATAATTTTTAGCAGAAGAAACATCGCATACATTTAATTTCAGATGATTCTGGTGTCTGTTTAATGTGAACACACAAAGCTGATTTTCATTCCTTGACCATTTGATGCGGGGAATATACATGTCATCAAGGGATCCAAGCGAAACCTCTTTTGTTTTTCCGGATTTTATTTGAAAGGACAAAACTTTAACCCGGGAATTTTTTTCACCTACTTTTGGGTATTTAAACGTTTCTTTAGATGGATAAAGTTCGTCGTTGTAAAACTCCATTGTAAATTCGGGAACTTCTGTTTCATCAAAACGGATAAAAGCAAGGTAACTTCCGTTTGGTGACCATTCATATGCTTTTGTAAAACTGAATTCTTCCTCATACACCCAATCACACATTCCGTTTATGATTGAATTTTTCTGACCATCTTTAGTGATTCTTATTATTTTTCCATTGGAAAGATTTTGATAATAAAGGTTATTTTCAAAAACAAAAGCTACTTTTTGTTCGTCGGGAGACAAAGAGGGATTTGTTATTAATTTATTGTTAAAAACAGGAAATAGTTTTTGTGAAGAAAGGTCATAGATAAATACTTTGTTTTTGGTAGAATGGCGATAAACGGATTCGCTTTCAGAAAAAATAATGATTTTATTTTCCTGAGGGCTAAATTCATATTCTTCAATTTCACCGTTAAAATCACGTTCATTTTTGAATAACGATGCTGTAAAAATGTTACTGACAAATTCTCCTGTAAGGATATTATATTTTTTTATAACACCGCTTTCCAATCTTGTATAATGAATACCATCATTTAAAAATCTGAAATCAGACAATAACTTAGCCTGTAAAATTCCTTTTTCATAAATATCCTCCAATACAAGCTTTTTCTGGCTTTGAACAGGAGATATAAAGTAAAAAACAAGTATAAAAAAAATCAAACTTTTACTACTTTTCATGGTAATGATTAATTTGGACAGGAAAATTTCGGATTTATTTTTGTTTTAATTCTTCAAGCGCCTTTTGTATTTCCTGGTTATCACTATCCAGATTACCGGCTGTTTGAAAATCAAGCAAAGCTTCTTTGATTTTACCCTTTTTTTTCTGAACCAGTCCTCTGAAATAATAACCTTTTGCATTCTGAGGTTGTATTCCGGTCATAATATTAAAATGTTCATATGCTTTGTTAAGGCTATCCATTTCAAGATATAAAATTCCGGAGTTAAGATAAGCATCGATGTAGTCTTTTTGGTTGAGGATTATTTCTTTATAAAGATCAAGTGCTTTTGGAATATTTTTATGATTTTGAAGGTAGTAGGCTAATGCATGTTTGGCTTCTGCGGATGTCGGGTTGCTCAAAACCCCGCTTTCATAATATTTTAAGGCCTTCGGATCTTTGTTTTTTTCCAATAATTCTCCCAGAATAATCCATGCATCTGTCAGCTTGGAATCCATTTCAACAGCAGTTTGAAAACTGTTAATGGCTCTTGGAATATCCTTCAAGGCACGAAAGTTTACGCCCAACATAAAATAACATTCCGCATTTTGAGGATCAACTTTTACAGCTTCGTTTATGGCAAGAATACTTGAATCATAATCTTCAAGAATGTAATGAATTTCAGCGGTTTTTAAAAGACTCTGGATACGTTCAGGGTATAAGGTCAACACCTTATACATCGTTTTTAATGATTTTTGACCATCACCTCCATCCAAATAACAATCGGCCAGAAAGTGGTAATATATCGGATTCAGGCTATCAAGTGCAAGCGCTTTTTCAACATCTGCGGCAGCGTTGTTATACACTTTTTTTTCATAAAAAAACTTGGCCCTTTGCATGTACAGATCAGGGTTTTTTGGATTTTCGGCAATTTCTTTGGATAAAGATTCGATCTCCGGAAAACCACTATTATTTTCGGGTGCAGGTGATTTGGTTTCTTTACAACCACCGAGGATGCAAAATAAAAAAGTTAATAAAACAAAATAATTTTTCATTGATCTGAAATGTAAGGTGCAAATATATATAAATAGACAATTATATAATTTTATTTTGTTTTAACAGCAAATAAACAATGGAAAATAATCAACCCTATTACCGATAGGAATATTAATCCATTTCTATCTTACCTATGATCCTTAAGTATGAAAGCGAAAGGGCTATTTGCTCCTTATTTATTTGAAAGGAAATGATGTTTCTCAAAGGATGAATAAAAATAATAAAGAAAAAGAGTCATTCATTAGGGAAATGCTTTATGGATTGATTAATTTTGTTGTAAAAATGACTATAGCAGAATATCAAAAATCAGTTAATAACTGGATTCAAACGATTGGTGTACGATATTTTTCGCCATTGACCAACATGGCCATATTGACAGAGGAAGTAGGAGAAGTCGCCCGAATCATGGCAAGAATGTCCGGAGAACAGTCCTTCAAAGAAAATGAAAATGTCCTTGATGTGAAGCAGAAACTGGCTGATGAACTGGCAGATGTATTTTGGGTAGCAACATGTATTGCAAACCAAAACGGAATAGATCTTACGGAAGCCATAAATAATAATTTTAAGAAAAAAAATGAAAGAGATAAACTACGACATACATCCAACCCTAAATTAAAAAGCTGAACCACATTATTTCTAAAACATTTACATCTAAAATATGAACCCTAAAATAGTATTAATAACCGGCGGAACCAAAGGAATTGGTTTTGGAATTGCAGAAGTTATGTTGGCCAATAACCACAAAGTAATCATTACCGGAAGAGAAAAAGATCGTGTTGAGAAGGCTGTTTCAGAACTGACATCAAAGTACAAAAATGAAAATGTAATTGGCTTCGAATGTGATGTAACGGATTTGTCCGGCACTCAAAATGTAATACACGAAGTAAATAAGAGATGGGGATATATTGATATTGTCATTGCCAATGCCGGGGTAGGACATTTTGGATCTATTGAAGAATTGACAGCTGAACAGTGGAATGAAACTATTCAAGTCAATCTCACTGGTGTATTTAATACTGTAAAAGCCACTTTGGAAGACCTTAAAAAAACAAAAGGGTATTTGATTACCATAGCCAGTCTTGCCGGCACCAATTTTTTTGCCGGTGGTTCTGCTTACAATGCCAGCAAATTTGGTCTGGTTGGCTTTACACAGGCTGTCATGCTGGATATAAGAAAATATGGAATCAAAGTCACGACCATCATGCCGGGCTCAGTCACCAGCCATTTTAACAACCATATGCCGGTCCCTGAAGACGAATGGAAAATCCAACCTGAAGATATAGGACAATTGGTTAATGACCTGATCAACATGCATCCAAGAACATTGCCCAGTAAAATAGAAATAAGACCGACCCAACCTAAATAAAATATATGGTATTTATTGAAGACGTACTGATCAGTGAAGATGTTTTTACGGAAACCTTTTTTTGCCATTTGGAAAAGTGTAAAGGAGCTTGCTGTTGGGAAGGTGATTATGGAGCGCCTTTATTGGAGGACGAAAAAATAATACTTGACAAAATTAACAACCATATATTTTCCTATATTCCTGAAAAGTCTGTTCACTTTCTTTCAGAAAATCCGGGGTATGTTTACGAAAAAAAACAGAAAATTTGGGCAACCTATTGCCATGAAGACGGGGCATGTGTGTATGTACATTTTGACAGTAAGTCGGGTATAGCCCATTGTGGAATTGAAACAGCACATCGCGACAATAAAATCAACTTTATTAAACCTTTATCCTGTCATTTGTATCCGATTAGGGTTTCAAAAAACGAAGTATTGGGTTTTGAAGCCTGGAATTACGACAGATGGGATATTTGCGGGGCGGCTTGTATGTTGGGTGCTGAAAAAAAAACCCCTGTGTTCCAATTTCTCAAAAGTGCTATTATCAGAGCAAAAGGGGAAGATTTTTATGTCCAGATGGAAGAAGCATATCAACATTTCCGCATTGAAAAAAAGGAAGATCAGGATTAAATATTTAATTTTACCTTTCCTTTATTTGAAAGTATGCAAATCAATATAAATAATAAATATTTTTTATACATTCTACCCCTTGCTATTGTTGGTTTGATTTTTTATTATTTGTCTGACATTGTTGCCTATGTGGTTTTAGCCTGGGCTTTGTCGATGATAGGAGCTCCGATTGTCCGGTTTTTTAAGAGATTTATGGGAAAAAATGCAGCGGCCTTATTGACACTGGGCGTGTTTATGATCTTTTTTATGATATTAATGTGGATATTTATACCACCTCTTATCAATCAGGCAAGAAATCTGGCGAATACCGACTATACAAGTGTTATAAATAGCCTTGAAGAGCCGGTAAAAGACTGGAAAAACTGGCTAATTGAAAAAAGATTATTGCCGGATAACACACAAATGCCCTTAAAAGAAGAAAAGGCTGAAAAGGAAGATCATTATATCTTTTCTCACAAAATATTGCTGGATTCCTTATCAAGGCAAGGAGATTCTGTTGTTTCTAACCAAAATGTGGCCTTATTGATAAAAATTGATGCCAGTGATTTATTAAAAAACAAGGAAGAAGCCATAGACGGAGAAGAAAAGAATGAAGATTTTTTTGAAAATCTTAAAAGTAATATGTCTGATTTTTTAAGTCCCAAACTAATCCAGTCTGTTTTCAGCAGTATTGTCAGTGCATTTGGTAATATTTTAGTGGCTTTTATGTCTGTGTTTTTTATTTGTTTCTTTTTTCTGCGAGAGCAGGGATTATTTGACAATATTATTGCCGGCATTGTGCCCTTAGATTTTGAAGGACAGACCAGGGAAGCTGTGAGTATTACCAGTGAATTATTGATCAGATATTTTATAGGAATTTTATTACAGACAACGATTATAACTGTTTTCGTTTCTGTATTTCTTACTATACTTGGCGTTAAAAATGCCTTACTCATTGGTTTTTTTGCCGGATTTATGAATATCATACCTTATCTTGGACCTATTTTTGGTGCTTCCTTTGGGTTACTTATTACTATTTCTTCGAACCTGAACGAACCGTTTTATTCTGTCCTTTTTCCTATTATTATTAAAGTGATGATTGTATTTGCCATTATTCAATTGATAGATAATATTATCCTACAACCCAATATATTTTCTAAGAGTGTGAAGGCACACCCCTTGGAAATATTTATAGTAGTTTTGATAGCGGGAAAATTGGGAGGGATTCTGGGTATGGTATTGGCTATACCTGTATATACGGTACTGCGGGTAGTTGGAAAGGTTTTTCTGAAGGAGTTTAAGGTCATCCAAAATCTTACTAAAAATATGTAACCATTGAAGCAAAAGTTTTAATGGTTGAGGCTTTTTAAAAGTAAATGTTTTATAATTCTTACATGCGACACAAATAATACCTTACTTCCATAATACATTACGTTGCAAAAGTTAAAAAATGTCAAAGGCTGGTTTCAATCGGATAGCATTAATGGAATATTATTAAACTTCCCGGGAAAGATTCGACAGAAAGGAACCTATTTTAAAGCTTTGCTGGCATTGGCTGTGGTAAGTCTGGTATGGGGAACCACATGGGTTGTTTCAAAAGTGGGCGTCGGTTTTCTTCCCGGCTTGCAATTGGCGTCAATACGGCAGATCATTGCCGGAACAGCTTTTCTTGTATATTTTTTTGTAAAAAAATATACTTTGCCCGAAAGGTCAGATTATCTTCCATTGATAATACTGGCGATATTAAATTTTGTCATGAGCAATGGATTAAGTACCTGGGGAGTGATGTACATTCCTGCCGGTCTGGGTTCTATTATCGGAGCTATTTTTCCATTCTGGATTGTCATTTTAGGTTTTATTGGAGAGAATACAAAACCTCCGGCCCGCTCTCTGGCCGGATTGGTCATTGGATTTTCAGGAATCTGTATAATATTTTATGATCACGTTCTCGATTTTGTAAAACCTGATTTCAGATTTGGTATATTTCTTTCTCTTTTTTCGACTTTTACCTGGGCGCTGGGCACATTGTACACAAAAAAACACGCAAAAAGATTTAACCCGTATTTTGGATTAGGTTTTCAGTTGACCATATCCGGCATTATTCTTTTTATTATAAGCCTTTATAACCCTGGCACTTTGTCGTTAGTTGAAATTCCATGGCAAGCCTGGGTTTCCATTATTTATCTCGTTGTTTTTGGTTCCATGATTGGGTTTATTGCTTATATATATGCCTTACAACACTTACCGACAGAACAGACAGCTATCTATGCGTATATCAATCCAATAGTTGCCATCATTACGGGAAGCATATTCCTTCATGAAAAAACAGGTCTCTTCATTTTGGCAGGAGTCATTACCACCCTTACAGGCGTGTATCTGGTCAATTCCAGTTACAGAAGCAAATAAACCAATATTGTACAAACCTGTCATTTTTTATCCGGAAAAACATACATTCTTCGAATTTGTAATTAATTTTGAACTTCTGAGCTTCATCAAAAATTATAATTATGCTAGGACTGAGAACACAAATTCATCCAAACACCATAAGGCAGTTATTTTTTCTGGCCCTTCTGATATTTATGGGCTTCATTATTTTGAAAGAGTTGTATTTTATGCTTACGGCATTTCTTGGTGCGGTGACCTTATATGTGATTTTATTGTATCCTAAAAGAATTTTGACCATCAAATATAATTGGCCGGCATGGATTGCCGCTTTGTTTTTGATGGCGGCCTCAGTTGCCATTATGATTTTGCCTGTGGCTTATCTGACCAGTGTTGGTGTAGAGATGTTGAGTCCGGTGATAAAAAACCCTGAAATTTTAACCAACGCTTTTGATCAGATTCATATTTTTATGATTAATCAATTTGGCATAGACGTTTTTAATCCGGACAATGTGAGTAAAATAACGGATCAGGTTTTACCATTTACTCAAAAAACATTAGGCAGCACCATGTCTGTTTTCGGAAATATTGTTTTGATGTACCTTGTATTATATTTTTTATTGGTTCAAACCCGGGATGTTGAGTTATGGTTAAAAAGGACGCTGCCTTTTAAGACAGCCAATACAAAAAAAGTAATTTCGGAAGTAAGAAACCTTGTTTACTCCAATGCTTTGGGAATTCCCATTGTTGCCATTATCCAGGGTATTGTGGCCATCATTGGATATTCGATTTTTGGCGTCAAAGAATTTTTACTTATGGGATTGTTGACGGCTATTTCATCTGTGATACCGATTGTAGGTACGATGCTCGTTTACGTACCATTGGCCATTTTCCAATATAGTAAGTATGGGGTGTTTTCAGGTGTAGGTGTCGGAATTTGGGGATTTGCCGTAATCGGATCTGTAGATAATGTAGCCAGATTTCTGGTGCAGAAAAAACTCGCCGATGTACATCCGCTGATTACCATGCTTGGTGTTTTTATGGGGGTGAGTTTATTTGGATTTATGGGTATTATTTTCGGGCCATTATTGTTATCTGTCTTTTTTATGCTCACCCAAATTTATATTAATGAGTTTGGGAAAGTAGACGCAAACAATCCCGATAAGGGTGTAAATTATGAAGAAGACTAAATTAATAATGAATTGATTTTGTTTTATTTCGACAATATAGTACACCGATATATCCATTTATCGCATTCTTCACAGTAAATTATTTTTAAACTCATAATTTCTTAACATCAAAAGGGGACTTTTGCACATATTGTAAATAAACTTAATATGTTAAGAAGAAAAGTAGAAGTAGTTGTCATCAGTGATGTACATTTGGGGACCTATGGATGTCATGCCGATGTATTATTGAGATATTTAAAAACCATTCAGCCAAAAATACTTATTTTGAATGGTGACATCATTGATTTTTGGAATTTTAAAAAATCTTATTTTCCCAAAAACCATCTTCAGGTAATTCGTCAGATATTAAAAATGACCGAAAAAGGGACTAAAACTTATTATTTAACCGGAAATCATGATGACGCATTACGCCGTTTTTCTTCTCTTCAAATTGGCAATCTGGTTTTGGATGATAAATTAATTCTTGAACTGGACGGGAAAATGACCTGGTTTTTTCACGGTGATATTTTTGATTCAACGACTAAAGGTTGGGCAAGAATTCTGGCGAAACTGGGAGGAAAAGGTTATGATATCCTGATACTTACCAATCGTATCATCAATCATGGTTTAAAGAAGCTGGGAAGAGAAAAGGTTAGTTTTTCCAAACGGGTAAAAAACAGCGTAAAAAGAGCGGTAAAATGGATTACTGACTTTGAACAAACCGCTGCCATGCTTGCCATTGATCAATCCTATCAAACAGTAGTTTGCGGACATATTCATCAACCACAGATCAAAATTTTATCTTATGAAAAGGATAGCATTTTATATTTAAATAGTGGTGACTGGGTTGAAAATTGTTCTGCACTCGAATACAACGAAGGACAATGGGCATTACATTTTGAAAGTTTTGATAAAAACAGTTCTGATGTGCATAATGATTATGATGAAGAATGGGAGTGGGAAGCAGAACATGAAGTTTTTGATTTTTTACTTAAAAACCAAACAAACCTACTTAATATTAAAAAAAGCGCAACCTAGTCATGAAAATACTATATGCAGTGCAAGCAACGGGAAATGGGCATATTAGCCGGGCTCATCAATTATATCCTTACCTTCGGGAGATGGGTGAAACAGACATTTTTTTAAGTGGTTCCAATGCAAGCCTTCAACCAGATTTTCCGGTCAAATACAGGAGCAAAGGATTAAGTTTATATTATTCAAAATGTGGCAAACTGGATTACTGGAAAACGATAACTTCCATTCGATATCATAAGGTAATTAAGGAAGCAAAAGATTTGCCTGTAGAAAAATACGACCTTATCATCAATGACTTTGAGCATATCACCTCAAGGTCCTGCCAAATAAAAAAAATACCTTCTGTTCAATTTGGACATCAGGCCAGTTTCTTCAGTAAAAATACACCAAGACCTTCTTCAAGAAGTTTTGTAGGAGAATTTTTATTGCAAAATTATGCACCGGCAAGCAAATATGTTGGTCTTCACTTTGATGCCTATGATGATTTTATTTTTTCACCCATTATAAAGAAGGAATTTCTGGAGGCCAAACCTGAAGATCACGGGTATTTGACGGTTTATCTTCCTGCCTATGATCATGATTGTATTGAAAAGATTTTATTGGAACTAACGCCTTTGAAAGTTCATTGGTTTGTACCAAATATTTCAGAACCATTTACAAAAAACAACATCACATTTTTTCCGGTCGACCAAAAATATTTTAATAAAAGTCTGATCTATTGCCATGCATTATTAACAGGAGGTGGATTTGAAACGCCTGCAGAAGCTTTATTTCTTAAAAAGAAATTATTGGTCATTCCCATAGAAGGTCAATATGAACAACAATGTAATGCAGCCGCATTGGAAAAAGTTGGTGTTAAAAAAATGGCGTATTTAAATGAAAGTACCAAACAAGAATTTTTTAATTGGCTAAAAATGCCACCATCCACTTTTTCTTTACTGCCAAATCATATTCCACAGACATTGGAATATATGATGGGCTGATACAATAGGTTTCATTCTCAGGGTTTACGATTTTTGATGAGGAGAAAAGGTAGAATTTTTTATTTCAATAAATCATGACTTCTGTGAGTACAAAAATATAAATTTTTCGTTATAGAGAACAGCAAACGTTTTCGCTAGTGAAATATCAGAGTTTATTATTCTTTTTTTGGCTTTTTTCTTTGGTGATCGTAACCCCATTTTCCAGCGTACGAGCACAATCCTCTGATAGTTTTACGGTGTATGTTTTTTTGTTGGATGAATGTCGTATTTGCCAGGAAGTGGCGCCTGAACTCAATAAAATCTATACATTGACCAAAGAAAACAACATAGGATTTGTCGGATATTTCCCCAATTTGTCTTCAAATGATGCGGGAATTCAAAAATTCAGAAAAAAATATAAGGTACAATACACGTTATCTACCGATTTTGAAAAAGAATTAGCCAAAAGATTTGCGGCTACTACTTTGCCGGAGGTAGTAATGTGGAATGAAACAAAAAATGAGCTGGTGTACAGGGGATTAATCAATAACCTTTTTTATGCTCCGGGGAAAAGAAGACACAAAATTACCCAACATTATCTTAAGGATGCTATCTTTGCTGTACAGGGAGGGAAATACCCTGTGACAAAAACTACTGACCCAATTGGTTGTTTTATTAATTATTCAGAAAATCCATTTTAGATATGCATAAGGTATTCTTTTTAGTTTTTAGTTTTTTTAGTTTATATACATTATCAACTGCGCAGCCTACTTTTGCCAAGGATGTGGCACCCATCATATACAAACACTGCAGTTCCTGCCATAGACCGGGCGAGATTGGTCCCTTTTCACTGACCAATTATCAGGAAGCGTCCAATTGGGCTACTTCCATAAGATATGTCACTCAAAACAAAATTATGCCTCCGTGGAAAGCAGATCCGACCTATAGCAGATTTATGGATGAAAACTATCTGAGCGACAGCCAGATTAAAACCATTGCAGATTGGGTAGATGCTGGATCTCCCATGGGCAATCCTTCAGACATTCCTCCTTTTCCTGATTTTCCTCAAAATTCTTTGTTGGGAGAGCCGGACCTTGTTTTGACATTTGATCGGAGCTATACGCATAAAGGTACAGGTGTCGATGAGTACCGATACTTTGTACTTCCTACAGGTCTGACACAGAATAAAAAAATCAAAGCCATAGAATTGAGGCCGGGCAATACAAAAATTGTTCACCATGCCTTATTTTTTTCAGATGTTTCAGGTAAGGCAAAACAATATGACGATCAAACACCGGAATACGGGTTTAGCGCCAATGAAAATCCGGATTTTGATGTGTTTGAAGTCATCAACCGTGACCAGTACCCAGGATATGTTCCCGGACAAAAACCCCGAAGATTTCCTGACGGGCTTGCCATGGATATAAAGGCGGGTAGTGATCTGGTGATTCAGATGCATTATGCACCGTGGAGTGTGGATGAGACAGATTCTTCATCTGTCAATATCTTTTTTGCTGATGAGTCGGAGATCATAGACCGGACGGTAAGAGATTATATTATGTTGCCATTTAACCTTATTACGGGTGCCAATAGTTTTTTTCTTCAACCCAATCAGATCAAAACTTTTGAAGGTGTGTACACAATTCCGTTTGATGTCAGTCTGATTGGTATCTTCCCGCATATGCATTATCTGGGAAAAAACTGGGAAGTGTATATTGAAAATCCGGATGGAAGTAAAACCAATCTGATTAAAATCAACGATTGGGATTTCAACTGGCAGGGAGGATATTATTTTGACAGGTATAAAATAGCCAAAAAGGGCAGTAAAGTGCATGCTTTCGCAAAATAGTTTGTCACTTGGGGTGAAGGCACAAAAGATGAAATGTATTATCTGCCATTATTGTTTGTTCCGTACAAGGTTGGGGATGAAAACGTAGTGTTTGAAAACAATACCAGTAGTTTGTATGATTTGGAAAGTACAAACATAAAAGCGAAAATATATCCGAATCCTATTTCGGTACAACAGACCTATCCGGCCCATGTACAGTTTCAATTGCATACAGGGACAACGGTATCTATGGAGATATACAACGAAGCCGGTCAAATGGTAAGAACCTTTTTCAAAAATGAATATTTTTCTGAAGGCGACCACATAGTTCATGTCGAAACATCAAGAGCCGTTAAAGGAAAATATTTTGTCAAAATCACTACAAAAAATGATGCGGTGACGCTTCCGGTATTGGTGGTGGAATGAGGATGTAGGTATTAGGTGATAGGTATTAGGTGATGGGTTTTAGGTATTTTGTTTAGGGTTAAAGGTTGAATGTTAATGGTATGATTCTATATTTTATGAATTTGTAATTCAGCACCACACTGCTAAAAAATCGGATTCTATTAACGCATAACAAATGCTTAATGTATGGTATAGAAGGCGCATTTAGCTAAACTGAAAACGGTTAGAAACTTTGCAATCGGAATTCAATAAAATGTTGAAATTATGTTTGTAATATAAATTATGTTTAAATTTGTAATTGATATAAAATTATAGATATCATGAAAAAATTACATGTTCTTAAAATTGTTTTGTTTTATTTAATGATTTTCGTTTTCAGTTGTCAAAAAGATCATGAGGTTGAAAGTATCACTATTATAAAGAATCCAAATTTATCAGTAGTAAATACAATTTATAATCACAATCATTTAAGTAGTTCTCCTTGTCAAATTTATGGCGACAACATCATAACATCTACAACGGGTTCAAATGGTGAGAGTTTTATTTCCATGATTTCTTTGACAAACTCAATAAATTCGCATATAAATTTAAATAAAAAATATCTGGAATTTAATAAAACATATATTTTCGATAAATATGCCGTGTTTCAAAACCCAAATACTTACTATGTAGTTGATTTAGATGAAAAAAAATTTCTATTTACTAAAACCTTAGATAGTCCGAATGGTCAAAACGAAATAAGATATAGTTTTGGTCATTTATACTATTCTTGTGAAGAAAACGGCAATAAAGTAAAGATCAAGAAAGTAGAAATCCAATCTGGAAAAGAAGACATTATTTCAGAACACATTCTGAGTTCAACATCATCACAAGTGGGAAATGTTAATATCATAAATGATAGTATTAATGGAAAACTAAATTTGTGTTATACGCTTTTTAATGAACCATCAATTGGAGAAAATACGGTTTATGTAAAAAATGTCAATAATTCAGAATCATCAACTTATCAGTATTCAGAAACGAGTATAGATGGTTTTTTTACTTTCTCTATAACTTCAGGTTCTATTTTACTTGATCAAATAGGGAATACGCTCATCTGTTCAGAAACAAAGACTGGTAAAATTCTTTGGAAAACAGAGTTTGATTATAGGAGCAACATTGATAGATCATGGAGCCTTATAGTTACTGATAAGTTTATTTTCGTCTATGGTAATAAGATGACTAAAATTGATTTATTATCAGGCTTAATTTTAGAAAATTCTGACCTTTATACATATCCTGGAGATGTTTCTTTTCAAAGACAATATCCCGATAGACATATTGTCTCTTATGGAGAACATCACTTTGTTCACTTTCTAGCCCAGAAAAAAATAATTTACTTAGGTAAGTCTGACACTTCTCCATGTTACACAATTTCACAAGACTATTATCTTTGGAATCATTTTGGTTCGAATTTTTTTGAAGCTTTCAAGTTGGACTAAGTAATGGATTCAACATGACTGTTAACCGATTGTATTTAATTTAATATCCCCGCATTGATTATATTAGATGTATTTAGAAGATACATTTTTGTACAATAAGAAATTGGTGAATTAAATATTCTTGATGTATGGTAAGGAAAATAGGTTTTAGGTGATAGGTATTAGGTTTACAGGTATTAGGTTTAGGGTTAAAGGTTGAATGTTAAGGGTATCAAGCCCAAAGAGATATTAACATCCAATAAAACCTTTATTTCATTTTTTCACTATACAATTCCCTGAATTTTTTGAGTTTGGGTTCGATGACGACGCTGCAATACGGGTTTTTGTTTTTATTTAATTCGTGGTAATTCTGGTGGTAATCTTCTGCTTTGTAAAAATATTCAAACTGGGCTAGCTGTGTCACTACCGGGTCATCGAAATAGGGTTGAATCTCCTGAATGATATTTTGAATAATATTTTTCTCCTTTTCATTTCTGAAAAATATTACACTTCGGTACTGTGTTCCGGCATCAGCTCCCTGTCTGTTGAGCGTAGTCGGGTCATGAGAAGTAAGATGGATTTTGACAAGGTCTTCAAATGAAATATATGACGGGTCATAGGTAATTTCAACTACTTCGGCATGTCCTGTCAATCCACTTGTCACCTCTTTGTAGGTTGGGTTTTTGATATGTCCTCCGCTATAACCACTTACAACTTTAATAACGCCTTTAAGATTTTGAAAAATGGCTTCTGTACACCAAAAGCAACCACCACCAAAGACTACTGTTTCATATACAGGAGACGTGGCCTTTATTTTTTCAAGAGAAACAGCATTCATACAGTACCGGAGACCACCCGGTTTAGGGCCATCCTGAAACACATGTCCGAGGTGTGCATCGCAGGTATTGCATAGGGCTTCAACCCTGTACATGCCGTGTGAATGATCTTTATGGTACGCGACTGCATTGGTTTTCAGAGGCTGCGTGAAACTCGGCCATCCTGTGCCGCTGTCAAATTTTTGGGTACCGTCAAAAAGCGGTGTTTTGCAACAGACACAGGCATATTTTCCAGCTTCGAAAGAATGACACATCTCAGAACTGAAGGGCCTTTCAGTTCCTTTTTTACGGGTGACAAAATATTGTTCCTCTGTTAATGTCCCTTTCCATTCCGAATCAGACTTTACTATTTTTTCATCCGGTTCAGGATTGCCCGATTGTGTAAATTTTAATATGTCAAGCCAGGTCAGCATAATTTTAACAATGTTGATTTTATACAAAACCCATATTATGATAAGATGTTTACCAGAGTAATACTTTTAGCCGTCAAAGTTTGATTCTTTAATCCGTAAACCAGGAAGGAAAATTTTAATAATTAGGTTTCTGTAAGGCAGAAAAGAACATATTAACCCAAATTCAGTATTAGAAATGAACTACTTGAAAATCTGAAGACACAGGATGCCATGCAAAGCTTTGCATGGTTCCATCACTAAATCGTGATTTCATATCACGATTTTACTTGGCATCGTTTGATCATTCTCAATTTTATGTCCTCATAGTAGATGTCTAAAAATTATAACTAGTAAATTGTGTTAAAATTTTATTTCATCTTTTATGTTTTTACCCATCCTTCTTTTCCTTCCCCTGCCTGTCCGTCAGGCAGGCTTAAAATGGAAGGAAGAATCCGAAATAAAATTTTGCTACCGGAAATAAAACCAGTCTATTTAGACAGCAATACCTGTGGGATAAATTTTGCGGGTTATGTCATCTATTTTGTAATATTTACATTCGAATAAAGTCTGATGCTGAATTTGGGATTTTTAATAAAAAGTAACGTGCAACAGAAACGGCAACATAACATGTAATATATTAAAGCCTCGTCATAAAATTACACCCATTTTCAGAACCATTTGAGAAATAATATTATTTACCCTATGAAATAAATATTTTATGGCTCGATATAAAGAAGAAAAATTTAATGACCTTGGTTTGGGTTCAAGACCTTCTGCCGGCAGAGTACGATCGCTAAATAAAAATGGAACCTTTAATTTTAAAAGGACCGGTATTCCATTTTTGGAAAGAGTTGATTTTTTTCATTCGTTGATTACCATGTCATGGATAAAATTTTTTGGAATTATTTTTTTAGGGTATATCCTTGCCAATTTATTTTTTGCCGGAATTTATGTTTTGATCGGCGTTGAACATTTAACCGGCATAGAAGGTAATTCAAAATTTGATCATTTTGTTGAAGCCTTCTTTTTTAGTTCTCAAACCATTACCACTCTTGGATATGGTCGGGTTGCACCTGTGGGAATTCAAGCAAGTACGATTGCTGCAATTGAGTCCATGTTGGGTTTATTAGCTTTTGCGCTTGCAACAGGATTACTGTATGGAAGATTTTCGAGTCCCAGGGCAAACATACAATTCAGCCAACACGCCGTTGTCGCGCCGTTTCACGAGATAAATGGTTTTATGTTCAGGCTGATAAACCTCAAGCACAGTCAACTAATAGAAGTGGAAGTAACCCTGACACTTTCCATGCAAAAAACAAATTCAGAGACAAGAGAGTTTTTTACGCTGGACCTTGAACGAAAAAAAGTTATCTTTTTTCCTGCCTCCTGGACAATCGTTCACCCGATTACTGATTCCAGTCCGTTGTACAGATTAACCAATGATGATTTTTATAACAGGGACGTAGAATTTATTGTCTTATTAAAAGCATTTGACGAGTCCTTTTCTCAAACAGTGTATTCCCGTTCTTCCTACAAAGCACATGAAATCAATTGGGGAGAGAAGTTTGTTTATCTCATCAATCAGGAAAAAGGACATTTAACGGTGGACGTGAGAAGAATAGATGAAACCGAAAAAGCCGAATTAAACAAAGAATAGCATTTTTTATCCGGACAAAAATAAACAATCATGGTATCAGATTTTTTTGCACAGTTTGATGGAGACCAGCGCAATGTCATGGAGTATATGCACAATATACTTACAAGAGATATGCAATTGATGGATAAGATCAGGTTTAAAATTCCATTTTACTTTGGAAGGAGTTGGATTTGTTATTTGAACCCACTTAAAAATGAAAAAGTAGAATTTGCCTTTGTAAGAGGAAATGAACTTTCAAACTATCAAGGTTTATTGCAGAATAAAGGAAGGCAGCAAGTGTACAGTATTGAATTTGAGAAGGTGTCTGAAATACCAGTGGAATTGCTGAATGAAGTAATTCAGGAAGCCATTTTACTTGACCAGAGCAAACCATATGCATCAAAAAGAAAATCAACATAAAATAAGCTAAGTACTACAACTCAACATAGAACATCCAATTTTGTGGGGATGAAGTAAGAGACAGTTGTATTATATTAAACTAAAACCAAAACGCAAACAAAACCACATTTTTCAAATACACAGGCCATTTTAATCAAAAAAAGGTCAACAGGCAGTTATTTTTTCAATGTAAAGCCCGGAAAAAGGAAAAATTTGCGAATGAAGACCATGAACAATCTTACAGAACTCATTCTATCGTGCAGGAAAGTCCGCCTCGCGCTGCAGAGACCAATTCTTACGGGCAGGAAAGGTCATCTCGCACTGCAGTGACCAATTCTTTGCGAAGGAAAGGGCAAATACATAATCAAAGTAATATTAAGAACCCAAAATTTTAGGTTGTGAGGCTGTAAAATATTTTTTGAAAAAAGTTGCGGTGCCAACATTCTTTAATAAGAAAAAAACAAGCGGACTTTTACTAAACCGGAAAAATTGTCCGGATATGTTCCGCCCCTGCACGGAAGGGCAAAATCAATGAAAAAATACTTCTGAAAATGTACGGAGAAACAAAAACCATGAAGACAATGCTTTCGTCAATGAGCCAATTACACTTGATGAGGTCAGAATATAGTATTTCATCAAAAAAGAAGGGAATAATACAACAGAAATAATTGGTTTTACCTCATGGCGTACATAGAGGTTGGAATATAATTTTATGAACACCGGAAATGGAGGTTCAACATAAACTATTCTAAAAATAAAAGTTCCCCATTCCCTTTGCAAATCCAAAATAAAAACTTTATAAATCCCGGAAAATTATTTATTTTTGATATCAAAATTAAAATCCTAAAAAATGAGTGCTATAAGTTGGTTTGAAATTCCTTCCTTGGATATAGAAAGAGCCCAAAAGTTTTATGAGGCTGTATTTAACACCAAGCTCATCAACATGGACAATCCAAATATTAAGATGCGAACCTTTCCCGTAGCGGATATGATGAAGGATATTTCAGGAGCAGTGGTTTTTCATCCTGATTTTTATACACCTTCTTCGTCTCAGGGAACATTGATTTATCTCAATGGCAATCCCGATGTACAGATTATTCTTGACTGAGTGGAAGCTATGGGAGGAAAAATAATGGTACCTAAAACGCAGATTTCCCTGGAATATGGCTGTATGGCGGTTTTTATCGATACGGAAGGCAATCGTATTGGACTACATAATGTATAAATTGTGGCAACGATATACCATCAGTTTATAATTAAGTCCGACATTAAAAAAGTGTTTGATGCCGTGACGGTACCCAAAGAGCTGGAACACTGGTGGCCACTGATATGCAGCGGAACCGTGAAGAAAGGTGCTGAATACAATTTTTATTTCGGAGAACCCTACAACTGGTTTGCCGAAATATCAGACATCCACCTCAATCAATCGGTGGAATACAAAATAACAAAAGCCGATGACGACTGGGCACCCACTACCTTTGCTTTTTATCTTACTTCCGATGGTGAAAGTACGGTCATAAATTTCGAACACCGCAACTGGCAACTGGAAAATAACCATTTTAAGGTAGCTTCCTTTTGTTGGGCCATGTTGCTCGATGGATAAAAAAACTACCTGGAGAAGGGGATAGTCATTCCTTTTAAAGAGCGGTCGTAGGAATAGGTAAAGGGGAAATATAAAGGGGAATTTCAGGAGGGAAGACAGGTAACTGATAAAATCAATATGTAAATTATTGTCAAGAATTTAAATTTGCATTGGTAGAACGGATCGTGTATGCGGTGTTGCCGGCTTTTGCCGGCGATTGGCAGGTATTTAACGTTGGTGGTTGCCTTCCCCTATTCTTATTGAACTATAAATTTAGCAACACCAATTTGTTTGCCAGTCTCCAATTGGATAAAGTATGTTCCTGTGGTCAAAGAAGTGATATCAATTACAAAATTTTGTTCACCTATCCCTGCAAATTCTTTTTGTTGACTTATCAGGTGTCTTTTCAAGTCAAACACTCGAATAATTATAGAATTACTCTCCATTGATTTGAAACTAATATTCAAATTATTCCACCTGGTAGGGTTTGGGTAGGGAGTAAGATTTATGCTGACATCTACAAATACATCAATGGATGAAGTAACCAAGCTGTCATTGGTGTACAGTTTGGAGATATGAGTTTCTGAAGTTTTTGCCCCCGTAATGAGCACATCCTGATCATTGTCCCCGTCTACATCTGCAAAGGCGATAGAGCTAAAAGAAACGCGATCAAAAGGAGTGCCCGTCATTAATTTAAAACTTCCCGTCCCGTCATTGATGTACAGTTTTGAGATGCGAACACCTGAGCCTGTCCCTGTAATGAGGACATCCTGATCTTCGTCCCCGTCCACATCGGCAAAGGCGATGGAGCTATTCTCAACGCCCTCAAAAGGAGTGCCCGTCTTTTCGGTAAAACTTCCCGTCCCGTCATTAATGTACAATTTCGAGCTGCGAATATATGACTCGTTATTCCCAGTAATGAGAACATCCTGATCGTTGTCACCATCTACATCGGCAAAGGCGATGGAACTATCTCTAACGCCTTCAAAAGGAGTGCCTGTCATTTCAGTAAAACTTCCTGTCCCGTCATTGGTGTACAGTTTTGAGATGCGACGCAAAACACCAGTACTCCCCGTAATGAGAACATCCTGATCGTTATCCCCATCCACATCGGCAAAGGCGATGGAGCTATAAGAAACGTCCTCAAAAGGAGTACCCGTCATTTCGGTAAAACTTCCCGTCCCGTCATTGGTGTACAGTTTCGCGATTCGAACATATGAAACGTTATTCCCCGTAATGAGGAGATCCTGGTCGTTGTCCCCATCTACATCGGCAAAGGCGATGGAACTATCAGTAACACCCGTAAATGTAGTGCCCATCATTTCTGTAAAACCTCCTGTCCCGTCATTGGTGTACAGTTTCGCGATGCGGGAACCTGACTTGTTTGCCCCTATAATGAGTGCATCCTGATCATTGTCCCCGTCTACATCGGCAAAGGCGATGGAGCTTGCTCTAACGGCCTCAAAAGGAGCGTCGGTCAATTCCGTAAACCTTCCCGTCCCGTCATTGGTGTACAGTTTCGAGCTGCCAGCACCAAAACTGCTTAACCCCTTTGCCCCCGAAATGAGGATATCCTGATCGTTGTCCCCATCCACATCGGCAAAGGCGATGGAGCTTTCTGCAACGCCCTCAAAAGGAGCACCGGTCATTTCGGTAAAATACTGGGCAGAGAGAGACTGTGTTAACACAAAGAAAAGTAAAAATAAATTTGACTTCATTTTGTTTGCTATTACGATTGAATTGGTTTGATTTTTTTTGCTTGCCGCCAACTTGTTGATATCCACAACAAATCTACATCACGATTGCGGTTTTTTATAACTTTTGCAAAATAATTGTTTTAAGATAGCTTCCTTTTGTTGGACGATGTTGCTCAACGGATTAAAAAACTACCTGGAGAAAGGGATAGTGATTCCGTTTGAGGAGCGGTCGTAGGAAAGGGTGAAGGGGGAAATTTTAAGCGGTTTGAATGTGTCCAGATATGCAAGTTTTTACATTTATTGTTTTCTTCTCACCAACATTTTATTTAACATACGTTTCTTCGATGGTACTTTTTATTTGATCTATTGTATCGGCTTCGAGGATTCCAATAATTTTTGTTATCCTTTGTTTATCAATAGTTCTTATTTGATCGATAGCTACCATTCCTTTTATTTTGTCGCTTATTATGTTTATTCTGGTTGGATATTTTTTAAGAGTTGATGTAATGGGTGCGATAACTATCGTTTTTAAGAAATGATTCATTTCATCAGGTGAGATTACCACACAGGGTCTTGTTTTACTAATTTCGCTTCCTAAGGTTGGTTCCAGATTAACAAGGACTATTTCGTATTGATTGATTTTCATTCCCAATTTGTTTCTTCTTCAAAAATATCCCCGATCAACAATTCATCGTCTCCATTCTTTCGCATTTCCTGGAAAGCTTTAGCCCAATTACTTCTTGGTTTTGAAATCGGTTCTATGATGATGAAGTTTTCTTCCAATCGCATATTTACTGTATCCCCAATATCGTATTTTTCCAGAATGGTTTTACTAAATCGCACTCCCTTTGAATTTCCTATTTTTATTATTTTGGTTTGCATACATAAAATTTTCACAAAGTTATTACATTGTAATCACATTTTCAAATAAATTATGTTAGTGAGAACTTATTTTCTTATTAAATCTTTACTACCTTTTTGGTCTTACTAAATTCTTTATTTCTGATATGAATAAAATAAGAGCCCGGCTTAAATGCCGAAAGATCTATCATAATCTGATGTTGGCTCATTTTGCTTCCAAAGACTGAAGTACTCATAAGGAATCCACCGGCACTATCGAATACCCTGACAACAGACTGTTGATCTTTACTGAAATAACTGAGTTGTACCTTATCCACGGTAGGATTAGGATATACATTTATCTCTGCGTCTTGCGATAGATTATTAGTAGTGCTACTGACAGTGAGGCAGCTTTCTTTAAACAGAGGCAGGGCCTGAAAATCAGGATAAAGCACATCAAACACGTCATTTTCCTGCAATCCAAGCCAGTCTTTTAATATCGTTCCATAAATATCCCTGAAATCATATTGCATAGGTACTCCTTCGTCAATACCTACTTGTGTATCAATCTCAGGATGATCGCCTAATATTTGATTTTCTATACAGGAGCCAAACAGAAACAAGGGTGCTGCCGTTCCATGGTCTGTCCCGTAAGCTCCGTTGGAACGAATCCTTCGTCCGAATTCCGAATAAGTCATACCAATTACCCTGTCATTCACACTCAACAAGTTCAGATCATCCTGAAATGCACAAATGGCATCTGAAAGCTGTTTTAGCAGGTCACTATGTAGGCCTGTTGTTGTTTCATCTATTACAACCTGATTGTCATGTGTGTCAAAGCCGCCTAATTGCACAATGTAAATCTTGGTTTGTAATCCCCCGGAAATAAGCCGGGAAACATTTTTTAATTTTTTGGCAATTTCTGTGTCCAAGCTATCCCATTTTGCAGATAAGTTATTGCCTGCATTAGCGGCTTCACTAATTACAGATGCAAATGCATTGGTTTGTGCAACGGTATCATTTACGAAAGACAATGCATCACCAAAACAATTTGCCGGAATATCACCTTCGGCACTCACCAACGCCATACCCGGGTTGAATGGGTCAAGTAAAGACAAGCTGTAATTGGCATTGACTCCCTGACAGGTCTCCGAGATTATTTTTCCCATGGTTAAAGCGAATGGATGCGGATTATCTGTATTAGGATATCCATTCGGATAGTCTGAATAATTAAGGTCATAAAATCGTCCAATCCATCCTGTACTATCAAATTCTTTTGCGCTTGATGCGGAATTCCAAATGTCTGATGACCTGAAATGCGAACGGTTCTGATTTGGATATCCAACATTTTGAACTATACCCAGACTTTCCATTTCCCAAACATCTTTCATGCCCTGCATGGCAGAATGAAAACCATATTCATTGTGAAAATTAATGATGGAATTTTCAGGTAAAATAATATTACTTCTTACAGCCTGCAAATTGGCATATTGCCCGCTATGATAAATGGTTGACAATCCGTCATTACCTCCCTGCAACTGAACAAGCACTAATATTTTATCATTATCTCCTTTTAAAAAAGAGGAATTGGGATTTGCTGCGGCAAATAAAGGGATTCCACTTAAAGTAAGAGGGATGGATGCCAATGCCGATGTTTTAAGAAAATCCCTTCGATTTATTTTTACCTTGGTCATGTGTTTATTTTATATTGTTTTTTAATGGCCATGCTTAGACATTGTCCTGCAAAGGATGAAATCTTTACATGATTTGAAATTCAGACATTCTGACCATCACAGAAAACAGGCTCTTTAATTTGTTTTCAACTGACTCTTCGAGTGCCTGATTGGAAGGGTCGGCCAGATAATCAGAATATTCAACCGTCCACTCAAAATCAGGTAAACCCGGAATCAGTACATCCTTCAAACTGGTTAATTGATTGGTTGTAATCGGATAGTTAAACATGATTTCTGCCAATTTATTGACAAGCACATTAGGGTCATTTGCATCTGGAATATTTTTGACTATCTCCAATACAGGCACAAGAGAAGTTACACGGTAATTTTCATCATTATAGCTGAATATTCCGCCTTCCACTATTAGTCTGCAAAATTCATGACGCTTGGGAAGTAGTAAATTATTTATCCATAATTTATCAAACTGGGGTTCCTGGTAATAAGCTTTCCATCCGGCTACGTCAGGGTGATAAAAAAGAGCCTGCTCCAGGTCTGTACTCATAATGTAATGATTGTAGGCATAGTCATATTCATCTTCAACTTCACCCTGAGGCGGATTTATACCTAAACCTCTCGTAACAGACATCATTAAATCCATAGGATTTTTTATAATGCAGGCCGTTGCGTCATAAAAATGTTCTGATTTTAAAAGAACCTTCAAGGCAGGAGCTATTTCGTAATTACTGTCCCGAATGATTGCAGCTAATGGTTCGATAATATTCATTTCAATATCTTCTGAAATATTATTATGAACAAACCAGCGATATAACTTTCTCATGATGAAACGGGAACATTCTTCCTGCTGAAAAATCACATCTATCAGGTCACGGAATTCTTGTTCGCCATTTTCTGAAATGACCGTATTGTTGAATCTATGGGATAATTGTTTATTTCCCTGGGTGTGATTAGCGTTTACAAACTGAGCCGTTAAAGTATTTTGATTGCTTACCGGCAGCACTCTCCATCCTGTGAGTACTTTTGCCATTTGAATGACGTCATCTTCGGTATAATTGGTATAATCTCCTGGTGCGACCAGGTCACCTTTACCCACGGTAAATAACTCCAATAACTCACGGGAATAATTTTCATTTGGGGCATTATTGGTATTCTCAGCCCCGCTTAAATAAAAGAGCATACTGGTATCAATAGTAATTTCTTTAGCCAGCTCTTTAAAATTTCCGGTGGCAAATCTCCTCAAAAGTGAATAATATAAATATTCCCTGTGCGCAATGGTAGCATCTGCTACAACAAAGTGGTTGTGCCAGAATAATGTCAATTTTTCCCTGATAGAGATGCCGGAATAATGCATTTGTAATACCGTCCATGAATAAAGAGATTTACTTCTCGAACGTAATACCCTGTTGCGCAACATCGGGGGATTGATATTCGGGAAAGGAGCGGCATTAACCCAGGTTTCACCATACAATGCTCCGGGGTCATTGAGTTGGTTATTGCCCGTACCATCAGGTATAGACTTCAAGGGTGGATCCGGCATTGGCAATGGGGCAAAAAGAGTTTCAATCGTCCCGTTTAATCCTAAACCAATTGATGTATCCACCATTTGCACAGAAGGTCCGAAGGTAGTTCTTTTTAACAGGTGCCTTGCTTGTATTGCACTCCAGGATCCCGTATATTCATCTAAGTATGGCATGCTTTCGTTTTATTTGTTTTGGTTGTCTTTACCTTGATTTTATCAACAAATAAAATATATCAATCACTTTATCCACTTCGTTTTTTGAATTTTTCTTAAGAATTTATGCCTTTTCAAAAATACAAGCCTGGATAAAATGTTGATATTTTATTACTGATTTCTTACTACAAATACATAACAAAAGTATCAAGAACTTTTTTTGTTCTCACTAAAAAGAAGTTTTTTTTAAGAAATGAAATGAATGGATTAAAGTCTGATTTTCATAAAACTTAAGGTAAATTACAAAAGTATTGCCAATACCTTGCGATACTCCCAAATTACCTTATTCCTTAATAAAACATTTTTTTGTAAACTGCTCCCACAAATCTTTGTTTGTTTTGTCCTTGCCGTTGCGATATTCAGCCATCATCTCGTCAAGTTTTGAATGGTTGACTTCTTTTGCTTCCGTAAAGAATTTACGTATTAATGCAAGTTCATTTTCCAATGTAAGATTTTTATATTCTTCAAGCTTTGCCAATATAATTTCTTTGTCGTTCTCCGAACTTTTAACTTCTTCTTCCGTAATAAAATTGGCTTTGCTTTTGTAACTTCTTGTACCGTACAACATTTTTGCAATAAGTGCCGACAATTCAATGAGGGCAAGTATAAAAACAAGTAAATAATATCGCATCCTCAAACTACCTGTTTTGTCCTTTGTCAATAAAGATTGCAATGCTTCAACCTGTATTAATGTGCCAAATGCTGTATTACTCTGTTTAAAATCTTCAAATTCTTTGGCAATTTTTGTATTTATTTCATTTATCTTTTCCTGAATTGTTGCTATTTTGGGTTGTAAAGTGTCAGCGGTTTTTTGATATTCTTCCAGATGTTGTTTAAATATTTTTTCTTTTTGCTGTGATACAATGTTGTAACCCCATCTTTTGGTACCACCACTGCCATCCATTTCCGTTTTAAAATCTGTTTCAGCATGGTTTAATAATTTTTCTTTGTTGCTTAAGATGTTTTCCAGATCTGTTTTTTGTTGTTTCAATTGGTCAGCGTCAAATTTGTATACTATTTCAAGCTCCTTTTTTCTTTCCTGATTTTTTTTGTCAACGAGGATTTGGGCTTCTCTTTTAATATCAGGTTCATAAAACTTTAAAATCATAGGTTGTGCAAGGAAGATTCCGAGTAATGTTGCCAATAAAAGTCTGAAACCAATGGAGTAAAGATTTGTACTTCCGGATGACATGGAAGCAATCAATGCCCTGTCAAAACTTACAATATAAAACCCCATAAAAAGTCCTGCAATAACAGGCATAAACGGATTTGATGTTACTGTCAGGAAGAAAAAAGTCCAGGCTAAAGCAGAATAGATACCCACTATAAATAATAATGTCCCAATGATACCTGCATGGTAACTGTCAACCTTACAGGTTTTTATAATGTCCTTTTTGAAACCTGCTAAATTCCAGAGAATCTCTCTGACCTTATTATCTTTCTCTTCCATTGTAATGATTTTTGCAATTGCTGAAAATTTAATTTCATCTTCATTAAATCTGCATCACATATTGATGTTTTTTCAACTATGGTAAAATTAATGGTTGAGTTTTTACCACACAATTTTTTTAGACAAGAGTCGACTTTTTCAGGTTAAACTTATTCTTAAGTATGTATGGATTATTGCTGTTTTTCTTCCCTTGTCCGGAGCCAGACAAGATTTGAAAATACAAAACAATTAAAATTATATTTCTTGTTAAGTATGCTTCTTAACTTTTAATGTTTATCATTTGTTTGATTTTGTCATAGTTGATAACGGTTGGAGACCGTTATTTTTTATTGATTTTTATTTCCTTTTATCTTTTTCGGTTTAGGCTCCGGAAGTTCATTAACTGTAATCCTTACTAAATGGCTGATCCAGTCCCGGTCTTCCATTTTATCTTCAATAAGGAAATACGGTTTGGCTCCGGGGTAAGGCGGTGCTTCAACAACATCCTTAATAAATAACCTGCCCGATTCCGTTGGTTTTATAAATAGTTTGTTATCACAAATAAGGGCAAAAATTTTATTGCCCGAGTATATTCCATATTCCCCAAACATACTTTTGGCCGTGATATCTCCGGTATTTTCAATTTGGTCAATCACAAAATCCACGAATTTTTTATCTGATGCCATTTAAATTAAATTTTTACTCTTTCTTTCTTTCATTTTCAACTTTCAATTTTCAACTTTCAATTTTCAATTTTCAATTTTCAACGCCCTCATGGGCAGTACTTCGCTTCCTTTGTTTCAACTTATCCTTATTCCGGCATTATCAATATGCTGACCAATGAAGAAATGATGGTCAGTCCATATTTTATATGTTCTGACATTATTTATTTTGAGGCAAATTAAAGAATTTCCATCGATACTTTACTTTGTATTTATGATTTCTTTCTGGGCTTTAAGTTCTTTGATCAATGGACGACCCTGCAATGCCTGAACCAATGTCAATACAGCCAAAAGCCCGTACACCAGAGAAAGTCCTATTGTCCATTTTGTGTTTTTCAATATGAAATATGAAAGGACAGGCAGTACTTGCAAGGCATGCATACCCATAAAATGAGAAATGCGTAAATCACCTTCGGTTTTGCTCCAACCGAGGACAAACAAATTTGAATTATCATTTAACGCTCCGACACTATGGTTCAGTCTCGAACCCATAACAAAACCTTCAAAAGAAAAAATTACAAAAATGATAATCCCCAATCGAATGGCCCAGACATAATAATCAGGCAATTCCGGAAATGTGTTTTTGAAAAAGAGAAAACCTATATAAGCAGTGTATAACGTTACCAATGTTGCTGCCAGTGCCATAAGTGAAAACATAGCGGAATAAAAAGGTGTAGTCTGATTATAATGAGATAATTCGCCTTTGCCAGCCTGGACTGCGATATAAACTATCTCAAACCCCAGCAATAAAATGATTGACCAATTGAACAGTTTTATATTAAAATCGGGAAGATAAAAACAATACCAAGCCATTGCCAAGGCAAATGTCAGTGTTGAAAAAGCAAATTTAAAAGGCTTATACCAGGCGTTAACTCCATACACTTGTGTGCTTGTCGTCTTTGCCAAAATCAGAAATATTATTGAAAATAAAAGGCAAATCAATCCAAAGTAAAACATGGTTTCATTGCGATGTTTCAGTTGCAATATGATGTCTGTCATTTTTTGATACTTGCTAAGTTCTTTTTAATTTTCATCATCCATTTGTCCGGCGTTATCCGGGGAAGATTACTTAAAAACCAATTCATAAAATCTACTACCTTTTTGCCATTTCCGTAAAGAAACAATTTTATACCGGCTTCAGCTACAACATCAGCCGACATCGGCTTATTGGCACTCATGGCATTGGTCCTGCGCATGGCATCGGTATGAAATGGCGTTTCCACAGGCCCCGGACAAAGAGCTGTAATGAAAACACCTTTGCCTTCTGTTTCTGCTGAGATAGTTTCTGTAAACGCCAAAACAAAACTTTTTGTTGCTGAATAAACCGAATAATATGGAAAGGGAAGAAATGCAAGCAGAGAGGCTACATTCATAATTCTTCCTTTACCCGCTTTTATCATATCAGCTCCGAATAATTTTGTAAGCCCGACTAAGGCCGTAATATTCACAGCAATCATTTCTTCATCCTTTTTCAGCGGCATTTCAAAAAAATTACCGTAATCACCAAATCCGGCATTGTTAATCAATCCTGTTACCAGGTAATGATTTCGTTGTATTTCATTGTATAAGTCCAAAGCAGAATTTGGTTCTGATAAGTCGTAAAGTAAATATGTTACATCGATATCATACCTGTCTTTCAAATCTTTTTGCAGAGAAAACAATTTATCTTCACTCCTTGCAACCAGAATCAAATTGAAGTTTTTGGCTGCCAGTTTTTTTGCCATTTCCAGACCGATTCCTGAACCTGCACCTGTGATCAATACATATTCCTTCATAATTTTATAGTTGTTTTTCTGCCCTTTCTTTAATTAATCTCAACCATGTATCGTGCAGTTTCAACAATTTATTGGGTTGAAATATTTTTTGCATAGAAGTCAAAAAGCCGTTTTGAGATTCCGGGGTGATTAACCGGCACCCAAATTCAGTTGGTACAATGACCCAGGCATGATACGCGGTCAAATCCCTCCTTCGTACTTCCCATGCCATTCTTTCATAGGGTACAAATTCTTTGATGACCGGCTTGAGTTTTAAACCCATAGTATGTATATTAAATGTAAGGCCATTTTGTAAGGTTGTGGCTGCCGTATCAGAAAATTCTACCGGGCTTTGTACTCCTTCGTAGAAAGTATGCCATTTTTTAGCATCAATTAAAATATCCCAAACGACTTCCGGTTTGGCATTAATGTCAATTTCGTTGTACACAAACCACCTGGCTTTTTCGGGATTAAATTCTTCCGGCCAGTTTACCAGATTGGAAGCCGGGTCATACTTTTTTGTCATGACTGACTTTTGGGCAATACTTTGTGTTACAAGAAATATTGTCAGATAAAACACCATCAAAATGGAATTGAAAATTTTTTTTGTCATTACAATTTTGTTTAATTATAATGCAAAAGTAGTTCGGACAGTATAGCCTGAACGATAACAAATGTTTATAGTTTTTCTATGGCTGCTTTTTTAAGACGGCTCAGATGTATTGGTGTAATACCTAAATAAGAAGCAATCATGTGTTGAGGTACTCTGTTGTGTATGTCAGGAAATACATCAGTAATATTATCATAACGCTGTTTCGGTGTTCTGACATACGTATTTTTTATTCTGTCATCCTGATAAATAAAATAATACTCTGCGACAAGCCTGCCCATTTTTTGTCCTTCCTTTAAATGGTTGTAACCCCATTCAATACAAGTACGGGGCAATATAACAACCTCTGTTTCTTCCATTGTTTGTAAGGAATATATTGAAGGCTGCCTTTGAATAAAGTGGGAGTAGTCAGCAATGAATTGGTTTTCCATGGCAAAATGGATGGTATGTTCCGTTCCTTCGTTGTCAGTTATCAGTACTCTGATTATTCCTTTGTTTATAAAAAATATTTCATCAGGCACAATATCGGGTCGGCTTACTATTTCCTGTCGCTTAAATGTTTTGGTAACGGCTTGGCTAAGGAAGTCGTTTAGTTCGTCTTCCGAAACGTCAATCATCTGTTTCATTACCTGTCTAATTTGTTCCATTTATTTTGTCCAAGTTGTTGGCTCGTTTCGGGTCTGGTACCATTGCCGCAAACGTTCCGCAGATTTGCGATGGGCGGGATTTTTACCACTGATGCTGATGCGGAGCACAAAACTTTCAGCTACCACTAAACTTTCTGCAGAGCACGAAACCCCGCCTATCGCAAATGTGCTGTTATGCGTTCGTGCTAATCCTTGTTTAATGCACAATTGTTTGAAGTTCGATTTTAGTGCTGATAAAAATTGGGATTTAATCTGGTGTATATGTATCAATGTCATTTTGAAGATGCTTTATTAGCTAACCATTCGATATACTTATTTTGCAAGAAGGTATAGCCAGCCATCGTGTATTTAGGATAATTAAGGGTGAAGTGGTCTCCCGGATAATAGTCATAAATAATATTTGCATTTAGTTTTTTAGTTTCTACTTCTAATAATTCAACTGCCTGATTTAGAAAATAATTATCGTGATTGCCCGTTGACACTCTTATTTTGTTGTCTAGTTCAGGTTTAAGTTGCTGCCAGTTATTGCGTATCAGCAATGATATATCGTATGCTTGCCAGTGGGCGACTACCAAGCTATCAATTTCTCCTGTTTTCATGCTGCAAATTTTTTCGGGAGAGCCATCTTTTGCTTTTTTACCCCACACTGCATTCCACGAAACATATTGCTCGCCACGAAAAATTACTTCTTCAATTCTACAATCATCTCTCGTGTATATCCAAGGAATTCTTCCACCAATAGAGAGTGCATGCAATTCATTTTTATCATCGTAAAACATATTTTTATCTTCATATAGATTTACCTTCTGAAAGTTTCTGAAATCAACAGGGTCAGGTGCACTTGACCAGCAACCTGCAAAGGTTGAAGGATAATTTATCTGAAGCCATAATACAGCCCACCCACCACTACTATGTCCTGATAATAATCTTGCTCCGTTGCAACGGTAGTCTTTTTCTAATTGCGGAATAAATTCATTTACTAGTGCATCGCCCCAAGGTCCATTATTTTCGCTGTTTGCATAAGTGCTATGCCCCGTAGGACAATTTCCGTCAAGAAAGACAACGATACATGCAGTTGTATCCAATGGAATACTCCTACCTTCTTTATCTGAAAATCTATAGTAATCTCCATAATAGTCACCGCCAAAGCCGGAAACGATAAAATGAACAGGAAATTTTCGGGTGGGTTCTTTAAAATATTCTTTAGGGAGAATAACAGCAGCATCAACCGTAACTGGTCTTTTGTAAAATGCAGTAAGCAAAGTTGAAGGAGCTTTTAATTCTTTTATATATTCGGTTTCATTAAATGCAGGAGTAGCAATTATTTGGTTGCATTGAATAGAAAAGGTCTCATTAAAATTCTTATCTAGTGTAATTTTGATTGGTTCGCTAAACATATTACCTGCGCTATTACCAATATTTCTACCCCCTAAGTTTCTATCCCAAACTGCTTGCACATAATATTCACCTCGTTCAATATCTGAAAGATTGACCGGATATGAGATTGCTTTATCATCAAACAGCACAGTAGTATTTGGTTTTATTTGATTTACATCAATTGCAAAACAACATAGTGTGGGCACTCCTACCCCTAAGTCTTTGGGTGTGTTGCTATCCTTTGAAAGGTATAGTATCACCTTTCCCGTAAAAACGCCATCAAATGCAGTTGAAGAATAGGAAACCTTAATTTGCTGTGCTTGCACTGAAGCACTAAGTAGGAATAAGGAAGTAAAAAATTTAAGTCTGATATTCATTTGTCTTTTTTTAGTTTGTCAAAAATAGTTTCTTGCAGTAAAGTTTGAGTTGTCGCAAAGCATGCCGCAAACGTTTTGCCGCTTTGCGAAGGCGGGGTTTTTCAGCACTAAACTTCATTAGATGCACAAAGCTTGAATTTAGCACTTTACTGTCATAGAAGCACAAACCCCCCGCTTTTGCAAAACGGCTGTTACCTGCTGGCGTTATTTCTGCATTAGTAACCATTTTATTATTTCGTCATTATCCACAATACTCCAAGAATGCGGATGTCTTCTATTGTCAGGTTTTCTATAACCTTTATTTTCTGTTGTTATTAATTCTGCATTTTGATTTCCAAGTCTATTCAGTTCATTAATCATTGCAGAACATTCGGTGGCATTTATACTCGTAAAGTCTGCACCTCGTTGTTTTAACCACCAATTTATGTTGGGTTCGGTATAAATTCTTAACGGTATATTTATTATTTTTTTAATTTCGGTTTGTGTCGTGTCAGTAAAAGAATATGGAGAAATATTATAATATTTAGCCAAATGCGTAAGCGGATTTCCACCCGTTTCCTTTTCAAGTCGGTCAATCATATAAATATTCTCTTGACTGGCTTCACTTTCTTTTGAAAGTCTAATATCTCTTTTGGCAGAATTATAAAATCTTTCAAAGTCCAGTGGTGGGTCAATTGCAAAAACTGCTATTGGTTTGATAATTGAATTTTGAGCATATTTTATTGCACAACTTCCTCCAATTGAAAATCCACCTACGTAAAAATTTTGGTCAATAAGTTTGTGTTTAGAAGTTACATCTTTTAGAATTTTGTCAAAAGTTTGTTGGCTTAAACTGTCTACACCTAAAGACAAAACTCCGTCTTGAAAAGTAGGAATAATTGTCAAAATTCCGTTCAATGCTAATTTGCTAGGTAAGTCGGTTTGTTGTAGAACATTTTCTGCCGTTTCTCCAAAACCAGGAACAAGAAACAAATATCCTGTCCAAGGAAGTTTTGACGGATATATAATTGTATAACAGTTTCTCGTTGTGTCCGTTTTGTCAAGAAACACTTTCTCAATTTTTGGATTAGATACTTTCTGTCCATTACAATTTATTGCAAAAAGCGAAAAAGTAAAAATTATTAAAAAAAGTCTATTCATAGATGTCTGTTTTTTATTTACGTTGTGTCGTCCTACGCTTGCAGGTAACGTTTAAGTAATGTATCCGATATTTGGGACATAAAGATATATCAGTTAATTTAAAGTAGCAAGTGTAAAACTGAATTTGTTGTTAAGAGATTTTTGGAAAGCCCAAATATCTGATACATGAAGTTGGACGAACCCGTGAAAAATATCTATGGCATTTTGAAAGAGGGATTCCAATCATTCTGACTTCGTAAATAAGATTGAACCTCTATGGTTCTTAGTGTATAATCCTTGAAATTGAGTAAATCACGTTTGAATATATAATATATTTTAACAGAACAAAAAATCAGATTCTTGATGGCGATTCTGTATGGACATGAGGGTATTGGGGCAAAAGTTTGCCAGATGTATTAGATTATTATGAAGCGTTATTTTCATCAGTTGGTTTTTATTAAAATGATTAGGATCGCTTCTTGCTTTAGGTAGTATTTCTGATGTTGATGATTTGACCTTGAGGCATTGCTGGCATACATTCAAATGAATATCAAAGCGCTCGACAAAATAAGAAAGGATGTCGAAGACTTGCTTGGGATTCCTTGTGGCATTCAAGCATTGCAGAATAATTTGAAGAATATGGTTTTTGACTTTGTTGCTCAGAAATCCAAAATGCCGGATTTTCATGAAGTGATCCGGTAGGATGTGCTGCAAAAACCGGTCAATAAAATCTTCCAGGGATAAGGTCATAATTTTTTCTTTCTTATCCCTGTAGTCCAAATAAGAAAAAGATACCTGACTGTCGGAGAGAGTTATAATCCTGGAATTGGTTATGGCTACCCGATGCGAATATCTTCCCAGATATTGAATAACGTGGTCCGGGTTTTGAAACGGCGGCTGAATATTGACATTAAAAACCTTGTCTTTCAACTCGTTTTGAAGTGTGATGTACTGGTCTTTAAACCTGATCAATTGGTGAGTGTTTTGAAGGGCATGAAACATGTTCAGGTAAACTTCTTTAAATTGAACTGTTAATTTTTCAATCGAACACAATAAGCGAGTATCTCCAGGGGTGAGCCATTTGCCTTGTTTGTTATCGAATACTCCGGAAGGAATAATGCAGTGAAGGTGTGGGTGTAAACTCAGGTTTTGCCCCAGCTGTGTAACACGGCTATCATGGCTGGCATGACATCCTTGTTATACCGTTGTTTAACCACGATGCTCAAGGCTTTCCAAGCGGCCTTAAACAAGAGGTCATACATTTGTCCGCCGTGCGACAAGTACAGGTTGTTTAACTCGTGAGGTACGGTGAAAATAACATGAAAATAACTCACCGGCAACAAGTCCCGGTTACGATCCAGTATCCATTGTTCCCGTTTTGAAAACTGGCACTTGGGACAATGTCTGTTCTTGCAGGAATTGTATGATATCCGGACATCCCCACATGAATGACAAGTGAGTTTATGACCGCCCAGCCTGGCCGTCCTGCACTCCATGATATCCTTGGCTACTTTATATGCACGAAAGGAAAGATTCTTTCCTGATTTATATTTGCCAAATCCTCGTCTGAATACCTCGCCTACCTCATTGACACCTCGTTCCATACCCGGGCAATGTTTCCAGAGGACTAATCAGGGTGGTTTTTAACCTGTTGGTCAAGTGATAATAGGTAAGGGTTGTTTTAATGTTGGAATGCCCCAGGTTACGCTGCACGGCCTGCAGGTCAGAACCTTCTTCCAGGCAGTGCGTCGTGTGGGTATGTCTCAGGTCATGGCTACTGACAGGCTTTTTGATACCTGCGGCCAATATTCTTTGTTTGAATATGGTTTGTATTGTTCTGTGGCTCAGGTGGCTTTTCTTGTCAGCACCCTCGAACAAGTATAACGCTGGCTTGTATTTCTGGTAATATATTCTCAGCCATACTAATAATTCCGACGGCATTTTTACCTCCCGCTGTTTATGTCCCTTAGGGTTACGAACCTGGATAATCATCCGGGCACTATCAATATCCGTCAATTTTAAGGCGGCTACTTCCGACACCCTCAGTCCGGTGGCATACATGACCATGAATATAAGCTTGTGTTTGACATTCTTACAAAGATCCAATAGGCGTACTACTTCTGCTTGACTCAAGATATACTTCAAGGTCTTTTCCGCCTTTGGCCTTTGTAATCGATCCACCTTGTATGATTGGTCAAGCGTCTTGGTGTATAACAGTTTTAGTGCGCTCTGAATAATGTTGACATGTGACCAACTCTTGTTCTCATCCAATACAACTTTTAAAAAATCCCTGATTTCCTCTTCCGTGATTTGTGAAGGACATTTCTTGTAGTGCCTTGCCAGCTTGGATACTGCTTCCGTGTAATTGCGAATGGTGTTGTTTGAAAAATTACTGATGCTCATGTCACGCATGAACCTCTTTCTTAATTCTGTCATCTCATTTAATTTTAAAGATTAAATAAGACTCTCCAGCAAAAATGATTCTAATTTATTCCAACCGTGGATTTATACTCGGTTTGTTTGTATTTCGGTTGGGTTTGTTCAACTCATAAATAAGCGACACTCACATCGACATAAATGTATCATAACTACCTGATTTACAATTCACATTAAAAAATAAATGTACGAAAGTTTGTTAATGATTTGTAATTTATTTTTTCCATTTCCTCTGTCTTATTTTTCCATATTTATTTCAAATCCTTAAAATATCCTTTTGCTTTAACAAATATAAAATCTATTTGTAAATTTTCCTGATAATAAATTGAATTTATTGATTTTTGAAGATTGATTGGCAGGAACATAAGGATTTTAATCTGAAATAAATGGTTCGTTTTATTAAGTAACGTCCGATATGACATAGATAACAAAATAAATCCTAAAACTCCAAAAACAGCAGCCATTTTTATCTCACAGTTGACCTCCGTTTTTGATTTTTTTCATTTTTAAATCCGGAAAATGGAATTATTTGTGTGCGGAAAGAAAAATTAACCGGCAACAGACCGTCGTCTTGCGATTTTTAATAATTTCATTTATAGAAATGTAATAGATTAGTAAATAATAATAAAAAACATTTTGTAAATTATTATTATTTACTAATAATTGATTTATTCTAAAATATATTTATTAAAATTTACTAAAAGTAGCAAAAAATATTTTACTAATTTTTTAAAATCGCAAAAAGATGACAAAAAGTAAGTTGAAAAATGAAAATATTCTCGAACGGAAGCTCTTTGCACAAATATTTTTCGGAAAAATTAACGATTAACGCCGAAATGTGTTTCAACATTCTGGAAAAGACACGTTCCGGAGGTCAATACACAGGAATTTTTCAAAAATGTCAGTAAAATATAGGTGGAATGATGACGGCCTTTTGGTAAAAAACATGTTTAGGTGCACACTACAGGTGGAAGCCTAACTCTTTCTTAATCGTTCATACAAGATAATTGATCCTCCCAAATCAGTAGCGAAATGAATGTACAAAACCTTCAAATAACAATAATCAATATGTACGGTAATCCATGGATTAAAAGAAATTGCCAATAATAAAACAGAAATGGATATCCGTGTTATACCTCAGGGGAAATATTTTGCCATATTAATCGGAAAAGGATTTTATGAAGTAAAACCTTTCGTAAAAGTCAGCCAATAATATAATATTGTAAAAAAAGTTTTTACACTCACGAGCTGCAACTCAACATCGAACATCCCACTTTATTTACTGCCCAGTCCGGCCTTTTGGCAAACCAGCGTTCGTATTCCGGTTGTTCGTCGTAGGGTTTTTGCAGCATCAGGTAAAACTCTTCAATAAAAGAATAATCACCCTTGTCTGCAGCGTCTATAGCAATCTGAGCCATATAGTTTCTCAATACGTATTTGGGATTGACAGTGTCCATCTTTTTTTTCCTTTCAGGATCGGGATGTGCCTGAAGAAGAGCGCTGTAATTATCCAGCCATTCATTGATCGCAGGAATATGTTTTTCAAAAGCAACAGCATACGATGAATCATTCCATTTGTGTAAAAAACCGGCCTTGTCTTTCGGATCAAAACCGCTCAATAATCTGAAAAACATGGTCATGTCGGTCTCACTGGCATATAATATGTCTTCAAGGGAAGCAACCAATAATTTTTCGGTCTCAAACCTGTGAATCAAACCGAGTTTTTCTTTCATCATGTCCAGATAGGATTTTTCGTAGTCCTCCTGTATTCCGTTTATAATCTCTTCCAATGGGGCTGCTTCCCCGATCAGCGGATACAAAGCATTGGCCAACTGAAAAAGATTCCAGGCAGCAATGCCCGGCTGGTTGCCAAAACGGTATCGTTTTCCCTGTGCATCAGTGGTGTTGGGCGTCCATCCCGGATCATAATTTTCAAGCCATCCGTAAGGACCGTAGTCTATCGTCAGACCAAGTATGGACATGTTGTCCGTATTCATGACGCCGTGTACAAAACCGATGCGTTGCCAGTGAACTATCATTTCCATTGTCCTCTTCACAATTTCTTTAAAAAAAGCGATGTAAGTTTCCTTTGACGGAGTCCCGAGATCCGTATAAAAATACCGTAAGGTGTAGTCTGTCAGTTTTTTCAGATTTTCCGTCTCTCCCCTTGCTGCCAATATCTGGAAATTGCCAAAACGGATAAACGAAGGTGCCACACGGCACACCACAGCACCTTTTTCATAAGCGGCATTTCCGTCGTACATCATATCTCTCAACACTTCATCGCCGGTCAGCATCAGTGACAAAGCTCTTGTCGTGGGAACTCCCAGGAAATACATAGCTTCACTGCACAGGTATTCGCGGACGGAACTCCTCAACACAGCGAGTCCGTCTGCAGTTCTCGAATACGGTGTCAAACCGGCTCCCTTGAGTTGTAAGGCCCATCTTTGATCGTGTACTTTCGTTTCAAAAAGATTTATAGCACGCCCGTCACCCAACTGACCTGCCCAACTACCAAACTGATGGCCACCGTAGCACATGGCATAAGGTTTTGTTCCCGGATAAACGGCGTTTCCTGAAAATAGTTGTGTAAATAACTGACTTTTGACATCACTCTCGGATATTCGAGCTTTTCCATCATTTCAGGTGAGGCATTTATCACTGAGGGTGAAGAACACGGTGTCGGATTGACAAAAGAAAAACAGGAATTATGCACTTGTCGTACAAAGTTGTCAGATATGGGATCAGCCGGTAATTCTTTGGTAAAAGTATCAGAAAGAAGAAAATTCATCAATTTACATTCAACAGCAAATAAACAGCATTTCTGTCAAAGTGTTGCGGAGGAGACAGATGCAGGATAGCTTTGATTTATTGACAAATATCTCCATTTTTTATTTTCACCACAAAGAAACTACGTAGTGTGAATGGCATTTTGTAAAAAATATTTACATTAGCATCCTGAATTCAATTTTAATGTTTCGTTTTCTAATAATGTATGTTTTTGTACTTGTGTTTCCTTATGTGGGATCAACACAAAGTATATCCGTAAAACCGTTTCTTCAGGTTTTAGATGAAAACAGCACCAAGATAGTTTTTGAAACCACAACGGTAACAACAGCGGCTGTTCATTTTGGTCCGACACCCTTTGATCTGAACACCATCGTTGCTGGTACTTCACAAACAGGAAACGGGTCAAGCAGAATCTTTACAACACATCTACAGAACCTGAGTGAATTAACCAAATATTATTACAAAGTTGTCCTTGCAAACGGGGTGCAAAGTGCTGTATATCATTTCATTACACTTGCTTCACAGGAAAAGGAACAAAACATCAATTTTATCAGCATGTCTGATATCCAGAGGCAGGGTAGTTATCCGAATGTGTACAGCAATATCATCAACAACGGGATTATTCCCATCATGAATCAGGACTTTGAAAATGGACTTGATGATCTCCATGGCCTGTTGATTCCAGGCGATTTAGTCCAGAACGGAGGAGCGTACAGCACTTGGAAAAGTGATTTTTTTGACCTGGGAGAAAATGTAACAACCGTGGTTCCAATATACCCGGCATTAGGTAATCACGAATATTATGACAACGGCCTGCAGAATTATCTGAAATATTTCGACCTTCCTTTAAATGGCGATGCAAATTTTCCGGAACAGTGGTGGTACAAGGATTTTTCCAATATCAGGGTCATTTCTCTCAATTCAAACAGCAATTCGACAGAAAAAGCATTACAGATTACCTGGCTAAATAATCTTTTGAATTCCATATGTACCAATCCTCAGCTGGACTTTGTTTTTGTACAGCTCCATCACCCGTACAAATCAGAACCGTGGACACCCGGTGAGTCATCTTTTACAGGTCAGGTAGTCGGTATTCTGGAAAATTTTACCACCACCTGCCACAAGCCTACCATTCATTTATTTGGTCATACACATGCTTATTCCAGAGGGCAGTCCAAACTCCACCAACATTTATGGGTAAATGTTGCCACTGCCGGCGGTGCAATTGATTATTGGGGTCAATATCCGAATCACGATTATGATGAATTTTCTCACAGCGAAGACGAATACGGATTTGTTTTGTTAAAAGGTCAGGCAGGCCCCGACCCTGAAATACTGGTAAAAAGATATTCCCGGGGTGATGATGGTGTAACGAAAAACAATGAAATTACAGATTCCATAGTATTAAAAAAGTTTGATTTCTCTCCACAAAAACCAAAGGCTATCTGGCCGACAGGTAACATAGATTTTAATTGTACGACCCTGAAAGCGGGCTCTTTTTTTGACCCCAAAAACTTTCATCAGGCAAGCCAATGGCAGTTGTCGCTGACAAATGATTTTTCTTCTCCTCTCTTCGACGTCTGGAAGCAACACAAAAATTTATACAATAATGTTGATGCACAATCAGGTGAAGATCTCACGGATGAGGACGACTTCGTTTTTACACCGGGAACTACCTATTACTGGAGAGTAAGGTACAGGGACAATTATTTGCGTTGGAGTGAATGGTCAGATCCCCAGTCATTTGCAACTCAAAGTGCTACAATGACGACAAATCTTCTGATTAATCCTGATGGTGAAAACGGGATCACCTCGTGGAATGGACAAATAGAGGCATTAACATCCAATCAATGTAATTCGGTTCCGGTATATCAGGGAAGTAGATTTTTTGGTGTTGGAGGTATTTGTGCCAATGAACAAAATCTGGGCCTGGCTGATCAGTCTGTCAATGTAAGTGCCTATGCAAATCAGATAGACAATGGTGTTCTGCACGTTTATTACGGCGGTTATTTACGAACATGGGGGGTCAATAACGATTTACCGGAGGTGTCTGTTGAATTTATCAATGAGTCCGGTCAAACCACCACAACATCTTTTTTTGGCAATAATCAGCCTCAATGGTTGCTGGTGCAAAGGATGTTGCCTATTCCTCCTTTGACAAGAAGAATCAAATTTATTCTACGGGGCACGAGAATTTCCGGAGGGGATAATGACAGTTATTTTGATAATTTGTTTCTGCGACTGGTTGAAGCAACAGAATGTCCGCAATGTTTTGGTTTATCCGGTACAGATAATGATAACGATGGTTTTTGTAGTGATGTGGATTGTAATGAGAATGATGCGGAAATTTACCCGGGAGCTGTGGAATTATGCGATACAAAGGACAATAATTGTGACCTGAAAACGGACACCGGAACTCAGGTAAACTGGACAGGAAACGGTGACGGAGTCAACTGGACGGATCCGCAAAACTGGAGCCAGAATATGGTACCACTTCCTTGTCAGCATGTATTTATTTCCATACAGGACAGCGTAGTGGTAGAGGGATATCACGTTGTAAAAAGCCTTACAATCGGAAATTTGGCTATAGTTGAAATTAGTGAGGGAGGCCATCTTGTAATGGAACCTTCGTTTGAAAACAACATTTCAAGTCTTAATTTGGCAGGAGTATTATTTAATTCAGGAAGAATGGATATAAACAAATCATCATTAAATGGCATAGCTATAACCGGTAATTTGAATAATACCGGTAGAATTTACATTAATGGGATTCAAAACAGCAGTATTCTTTCTAATACAGGTAGTATTTTGGAAAATCAAGGGTTGATTAAGATAAAGCATTAACATTTTATTCAGAAAAATTTCAGGAGGTATTAAAATTGAGTTAAAGCAAACCCGATCTGTTTTTTGAATGTAAAAACCACTTATTTTTGTACCCGAAAGAAGGATACTAAATTTACTGTAAAGTTTCCTTCGTAACTTATAATGCAAAAAAACACTAAAAATGAAAAAACTGTTTCTACTTATGTTTATTTCTTATGGTTGTATTCTTACAATGTATGCTCAAAAGTTTTCCGTTCAGCTTCAGATAGAGCAAAACCTGAATTTGGATCAATCTGACGATGAATGGAATATTAATGAAAAAACTTCTCTATACAACCGCAATCTTGCTTTTCTTTTAAACTACAACATTAAAAGAAATATAGAATTGGGAATATATGCCGGTATGTATTCCATCAACTACGAAAACAAAGATATGTATTTTGAATTTGCAAGATATTTACAAAATGGTGAAGTTAAAATCAGGAACTATCAGTTGGGTCTCAATTTGGGATTGAGGGCGGCAAAATATATCTCTTTCAATTTAAGTGCAGGATTGAATATTGCGAATCCTGAATTTACAAACGGAACTATCACTGACAGAAGAACAGGTTTGGTAGTGGAGGCGACAAAAAAAAATCCAAAGAGTACCTTAGGTATTTTCTTGATGCCTTCTTTTGTGGGGCATATTCCAATCAATCGTTTTTTGGAAATGCGGACCGGACTTTTTCTATTATTGAATCACAACTCAGGTTTTAAAGAAGACTACTATACTTCTCATAGCAGATTAGGTGTTAATCTTGGTTTAAATTATTCATTTTAAAAATTATTATTTATGAAAAATCAATTTAATTTCGTTTTAGCGGTGTCTTTATTTTGTACATTATTGACTTCATGTGTAAAAGAAAATACATTTGACAGTATTTTTAACTGCTCTGAAGAAGATGCAGAAAAATTTGAAGAATTCAAAAAACTTCAATTCAATCCCAATGAAAATTTTAATAAACTGTTTGAATCTGAAAAACATGTAGCTCATCTAATTTGGGACAAAGACAGAGTGAACTATTCTTTGCTTATTTTTGATAAAATCAATTTTTCTCAAAAGAAAGCTGATTTTGATTACCCTACTTTATTTACTGCTGTTGGTGAAAAATTATTTTATAAAGTAGGTAGTAGAAAACTTTTATACCTGGACCTTAATACTGGAATATCTGAGGAGGTCTTCATCAAAGAAGTTGATAACTTTAATGAGTTGATTTTGATGCAGAAACTTGAAAATAATCTTGTCTTACTTTATTTTAATGAATTTACCCTTACTTACCAAACAATATTGTTAGATGTAGTTAATCAGAATTCATCATTATTTTTATCAGATGAATTATTAAATAAAGTAATGATTGATGATAGTAAAAGGCCTTTTTTTAATGTGTATGTTAATGAATTTGGTCAAAAATGTATTTTATATATTTTTAAAAAAGAGAATTCATCGCATTATATAGTTTACTCATATAATTTGGATGCCAACAAAGAAGAATATTCTATTGAAACGGATCAAACAATATACAGTGAGGAATGGCCGAAAATTAATACCATAAACAATAGAAAATTGTTTTTAAATGGAATAAAAAATAAGGTTGTTATTGATTACAAAAAAGGTGAGATTCAAAACCTGGACTGGTTATCATTCGGAAAGGAATATTTTATCACGGAATCAGGAGAATTGTATGATACTAAAACCAATGCCATGATTCAGAAAATTTCCTTACCTGATGATCGATTTGATGTAATCGGGTATGATAATAATCAAAAAATGTTGATATTATTTAATATAGCATATTCTGAATTGTTTGCCATTGATATTTCAAATAACTGTGTTAAAAAATATAGTGATGAAAAACCAAGTGAGTTTTTTGTAAGTCATTTTGAAAATTGGATTTATGTCGTTGATCAATACTCCGATGAAATGGGAAAGGGCTGGAAAATATTAAAATATTGATTGTCTGTAAAATATATCCAAATTGTTTTAGATTAAAATAACCAACTCGTTAATAAAAAGAGTTCTGCAATTCAGGATATTGTTTTAGTTTTGAAGAACCCTCTGAACCTAAAAAATGAAATGTGAATTTCTGGTTATATAACAAATACGTTGAAAAAAATGAATAATTATAGGGATTTGAAAATTTTCATACTATCTTATTTCAGGATTTTGCTTTTTTCCCAATAGATGATATACAATACAGCACAAAATTTGATATTTTTTTATTATTGATTAGGATTAGTTTTTTGTTAAAAGAATATTAAAATTGAGATTTCGAAGGTTTTTTTTGATTACTTTTGGGTACATTTTTTCACATATTGTATTATATGGATAAAATAAATTATTAACCTTAAAAACAAAAATAGTATGGTAAAGTATGTATTGTCAATCATAATGATTTTAAGTTTCGGACTTACTTCATTAAAGGCACAAGAGGAAAAGACTCCTGAAAGCACAGGTATGCCGGGTGACCATTTTAGTCTGGAGGGAGCATTGGAATTATTTAAAATGTCAAATAGTCCCGAAGAATTTGAAAAACTCATTAACACAAAAGACAATGAGGTAAATAATTTAAATCTTAATGAAGATGGTGAAACGGATTATATAAGAGTGGAATCAAAACAGGACGGTGATGTTCATGTTTTTATTTTACAGGCACTTGTTTCAGAAACGGAAAGACAGGATATCGCTGTTATTGAACTTGAAAAGACAGGAGATAATGAAGCAAACGTCCAGATTATCGGAGACGAAGAAATATTCGGAGAAGAAATGATTCTTGAACCAACAGAAGAAAATGGTAATGCCGAAGAAAGTGAAATTAAAAAAGGACCTAATGTTTCGGATAAATCAACAGACTATATAGTTGTTAATGTATGGGGATGGCCGTGCGTAAGGTTTGTATATGCACCTGTTTACAGACCCTGGATTTCGCCATGGAGATGGAGAGTTTACCCGGTAGGATGGAAACCATGGAGACCATTGGCATGGAAAGCTTGGGCACCAATCAGAGTCAGATATCACAGACCCGGAATAAAAATCGTGCACAACCGAAGATTTACAAGAGCAAATACATTGTACAGACCAGCAAGAGTTTCTTCAACTACAGTAAGAACCCGATATGCCGGAGCTCATGCAAATTATAAAGTTACACGGACAAAAACAAAAGTGACAGGGCCAAGAGGTAACTCAGTTACCAAAAAAACAACAACAGTAAAAGGACCCAAAGGGAATGTAAGAGGACAAAAAACAACCGTTAAAAAGAGTCGCAGAGGATAATTAATTTCCTTTAAATAAAGAGCCTGAATCTTAAATATTCAGGCTCTTTTATTTAATTTATTTTCTACCGAGCCACCATCCCAGAATGGCGCCTAAAACACCAACATAAAGGGTGTTGGCAATTATGTCCTTGATCACATCTGTTAAAGTTAAAAGAGTGGTCATGGAATACATTCCAAAATCAAAAGCACCGGCGATTAAACAACCAAGAATTGCACCAGCCATAAAACCGGTTTGTACTGTGGAAATATTAGCCCATTCGATAAAAATATAGGCAAGTAATACACCCCAAAGAAGATTGGAAATAACCATGGACCACATGATCATTTCACTTTCACCTCTCATCACTCCGCTCATACCCGGAGCCGCTAAAAAATCAGCCAATAAAATACCCCAGATCAACCAACCCAGGAAGAATCCAATCACTCCGACTATAAGTCCGGACACCAAAATTTTTTGAAGGTTCATAATGTTAAGATTTTGAGTTATTAAATAATGTTTAGTTTGCTTCTGAATATTATGCAAAAATAATATATATTATTTATAATTATCTGTTTTATCAGAACAATATTTGTATTTTTAACATAAATTGTAAAATAAAGGTGAATAAGATTGATAAAAGGATGGTAATGTACCATATATTCTTCTTCATTGAATAATTTCGTCTAGTATTTAGGTAAAGTGCATAAAAGTAAAATACAATTGTTTTACTTTGCTTCGTCATTAACCAATCAATTAGTATGAAATCAAATATCCTAAAGTATTGTGTTTTGTTTTTTTATTTAATACTGTATGTGTCATTAACAGGTCAGCAGGAAAAACAAAAGCCGGATGTAAGTACTTTTCAATTCAGGTCCATCGGTCCCTCTTTTATGAGCGGCAGGATAATTGACCTGGCTGTTCATCCGGATAACCCCTCTGTTTACTATGTAGGTGTGGCTTGCGGTGGAGTTTTCAAAACTTCAAATGCCGGGACTACCTTTGAACCAATATTTGAAAATTACGGGTCATATTCCATTGGTTGTGTTCAATTGGATCCAAATAACCCTAATGTTGTTTGGGTAGGAACAGGAGAAGCAAACAACCAAAGAAGTGTTGGATATGGCGACGGTATTTACAAATCTATGGACGGGGGTAAATCATTTACCAACATGGGTCTGCAAAATTCAGAACACATCGGTGAAATCATTATTGACCCAAATAATTCAGATATTATTTATGTTGCTGCTTACGGACCTCTGTGGAGCAACGGAGGAGACAGAGGTGTTTATAAATCCCTGGACGGAGGACTAACCTGGAAACAAGTATTAAAAATCAGTGAATATACAGGTGTCGCAGATATTGTCATGGATCCCAGAGACAGCAAAGTATTATATGCATCTGCTCATCAAAGACAAAGGAAGGGATATGGATATGTGTCTGGGGGAACTGAAAGTTCGCTGTACAAAACTGTGGACGGGGGAACTACCTGGACAAAAATAAACAAAGGATTTCCTTCAGGTGATTTGGGAAGAATTGCAATAGCCATTTCACCAATTAATCCCGACGTATTATATATTCATCTGGAAGCCCAAAACGGCCAAAGCGGGTCCTATAAAAGTACAGACAGAGGAGCCAGTTGGGAAAAAATGTCAGATTATTCTACAACCGGTCTCTACTACAGTAAAATTTTCCCTGATCCGGTACAACTTGATAAAATATATGTTGGAGATGTATTTTCAAAATACTCTGTGGATGGAGGAAAAACATTTCAGAATATTCCTGCTAAAAATGTACATGTCGATAATCATGTCATCTGGATAAACCCAAAAAACAATCATCACTGGCTAATGGGGGGCGACGGAGGATTATATGAAACTTTTAACCAGGGTCAGCATTGGGATTATAAAAATACATTGTCCATTACGCAGTTTTACAGAGTATCAACCGACAATTCATTTCCTTTTTACAATATTTACGGAGGAACCCAGGACAACAGTAGTATGGGAGGTCCGTCGAGAACCACCAATATGGCAGGAATTGTAAATAGTGACTGGTTTATTACTCAGGGAGGCGATGGTTTTGAATCTCAGGTTGACTGGGAAAACCCGAATATAGTGTATGCACAATCACAACATGGAAATTTGGTGAGGTTTGATAAAAAATCCGGGGAGAGTGTTTTTATTATGCCGGTGGAGCTGGAAAACGAACCGGCCTTAAGGTGGAATTGGGATTCACCCCTTGTATTATCTTCCCACAATGCTTCAAGACTTTATTTCGGAGCGAATAAAATTTACAAATCAGATGATAAAGGAAACAGCTGGAGATTGATTTCTCCGGATGTAACCAGGCAGATCGACAGAAATACATTGCCCATCATGGATAAAATATGGAGTGTTGATGCCATTATGAAAAACTCGAGTACATCTATTTTTGGTCAGTCAACATCTATTTCAGAAAGTACAATTGATGAAAACATTCTGTACGTTGGAACTGATGATGGTTTGATTCAGACCACTGTTGACGGTGGCAAAACCTGGACAAAAATTGACAATATTCCCGGCGCTCCCGCCATGAGTTATATACCGCAAATTATTTGTTCAAACCACGATAAGAATGTCGCTTATGTGGTTTTTAATCACCATAGATACGGAGATTATAAGCCTTATGTGTTCAGGACAAAAGATGGAGGAAAAACATGGACTTCCATTGCAGCTGATCTTCCTGTTCGTGGATCATTGTATACCATTGCAGAAGACCATGTCAATGCAGATATATTATTTGTCGGGTCGGATTTTGGAGTGTTTGTCACTTTAAACGGTGGCAAAAGCTGGCATGCGGTAAAATCAGGTATTCCGGTTATTGCTATAAAAGATCTTGAAATACAAAAGAGAGAAAACGATCTGGTTGTAGCAACCTTCGGGAGAGGATTTTATGTTCTTGACGATTACAGTAATCTGAGGGTTTTGGCTAAAGAAGAAGAATTGAAAAACAAAATATTACCGGTTAAAGCGGCATGGATATTTCATGAATCTAATCCATTGGGTGCATGGGGAGGAGCAAAAGTTGGTACTATGGGAGATGGATTTTGGTCTGGAGAAAACCCACCCATCGGGGTGGTTATCCGTTACAATCTTACTGACATTCCAAAAACCATAAAGGAAAGAAGAACAGAATCTGAAAAGGAAATGATCAAAAAAGGCACATTAAAGGGTTATCCATCCAAAGATTCTTTAATAGCTGAAGATCTGGAACAAATGCCTTTTTACTTTTTAACAATATATGATAATGCAGGAAATGTCATCAGAAGGATTAAACAAAAACCTAAAAAAGGAATCAATAAATACGTCTGGGATGCCAAAGCTCTGGCTGATCATACACTGAAGCCGGATGCAGAAAGCGGTGCGGCTTCCGGATTATTTGTCCTGCCCGGCAGTTATAGTGTTGAGCTGAATATGTTTGATGGTGAAAAAACGACAACATTGACGAACCGGGAAACATTCGAAATTAAAAACCCGGGCTGGGCTACCTTACCTGCACAGGATTTGGTTAAAGTTCAGAATTTTGCCAATGAATGCAATGACTTTGCCAGAGTGGTTTACGGAACAAACAGTCACCTGCAATACCTCAAAGAAACCGTAAAAAATCTGAAAGCCGGAGTGCTTGTCAGCCTGAAAACCGATATGGATGTTACAGCAAAACTTTATAAGGCTGAAAAGTCCATTCAGGATCTCGATATAGAGTTAAATGGAAATTCCTCGCTGGAAAAAAGGTATTTTGAAGCTCTGCCGGGTCTGGTATCAAGAGTATCCACTATTTTATATTCTATGTACGGGCACAGTTCTGATATACCGGCAACTCAAAAAAAATCTCTTGAACTTGCCAAGTCCGGATTTGATGTCGTCTACAAAAAAATCAAAGAAGTGGATGAAGAACTCAAACTTGTTCAGAAAGATCTTGAAGCTGCCGGAGTACCGTATATAAAAGGAAGTTTACCTGCCTACAGACCTGAATAAGAAAATTATTTAATCAAATCTTCTTAATTCATGACCAGCAGTGTTTTTGTGCCGGAGTAATAATCTTTGACTTGTTATGTCACCCGAACTATCAAAAGTGTATTGATGGTCAAATATATAATAGCCAATATTTACCAAAAAGTTTAAAGCGGCCATCCTGCTTGGGAATTCAATATTATCTCCAAATTTATCAGATACCCTTCTTTCCCTAAGGGTAAATATTGCAGTTTCCTGACCATAATCAATATCTATGAAGTATTTATTTGAAAATGGTTTGCGACATAAATTGGCTTCAATATAAGGTTCGTTGAGTTCTGAAATGGGTTTTGATTTGATGAAGTAACGTAGTGTATCATTACCGGAAACATTAGAGCAGGAAAAAATAATGAGAACAAAAGGTAAAAAACGTTTCATAAATCTTGATTTTAAGGTGAACAATGAATATGGCAAATATACCGCTATTTAAGCAGTGCATAAGTTACAGTTCCGTTAAAAACAGTTTAGAAAACATTAAAATTTTAGAAAATACTTTGACTTTGACAAGGTAAGAAACCACTACTTCCAAAGAGCTCCGATACCACTTTCCCAGCATTTTTTATTTAACGCCGGTAAATCAGTTTTTAATAAATGTTCAGCTTCCGATTTATATATAAACCAGAGATCGTCCAGTTCTTTTTTTCTGTCCAGAGAGGGTTGATTTATTGATGGAATTTCGCTTTCAGTATGGTTTATAAGAAACATATAGTCAGCTGTAAATTTATTTTCGAAATTTTCAACATCATCATAGGCTTTACTTTTCCTTTGAATCATTTTATTATCCCAGGTTATTAATTTTTTTATCAAAGCGTTACCTTCATTTCTAAGACTGTCATAGGGCTTATCCATTGGTAGTCGAGATATTATTTCTGATAATTGTTTTTGTTTTGTAAAGAGTTCGTTTATAGTTAAAAACATAGTTGTCATCTTTTTTTCCAATTCCGACATTATTTCGTCAAACCTGATGTATTCTTCTGTGGTTGTTGGGTATCCGGGATTGGGAAGTATTTCTGCAAAAGACTTGCTGATACCTTTTTCAGTAGTTAAAATGACCGTATACTTTCCCGGAATGGCTTTGTGACCTTTATAACTTCCTTCGATATAGGTGTTGGCTACACCCGGAAATGTAGTATGCCTGAGATTCCACACAAATCGATTTAATCCTTTATTTTTGTGTAAAACAGGTTCCGCAGGTGGTCCTCCGTCATAAGATAAAAAAAGACTATCTTTCAGGGAAGTGAATTTTCTTACCGCTCTGCCTTTTTCGTCTATTATTTCAATAGAGATATGTTCTTTTAAAGAATCCGGAATAAAGTAATACAATACCATTCCCGTTGCAGGATTTACTCCTCTGGAATAGTGTGAACCTTTAAAATTTTTAGTATTCCCATCCAGTTCACTTGATCCACTTACAAGAAATGTTGAAGGTGGCCGGAATATTTTTACTTCATTTACATTTTGAGAATATTGATGAAAAAGAAATATATCATCCAAAATCCAAATAGATCTGCCGGAAGTAGCGGCAATCAAGTTGCCTTTGTGAAATTTGAGATCTGTGATAGGTGTTATGGGCAAATTTAACTGGAAAGAGTGCCATTTTATACCACCATTCCAGGAAATGAACAAACCCAGTTCACTTCCTGCAAACAGAAGGTCTTTTTTGTTAGGATCTTCTCTGACTACCCTTGTAAAGGCATAACCCGGAATACCCTGGTTTATAGCTGTCCAGGTTTTGCCGTAGTCATTGGTTTTATATAATCCAGGGCTATGATCGTTAAATTTGTACCTTGTAGTAGCGATATAAGCAGTTGCGGGGTCATGGGGTGAAATTTCAATGGCGTTAATCAGGCATTCTGAAAGGAAAGAAGGTGTAACATTTTTCCAGGTTTTACATCCATCTTTAGTCAGATGGACAAGACCATCGTCACTTCCAACCCATATAGTTCCTTTTTCATGAGGTGATTCAATGACATAACTAATGGTTCCGTAATTTTCAGCACCGACTATTTCGTTTGTATAGGGACCTCCCCCTTTTCCTTGTTTTGATTTTTCATTTTTAGTAAGATCGGGAGACACTTCTTCCCAGATATGTCCATTATTTTTGTTCTGAGAAGAACCTGAGCTGCGTGATAATAGGTATTGACTTCATGTTGAGACCAAATAACAGGCGCATTCCAATTATATCTGTATTTCATACGGTTTGGCTCGAGGGCAAGATACTGATAAGGTGAGGGCATGACATTGGTTCCTGCCATATTTTTAGCGTCAAAATATTCAATAGTGCCCAAATAGCTTCCTCCCATGACAAACCTGGGATTGTTGGGGTCAAATGCCAGAAAAGCACTTTCTCCCCCCGCTGAATAGGAAAGGCTGGTATTGTCAATACCACTACTTCCTTGTTGTCTGCTGGCCAGCCGAAAGGAAGTATTGTCTTGTTGTCCCGCATAAACATTGTATGGAAACAGGTTATCTGCATTGAGTCTGTATATTTGAGCTGTAGGTAAATTGTTTTGAAGGGACCAGGTTTTACCATTGTTTACAGAAACGGAAGCCCCTCCATCATCAGCAATAATCATATTTTTCGGGTCATCCGGATTTATCCACAGGTCGTGATAATCACCGTGCGGACCTTCAATATTTTCCCAGGTTTTTCCTCCATCCAATGATCGAAGAGCCGGAGCACTAAGCACATAAATTGTATTTTCATTTTTTGGATCTACAAATATTTCGATATAATACCATGCTCTTTGAACCAGACGATGATCACTGCTCACTTTTTCCCAGCTTTCACCTCCATTTTCAGAAAAAAATAGTCCCCCCAGTTCCTTTTCAGAATCACTTTCTATAAGGGCATACACCTTTTTACTATTGGAAGGAGCTACAGAAATGGCCATTTTACCCAATTCTTTAGGAAGTCCGGTTTGGATTTTAGTCCAGGTTTCTCCCGAGTCCGTACTTTTGAATAAGCCGCTTCCGTCACCACCACTGGTCACCTTCCATGGTTTTCGACCAAATTCCCACATAGCTGCGTAAAGTATCCTGGGATTATTAACATCGATAGATAATTCGGCGCACCCCGTGTTGTTGTTTACATACAAGGATTTCTGCCATGTTTTTCCCCCGTCAATAGTTTTATATATGCCACGTTCTTCCGAAGAGCTATATAGTGCGCCTTGTACTCCAACCCATACAATTTCCGGATTGGAAGGGTGAATAATGATTCTTGAAATGTGTTGGGATTTATCCAGACCCATCTTTTTCCATGTTTTGCCTGCATCTGTAGATTTATAGATACCATCGCCGTGGTGGGTCATAACACCTCTAACTGCATGTTCACCCATGCCGACATAGATAACATTCGGGTCATTGGGAGCGACGGAAACTGCTCCAACAGAGCCGGTAGTAAAAAAGCCGTCAGATATATTGAACCACGTCAAACCTATATCTTCAGTCTTCCATAAACCACCTCCTGTAGTGCCCATGTAATAGGTAGTTTTGTCTCCTTTTACTCCGGATACGGCAACAGATCTTCCTCCACGAAAAGGGCCGATACAGCGCCATTTTACATTAGAAAAATATTGATTATAGTCTGTTTCTGCATTTTTTACAATTTGAGTAAAAGGACTTTCAATACCTGTAAAAAGAATAGCACATAAACAGAAAATACTTTTGAAAAGGTGACGCATGTGGATTGATCTTATACATCAAAGGTATTATTAAATTAAGAGATTTTGGAATAATTATTCATATAAAAATTTGCTGGTGATTACATACAGGCAAACAGGTGGAAAAACTTCTATAATAAACTTTAGAATAAAGGCACTTCAGGCGTACACGGATTTTCAGAGTGAATTTATCATTTTTTAATTACCTTTACATCCTTATAATACAAATAATATGAACCGTTTTCTCCCATACATTTTGAGTTTATTATCCTTTAATATGTTTTCTCAGGAAAAACCAAAATGGAATGTAAACAATCCTCCGGGACAGAGCAAAGATGTGCAATTTACCGCTACTGAGGGAACCTGGTTGAATCTTGATGTCAGCCCGGATGGAAAAACGATTGTTTTTGATTTGCTCGGAGATATTTATAGTATGCCTATTAGTGGAGGCCAGGCAACCTGCCTCCGAAGTGGCCTTGCCTGGGAGGTACAACCAAGGTGGAGTCCTGACGGCAATAAAATATTGTTTACCAGTGATGTTGAAGGAGGGGACAATATTTTTTATATGGATTACAAAGGCGAAAATGTCAAACAAGTTACCAAGGAAAGTTTCAGATTACTCAATAACGCCATTTGGATGCCGGATGGTCAGTATATCATTGCCAGAAAACATTTTTCGTCATCAAGATCCCTGGGAGCAGGCGAAATGTGGATGTACCATATTTCAGGTGGTGAGGGCATGCAACTTACAAAACGAAAAAATGACCAGCAGGATGTAAATGAACCTTGTATATCCCCTGATGGTAAAAAACTGTATTACAGTGAAGACATGTATCCGGGTGGATATTTTCAATATAATAAAGACCCGAATAACGAAATTTTTGTTATTCAGAGTTATGATTTTGAAACCGGAGAAATCATAAGAATTACAGGTGGCAGTGGTGGCGCTTGCAGACCTCAGATTTCACATGATGGTAAATTTCTGGCTTTTGTGAGAAGGATAAGGGAAAACTCTGCTTTATTTATTCGGGAATTAGCCACCGGAAAGGAATGGCCTTTATATAACGATTTATCCAAAGACCAGCAGGAAGCATGGACCATATTCGGCGTGTATACGGGTTTTAACTGGACACCTGACGACAAAAACATCATCATTTGGGCAAAAGGAAAAATTCAGAAGATTGATGTTCAGACTAAAAAAGCTGTTGAAATACCTTTCAAAGTCACAGTAAATCATAAACTTATGGAAACGGTGGAGTTCGAAAACCCTGCCTTTGAAAACGAATTTGAAGTAAAAGTACTCAGGAATCTGGCTACTTCTCCGGATGGAAAAAAGGTAGTTTTTTCTGCGCTTGGAAAACTTTACGTATCTGATAATTTTGGTACACCCAAAACCTTGTTTTCAGGTGAATATATGGAAGCTGAACCTTCTTTCAGTTTTGATGGTAAAAAATTAGTGTATGTCACCTGGAATGATGAAACGTTGGGCACCATCAAACTATACGATTTTACCACCGGACAAACCAAAACCCTGACTAAAGACCCGGCGATTTATAGAACTCCTTCTTTTTCTCCGGATGGAAATACCATCGTTTACCGCAAAGAAGGTGGCAATGGTCATCAGGGTTATCTCTACAGCCTGGAAGCAGGAATTTACACCACGAAAGTAGAAGGAGGAGAGCCGGAATTTATCACAGGAGAAGGTGAAAAGCCACAATTTTCAGCAACAGGTAAAGAAATATTTTTTACAACCGGGGGATTTTTATTTGGCTCCATTTCAAAAGCCTTTAAAAAGTATAATATTGAAGATAAAAAGACCCTTGTTGTTTTTAATACCAGCTATACCACCAATTTTGTTCCGAGCCCCGATAACAATTGGATAGCATTCACTGAATTACACAAGGTTTATATATCGCCCATGCCTGTGACCGGACAACCCATCGGAATTTCTGCCAAAACTAAAGCTGTTCCGGTAGCACAGGTCGCCAAAGATGCAGGCTATAATCTTCATTGGTCGTCAGATAGTAAAAAGTTGTTATGGTCCTTAGGAAATGAATATTTTTCTGCACCCCTTGAAAAAAGATTTTTATTTTTGGAAGGAGCACCAGACAGCATTCCTCCGATGGATTCAACAGGAGTAAAAATCCTGTTGAAAGTAAAGTCCGATAAACCTGTTGGAAAAATGGCTTTCAAAAATGCACAGATCATTACCATGGAAAATAATCAGGTAATCAAAAACGGTACGGTTGTCGTCGAGGGCAACAAAATTGTATACGTAGGGGGAGCAGGCGGAGCACCTATTGATAAAAACACCAAAGTGTATGACGTCAAAGGAAAAACGATCATGCCTGGATTGGTTGATGTTCACGCACATTTAGGTGCATTCAGAGACGGTATCAGCCCGCAAAAACATTGGGAATATTTTGCCAATCTGGCTTTTGGGGTGACGACGACCCATGACCCTTCTTCCAATAGTGAAATCACTTTTGCGCAATCAGAAATGGTCAAAGCCGGCGTACTGACAGGACCGAGGATTTTTTCGACAGGAACGATTTTATACGGAGCGGACGGTGATTTTAAAGCCGAAATCAACAGTCTTGAAGATGCAAAATCTGCCATCCGACGTACGAAGGCATTAGGAGCTTTTTCTGTCAAATCCTACAACCAACCCAGGAGGGAGCAAAGACAACAAGTGATTGAAGCTGCGAGACAGTTGGGCATAAGAGTGGTACCTGAAGGAGGTTCGTTTTTTTACCACAACTTATCGATGGTGGCTGACGGTCATACCAGTATCGAACACAATCTTCCGGTAGCACCTTTGTATCATGATGTCATTCAGTTTTGGTCCCGGACAAAAACCAGTAATACTCCGACACTCATTGTCAATTACGGTGGTATCAATGGTGAATATTACTGGTACCAGAATACCGAAGTCTGGAAAAATAAAAAATTGTTAACTTTCACCCCGAGACCAGTGATTGATGCCAGGTCGAGGCATAGAACCATGGTACCTGATGAAGAATATGAAAATGGGCATATACTGACATCAAAATCATTAAAGAAATTGAATGATCAAGGTGTGAAGATTAATTTAGGTTCACATGGTCAGATTCAGGGTTTAGGTGCGCATTGGGAGTTGTGGATGTTTCAACAAGGTGGGATGACAAATTACGAAGCCTTAAAATGTGCTACCATTAATGGCGCAAAATTGTTGGGCATGGAAAAAGAAATCGGATCCCTGAAGGTTGGAAAATTGGCAGATCTTATTGTCATCGACGGAAATCCATTGCTGGATATCCGCAAGAGCGAAAAGGTTATATACACCATGATCAATGGAAGACTATACGATACGGAAAATATGGATGAGATTGGCCATACTTCCAAAACAAGAAGCAAATTTTTCTGGGAACTCGAAGGCAGTGGCAATATTTTTCCGTTTTTTTCCGATACTCACGGCATCATGGGCGGAAAATGTGCATGTGGGCTATAGAGGTTTAAAAACACGGAATGAAATACTTTCTAAAAGTAAGGATAGTTAAAAAGGTGTAAAAACATGAATAGGTTCGCGCTAAAAGATGAAATTAATCATCAGGGAGAGATGACTTACATAAAGTTAAAGGGTAAGAAAATAAACTGACATTAATCGGGTATCCTGATAATAAAAGAAGTTCCCTTTCCTTCGCTGGATTCTACATTTAATTCTGCATTGTGCCCTTTGATAATATCGTGGGTGATACTAAGCCCAAGGCCGGTGCCTTCGGTTCCTTTTTTGGTGGTAAAAAAAGGTTGGAAAATTTTGTCCCGTATGTTTGCCGGAATACCGGGACCATTGTCCTCTATAATAAGTAAAACGAAGTTTTTTTCTTTTTTAGTGGTAATGGTTAATGTTGGTAAATAGTTTTCATCATTTTCAGCCATTTTTTTGCTGCGCATGGCATCAAAAGCGTTGTTGCAAACATTGATAATAACCCTTGAAAATTCTTCTTTATTCAAATGAACTTCGTAGATATTGTCATCCAGGTTCATCTTTATTTCTACCTGAATAGGGTTTTTAGCTGCGCGCATTCCCAGAAAACAAAGATTCACATATTCTTTCAGCAGGGTATTGAGGTCTGTAGGTTCTCTTTTGCCACTGCCGCCTCTTGAGTGTAAAAGCATGGAACTGACAATATTGTTGGCGCGGGTGCCGTGTTCATGAATTTTTTTCAGATTTACACTAATATCAGAAAGAATAACTTTTACTTCTTCAGTGTGTGGATTCGAATCTGTTTTTTGCAATTCATCCATTGCTTCTTCAGTCAATTTGATAGAAAAATCAGAAAAATTATTGACAAAATTCAAAGGATTTTTAATCTCATGTGCAATGCCGGCAGTGAGCTGCCCAAGACTGGCCAATTTTTCCTGTTGTATGAGTTGTGCTTGAGTAGCCTGTAATTCAGAAAATGCTTGTTCTGAACGGTCTTTCTCTTTTTCAATTATCAAATTTGTTTTTTTAATAAACAAATACCTCCTGTACCAGGAAAAAGCGAACAAAGCCATTAATAAAAGTCCGACGCCAATAATAATAGTCAAAAATCGTTGATTTTTTTTCGTTTGCTTCAGGAGATCAACTTCTGTTTGTTTTTTAGATATTTCATAGTTTGTACGTAAATCGGCAAGTTGCTGAACATTTTCTATGTTTATAATGCTATCTCTGTTTGCGATATACGCTTTATAGTGTGACAATGATAAATCGGGATTTCCTGCTTTTTCATAAACTTCTGAAAGTGTTAAGTTGGCCCTACTGATCTGCTCTTTCATCTTGTTTCGGGTAGAAAGGTTCAGACTTCTTTTTGCATAAGACAAAGCAGCCTTAAAGTCATTTCGTCTTACATAAATATCCGACATGAAGGTAAGATAATCTGATATTGCATTATGATCTTCAAGTTTTTCAAGGATGTTTAAAGCCTCATTGATATGGTATTCAGCAAGTTCATCTTTTCCTGAACTTGCGTAAACCATGCCCAGATTGCCTGAATTATAGGCTTTTCCAATAGGGTAATCGATTTTTTTAAGGATGGTTTCAGATTCCTTAAAATAGCCTAGTGCTTTATTCAGTTTATTGTTATGAAAGGAATCATCACCGGCATTTAACAAGGCTGCAATCAGGGTAATTGTGTCCTTGGTTTTCTTCAGGAGATTTATTGATTTTGTGTAATAAATTTCTGCATTTTCACTATTTCCGCTTTCAGAATATACATCGGCAATCGTAAGATAAGCGCCTCCCTCAAAGGATTTGTCCTTAATACGGGCAGCAACTTCTCTGGCTTTAAATAAAGCCTCTAACGCATAGGTCAGATCACCGCTTAACCTGAAGGTTTGACCTTTTTGGCTGTAACCTCTGTATAAAAACTGATCATTTTTGTAAACTTCAGCAGCCTCAATCAACTCATTTGCATACTTTAATGACTTTTTTGTGTCACTTGTATTGTATGACAAATTGAGGAGTAATTCCAGTTTATTAATACCTTTCAGATGACCTTGCCTGTAAATAACGTATAGGCTATCTGCGATTTTTTGATCCTGAGCAATCAATTTTAGCAAACAAAACAGTAATAAGCCCGTAAGCAAAATACAGGTTCTGAATCTTTGGACCATTCAAGTTTTATTGTTTAATTCTGAGTTTTGGATCCTGTGAATAAGAAATGCCGTTTAATGTATATTGAACATTATATCCTGTATCACCATTGGGAGTTGAGCTTCCGACAACTCCTTTCCAGGTACCGTCAGATTGTTTTGTTGGGTTCTGACTAAAAAGATCTACGCCAGGCTCAATAGTTACATTGTCAATTGAAGAAATATCTCCTCCTGCCCTGATAATTACATTTGAATCGGTAGTTACCAAAGTTACAAAATCGCTGTCATTTCCCGGATCAGATGTTTTGGTGCCATCATTAATGACCGGTGGAAACGGGTTTGCTTTGGTTGCAGTAAAAGTAATGGTAAAAGTCTGATTGCCTCCTCCTCCGCACATAATATCAATTTTAGTTGGTTATATAAAAAAGTAAAGATAATTTATTTTTTTTTATCAAAATTTATTTCAGGTATTTTTATAAAAATGGAATGTTCTGATTGCATTTAAAAATAATTTGAAATTAAATTATTCCCTTTCCGGGAAATACAAATTCAAAAAAGCGAAGACTGCCAATATTTTCTTCGGGCCGGTATTCAAACCCAAGGAGTGCAAACCACTTGATATGTTGAGGATGTGTTGAACTGGAATACAAACCACATTTGCAGTCCAGGTAGGTTTTGGTCTTTTCCATAATGGTCTTCCGCAGATCGCGCGTGATATAAAATGCGTGATCCTCCATGTATTTGCTGGCTATGAAAATAGATCTGTATGTTTTTTCATTTACACTATAAAATCCCAGAATGGCTATAGGTTCATTGTTTCCTGTTTTCCATATTTTCGAAAATCCGTCCTTTTTGCAAAAAGAAAGTTTTTTAAGGATAGATTCCAAAACATGTTTAGGAGAATTGTTTGTGCCAAGGTCCCATTCCTGATTGGTAACATCCCAGGGATTATTGAGAATATATAAAATGTCTTTTTGAATAATTTTTGTACCGGATGTAAACATTTTTTTCAGTAAGGTGACATAATATTTGTGGACCAAATGTACAAAATCTTACATATCAGAAAGTATTTTTATAAAAATATAAAAGCGGGGTTTTATAAAATATTCACTTATTAAACCAATTGCAACAGTTAAGCAGTTTATAACAACAATTATTAATAGTGAGCGTCATTTTTGTAAAAATCTGTTTAATATTGCAATGATTATTTTTTTGATAAAGTGTTTTCCTTTTTAAAATCTTCTTTGGAGAATATAACAAAAGTGAGGACAATAAACCTATCGAACCCAACACAGGTTAAATATTATGGAAACCCTTTTTTTATTGCGGCAATGTTATATATTGACGTTTAAAACATTTCTCTTGAATATTAAATTGTTGATTTTTTTTATTCTGCAGCTCACAATTATCCGTTCTTCCTTGTCTCAGGATTGTGTGTGTCAAATATACAAAGATAATAGTATCGTTGTAGACGAAACTTTATCTGCAGGTGATAAAGCGCGATTTGATAATGTTGCAAAATATTTACTGAAAAGCAAAAATGATTTTTGTCAATTAACTTATCTTCTCATCAACGCAAAGTATAAAGTTAAAAATCATCAGTTTGAAACTTGGGACAAGGATATTGTCAACATTGAAACATTGAGTAATAAGTTGAATTGTCCAGAAGCTAAATTTGATATTCTGGCGCTGAAGACTGAATATTTTCAGGAATCAGATCAGATTGAACTTGCAGTCAAAACAGCTTATGAAATGTTGTATGATGCTGAAAAAAGAAAAGATGAAGGAAGTGCATGCATTGCCGCGGCTCTTTTATCTGCGTTATACTGGAGGCAGGATGATGATGAAAAAGCATTGTCTTTTATTCCGCAAGTGATAAAATATGTACATCAGGTAAAAGAGGAAAAAGAATTACCCGGGATTTACAATTGGCTTTCCCGCAATTATGAGTCTGTTTATGCCATGAATGACAACAAAACATATCTTGACAGCGCTGAAATTTTTGCTGATAAAGCATTATTGACCGGCAGGAAACTAAATATGAATTTTCAGGTAAAAACCGCATTTCAATCCAAAGAAGCCATTGCGTATCATCGGGGTGATTTCAATAAAAGCCTCAGATTACACGATTCAATATATTATTATATTCAAAAGTCAAATTCTCCTGTACAACTTCCCATGTATTTTCAAATGAAAGCCTATACTCTTCAGGAATTGGGATTAAAACAGGAAGCAGCCGGACATCAGGATTCTGCCATTTTATATGCAAGGAAATACTCCCAACCAAGTTACCTTGCCAATTTTCTGAAAACCGGCATTGATATTTATGAAGATGCCGGAATGACACAGAAAGCAATGAATTCACTGAAAGAGTATGTGATGATAAAGGATAGTGTCCAGACTTCCAAAAGAACAGCCATCATAAGCGAACTGGAACAAAAATACGAAAAAGAAAAAGATTCCAGAAGAATTCTGGAGTTGTCCAATCAAAGGTACCTTTTGTGGGGAGGAATCGGTTTACTGACGGTGTTGAGTGGATTGATTTATTTTATTTACAGACACAGAATAATGAAGCGCGATCAACTCATTCTTGAAACAGAGCAAAGATTGAATCGTGCCAGAATGAATCCTCATTTTTTTTTCAACGCATTGGCTTCTCTGCAGAGTTTTGCCATTAATGAAACAGATTCGATGGCTATTGCGGAAAACCTTTCCAAATTTTCACACATAATGCGAGAGACCCTCGAAAATACGTACCGTGAATATAATTCTATTCAGCAGGAGATAGATTTTATGACAGAGTATCTTGAATTACAACAAATGCGTTTTCCCAACAAATTTACGTTTGAAATTCTTAATTCTGTCTCAGATTCTGATTCAATTCTGATACCTTCCATGATAGTACAGCCATTCGTTGAAAACAGTGTGGAACATGGATTTGCAAATATTGACTATAAAGGATTTATAGAACTGGAATTCAGCCAACAGGGTGGAAATACGGTTGTAAAAATTTCAGATAACGGTCGTGGACTGGGTCATCAATCGTTAAAATCAAAACCTTATATCAGCAGGGCCAGTCAAATCATAAAAGATCGCATATATTTGCTCAATCTAAAACTGAAAACCAATGCTCAATTCAGCATACAGAATAATGACAAATCCGAAAAAGGAGTCAATATTCTGATAACATTACCGGAAATATATGATCACGAAAATCTTAGTCATAGATAATGAGCCCCCCATAAGACAGGCATTTGTAAAGATGTTGCGGCATTTTTGTGATGAGAGCTTTGACATATACGAAGCTGATGGTGTCAAGTCCGGTATAACGGCTATGGAATCATTCAAACCGAATATTCTTTTTCTCGATATAGAACTTGATGACGGTACGGGTTTTGATTTTCTGAATTCTGTGGATTACAGGGGCGTTCAACTTATTTTTACAACTGCTTATAATCAGTATGCCATCCGCGCTTTTGAATACAGTGCTATACAATATCTTTTAAAGCCTGTCAGTCCGTCTGCTCTTCAGAAAACCATCGTTCAGGCAACTTCCAAAATGAATGAAGCGGACATGGCAAATCAGATTCAGGTGCTTTTAAATTCGTTGCAAAAGCCGAAAGACATTGAGCAGAAAATTGTTCTTAAAGACATAAACGGAATTTATTTTGTCAAAATTTCTGATATAATTTACTGCGAAGCTTCAGGACCCTATACAGAGTTTTCCATCGAAGGAGGGGACAAAATTATAACTTCCCGCAACCTGAAAGAATATGAAACACTGCTTGAGTCATTTTATTTTGCAAGATGTCATCATGGCTTCCTTGTAAATCTCAGGAAGATAAAATCTATTGACAAAAACGACGGCAACTCACTTGTGCTTGAGGGAGGCAACCGGATTCCGGTTTCCACAAGAAAAAAAGAAGAGATTATGGGACTATTGGGCAAACTTTTTTTGGGGTAAACTGCAACAACATCTACGGTTTATGTAAGAGGAATTAGTTTTCCTATTGTGTGTAATAAGAGGATTAACCATCATCTGTTAATTCATTAATGACACTTGTTAATTGGTATGTCCGGGAGAAATCAATGAGACATACCTTTAACGCATTAAATAATTCCAAAAAGTATCGTTTATGAAAAATTTGATTTTTACAATTCTTGTGATAACATGTTGTTATCAAATCGGTTTCAGCCAGTGCGGCCCAACAAGTAACCTTGACCACCAGTTTTTGAATGGTATTCACACCTTTTCCTGGGATCCCGTCACCAATGCTTCACAATATGACCTGTATATTCAGGAGGGAGGTTACGGTTGGGAGTACATTGCCACAACGACCAGTAATTCTTTTCAGACTCCCGGAGGTGTACTCAGTTCCTCTTACGAATTTTATGTTGAAACGACCTGTCAAAACGGAGGTATTCATCCCTCTGCCGTTTTTCCTTTTACGATCCCCTGTCCTGAACCTACCAATCCTATTACAAGTAATATCAGTCAAAGTGGTGCGACTCTTAACTGGACAAATTATTATGCAAATGACCAGAATTATCTAGCCGGAGTGTCGCTGGCATACAGGCCTTTGGGCAGCTCCGTATGGATATCTTTAAATGTAAATCCATTGTCTTTTTCCTATACTATGGCTAATCTTCAGCCAAATACGACTTATGAATGGTGTGTAAATCTGGATTGTCCATACTTTGACAGTAATCCTGTAATCTCTCAGTTTACCACTTTGCAGGTTGCATGCAGCCCTCCGTCTGCACCAACACTTTTTGCTTTCACCAATAATTCTTTGCAGGTTCAATGGTTGTCTCCTCAGACTAACGCATATGTATTGCAATACAAAAATGTGACTGCATCTTCATGGACCACTGTACAAACTAATTCCAACACCATGTATGCTATAAACGGATTGTCTTCCGGAACCTCTTACCATATCAGAGTGGCAAGAGTATGTACAGCAAACAGTGTAAGTCAGTATTCTGCCATAAGTACATTTACTACAAATTGTATATCTCTCAATAACAGTTCTGCTCACATCAGTTATATACAATTAAATGGATTTCAATGGACTTCCGGAGCAAACCCAGGCGGATATTTATATGGTAATGCCTTAATTCCACTTACAGCAGGTAATAACTATACGTTGAGATTGGGAGGTAGTGGTCAGATTAATAATGGCAATAAATATAATGTCGCGGTTTACCTCGACGCTAATCAAAATTATATTTACGAACCCGGTGAAAGGGTGTATGGAGTTGGATTAATCAATAATACCAATGTCAGAAATTATTCAATCACGGTACCTGCCACAGCTGCTACCGGAATTACGAGAATACGCGTTGTCTTACTCAAACAAAATCAAGGAAACATTACACCTTGTCCGGCTGCCGGATTGTTGGGTGAAGTAGAGGATTATACTGTAAATATAACTCCTCCGGCAGCCAGTAAAACCCATCTTTCCCGTGAAAATGAATTAGCAAAAAACACAGTTAAAATGTCAGCAGATTCCACTCAATTTGAAGCGAAATGCAAAGAATTTGTCACTGTATACACATCCCCTTTCAGCTGTGTTTATGACTTGAAAGTAAGTGACATTGATGATGAATCATTCGGATATGACAGCATTTATCTTTCAGGATATACCAGGATCCATCAGCCAGGAATTCCTTTCACAGCTATTTTAAAAGTATATAAAGATAATGAAGGAAAGAAGTGTCTGTCACAAGTATTGTTAAGAGACACCATTCCACCTGTACCTGTAAGTATCCAAAAATTGATTATGACTTTTTTTACTACTGATTCCATTGATTTTACTGCAGGAGTCTGTGACCTGGGATCCTATGACCAATGTACTCCTGTAAACATAACTTTTGAGCCGTCATATGTCAGAATAACAGATCCGTCACCTTTGATGGTTTACATGGTTGTTACCGATACTTTCGGAAATGCAAACTCTTCCCTGATAGAAGTTGAAATAGTTGACAAAACTCAAGGTATTCCGGCTGGTTCAGCTGACGGAGAAAAGGAAGATAAAATCCTGATTTCTCCGAATCCGGCTGTTGATTTTTGTCTTATAAAAGGTGAAAATATTACATCAGTACGATTTCTTGATGCCGTTGGAAAAATGATTTTTGAAGTAAAAAACAATATTAACCTTAATGAGATACCACTGGATATAGCAGGAATAAGACCTGGTATTTACCTGGTTGAAATCTTTATGTCCGACGGAAAACGATATGTGAAAAAGGTAATTAAACAATAAGATATCAGCCATCCGGATTTACCGGGATTTAAAAACTTTAATTTAATAAATATGATTACAAGAATTTTTTCCATTTTATGTTTTGCATTGGTTTTTTTCTCATGCAACGATGATGATTCTTCAGGTGATTCTTCTTCAGGACCGTTTTTTCAGTGTAAGATTGACGGACAGGATTACAAAGTGACAGGCGAAAATAGCGCCTACGCAAAAAAGACAGGAGTTGATTTATTTGTCATTTACGGAAGTGAAGATGCCACAAAATCAGGCTTCAGAAATGTGTATATCAGTCTGACCAAAGAACCATCTGCCGGCACTTATGAAATTACAAACAATGATGTGGGAACCGGATCTTTTTTACAACCCTCCACAGCCGTTTTATACAATTCGGCATTTCCAGGCGGGTCAGGCAAACTGACGATAACAGAAAAAACAACGACCAAAATAAAGGGAACGTTTGAATATGTTGCACCGGATGCTTCAGGTGGAGCAAAAAAGGTTATAACGGAAGGCAGTTTTGATGTGGCTATAAAATAAGAAAATCAAAAACCCGATGGTAAGATGCCTGTCTGTATCCCGGACGGGCATCCTGCATTTATAAATGGATGTCAGTATTTTTTCTTTTCCAGTGTCCAGACATCATTGTCGTACCTGAAATCAGGATGATCGGGTGTGCCGCCGTATTTACCACCGGTCATGTAGATTTTATTTTGGTAAACAGTGGCCGCAATTCCACCGCGCGGCAACCATGGGGCTGATTGAGTGAGCCATGTTTTACCGTCATGACTGTATAAAACCTGACTTGAAAACTGCCCGTTCCGGTTGCATCCAAGCAGCCATATTTTTTCGTCAAATACCAGGGCCGAATATCCGAAAATCTCTTCACCTTTTATTATCTCCCCGCATATTTTTTCCCAGAGTAAACCATTTTTGGATATCCAGACATCATTGTCAAGCAAATAAAGATTGTTGTTTAATGTCACAATCTGACTTCCGCTGCGCTTTCCGAAGGGTAGATTTTCTTTCTGTTTTTTCCAGTTAATTCCGTCTTCAGAATTCCAGATGTCACAATATTTTGTGTTTTTTTCTTCACCGCCAATAATCCAGATTTTATCCTTGAAAACAAATGGATGGAAAAAAAAACGAGGAGGCAGATTGCTGTTTTTAGATAAGGTCTTCCATTTTTTAAAGTCAGTTGTTTTATAAATTTCTGGTTTGAATTCAAATTGTTCGATATTACCATTAAAATATCCCAGCCCATAAACACTTCCCTTCCATAAAATATAGTCGAGAAAAGCGTGATTTTGGATAACATTGGGCAAAACAGATTTTGTCCAGTTGACACCGTTTAGTGAATACCAGGTTCCTTCAGGGTGGAAAGTCCACAGTGTATCATTTACACTGAACATCTGGAAATTGTAATTTTTTTTCCAATCAGCACTGTCCAGTAGTTTTGTCCATTTGTAGAACGTGTCAGATGTCAATTCAACTCTTTTTTCTTTTGCTTCCGGGCTATTTTTTAAAGAATTCTGACATGACATAAGAATCAGAAATACAAAAAGAAAAACATTTTGAAGGGTAAATTTTTCAGTAAAGTTTCTTACAAGTGACATTTTTTAAAATTGATAAACAAATTCAACAAAACCAAAGCGTGTAAACGATTTTACAAATATATTAATTTGTCATTATAAATTGCATTTGTCCATTATTCTTTTACTTATTTTTTCCAATATAGAAAGTCCTAAAAAAACATTATTTTTGTCTGATAGTAGATACCCAAAAATATAATATTTCTATGAAATTAATTCAGATTGTACTGGCTTTAATTACCGTTATGACATGCTCACCACTGCAGGCACAAACACAGTCAAGCTCTCATGAATTTGAGCAGATCAGTGCCACACTTATGGATTATATTGAAGGTACTGCCAATGGTGAACCGGAAAGACTGAGAAAGGCTTTTCACCCTGATTTTAATTTATACACCGTCACCAGGGACAGTTTATGGATCCGGTCGGGGGAAAAGTATATTTCAAATATAAAACCGGGCGAAAAAGCCAACAGGATAGGAAGGATCATTTCCATAGATTATGAAAAGGATGCCGCCATGGCCAAAGCAGAGATAATTATTCCGGGATGGAGAATATTTACGGATTACTTTTTACTGCTCAAATACGAAGGTTCGTGGAAAATTGTCCAGAAAAGTTATACCTGGCGCGAATACCCTGTAACTGAAGAAAAAAAGTAACTCTACTTTATAAATCTTTAGCAGACAATTACAACATATTTTGTATAATTCAACATTATGTTCTTTGACCAAAGAGTAGGAACAGAAAAACTACAACAACTTTATGATATTGCTGATATGATTACTATTGCCCTTTCCCTGATCCTTCCATTCCATTCATACCATGCCACGAATCAATAGTTAAAGAAGGGTTCTTTTCTTTCATTTCAGTTTCAAAACCAGGTTTGAAATGGTAATTCATGGTATATACCCTTTTCAGGGTTCGGTGTTGTTCGATTTTGTCCTCGAGGTTACCTATTTTTTTACAATCAATTATGTGCAGCTCTGTTAAATTTTTGTACTTTTTTAACCATTTGGGTAATGAGGTAAGATTATTGCACTCGTAAAGGTTTATTTCCTCCAGTTTTTTGAATTTTTTTATGTCCTTCGGAAGTTCACCAAAAGTGAAGCGGGAAAATTTTATGGATGTAAGATTTTTAAATTTACTCAATCCGGAGATGTCTTCATTATCTTTTAATTCAATGTGTTGAATGTCTTTGGGGTCGTATGAAAGTGTGGATTTTATTCCCTGAAATATCTTATCTGAAGGATTTGTTCTGTAGATTACCTTTCCGTTAAAATCAATAATAGACACCAAATTTCGATCAAACCTGTATTCAGGATCAATTTCAATTAATCTTTCACCAAACAATGTCCCTATCGTCTTATCTGATGTTGCCTTTTTTTCAAGAGTTTTATTGTCAAAAACTGTATATTTTGAGGATCGGTTTATGGTATCGATCACAATGCCTCCAACGTAATTTTCGTCCAGATGGTCACAAATAAATACATTTCCTTCCGGCAGCTTCATGTCGACTTTACTGAAATCGTGATAAAACAGATTGTCAAAGTATTCGTCATTTCTGGTGAAAATCATGTTGCTGCTTACGCCTTTGATTCCCAGTAAGGGATAAATCTTTTTTATCATATTGTTGAGGCTGTCAAAAAAGTAGTACGTATAGTCATTGGCACAAATAGTGATGTTGTCTTCAACATTGACAATCTGAGTATTATTTTTACCAACTTTTTTGTTTGCATCAAAAACAATATTGACATCGTTGTCAATAATAACGGTGCCATAATTAGATTTTGCGTTCAGAGTGGCAATACTTCTGTTTTTGTTCGTCCTTTTTATGTTATATATTTTAGTACTTATGGCCGGATCAACCGACGTTATGGCAGTATTTATGGCATCAAGTTTTACCCACTCACCATTTTTATCGCGAATTTGTGCAAATGCGATGTTGTTTTTGAATGATGTAGCTTCCCAAAACTTATTGCCGCTAAATAATTCTTTTCCGAATCTATCGATGTAGTATAACATATAACTGCCGTTTTTGCCTTCAATGGGCTCATATACTCTGTATATGCCTTCCGAAGGTTTGGTCAGACTAAAAAACCGGTTTCCAAAATCCTGCACCAATATACCACTTTTGTCATACAAATACCAATTTTTTCCGGCCTGTACAGGGAGCGGACCATCGTCAAAGTTGTATTGAACAAAAGAACTAAACATAGACAGAGAAGCAAAGGTGTTATGCGTTTCTTCTGTCACTTTTACTTTTTCTTCAGCTGAAAAAACTTTCATTACCTTACCGTTATAGTCGATCATGGTCGTTTTACCTCCTGCTATCTGCATATCGAGAATGACGGTGTTGTCATAAGATTGTGCGCTCAAAGAGAAAAATTTACGATGAGAAATAGTAAGAAAGATATGATTTCATGTTATTGTTTTATTATTTAATGTGTGACAAGTGGTTTATATTGACAATAATTTAATTTAAACTGTGAATAAAATCACATTGTTATTTTACCAGGGTCCTGCCTTTGTAATGTTAATAAATTTTTCATTTTCTAATCTGTAAGCTCCTCCGGCACCAACAAACCAGAGTCGGCTTTGCCGGTCTTTAAAGATTTGAAAAACTACAGGACCTTTATTGTCGTCTGACTTTTGAAATTCTTTCAGTTCTTTTCCATCATAAACAAATAAATAATGTTGGTTTGAAACAAACCAGATTTTCCCTTCTTTATCCTCGGCAATACTGCCTGTTCCCTTTCCGGTTTCAATTTTACCTTCCGTGATATTGATTGCCTTGTTTTCTGCCAATGTATATAATCCCTGTTTTGTTGACACCCAGATTTTTCCTCTGCTGTCTTCAAAGATTTCATTTATTAAGTTGGTCTGAATGCCAGTCTTTTCGGAAACATTCACTAATGTATTTTCTGCATATGAAAAAAAAGTCCTGCATTGGTGCTGAACCAGATGGTCCCCTTACTGTCCTGCGTTATATTATGAACCATTTTTGTACCTGATACACCAAGCGTTGTATCTTTTATTCCTTCCGGCAGGTCGAACTTGGTAAATTCTTTTCCATTAAAAATACAGGCACCCTTTATCGTTCCGATCCAGATAATTCCCTCTGAATCTGCTGTAATACACCAAACATCATTACTGATCAGGCCATCTGATTCGTAATAATTTATTACATTTTCACCCTTAACACGGCTAATCCCGTCTGTATGAGCAAACCAAATTGTCCCGTCATTATCCTCGGTAATATGTTTGATAGTGGTTCTTTCCCCAGATTCACTTTTTATACCTTCAATACGGATTAATTTGTCTTCTGTAAGTCTGAATGCCCCACCTTCAGTGCCAAACCAAATAACACCCCTGCTATCCTGAAACATCATTCTCACCACCTGACTTATCTGCCCTGGTGACTGTCTGGTTATTAATGGCGGCAATGTGTTTTGTGTATTATTTTTATTTCCCTGTGCATTACAGGAAGAAATCAAAAGGGAAAGTGTTATGACAAGTAGCGATTTTATTCTGTGGTCGGCTATTCTTTCATTTTTCATTGTCATTAATTCTTTTATTCCGAAGTATACCCTTATTTAATGCTTGCAAGGTAGGTTGTCAGTACAAAAGTATTTGAAAATTCTTATTTATGTTATTAAGTCTTTTCTTTTAACACCATATTAAAACATAATTGTAAGTTATTCCTGATTATTGTCAGGCACTTTTCCAGGAATGAGCATTCTGTGAGGGTCGGGAATGCTTTTATGGGAAGGCAAAATTAAGTTCCCTTAAATAGATTTCTAATTTGTTTGAGTATCAATTTATGACACAATAGTGAAGAACTTTTATCAATGATTACACTAAATAAATCATGAGTTATTTTATTTTCTCATGTACATAAAATCACCTTCCGGCACTCTTAACGTAAAATGCCGTTTGATTGAAATATTCATAGAATCAAGTGTAACGATAAATGAAGATTGAAGCGGAAAACTTTCCAGACAAGCATAACAATACATCTCAACAACGACGTTGTCGCAACCTTCATTTAATTTTTCAACTAATTTTTTTGAATTCATTTCATGCCCGAGTTCGTCATTCACAGATGGTATTGGAGACAATGTCAGGCAAATGGAATCAATGACCGATTCAGCATATTCATAATCTTTGCTAATAAAACTATCAGCTAATTTTTCACAATCAATATTAAACGTGGAGTTAATATCTTCTTTATGGCACCCGCTGATTAATACGATAAATAATAAGATTGAATATTTCATGGAATTATAAATTTAATGCAGACAAATAACATTTCATTTATTACCAAGACGTTTAAAATATAAAATATGTTGGTCTCAGGACTAAATTTCGTTTCCAGTTCTTTTCATTTTATCAACACCATTTCTCCAAAAATTAAATCAATATCCCTGAATTGAAGTAGATCCGGCTGGAACTTTATCAGAATTAATTAGCACTCCTCTTTAATTTTATTACTAAACTAATGACTATTCACCAAAAGGTAAATGTTTATACTTTGCAGGCAAATTATTTAATATCAATTTTTCAAATGCCTGATTGAGGTCAATTCTGGTTTCAGTCTCATTTCCCCTGGTTATATACAAAAGCCCTTTGAAAGCTGTAATTGAAATAGCTTTTGAAACTAGAACAACGCCCCTATATCCAAGAATCGAAGGGAGTTCAAAACTTGTATTGGATATAGGAGCGCATTCTGCAAATGATAATAATTGTTCAACTATGGATTCTTTTGGAAACCATAACGGATTTGGTCTTCCTGAAAATATCAGAAGAGAACAATACCATTTATTATTTGATCTTAGTGTGTCCATGAATTACCTGCATAAAGGTACAAAATTGAGTGTACATACCTCTGTTTGCCAGCCTTGGATCTAAGATTATATTTCCCGCATTGTCCAACAATGTTGCCATTGTTGAACCTGGTTTGTGACTCCATCTACCATTTTGACCTTTTCGGTACCAATGATAATCGATTCCCGGGGCAATGACCAAAGCAACCAAATGACCTGTACCCGGACATTTATTGTTGGCTAATGGTGTGTCTATCAAAGCATCAGATACAGCTCCCATCTTGGCACTTCGTTGACCTGTAGCTACCGTGCATCCTGATAATGAAGTGTATTGAAGAGCAGCTGCTCTACCAGGTTGTGCGAAAGTGTCTGTTCGATAATTGGTGGCATAATTGTAACAGTTGTTTCCAAATTGACGCTGACCTGCATCATTCCACCAGGCGAGATCCGGCACAGGTGCACATTGACAAGGATTAATCCTTGGTAACACGATAGGTGGGATGATAGGCGCTGCTAAGATGGCATCATTAATGTCTTTGAATTGTGACATTTCAGATAGCAAAATTGTTTTAAATACTTTTTTGTTTCCGGTGCCTTTGAATTTAGAAATGGTGTCAATAATGTTTGTTTCAAATGTATTGGAATCGGCATCTGCGTGTTGATCTCCGGAGAGCAACTGATTTGGCGTAATTCTGAAATGAGTCGGAAAATCATTTGCAGATTGTCTAACTGATCCACAATAATACCTCTGTAACCTAAATGTTCAGGTTCTTTTTGTGTGGTATTATCTATTAATGAGGCATTGAGTTGAATTTTTTCGAGCAAGGATTTAGCTTCACTTCCTTCAATAATTCGAAAAGGGTTGGGTCGACCACTAAAAATGTCGATGGTTACTTTTAGTTTCATAATAAGTTTTTAGATTAAATAAATAATGATTAAGGAAAAATGTAGTCAGTTAAAAGGATTTGTTCATTTTAGTTAAGAATTAAAAGCTATGTAAAATTATAGTTGGTACAAGAACTTAAGTCCGTAAAATATTTTGATGAAATGATAGGATAAATTAAATTAGGATACTAAAAAATCCTTACCCTAAGCAAATAAGATTTGAGGTAAATGAAATTTACCGGGAGTTGAATTTATTTTGTCGAAAAGGTAATCAGATATCCTTATGTGTCTGTATAAGTTTTGTAGTTGCGGCCCTACTCTGATTTGTGGTATTGAACCTTGCACTTCTGTTCATCAGTGATCGTCATAACCTGTTTATTCTTTGAAAATTTTATTCCGTAAGCTACAATTTTATCGTTAGCACATGAAATCAGAATTTTCGTTTTCCCTTTGAATTCATATGTGCCTACATCCCATATATAAAATGTGGATTCAGGTTTATCAATAGCTTGAAATAGTCCGTTTTCCTTAAAAAACAGTTTATCCGGATAGTTATGTTCAGAAGATTCACTTGAAGATTTTATCCAAACTCCAACTATTGGTTTTATTTGAACGGGGCTCATAAGAATATCTTTAGGGTGTTTGTTATTTTGGTTTGCAGTACAACTATATACTGCAAACAAAATAACAATTATTTTAATAAACAAGACAAAATATTTTAGCACAAATCTATTTAGCATCCAAAATTGAGTTAACCGATTTTTTTACATCAGCATCCAAATCCTTGAACAATAATTTAGCTTTTGTCACTTCAGTTTTAGACATTATTGTATCTGAAGTTATCAGTTCGGCTGCTTTCTTTAAATCAGCTTTGCGTTTGAAGTAAGGTTTTGAAATTCGCTTGCATTCGGTATATGAAAAGTGTGGCCTTAAGGTTTTGTTTTTCAAAGCTGTTTGCAATGCATCCACACCATCTTTTAAATGATCACCTCCGAAGGCCAAAGTTAATAAAAGATCCGGAGTGGATAGTGTTTTCATGGCAGCTTTTGCGTGTGACTCGTCGACAACAGGTGTAACCATTACATTAGCATTTGATTTGAGTTCTATAGGAAACCCATCAACATCCCAATGCAAAATTACCTGGATAGTATACAAGCCTTCATTTGGAAACAAAGCCCCTTCTTTTCCCCTCAATAGTGTAAGATCCGAAATTATTGATTTTCCGGCTTTCAAAACATCCAATTGTTCATCATCCATACAAATAATGATAGGAGAAAAAGTTCTTGCCTGTCCATTGGAACCTGTTACAGTGCCTTTTATATTTCCACCTTTTAAAGTCAGGTTGGCAGGAAGTAACATATCCTGACCCATTGCATTTTTTAATTCAATATTAACACGAACAGGTGCACCTAATGGGACGGTTTCCAACAACGGCGTAACCGTAAATTGAATGCCATCTAAATTATATGATTCATCCAATGGTGAAATCGTTGGGTTTGCCATACTGGCATCTCCGAATCTGGTTCCACCGGGGCGAACATGTATGTCAGGATAATGGCGCAATCTTCTTTTATCATCATCTGCGTATGAAAAAATAATATTATTCGGGAATGGAGTCACAGGAGGTGTTGCGCTTGAAGCAATAACATCTGTCGTATTCATAAATCCATTATTGACAGTATTATGAAATAAGCCCATGGCATGCCCAATCTCATGTACGGCTGTCCTGAAAAAAGTTTTTGCTGATGCACCAGAGCGTTGACCGGCCACTAACCCCCAAAGAGGTATATTTGGAATGGTCCAGTGACTTGCAATACCGATACCTTCCCGTGGAATATTGTTGGAATCTGTTCCTCCGTTATCGTACATGATTCCCCTTGGTGTCGAATCAAGATTTTTAACAGATAAAATGTGATATCTCCATTCTTTATCGAGGTTTGAAGCATCCCTTTTAGCTAACATAGCAGTGTGCATTTCTGCATCTGACCACGAATTGCCACTGGCCTGTGCTACATTGGTACTGCTGGTATATGTGTGTACATCCCAGCCCACTTCTTTATAGACAGTTGTCCAGTCTACGCCTGCAGCATTATTCAATGGAGCTTCTGATCCACTTACAGTATCAATTTCTACAACAGCCTTTCTCAAGTACTTGGAAACCCAACCCATTTTTAATCTTCCAACGATATTTCCCACTGAGTTTTTTACATCACCTTCTAAATAATTACTTGGAGATGGAAATCCGGCAGGTGCTGTCATCCATATCATTTTGCTGTAAAAAAAAGAACCTTCAAGAGCCCAGGTGTTTGGTGCCGTATATTTATACAATTGATATCCCAGATTAAATGAATTTGTTATAGTGGAAAATTCAAGTATTGATGTGATTCTGATATAGTAGGTGTATTGATTTCTGGGTAGAATGGGAATACCCAGAGCAGGATTAGGAGGTGAACCAAGTGCAATAACAGGAGGAAGAGGCCAGGGTCTTGGGATAAAACGGACGGGTCTGTTATAAAGATCCCCACTGGCTGTTTTGCCACCGGTATGTCCCTCCACACGAATCGTACCATCGAAGGCCTTGAGCGGGTTGACCAGCGGTTTATAGCTAACCAAATAACATCCTGCTTTTAATGATTTAAATACAGGAAATGGAGCAGCAATAACCGGATCCAATCGGGGTAAGCCATCTTCAACTTCTGAAGAAGAAGACTGGGCATCAGCAGAATAAACAGGTTCCGGGAGAGGAGGAAATATATCATTTCCGTCCAGGGAAGCATGAGATTTGCACATATGAAATGGTTTTTAAATTGAATAAAAAAATAACATTACAAATGTGCCACTAATGAGGTATAGGATACAAGAGGAAATAGACCTTATTGTATTGGTGGTTTTCCTATATAAAGACAGGTGTAACTATGAATGTAGTTGGGGTGTTTTCCCCCTTTTCAGATTGTGAGAAAAACTTATTAGTAGTTTTGTATGTCAAAAGTTGGATTGAGAAGTTCGTCAGTAATTATATTGGCTATCGTTTTAGTGGACCTGAATACGACAAAAATATCAAATAAGAATAATACTTTTTTTTGCAAATCTACCTTTCATCATAAGATCTTTTGACCTTTCGATTTTGCAAATTTTTTGATAAAAATACCTCCGGTTTGGGTATAAAAATGGAGAAGACAGACGTTCACATGACAAAAAATAAAGAATTCAATCTAAAGTTCCTATTATACCTCCCCGAGAACTCTGCAAAAGTAGCGATATCGGAACCACAAAACCAGAACATCAACCCTATAGCTAATGGGACCAAAACACCATATCACCAAAAAACCACATCACCTCTTAATCACCTTCCCTCCATTTATCCTCACTCCGTTATCCTCAGCTGTCCAGAAATATAATCCGGTAGAAAGAGCTGTCATATCGAGATGATTGTGGCCGTAGAATAAGCGCTGTGACAGCACAACCCTGCCTGTCGCATCGTGGATGTGTATCATACCATGTTGAGGGATGTACTCTCCAAGTGTAACCAACAAAACATCTGCCACCGGATTGGGGAAAAGCGTGATATCCGCTTTTTGTCCGGCATCATCACTGCTGCTTGTACCAATGGTTACTGTCCGACAGGTCGTATGGCTGCTGTTTTCATTGCTCACGGTCAGGCACACCTCATAGGTACCGTTTTGAGCGTAGGTATGAAAGGGATATCTGTCTGACACCGCCGGACTGCCATCACCAAAGTCCCAGCTCCACGTCTCCGGCCAGAAATAACTCAAGTCGGTAAAACGAATCTTTTTATAGTTGCTGCTATCCGGTTCGTAGCGGAACTTGGCTACCGGGTGATTGTCCAGACCAAGGGTGTCGCAGGGGCTACCGTCGTCGGGGCCAAGGCGGAATAGTGGAAAGTTAGGCATCGTACGAAAGTACTCAGTTGGTATCTCGATGGTGTGTTGACCTACACCGGAATTTTCGCCTCTTTCGTGTGGAAAATTGATTACACCGAGATGTCGATTGGTAGTTGATGAAGAGTTGATATAAATTCTTCCGTCCGGAGTTGCTTGCATAAAATGAAAAGAAGTAGGATATTTTATACTATTAGGGGTAGGTTGGTAGGTAAATCCATCTCTTACGGCAATGGTATCTTCACTACTGAAAATATCCGGTACGGTCATGTCATATTGAAATATATAAATGCCTTCGCTCACGTAAAAATACCGGCCGTCGGGAGAAAAGGTGGCCCCCGTTCCTGTAATTGAATTTATCTTTTCATAGTGTTTTTCTTTTTTGTTTCCTGCAAGTCCCGTACAGCGGTTAAAATCTAATATTGCCACT
>JADKAS010000020.1 GCA_016715245.1 Saprospiraceae bacterium
TATTATTGTGAATTATATTAAAGACGGTGATTTTTACACATTTAAATCAACTGATTGTCAAATCAGATCGGGAATCTGCAAGCAAGACAAGTAGCAATGAACATTCTGTCCTTTTTTGAAAAAACGGATATGATTTAATATTCCTGACTCCGGAAAAGTTTCGGTTTTGAGTGGAGATAATGGAAATTACAGTTTGAAGTTGATGGAAATTTGAATGCCAACAAAGAAAAAGGCTTTAAAAGAACTATTCTTAATAATAATTCATTGTGTATAGTTAATTCTCAAATCAAACTTAATCTGGATTCTTCTGAAATTAAAGGTGACGTTGTCATTGTTGATTCTACTATAGCATCAGGTACATTTGATATGTCTAATGCCAAGTTCGGAGATAAAAAAAACAACACTACATTTGAAATTAAAAGTACGGGTATTGCAAGTGATATTGAGGCAAAAAAAGTAAAATTTTATGGAACAGTCAAATTTGATGATATCAGATTTGACAACGAAATATATTTCAGCAAAAGTAAATTTTTTAAGCAGGTAAAGTTTATTGATTGCACCATGTATCAGGAATGTTATTTTGAAGGGGCCACTTTTAAAAAGAGCGTGGATTTGTCAGAAACAATCTTTCAGGGGAAAGCAAGTTTTAAAGATATAACCTGGGAAGATAATGCTTATATGAAGATGCATAAAGGAAGTGCATTTTTGGGTTATGGATATGACCCAGGAGAAAAACTTGAAAATTATTTATTCATTAATGTCAGAGGGTTGAGGAATATTTTTATTCATTAATAAATAATGAACATGGAGATTCACTCCAATTTTGCAAAAGTGGTCAAACACTTGCAGGATACAATTTCTTGAAAAACTTAATTCTCCATCCTTAAAAAACAATATATAAGACTGAAGATCGATTTAATGAATTCTTTTTAAAATCAGGAAAATATTTACAAATGTTAAAGAAAATGATAAAATCAGAAGGTTTCGGGCGTAAAACTTAAATATGATAATCCGCCAAATCTTTTGAATATTGAAATAGAAATGTATATCGAACCAGACGTGCCATGGAAGATATGGCAAAAGAAGAACTCATCACAGAATGTCATATTTTGGAAATGGAAGCTCAAAGAAGATTGGCAAGTAGGAATTTTGTTAAATGGTTTCGGTTTACATTTCTTAAATATACGACAAGGTACGGTGAATCTCCTTTCAGAATATTTGCATTTATCGTTTTTGATTGGGCTTTTTTTTCGTTTTTATACTGGCTCATTATCAAAGGGCATGATTTGTTTGGTTCTAAATTTTCCTTTCAACATAAGAACAAAGATTCTACTGCGATACATAATGACTTTTTGGAGAGCATTATGCATAGTGTGGACAATCTGCTTTCTTTAAATATAGATATAAATAATTCTTGTTGTATTTTTATAGTTATCGTAACTTTGTTCCAAGGTTTCGTTAATATTATGATAATAGCATTAATGACACAGGTAGTATTCAGAAAATTAGATTTAAGATAGATATGATATTCAGGCAAGGTAAAAAAGAAGATATTAAAACGATAGTTGGTCTGGGAAGAGACTTCTGTCCCAAAGAATATATTTCCCATAGTGAAATTATTGAAGCTTTTGCTTCCGAACCCTTGAAATGGAATCCTCAGTGGTGGCTCAGATTTGAAAGTTTTTTATATTCACATTTTGAAGAAAATCCTGAATGGCTCCATGTTATTGAACACAAAGAAACTAAAGAAGTCGTAGGGTACGCAGTATTACAGATTGATCAGGAATTCGATTATGCTCTCAAGTACGGGACAGTACACGACATCCTTGTACACCCTGATTTTGCTGGTAAAGGGCTTGGTTCGGATTTTTTTAAATATATAGAAAATTATCTGTTGTCTGAAGGATGTGAATTTCTATTATTTGAATCTGGTTCTGAAAATCATAATGCTCATCATTTTTTGAAAAACACCAATACAAAGTTATTTCAAAAGTATTTTATAAACCATTGAAGTAAGATTTAACTGATAATATTTAAATAATTAAACAAATAACCTGTTTCCACAATTCTTTTTTAAGAAAAAATAATTTAGGAAAATAGGCAAGGCTTTTAGATCACTCAATTAAAAGCCCTTTCCGGTGTTTGACAGGTTTTAGTTCAGAAAGCAGATATTTATTTTTTTTATTCTCGATCGGGTTACCTTTCCCCTTTTTCCAACATAAAAGGAAATCAACTTTTTTATTAACCTAAACTCAATTAATATGAAAAACTTTTTATTCCCTGCAGCTTTCGTGACAATTTTTATTTTTTCCGGGTTCAGTCAAAACATTGTCATTGATTACAATACCTTGTCTATTTTGCCCGTGGACAAAAAAATATTTAAAGTACAGGATTTTATCTCCGTAGTTATCAGGGATTATAGTGCCACAACCGGAGATAAATTTAAAGTTGAGATTACCGGCGAACAATATGAAAATACCTCCGGAATTGATGCTTTTAAGAAAATGACTAAAGTGGATACAACTAAAAAAATGATAGAAGAACAACCTGACGATTACTACCTGCTGTCCCTTCAGGTACCGGACAAGGACAAATCCATTATAAAAATTACGAGGTATAAACCCGACGGTACGGCCAAAATCGAAGAACGCACCTACTTCTTCCGCAACCGGGGCGGGTTGAAGTTTGACGTGAGCTCGGGATTTTTTATTTCTAATCTTAGAGATAAGATCTATGTACTCAAATCCTTAGATACTTTGAACAAACAAATTGTCCGGGAAAATAACGGAAACATTCGGTCAGGGATCGGGTTGCTGGCCCATCTGCATTGCAGGAGTCAGAAATGGTTGTCAGGCGGTTTAACCGGTGGTTTTGAGATCAACAATGATGCGAAAGTAGGGTTTTTGGCAGGAGGTTCCTTATTTTTCGGGTATGACCGTAAGTTTGTATTTTCCGGTGGTGTCGCTTTCAGCAAGGTAAAGACCATTTCTGATATCTATAAAGTTGGCGATATTGTACCTTACACCATAAATGACATCCCAACTGTCGAAATCTGGAAATCCGGTTGGTTCGGTGCACTGACGTATAATTTTTAATGTATAAAACTTTATAACGATGAACACAAAAAAATTAATCAGAATTATGGTTCTGTTTTCCCTTCTTGGTTTTTTGGGAATATCTGTGTATGTATTTTATTTCTGTATCAAAAATGAATCTGATATCAAAGGCCCTGTCATATATGTGTATAATATATTAAACGGTTTAGTGGGAGGTATTTTTGCACTTGCATTTGGACTCCCGGCTCCTACAGAAAAGAAGAGTCCGGACCGGATGGTAAATAAAATTCATAGTCTTTCCGGCATGATGTCCGAAGAAGACCCGTCAGACAAATTGGGATATTTTTATGCTTTATCCTATATGATTGTTGGATTTGTAGCGGTCGGTATATGGTTGTTTTCTTCCAGCGCAGGTGCATGCGAATACATTGTATCTTTTGCACAAATTTTTCTAGGAATGCTGGTGGCCATTGTGACTGGTTACTTTAAAGATTAATCGGTAATACATAAAATTACTTTTATTTAGATCCCATGTTTGTCCGTCAATTTTTGCGCAATAACTTTTGTATGACCTGGGTTTAATTACCTTCATTTTTTTACACAGGTACGTCCTCTCAGGGAATAATCATCGTACATCAATGGATACTTTATTGTAATAGGGTTTCCTCAAACTAAAAACGCCTGCCCGAAATTCTTTTACTTCAGACAGGCGACTCCTAATTACGAATAAAAATACAGTTATCTTAAAATCCTCTCAGTTTGTTTATTATTTCTTTAACAGACAAGACCTGAGGATATAATTTTATGGTTTGATCCACTGCTACTGAGGAATCCATTTCAGCATATGTATGGTTTCCATCTTCACGATAGGATATTAAAACAAATTTTATGCCTGAATTGACAGGCAGCTTCACTTCGTTGTGGCAAAAATAGGTTTCTGACACAAATTCATATAAGGGAATTATAGTTTCCCACTCTTTGGAAACACCAAAAACTACAGTATTACCTTTATTATATCCCGCATTTGGTTGAATACATAATGAAGAGGTAGTTTCTCCTGCAAAGTCGTGCGGGTTGGCAATAATATACCATCCTGATTCAACCAGCGAAAATGTACATCCTTTTCCTGAAATGAGGTTACCTCCTTGATTAAGTGTCCATTCCTCCACCGAAGAGGCAGATTTCCAGACCCATTCCTTGTTATTGTTTTCAGCATTTACTTCGTAATAGAGCTGAAGCGGTGCCTCATGATCAGTTATGTTGGAGTACCATTCCAACGGTAAAGAAGGATTAAAAAAAAGTTTTTCTCCTGCACTGGTAAATTGAAGGAACAATAAATTTTTACTTTCCAGTGATTGGTTGTGGTAAAATGGAATTTTGCCATATACTATGTGGTCTCCCAAAGATGTACTTTCTATAAGTTCCATCACCGCTTTACCCGAAAATGCATTTCCCTTTTTGTCCAAAAGACTTCCTTTTTGTATCCTGATTACATTTTTTTGTGGTGTGGTAAAATATACATCCTCTTCTGAAATGTTAAGAATAAAATGGGTGGGTCTGTTTTCTAATTGAGTATAGAGGTATGCAGGATCTTCCGGTGTGTTTCTTGGAATAAAAATTTCTTTTTCCTGAAAACAGGAAGATAATGTCATCAATAATAAAATAGCGATGAATAACCAATGTTTCATATTCAATGATTGTAAGATTATATAGTTTAACAGATACACAAAGTTATCTTTTCGCTGCCTGAAACTTAAAAATTATATTTAAGCCCGGTAAAAAAACTTGCTACTGCATATTTTTGTATAACAGGATAATCTTTTGAGGTGAGGCCTCTGTGGTAAAACCGGATATTGGGTTCAATAAAGAAACTGAAACGATCATAAAATCCGTAGGCAAATTGTGCACCTATATAGCTGGAAATACCTAAAGAATTATGAAAATTATGCGCATTGAGATCCTTAAAATTCCGCACGGAATATACATCATTATTGAGTGCCATTCCTGATTTTTGAAAAACAAGGTTGGCCATAACGCCTATATTTATATCAAGGGATAACCGATCTTTTTGTAATAATGTAAATCCTACAAGAAAAGGTATGTCAATCATAGAGTATTGGTTTTTAACCTTATACACCAATGTTCCCGGAATATAAATCGTGTCAAAAGTAAAAGTGCTGTCCTTAATATTTCCTGCCGAATCTTTAATATATAAAGTAGTTTTAACCACTTTGGTTTGTGAAGATTCAGGGTCGGTATACTCAAATTTTTCATTAATTCTGGAAAAATGAGCCCCTGTGTATATATTAAATTTTTCTGACATTCTGAATCCCAGTCTGGCTCCCAAAGAATAGGAATAGAGAGGGGTTTCTGTTTCTTTCCTTTTATTGACAAGATTTGTAAATGCACTTTCACGGGCACGCATACTTCTTAAAGGGATGTCATTTCCGTAATATACGTCCAGGGACATTCCGATACCCCTTTGATTAAAATCATTTAAACAATTATCTTTTGGTGTAATTTTTTTGTTTCTCCTAATTACATGTTTACGATTTTTAATGGAATGTAAAGGAGTAAATAACGATGTCCTGAGGTTGGAAATGGAAACCTGACCATTAAAATCCAATGTTGCTACTTCTGCTAAAGCAGCTTCATTCGTGATTTCCGGATGAATAGAAATATTTCCTTCGCCATTTGCCGAAGATAAATCTTGTTTTTTGAATTTTGATACGATGGTTTTCTTTGAAGATATTGTATTTGAAAGCGGAAGACTTTCTCCGGATCCAGTCAAAAAATGATGGGAAGGATTATGACCCGTGTTTTGATTTGAGATGATGACATCTGATTCATTGGCAGGCAAAGTAATTTGGTTTTTGGTTTGGTTTAAAACGGAAGGAGAAATCTTTTCTATGGATTCACTTACTTTTTGCGGTTGTGAAGGGACTGATTTGTTAAACCAATATACCGCAATTCCCAGAAATAAAAAAATACTCCCGACGGCAGTAATCAGGTAAAGAGGAGCCAAACGCCTTTTACCCTGATCGTGTAATTGTGATTCAATATTTTCCCACAAGCCTGAACTTACTTCACTTTCGTGAAACTGAAGTCTGTCTTTTATTTGTTTGTCAAATTGGTTTTGTCCCATTTCTAAATCACCATTTTAAGGATACCTCGTAAATTATATTGCAACATTTTTCTTGCCTTGACCAATTGTGAACGGGAAGTGGATTCTTCAATATTCATCATATCTCCGATCTCTTTATGAGAATATCCTTCAATGACAAACAGGTTAAATACCATCCTGTATCCGTGCGGCAAACGACTGATATAGCTGAGCAGTTCTTCCTCCGTCAGCATAGACACCACATCTGGTTCACTTTTATCAAATTGCTGTATTATGTCATCCAGTGTATTAAGATTCCAGCCCAAAGATTTTTTACTGTTGTATTTCAGGGCGGTATTGATCATAATCCTTCTGATCCATCCTTCAAAAGAACCTTCAAATGAGAAGTTCTCAATGTGCCTGAAAACACGAATAAAACCTTCCTGAAAAATATCTTCTGCTTCATTTTTATTTTTTGCATATCTCAGACATACAGACATCATTTTTGGACCGTAAACCTCAAAAAGTTGTTTTTGGCTTTTACGATCCCCCTTAATACAAAATTGTATTAATTCTTTTTCTGTATGGCTATTGATAATTAAGGGCGACATAGATATGCCTTTTTAATATAGATGCAAAATATATTGAATTCGCTGCCTGCCTGGTGGTAATTAATCTTTTACTATGATGGCATCATCCACAAGTCCGTCAATGTTTTTATCGCCATCATCTTTTTTATCTGCTTCTGACTGATCGGGATTGGTGTTTACGACCACTTTTCCTTCACTAAATGCATCATAATGTCCATCAGCATATTGAGATGCTTTGTTGAAAAAATCGTCCTTGTTGTCCAGTAATGAACCTCCGGCATCTAAAGTTTCGTCAGCAAATTCTTTTTTAGGCTGCATTGCTTCCTCTGCTTCCATTTTTTTGGCTTTGTCCAGCGTGTCATCAAATTTATCTTCAATTTTTGAGGATACTTCTTTTGCTTTTTCAAAGAGGGTTTCTCCACCGTCCTTTACTTTTTCTCCGACTTTTTCAGCAATATCCGCTGTTTTATCCCATACACTATTGCTGGTCTCAACCACTTTTTCCGCCACTTTTTCAGCAAAATCACTTGTTTTCTCAAATACCTGACTACCTGTTTCTGCTACCTTGTCGCCTACTTTTTCAGCAAAGGTGGCTGTTTTGTCCCAAATGTTTTGAGTAGTTCCTGTAATTGAACTTTCAGCTTTGTCCGCCACTTTATCCAAAGTTTCACCAGCCTGTTTTGTTTTTTCCCAAAGGTGAGATCCGGTATCAACCACCTTATCTCCTGCTTTATCAACCAGTTCTTCTGCTTTGTCGGCCAGATCACCTGCTTTATCCCAGACCTTGTGACCAGTTTCAGCAATTTTGTCGCCGGCTTTTTCAGCGAGACCTTCTGCTTTGTCAGCCAGATCTCCCGCTTTGTCCCAAACTTTGTGTCCGGTTTCAGCAATTTTGTCGCCTGCTTTTTCAGCGAGACCTTCTGCTTTTTCGGTCAGGTCACCCGCTTTTTCCCAAACATTTTGTCCCGTTTCAGCGATTTTATCTCCGGCTTTTTCAGCAAGGTCCTCTGCTTTGTCTACCAGATCAACTGCCTTGTCCTTTAAGTCTGACGCTTTTTCTACTATGGCTTCACGTAATCCGGAAGTCTTTTCATCTATATTTTTTAAAGCCTCTTTTCCTTCATTGATAACATCAAGGCTTTTTTCTTTAGTAAATTCAACCCCTTTATTGACGGCTGATTTTGTCACAGATTCGGTTGCAAAAAATAATCTTTTTAAAGAGCTAAAAAATCCCATCGTATTAAATTTTAAGTTTGAAATAAAAACATGTAAAGATACGATAATTATTATTTATTTCCAAATATTGCATGTTGAAAACTGTTATTTCAAAGCCGGAATTTTAAAGACTTGGGATTAACCTTCAAATTGGAAAATTTGTCTGTTTTATGAAAAAAATATTGCCAATTTACGCTAAGTTAATGCGAAATAATGGCAACATTTTATTTTTTTGAAATGTTGTCTGATTTCAATGTGTTGAATTTTTATTTCCGCCTTTTGCAATATACCTTTTTTATTCTACTATAACTTTATGGGTGCTAACCTCTTCTAATGACCTATATTTCAGAATGTAAACACCTGAGGGTAACTCAATCGAAGCGCCATTTTCTACTTCCTTTTCAAAAACAAAACGTCCATAAAAATCGTAAATAGTCACTTTTCCAAATGCCTCATCAGAACGTACCTGAAATGTCCCGGCACAAGGATTTGGGTAAATAACAACTTTGTTTTCCGCTGTTTCAACAGAATTGGAGGATAAAGTGTGTTTGTATTTTGCGAGAAATACAGAACTACCTAACGGATTGTGCCCAACAATCAATATATTTCCATCTTTTAATAAGAGCAGGCTGGATGAAACTTGCACATTCGTATTAAAATCTGTCAGACTGGTTCCATTGTTTCCAAATCCAGCGTCAAGACTTCCTGACTCATTATATTTTTGAAGGATGATTGAAGGTGCTCCCTGATGTAATCCAAATCCCAAAACAAGTATTCCTTTATCGTCCGTTTGTTGAATGTCGGTACCATAAGATCCTTCATTTAAGGAACTGTCAAATAAAAAACCGGACCCATTAAGTCCAATATCCGGACTTCCATTGGGGTTAAACCGTAAAATGGTTATGTTTGACGTATTACCAGCCAACGGCGTTTCATTACCTACCAAAAGAACTTTGCCATCTTTTTGTATGTCTATACCATAAGTTGAGGCAAAACCTTTTCCGGTAGCCATAGTGGCAAGACCATTCTGGCCGAATCCTGTATCGGGATTCCCATTTGCGAGGTATTTTATGGCTCCTGATTGTGTATTTCCATTCATCTCACTGTCTACTCCCAAATATATATTTCCATTATCGGTTACTTCCATATCGTAAGCGGTTTCGTTACTTCCAAAATCGTTTTTTGTTATTCCGGCTACACCAAAATTGTTGGCCAATTGCCCGTTTTTATCCATTTTGATGACAAGAGCATCCACACCTAAACCGGATTGAAAAGTTCGACCGCTGATATAAATATTGTCATTTTTATCCGTGGTCACCGTATGGCCGGTATCTGTGCTTCCCAAATTAAATATTTTTAACCCTCCTGTAGCAAAACCCATATCAATGCTGCCATCGGATTTCAGTTTAACGATAAGTATGTCAAAATTATTTCCATTATGATACCAGCCACATAAAATGATACTACCATCACTCAAAACAGCCATGTCTCGGGCTACATTTTCCTTTTCTCCTACATCATAAAATTTGATACCAAATTGAGGATCAGGTTGGCCATTTTTATCAACTTTTATGAGCACCATATCTTCCTGATCTTTATTTTCTTGTATGATAGATCCGGCAAGCAACACCGAATTGTCAGCCAGTTCCTTTGCATCATAAATGCGCAAGTCTCTTCCTGGAATGGTAAAAATGGATTTTCCATTGCTGCCATACGATGTAAGTAAGGCTCCATTTGACTGAGCACATAATTGACCGCCAAACAATAAAACAATACATATTCTTGTTAAAAACATATTGCTGGTTTTATAAGGTTAAAAAATCGTACCTAATCCACATATTTTTAATGACTTTACATTAATATTTTTTGTGAAGTAAGAATGACTGCAAATAAACATTAAAAATTTAATATTTACAAATATTTAGTAGGAATATTGCCAATATGTAGAAATATTATTTTAGTAAGTAAAATATGGTGTTTTATCATTAGGCTTAGTGACCGATGTATTTTTATTTCTATAATACATTGTTCAAAGGAATGATGGTACTAAGTCATTTCTTTTTGTTAAAAGATTTATTTTTGTTTTGACGTCAATATTTTTAATATATTTGTGTTAAAAGGATCGATTTTTTATTAAAGTATTTGTGTTTATGAAAAGTGTACTATTCATATTTGTATTATTCATTCAGTTAGAAGCGATGGCTCAAAATTCATCCTCCTACAGCAGTTTAATAAAAGGTGCAAGGGGAGCATATGAAACAAAAGATTATACTGCTTCGGCACATCTTTTTTCAGAGGCCTTCAAAGCAGCCAATGATAAAGCCCCTGTAAATGACAGGTACGACGCAGCTTGTTCATGGGCTCTTTCAGGAGTTGCGGATTCTTCTTTTGTACAACTTTTCCGGATTGCAGAAAAAGGTAATTACACGAATTTAAACCACATTTCTACAGATACGGATTTATCTTCCCTGTATAATGATGAAAGATGGAAAAAAGTTATTGACATAGTGACGGCCAACAAAGTTAAGATGGAAGCCAACTTCGACAAACCACTTGTGGCTTTGCTTGATACTGTATTCCAGGATGATCAGAAATACCGGAAAGAGTTAAAAGCGATCGAAGAAAAATACGGATATGATTCTGAAGAAATGAGAAATCATTGGAATATAATACATAAAAAAGATTCCATAAATCTAATCAAGGTTTCAACCGTTCTCGATGAAAGAGGCTGGTTAAGTGCCGATATTATTGGTAATCAAGGCAATAACACTTTGTTTTTGGTAATTCAGCATTCAGACCTGCCAACACAGGAAAAATATTTGCCAATGATGAGAGAGGCAGTAAAAAAGGGAAATGCAAAAGCCAATAGCCTTGCTCTTCTGGAAGACAGGGTGGCACTTCGTAGAGGTGGAAAACAAATTTACGGTAGTCAGGTGACAAGAGATTCAGAAACTAACGAATATTATGTTTTACCACTTATAGACCCTGCCAACGTTGACACCAGACGGGCAGAGGTTGGTCTTGGACCTCTCAGCGACTACATTTCAAATTGGGGTATGACCTGGGATGCGGAAGAATATATTAGAAAATTGCCTGAATACGAAGCTAAACAAAAAAAATGATGATTTCGTAATCTGGTTATAGTTTTGTTATGATTTGTTTATTTACATTAATCTGAAAATATGCGTAACTTTAATGTGTTGATATTTTTTTTATGGACAAGTGTTTGCATGGCACAGAAAACGTTTCCTTCATTCCTTGTTGGAACATGGAAAATTGAAAACAAAGAAAGTTTTGAAAAGTGGGACTTGCTGAATGAAACTACTTTAAAAGGTTTTTCCTATACAGAAAAAAACGGGGAAATTCTGGTTTCAGAATATTTGGAAATTTCAAAGTCAGGCAAAAAAACCAAATATTTCGCTACTGTTAAGGGGCAAAACATGGGGAAAACCATTGCCTTTGTACTTACAAAATCAGATAGTGTTGTAGTTTTTGAAAATTCCGGGCACGATTTTCCGCAAAAGATTATGTATCGAAAAATTTCCGATAATGAGCTCTGGGTTACCGTTTCCGATAAAAACAACAAGGGATTTGCTTATAAAATGTTCAGGCAAACGGCGTCATTGGTTGCTGTGGATCCGTCAGTTATGAATCCTGAATATGACGATTTGCTTGCCAATAAATTAGGCGGGGATGATCTGGGTATGAAAAGTTATATTTGGGTAATATTAAAAACCGGTAGTCATACTTCAACAGACAAAAATTTTATTAATGAATGTTTCCGAGGCCATATGAACAATATTCAAAAGCTGGTAAAAGAAGAAAAAATGATCGTTGCCGGTCCCTTAGGTAAAAATGATAAAACCTACAGAGGTATTTTTATTTTGGATGTAAAAACATTGGATGAAGCAAAAGTATTGTTGCAGGCTGATCCGGCAGTAACAGAGGGTTTGCTTGAGGCTGAATATTTTTTATGGTACGGATCCGCAGCCTTACCTGAATATTTGCCTTATGCTGATAAAATATGGAAGATAAAACCTTAAAAATTTAAAAATTTTAATTTTTCGGTGGCACAAAAGTTGTCATCGTCATTTGTAAAATATATTCATATTAACATAATGGAATCCTTCTTTTTTAATATGTTCAGCCGACTATAAAGATACAATTTACCTTCATTAATTTCATATTGAGTTGAATAGCATCACGTATATTTTGTAACAGATAATAATTTTGGTCGAAAAAAAATTATATTTTGTCGGAAACTTTTAAACCTTTTAAAGTTTCCATAGTTTATGTTTGTAAATTTACACTACATTTTTAATTCATAAACGCATCTGCCATTCTGACCTCATTTTCCATATCTTCCCATAAGTCTTGTTGCGATCACATTTTGACTGCTGCTTTTGAATTATTTATAAAGTATGGTGTCAAAAGTGTCAGTATGGACGATATTGCCGACAAACTGGGAATATCAAAAAAGACCATCTACGCAGAAATTCCATCCAAAGAAATCCTCATTGAAAGAGTCTTAACGGCTCATCTGCGGCAAGATGAAGAAGAGGTAAATCAAATCATCCTAACTTCTTCCAATGCACTGGATGAAATTCTTGGTATTTCCAGACATGTATTGCAATTTTTGATGATGATTAATCCAGTGTTAATTTATGATCTCAAAAAGTATTACCCTGAATGTTGGAGTCTGGTAGAAAATCAACACTTTACATTTATCCGGGACTTAATTTATAACAATGTAGTCAGGGGTATTAATGAAAAATTGTACAGAGAAGATCTCGACCCAATGATTATCGCAAAACTGTATATAACTCTTTCCAATACCATGGTTAATCCGGAAATATTTCCTGTGACACAGTTTGATTTACTAAACATACTCAAACAAATTCAAAGATATCATCTGCATGGAATTGTTTCCGATGATGGCAGAAAAATACTCAGTTCCATTTCATTCGACAAATCATAATATATGTATATGCAAAAATTTATAATGTACTTATTAACCCTGTTTCTGGTTGTTTCAGAAATCCAAGCACAGGAATCATTTTCACTTTCGGAAGCCATTTCATATGGCATAAATCAAAGTAATGAAATCAAGATAAAGAATCTGGCCGTTACTGATGCCGCTCATCAGGTGAGGGAATTTAAATCTATAGGTGTACCGAAGGTAGAGGCCAACGTCAACTATCAATATTATATAGCGGTTCCTTCGCAACCTGTACGGGATTTTTTGGGTCCGACTGTTTACGGAATTCTTTTTGATGAAAACGTCATCCCGGAGAGGGATCTGGGAGCTCCTCAGACCTGTAAATTTACACTTTTTCAGCCCAATTCTTTTATAGCTGGAGTAGAAGCAAGCAGTTTGTTGTTTGATGCTTCCTACCTTTATGGCGTAAAAGCAGCTAAAAATTATAAAAATCTGGTGCTTGAAGAAAAGGAAGTCAGCATTCAAGGTATAAAAGAAAATATTACCCGTGCTTATATGGCAGTTCTTCTCTCCGGAGAAAATCTGAAAGTGATGGAAAACAACAAAAGTAATGTTGAAAAATCACTCAAAGAAGTGAAAGCCATGTATGATAATGGTTTTGCTGAATCTCTGGATGTCGATCGTTTGCAGCTATCTTACGACAACCTTTTGACGCAGACTGAATATGTGGGACAGTTGGTGGAAATAAGTAAAAATGTCCTTAAATTCCAAATGAATTATCCTTTAAACAAAGATATTACACTTACCCAGAATATTGATCAAATTATGGTGGAATGGAATAATATGCCTGAATTGTCTAAAGATAATATAGATTTTTCCAAAAGAAAGGAATATACATTACTGCAATTAGGTCAGGATTTAAACAATCTGGACTACCAAAGAATTAAAGCTGGTTACTACCCGACATTAAGGGGCTTTGCAAATGTTCAGGGCAATATTTTTCGAAAAAACCTTTTTGATAATGATGAAACGGGATGGATACCTCAATCAGCTGTGGGACTTTCATTAAACGTACCGATTTACGACGGCGGTGAAAGATCAGCCAAATTACAAAGAAATAAAATCAAAAACATGCAAACGGAGGTTCAAAAAGAGATGCTTGAAAACACCATTCGTCTCCAGGTGGAAAATGCATATATTTCATATAATAATGCCAACAAAAACCTTGAAAATCGTAAAAAAGCGCTGGACATGACCAATACAATATACTCTAAAACTTTGGTGAAGTTCAGAGAAGGGGTCGGCTCAAGTCTGGAAGTAACTCAAGCTGAAAGTGCTTTGTATCAAGCGCAGGCGGTCTATACAGAAAGTGTTTATAATGTGCTCACATCATTGCTGGACTGGAAAACCGCCTTGGGTCTTCTATAATCTTAACATCAAATATTACATCAAAACAAAAAATAATAATACCATGAAATTTTTGTATTTTCTCATAGCCACCATATTGTTATCCTGCGGACAGCCAAAGGAAAATGAATTGCCTGCAGATCTTGAAGGCAAAAAAGCACTACTCGCTCAGAAAACAGAAGAGTTGAAAACTCTTGAAAAATCTATAGCCGATCTCAAAAAGGAAATTGAAACAATGGATCCGGATAGTAAAAAGGATTTACTTGTGGTTTCCATTGACACTGTTAAAAAAGAAACATTTACCCGGTATATCGACCTTCAGGGTGTGGTTCAATCCGAAGATCTTGTAAATGCCGCCAGTGATATGGGAGGACGAATCCTGCAACTGAATGTAAAGGAAGGACAGAAAGTAAATAAAGGGCAACTTATCGCCAGAACAGATGTAGAATCTGTGCGCACTCAAAAAGATGAATTGAATAAAGCTCTTGATCTTGCCAAAGATGTATATGAGCGTCAGAAAAGATTGTGGGATCAGAATATAGGCTCAGAAATACAATATCTTCAGGCTAAAAACAATATGGAGAGACTTGAAAAAAACCTTCTTACCATCGAAAGCCAACTTAAAAAATCAAATGTGTACGCTCCGATTTCAGGCGTGGTTGACATGGTTTTTTTAAAACAAGGAGAAGTGGCCGGACCCGGAGTTCCCATCGTTCAAATATTAAACACTTCCCGGGTAAAAGTAGTAAGTGATGTTCCTGAAAATTATCTTGGAAAAGTGAAGGTAGGCAATAAAGTTGATGTCTTTTTCCCAACATTGAATAAAAATGTTCAAAAACCGATTACCATGTTAGGCAGAACCATCGATCCGTCCAACCGTACTTTTAAGGTGGAAATAAATGTGGATAATGTTAACAATGATTTGAAACCAAACCTCCTTTCGGTAATTAAACTCAATGATTATACGCTCAATGATGCTATTGTTGTGCCACTTGAACTTATACAACAACAGGTGGACGGGCAGAAATTTATATATGTGGCAGAAAACAAAGACAATCAATGGTCTGCCAAAAAGGTTATAGTAACGACAGGTGAAAGTACGGAAGGAAAAACGGTAGTTACTTCCGGTTTGCAGCCCGGAGACAAAATTATTGTCAAAGGAGCAAGAAGTATTACTCAAGGTCAGCTGATAGCACCTGAATCTCAAAAATAATCATCATGAGTACACAAAAATCTAAATATAAATTATTCGGCCTGACCGAATTTGCTGTGGACAACAGCACCTCGGTTTTATTAACCATCATGATGGTTTTCGGGTTGAGGTCATATGTAACCATACCTAAAGAACAATTTCCGGAAGCATCACTGCCGACTGTATACATCAATACCCCTTATTTCGGTAATTCAGCGGAAGAGATTGAAAACCTGATTTCCCGTCCCCTGGAAAAAGAGATTGAAAATATCAACGGTATTAAAAATGTAAACTCCACTTCCATTCAGGATTTTTCGGTTATTATTGCTGAATTTGATGCCGACCTTGAAATGGAAGCCGTTGTCAGAAAAGTAAAGGATGCTGTGGATAAAGCCAAGCAAGAATTGCCAAATGACCTTACGGAAGATCCTACAGTTCTTGAAATAAATTTTTCGGAAATTCCGATTATGACCATCAATGTATCCGGAAATTATAACAACGACGATCTTAAAAAATACGCTGAATACCTTCAGGACAAAGTGGAAGGTGTAAAGCAGATTTCCAAAGTCGACCTGAAAGGAGCTCTGGAAAGAGAAGTTAACATCAATGTCGACCTTTTTAAAATGCAGTCTCTTCAGGTTTCATTTGGTGATATTGAAAATGCTGTATCTTCAGAAAACCTCACCATGTCCGGCGGAGAAATTGTGTCCAATGACTTTAAAAGGGCACTCAGAGTAGTTGGTCAGTTTACGTCAGCAGAACAGATACAAAACCTCATCGTTAAAAGTGAAAATCAACGTCCGATTGTTTTGAAAGATATCGCAACTGTCGTTGACGGCTATAAGGACAGGTCCAGCTATGCCCGTTCTGATGGTCTACCGGTCATTAGTCTTGACGTTATCAAAAGAAGAGGACAAAACCTGCTGGATGCGGCTGACAATATTAAAAAGGAAATTGAGATAGCGAAACCAAATCTGCCAAAAGATCTTAAAATCAGTATTTTTAATGACCAGTCTGTTAACACCAGAAACGAAGTCAATAATCTGGAAAACAGTATTATATCCGGTGTAATCCTGGTGACTTTGATATTGTTGTTTTTCCTTGGTCTGAGAAATGCCAATATGGTTGGCTTGGCTATTCCGATTTCTATGTTGTTGGGTATCATGATCTTAAATCTGATGGGTGTGACCCTTAATATTGTCGTTCTTTTCGGATTGATACTGGCTCTTGGAATGTTGGTGGACAACTCCATTGTAGCTGTGGAAAATATGTACCGTTACGTTCAAAACGGATATTCCCCACTGAAAGCAGCCAGATACGGTGTAGGAGAGATAGCAGTTCCTATTATTGCCTCCACATTAACCACATTGGCAGCATTTATTCCACTTGGGTTCTGGCCGGGTATTATGGGAGAGTTTATGAAATATTTCCCTATAACATTAATAATAGTGTTGTCATCTTCATTATTTGTGGCATTGGTGGTCAATCCTGTGGTTGCAGCCAAATTTATGAAAATTGATGAAAAAGATACTGATCCTGGTGTGATAGCCAGAAAGAGGAAAAATATCTTTATTATGATAGCCGTCCTTTTGGTTCTGGCCTTGCTTGGTCATATATCCGGTGTAATGTGGATGCGCAACCTCATGGTGATTGTTGCCATTTTGACAACTGTTAATTATTTTGTTTTACGACCTGTCACTTTCAAATTTCAGGAGACATTTTTACCTGCCATGGAAAAGTTTTATGACAATTTTATCCGGTTTTCATTGCAAGGAAAAAAACCTGTTTTCTTTTTGGCCGGTACTTTTGGTTTACTGATATTTTCCATACTACTTTTAGGAATAGTTAAACCAAAAGTTGAGTTTTTTCCTGTAGCTGATCCTATATATATCAATGCTTTTGTGGAATTGCCAATGGGTAGTGATATTGAAGCCACCAACAGAATCACCAAAGATATTGAATCTAAAATTGAAACGGTAATCAAAGACAAAAGGGCTGTAGTTGAAGCGGTATTAACCCAGATAGGAGAAAATACTTCCGACCCCAATCAACCTCCGGAGCCCGGTGTCACTCCCAACAAAGCAAGGGTAACCGTTTCTTTTGTTCCGGCCAGTGAAAGGGGTGGTATTTCCACTACGGAAGTCATGTCTGACATCAGAGAAGTACTAAAAGGTTATGCCGGAGTGGAAATAGTCGTGGACAAAAATGCAGATGGACCTCCTGCAGGCAAACCCGTAAATCTTGAAGTGAGAGGTGAAAATATTGACTCATTGATTGTATTATCAGAAACGATAAGGAGTTATATTAAAAACCTTGACATTGCTGGTATTGAAGAATTAAAAGCAGATATACAGTTGGGAAAACCTGAATTGTTGATTCATATTGACAGGGAAGCAGCGCGCCGTTATGAATTGTCAACATACAGTATTGCTTCTGCTTTGAGGACTTCAGTTTTTGGAAAAGAAATTTCCAAGTTTAAAGACGGTGAAGATGAATATCCCATCGTTGTAAAACTGGATGATAAATACCGGAATAATGTGGAAGGTTTATTGAACCAGAAGATAACTTTCAGAAATCCAGCCAATGGACAATTGGTTCAGGTTCCTGTATCAGCAGTGGCTGATATTGAATACAGCAGTACGTACAGTTCCATTAAACGAAAAGATAAAAACAGGGTTTTGACTGTATATTCCAATGTTTTGGATGGGTACAATGCCAATGAAATCGTTGCACAACTTAAAGAAAAAATGTTGGACTTTCCTTTGCCGGATGGGTTTACCTATGCATTTACAGGACAACAGGAACAGCAGGCTGAAGATATGGGATTTTTAACAACAGCCTTTATGGTGGCAGTATTTCTTATATTTTTGATTCTGGTATCTCAATTCAACAGTATTGTCAGTCCATTCATTATTATATTGTCCGTACTGTTCAGTACCATTGGTGTGTTTTTGGGTTATTCCCTTACTGGAACAACCATATCTGTAATATTTTCAGGAGTCGGTATTATTTCTCTGGCAGGAATTGTGGTAAATAACGCTATCGTACTGATAGATTATACAAAGTTACTTACACAAAGGAAACTGGAAGAAATGGGCTTAAAGAGTGAAATGGAGCTTCCTCTTGAAATAAAAAAGGAAGTGATAGTGGAGGCAGGTGCGACAAGATTGCGACCGGTTTTACTGACTGCCATCACCACCGTTTTGGGTCTGGTACCCCTGGCGATTGGCTTTAATTTCAACTTCTTTAGTTTCATTGAAAGATTGGACGGTGAGTTTTTCCTCGGTGGTGACAATACTGCTATTTGGGGTCCTATGGCATGGACGGTTATTTATGGTCTTACCTTTGCTACTTTTCTTACTCTGATTATTGTGCCGGTTATGTACTGGCTGAGCTTCAGAAGTAAAAGAAAAATATTTGGCATCCTCAGAAGGGATTAAATATAAAGGACTGTCTCACAAAACCCAATGGTGAGACAGACCTTTTTTATGTATTATTGGAAAATTTCATTTGTTTTAATAAATTGTAATATTCTACAGTGTGGCGGTGTAGATAATTTTTGATCAAACTTCCCTTTACCTGTATACATAGGTTATTATTCACACATAATATACTATTTTTTATATATTATATTTATTTATATATAAAATTTTTATACCTTTGCCTTTCATTGCAGAAAGCTTTGAATATTCAGGCTTTTACATTTTGTTAAAGAACACAATTTGTCGTATTTTGATAAGATACATTTTGAAACATAAACATTAACTATCATGAAATATTTTGTTTTTGTATTATCACTTTTAATATGGGTGTCCTGTAAAGAATCAGCTCCAAAAAATCAAAATAGCCCTGTATCTCTCGAAGCCGACCCCGGTAAAGATCCAATCAGTAATCCTGTCATGGGAGGACCAACGGACATTAAGATTACCATGACAGATCTTACATACACCGGACCGGTTCAAATTGTCGGATTTTACCTTGACCAAAATTACATTCAGGATACAACGGTAGCTCAAAACGGAATTATCACTTATAAAAGTGCAAAGGTATGCCTCAGGGGCTTTATTACTTTATGATGAAAAATGACCAGACGATTCAGGTGATGGTTGATGAGGATCAGACTTTTGAGATTAAAGTTGCAATGAATGATATATTTAATTCAATACAAGTTAACGGGAGTTTTGAGACAGAACTTATGTATAAAACCATACAATACGAGCAGACAATCAATCCTGAACTGATACAAATCACTGAAAAACTAAAGGGTCTGCAGGAGAGCAGTCCTGAATATAAAACACTTGTCAGCAAAAAATTGGAACTCGAAGCTCAAAAGATGTCCTACTTCCAAAAACTTCTTGCTGATCACCCTAAATCTTTGTTTGCCAATTTTAAAGTGAGTGGTCAGAATCCTGCCTTTCGCATAGATTTACCTAAAGAAAAACAAGTTCATCAATACCGTTCGGATTTCTGGAAAAATGTAAATTTTAATGACAGAAGGTTGTTGAGGACGCCCATGATTGGTACAAAATTGACCAGATATTTTAAGGAATTGACCCTTCAGAATCCGGACTCAATTGTATCATCTGCACATTCTCTTATGAAGTTGTGTGAAAATAACAAAGAATATTTTATGGTATTTGTAAACTGGGTAATGACGACCTATGAACCTGGTAAAGCAACCCTTATGGATGCGGAAAGTGTTTTTTCTCAAATGGCACTTTCTTATTTTACATATGATAAAGCTTTCTGGTCTGATACAACAGAAGTCAATTTTATCCGTAAGAGAGCCACTGAAATGTCGGCTAGTCTCGTAGGTCAAGATGGTCCCAATGTTATTTCTACGGATCAATTCGGGAAACAACAGGAATTGTTGGCTAAAAAAACAGAATACATTGTTGTTTATCTTTTTAATCCCGATTGTGAAAATTGTCAGAAAGAAACTCCGTTGTTACACGAGTTTTACCTGAAAAATAAATCTAATGTAGATGTGTTTGCTATTGCCATTGATACGGATGATGCAGAGTGGAGAGATTATATTAAACAAAAAAAATTGTCATGGACCAATGTCTATGACCCTACCAACAAATCTATTTATGGAAAATATTTTGTTGACCACACGCCCGAAATGTATTTATTGAATAAAAAGCGTAAAATTATCGGGAAAAATTTGAAAACTTTTCAACTTCAGACTATGATTGATAAAGATAAATCAGGAAGATAATACCTGAAAAAAAACGATACCGGAATTATTCCTGTATCGTTTTTTTTAATTCCATTCACATTAACGGAATTTGTGAAATCGCTGAGCCTTATTTATATTCAATATTTCTGAAATCACTCACTTTATCTCCGTCGTGAGTCACATAGACAATAATCTCAATTTTTTTAAGTCCTGCTTTATCTGCAATCCAGTTTTGTTCAATGGTATATTTACTATTGTGGGTATGTTTATCAACTATTACTTCAAATGTATTGGAATTAATATCGTGCAGATGTACTTCATATCCATGTAAGCTTATGTCCGCGGTGACATCTGCTTGTAACTGGATGGTGTCGCCAACATTAAAAATCTGATTTTCTGAAGGATTCCGGAAGGTAACAGCAGTATTGTGATTTTCCGAATCGTGATCATGGCAAGAGGGTAAAGAAAAAATAAAAGTTCCTGTTATCAATAGTAAAAAACATATTTTGATATATAAATTTGATTTGAGCATATGTATTAATTTGAAAAATGTGGATTTGAAATAAAAGTGTAATCTGTTAATGTACGTAAAAATGATTCCAATTCTTGTTTCTCCGTTTCACTGAAGTTCATACCATTTTTTCCGCTTTTTAAAATAGACGGATCTGTATTATGGTGTGCTGTAATACCTTCAGAATAATGGTCCAGAACCTGACGAAGATTGCGGAATCTGCCATCATGCATATACGGATAAGTAAGAGAAATATTGCGCAATGTGGGCACTTTAAATGTAAAATTATCTTCCGGGTCAAGAGTTATTCTACCCCTTCCTGTATCTCCGTTGACATCTGCAAGCCCGTTGTTTCGGTAGCTGAAATCGGAAAAAAGTGGTTCAACGTGACACTGAGCACAATAATTCTTAAAAAGTGTATACCCGGCTCCTTCATCTTCTGTAAAATCTGCATTCCCGGTTCTGACTTTATCATATTTACTGTCTTTACTCACCAGCACAGACATGTATTGGGCAAGGGCATATAATATTTTTTGAGAATTTATTTCCGGATTACCAAAAGCTTCGCGAAACATTTGAGGATATCGGGGATGTTCATTCAGTTCCCTGATCAGGTTGTTAAAATCTTCAGCCATCTCAATCGGATTGGTAATAGGGGCAAATGGCATTACTTCAATGTGATTGACACCACCATCCCACATAAAACTTGGTTGCCACGCGGCATTGATAATAGCCGGACTGTTTCTCAGGCCGGTTTGATTGTTGATGCCTGTACTGAAGGTAAGGTTATGATCTGCAAAAGAATGTGCCTGAGCGTGACAAGTTTCACAACTGATGGAATTATCTGCAGAAAGTATAGGGTCAAAAAATAATTCACGCCCCAGAATAAATCCTTCTCTCGTTAAAGGGTTGTTGTCAAAACCATATACCGGTTTTGGAAAATAGTCAGGATATTCAAGGACAAAACTTTGTTCTTTCTCCTGACATGAAATAAACCATCCTGCCAGCAGTAAAGAATAAAAAAACAACCTGAAGTTATAAAAGCTCATTATATAATTTTTATGTAAGTTATGAACGCCCGGGGCATTTTTCTATTGGAATCCCATGAAAAATGCCCCTGACGTTTCAACTTCTACCCATATTTAATTGTGAATATGGTCAAATTTTATAGCATCGTAAAATGTTCCAGACATTGTTTTTGCAATTTGTCCGGGCATAGTATGGCTGGATTTGACGGATAGTTTATCAGCACTGTGCCAAAGTCTGGCTACATTGGAAATCATGTGTATTTCGGCTTCGCGATCACCATCCACCACAAGTTTGTCATTTAAACTGTATGTAAATGATTTGGGAACTCTGAATTCACCTTTGAAACCTCCCAGATGAAAGGTAAAAGTTCCTGTTGCAGAGTTTGGTGAAGTACCTTCAGCTTTTACCATTATATAACCACTGTTCCATGACCAGAACATTCCGTTGGCAGGGTCAAGAGCTCCGGTTTGTGCTCCTGAAACGTTGCGTGTACTGTCAACACCGTACAAAAGTTCAACATCTGTATATTCTCCCCCTGGCACATTGTCAATTTCGATCTTGTTGCCATCGGTTTTTGAAAGATCCAGTAAATAATAACTTTCAGGTACAGTATACCAACTGCCGTCAGTTTTTTTCAGCCTTACATTTGATACATAATATTGGAAGATGTTGAAATTCATTTTTTCCCCCAGTAATGGATGTGTAAACTCCTTGTTCAAAGAAAATTCAAGCTGATCCGGTCCAAAAACATGGTCGAAATCAAGAACTACAGTACCTGCTTCCGGCCCTTCAGTGGTATCGTCTTTTTTGCAAGAAGATAGTGTTAATGTAAGAGCTAAAAATACTAAAATTAAAATTTGAAAATATTTCATTTTATTTGTTATTTTAAATTAAAAAATATTAAAAGTTATTGAGGCTAAACTAAGCAATGATTTAAAAAAAATAGAGTACCTGAGCTTGTATTCTCGGTTTGGATCTGACATTTCCATCTGCCATATTATCGTACAGGGGAATTGAAAATGATGTTCCTAATCCTGTATTCCCGTATATAAAATCTATGCCCAGTTGCCCGAAAACAGAATTTCCTCCCGACAGTTCATTCAGAACACCTTCGTGAAAATTGGATTGAGCATTTTCAACCAAAACACCGGCCGAAGTAATGATATCTGATTTTCTGATGTGGTGTATATAAAATGAGCGCATGGAAAAATTAAGGCGGTTGCCGAACCTGAAATCCTGCGCTTTATTGAAAGTATTTATTCTGTAACCGGCTTCAGCCTGAAATCCCGCATTATTAAATCGAAGAATATAATTAATATTGGCGAAAAAATCCACTGTCCCTGTACCCGATTGAATGGAAGGCAACCAACCTTCATCTGTCTCAAATGAATTGTCACCTGTCGGAAGTTTTATTCCACCACCCATTTGCAGGTTGTGTATCATTTTACCGTCAGTTGAAATCTTTTGATTGATAACAGAATACATTCCTGTTACACTAACATCCCCAGGACCATTATTTATATATTTTGAAGTTGAAGTGACTTTAGATATAAAAGAGTAGGGGATAAAAGCAAACAACTGGAATTTTTCACCGATTCTCACTCTGGACCATAGTTCCACATTAGAAAAATATTCTCTGCTGTATGTTTCGGTCTCAGTTGATAATAAAGGCGGATGCGTTGAAGCAAAAGATTTATAGGAATATCTCAAACCTGCGAAGTGCTGGTGGAATTTTGGAATAATTCCGAAATTTTGTCCTGAAACAGAACAACCACAAACATCACAGGCTGTCGTCTTATCCTGCATATATAAAATGAATACACAGAGTAAAGCCCATTGTAACTTCATTGTATTATTATTAGAATTAGAAAAACAGAGGGTCCTTAAAAATCAACCAGAACCTGATTGATTGTATGAACCAATTCTAACGCAAATTGCACAAATGTAAAAGGCAATTAAACATGTGAGTAAATTTTTACGATTACTCAGCATTTATTTCAGGAGATCGCCTGAGGAGGTTTAATTAATGTGTGTGTGGCACCTGAAACTTTGGGTGAATTGATATAGAAATTATTCAGTATTTCTTCAGTCATGGAATTAAAACCCAGTGAAATACTTTCATTTTCCTGATTAAAAAATGGTTGAAAATCAAATACAGATTTTAAAACAGGTAGCGCTGATTTGTTGTTTGTGTCTGCCACATCATCTTGATTCATTTTCATCAAGTGACATTTGCCCTTACATTTTAGTGCCGGCTTGTTTTTGTTTATGCATGTGGTGGCAGCAATTTTATCCATCTGAACCCTCCAGACCACAACACCTGTTACTTTGGCAAAGGAAGTCATTACCAAAAGAAAAATAAGTATATGAATCAGAGTGCTTTTCATACAGCAAAAGTAAAAAATAATTTTTTGTCAATCTATGATTTTAATCATAAGATCATTAAACCAGCAACATTAAGAATGTATGATTTATTCACCTGTGAATACAGCCTTCATATAAGAGCGGTTTAAAAATGCTATATTTTCAAGTTTGATTTCTTTGGGACATTCTGCCTCACATGCTCCGATATTACTGCACATTCCGAATCCTTCTTTATCCATCTGAGCAACCATAGCCTGCACTCTTTTGTCTTCTTCCACCTCTCCCTGAGGAAGTAAGCCAAGATGGGTTACTTTAGCGGAAGTAAATAACATAGCTGAGCCATTTGGGCAAGCGGCTACACAAGCACCACAGCCTATACAAGCTGCAGCTTCAAAAGATTTTTCTGCCCTGTTTTTTTCAATTGGGATACTATTTCCATCAACAGCTTGTCCTGTATTGACAGAAATAAAACCACCTGACTGAATAATCCTGTCAAAAGAAGCCCTGTCAACCACAAGATCTTTGATGACTGGAAATGCATTGGCTCTGAAAGGTTCTACGACAATGGTTTCTCCATCCTTGAAAAATCGCATATGGAGCTGACAAGTAGTGGTGGCCGCCAATGGTCCATGGGGTTGTCCGTTGATGACCATAGAACAGGTACCACATATTCCTTCTCTACAATCGTGTTCAAAAGCAACAGGATCCTTTTTTTCTCTTACAAGTTGTTCGTTTAGAACATCCAGCATTTCAAGAAAGGACATATGTTCATTTGCCTGTACCTGATAGGTTTCAAACTGTCCTTTATTGCTGTTTTGATTTTGTCTCCAGACTTTTATATTAAGATTAAGTATTGACATGAGATGTATATTTTATTTGTAACTTCGTGTTACCAGTTTAATGTTTTCAAATACAAGATCTTCTTTAAATAATACAGGTTCTTTGTCATCCCATTCCCATGCAGAAACAAAACTGAATTCGTCATCCTTTCTCATGGCTTCTCCATCCGGTGTAACGGACTCTTCGCGGAAGTGACCTCCGCAGGATTCCTTTCTTGTCAAAGCATCTACCATCATAAGTTCTCCGTGTTCCAGCAAGTCCGCAACCCTGAGCGCTTTTTCAAGTTCCGGATTAAATTCATCTGCCTTTCCTGGTACATAAAGGTCTTTATAAAATTCTTCTCTTAATTCCCGAATCATTTGCCTGCCTTTGACAAGTGCTTCTTCATTTCTTGCCATTCCGCAATAATCCCACATGATTTTTCCCAGTCTTCTGTGGAAACTTTCTGTCGTCTGACTACCTTTTATGGAAAGAAGTTGTTGAATTCTGTCAGCGACTGCTTTTTCAGCCTCTACAAAAGCTTCGTCTTTCGGATTAAACTTAGGCGTTGATATTTCTTTGGACAAAAATGTACCGATGGTGTAGGGGATGACAAAATATCCGTCTGCCAAACCCTGCATCAGGGCAGATGCACCTAATCTGTTGGCACCGTGATCTGAAAAATTACATTCGCCAAGGGCAAACAATCCCGGTATATTAGTTTCGAGATTATAATCAACCCACAATCCACCCATTGTATAGTGTACCGCTGGATAAATTTTCATTGGCTCTTTGTAAGGATTTTCGCCAACGATTTTATCGTACATTTCAAAGAGATTTCCGTATTTTGCAGCAACTACTTTTTCTCCAAGTGCAATGATCTGTTCTTTGGTCAAATTATGTTGACCTTGTTTGTTGGCCTCTGTTTTTCCATATCTTTCTATAGCATCAGAAAAATCAAGGAACACAGCCAATCCTGTCGGGCTCACCCCATGTCCTTTGTCGCATTCTACCTTGGCAGCTCTTGAAGCAACGTCACGGGGAACGAGATTACCAAAGGCCGGATATCTTCTTTCGAGGAAATAATCCCTGTCTTCCTCCTTTATTTGGACGCCTTTTAATTTTCCTTTCTGAATAGCTTCCGCGTCTTCCTTTTTAGCAGGAACCCATACTCTTCCGTCATTTCTGAGGGATTCTGACATAAGCGTCAGCTTGGATTGATAATCCCCTGAAACAGGAATGCAGGTAGGGTGAATCTGAGTGAAACATGGATTGGCCATCAAAGCTCCTTTTCGAACACTTCTCCAGGCCGCCGTCACATTACACATCATGGCATTGGTCGAGAGATAAAAAACGTTTCCATACCCACCTGTTGCCAATACAACTGCATGGGCGGCATGCCTTTGCAATTCTCCGGTTATAAGATTTCTGGCTATAATTCCTCTTGCTTTTCCGTCAATGAGTACCAGTTCCACCATTTCATGACGATTGTACATTTCCACAGTTCCAAGACCTATTTGCCTCGATAGAGCCTGGTAAGCACCTATAAGCAATTGCTGTCCTGTCTGACCTCTGGCATAAAAAGTTCTGGATACCTGAACACCACCAAAAGATCGGTTTTCCAGCAATCCTCCGTATTCTCTTGCAAAAGGGACACCCTGAGCAACGCACTGGTCAATAATATCGACACTTACTTCTGCAAGTCTGTGCACATTGGCCTCCTTGCCCTGTAATCACCTCCTTTTATAGTGTCATAAAACAATCTGTAGACACTGTCACCGTCATTCGAATAATTTTTTGCCGCATTGATACCTCCCTGAGCGGCAATACTGTGAGCCCTTCTCGGACTGTCATGAAAAGTAAAGCACTTAACGTGATATCCCAATTCGCCAAGGGAAGCTGCAGCAGCGGCACCGGCAAGTCCGGAACCAACCACTATAATTTCTAATTTTCTTTTATTATTGGGTGCAACGAGAGGAATAGTGGATTTGTATTTTGTCCACTTTTCCGCTATGGGCCCTTCTGGAATTTTTGAATCTAACATGTTGGATTTTTTTACTTCATGAAGAAATAATAATACACCGGTATAATGGCAAATGCCAATGGAACAACCACAGCGTATAATTTTCCTAAACCTTTGATGGCAGGAGTATATTTTTTATGGTTTAAGCCCAAAGTCTGGAATGCGCTCTGAAATCCATGCCAAAGGTGGAAGGACAATGCCAGCAGACCGATAAGATAGGCTGCCACAATCCACCATTCCTGATAAGCAACAGCTACCCGCCCATATAAGTTTTTAACGGTCTGATCGTCATAAGTTACCATATCCAGCTGGTCAGTAAATTTCATTTTAAACCAGAAATCACCCATATGAAGAAGAAGAAAAGCTAAAATTAATATTCCCAGTAATGCCATATTTTTTGAAGCCCATGTTGTTTCAGGAGATCTCTGAACGGCATATTTTGTTCCTTTGCTGTTGGAGTTGAACCGGGCTATAAGCAAACCTAAGACGGCGTGTAAAAGAATAAAAAAGTAAAGCCCGTAGGAAACAAACTTGATAAGGGGATTGGTGACCATAAATTCTGTGTAAAGATTGAAGGCTTTACCTCCGTCGTCCTTCAAAAGTTGCAGATTTCCTATTAAGTGAACTACCAGAAACAAAATCAAGAACAAACCCGTAAGGCTCATTATGATTTTTTTGCCGATGCCCGACGAAAAAAACTGGACTAACCATGACATAATGTAAGTCGTTTTGGTGAAGATGCAAATTTATTACTTAAATGGCCATTTTTCCAAATATAGGATGTTAATAAACCTTATTTAGAATTTGTCTAACAAAATATTTAATCAACCAGTCGATTTTCTTGTAGTTACATGAGTCATGAATTTTTATATTGAATTAATTATCAAAATTATTTTATATCAATGATTAAAAAAAAATAGAAATAAACATACCTTTGAAATAAAATAATTTTATGTTTTTTAGTGAAGGAAGTGAACTCAGAGAACAAAAATTCAGAAGTTTGTGTGCTGCTTTTCAAGATAAATATTTGGGTTCCGACGAATTCGGTGTGCACGCTTACCTAAAATATTTCAAAGTACATCATAGAAACGGAAAAATCACTCATTTGTGTTTTTCCTCTTCTGATATGAATGACACTAATACCTATTTATTTGATTATAAATATTCTATCCAGGCAGGCAATGCCAGAAAAGTGGTAAAACAAACCATTTTTTTAGTGTTGGATAGAAATATGTTTTTGCCAATATTCGCTATGAAACCCGAACATTTGGGACACAAAATTGGCGCATATTTTGGATGGGAAGACATTGATTTTGAAACCAGCCCCGAATTTTCTAACAAATACCACCTGACCGGTGATGACGAAGGTTGGATTCGCGATAATTTTAAAGATACCGTTTTATCATTCTTTTCAAAATCAAGTGGGTGGCATGTGGAAGCAGCCAACCACTTCATGATTTTTTATGCGCATAATACCTTGATTCCCGAAAATATTCTCTTCGATTTTTATAAAATGGGAAACCATGTTCATACGCTTTTTAAAGAAAGCCAAAAAGAACTGGGTAAAATATAAATACCAGATGGTCAATTATCAGACATAGGCAAACTCTTCCTGATACAATATAGGTATGGGATATTCTTCCCTAAAGGCGCATTTAATGACATGGAAAGAGGTGACCACACCTTTTAATTTATGGTTGAGGTTTACCACAGGCAGGTTTTTAAACCTTTTATCTGCAAAAAGTTCTGCAGCAGTACCTACTTTATCTTTTGGTGTAATCCGAATTATTTTTGTTGTCATGACTTCACCCACAAGCGCGTTGGAAAGATGATTTTTTTCAGCTTTTAATAAATCGTAAGAAGTTATCATTCCCAACAATTTGTTATCATCTGATACTACCGGCATTTGTTGTAAATTCTGTGTTGTCATAAGGGCAAAAATCTCATTAAGAGATTGATTTGCTTTGGCAACAATCGGATTTTTCGTCATAATGTTGCGTACTTCTTCATTCATCATGGTAATGCTATTTTAAGGTTAAAAAAATAATTGTAAAAATCAAATTTCCTTAGCGAAGAAGTAATACATTTTATGTATAAGGGGTTAACGAAAATATTGTACTTATAGTTCCTTACTTAATAATAAATTTTTATAATTTTTGAAATAAAGGTGGATAATCGTCTTTAAGGACAACATTTCAAAATTTAATATAACTGACAATATATTTGAACACCATTTATTGTTTTGATGTCATTGCCCTTGCAGCAATAAATCCCCCTGTCCAGGCTGCCTGAAAATTGAACCCTCCCGTGACGGCATCAATATCAATGACCTCCCCTGCCATATACAATCCGGGATGAAGTTTACTTTCAAAGGTTTTAAAATTTATTTGGGAAAGGGAAATGCCCCCGGCAGTGACAAATTCTTCTTTAAAAGTGGTTTTACCTTGCACCCTGAAGTTTTTGTTTTTTAGTTGTTTTATAATATCGTTCACTTCATTTTTAGTAAGTGAAGCCCAGTTTTTTTCCTTATCCGTCAAAACTTCTTCCATCAGAAATTGCCACAACCTTGTTGGAATTCCAAATTGTGGATTGGCACTGACCTTTTTTTTGGCATGGGTTTCTTTTAGAGTGCTGATATAATTTTCAGATATATCAGGGATCCAGTCTACAATAGCCGTAAAATCGTAATTTTTTGAAGCCAGTAAAGTAGCTCCCCATGCTGATGCTTTCAATACCGCCGGGCCACTTAATCCCCAATGTGTAATCAATATTGGACCGTTGGTTTCTATTTTGGAATCAGCCAGCCGAATTACCGCATTGGTAACCACTAGTCCCATTAATTTTGTGATGGGATGAGAGGGTAAGTTGAACGTAAAAAGGGAAGGGCAAGGAGGAACAATTTGATAACCTTTTGATTCCATCATTTTCCAGATAAAGGGACTGCTGCCCGTCGCCAGCATCATTTTATGTGCATAAAAAATAGTCTCGTTACTGATGATTTCAAAAGAAAATGTACCCTCAGGATGATGAATAAAATCTTTGACTTTACAGTTGTTTATAATCCTGATTCCATACTCACGGCAAAGTTTCAGGAAACACTGGATGATAGTATCTGAAGTATTACTCACAGGAAACATACATCCATCAGGTTCTGTGTACAATTTTACACCGTGGTGTTCAAACCATTTCACGGTGTCATTTGCGCCCAAAACATGGAAAGGTCCAAGAAGTTCCTTTTTTCCTCTCGGATAATAATTTGTCAATAATTTCGGGTCAAAGCAGGCATGGGTGGCATTACATCTACCTCCTCCGGATATCCTCACTTTGTTCAGAACCTCTTTGGATTGTTCAATGATGGTTACTGTTACATCCGGATTCATTATTTTGGCGTTGATGGCAGCAAAAAATCCTGCTGCTCCACCTCCTATGATGATGATGTCCTGATGAATCGTTTGTATTGAAGGGGTGTTTTCCAGTATAAAAATTTTATCAATAATTATGTAATATTTATATTTATAATGATTAATATATTAAAATATTTTCTAATGTTATTTAAATAACAAATAGGTAGCAACGATTACACACAGAATCGATAAAAACATTACCCATATTTTTTGAGGTACCTTGCACCATAACACCAGAATACTGCCCATCATGAGGGATAGGGTAACCACGAGGAGCTGACCCAGTTCCACTCCGAGATTAAAAGAAAAAAGCGGGAGTACAACATCGTTTTCTTTGCCAAGAATAGCTTTAAAATAATTAGAAAAACCAAATCCGTGTATCAGACCAAAAAACGAGGTTAATACATAGGAGATATAGATTCCCCTGGTAAAGAGATAGGGTGTGACAGCCCTGTAGAACTGATATAAACCGGTTATGATAATGGTGATAGGTATAAGCGTCTCGATCATATCAGGGTTGAACGAAATAATGTCCAGTGCTGCCAGCGCCAGTGTAATAGAATGCCCGACGGTAAATGCGGTAATCAGCCACACTATTTTTTTCCAGTCTCGGACGGTATAAATCGCTGTCAAAACGGAAACAAATAAAATGTGGTCATAGCCATTAAGATCAAGTATGTGATCAAATCCCAATTCAAGATAGGCTTTCCAAATCTGTGTTTCCATACCGTTTACTCCATGTTTTTAAATAGAGACCAGATTTCTTCTGCAATTTCGTCTGCGCTACGGTTTCCGTCCACCATCATTATATTTTCTCTGTCTTTCATTTGGTCAAAGGCCAACAAATATTGATTTCTTACTCTTATCAGATTGTCCAGGGTTTCATACATTTCAATATGCGTCCGATTGTTATGGATGCGTTTAAGGCAAATTTCAGGATTTACATCAATAAAAATGTGCAGGTCTGCCTTACCTTTGGATACAGCCATACGATTGGCTTCCATTACCCATGTCATGTCTACATGAACACCATGATAGGCATAAGAAGAAAAATAGTATCTATCCGTGAGAACATGTTTTGTTTCAAGCATTTTTAACATGCCATGTTCGGGATGAAGCAAATGGTCCAGTCTGTCGGCCACAAACAGTCCTGCTATTGTTTCCTGTGATGCTTCATATCTGTAGCTAAACACATCCCTGATCAACTTTCCGATGTAATTGTCGGTGGGCTCAAAAGTTGTATAGACATCTTCTCCGTTTCCCTTTATTTTTTCGGCTAGTTTTTTTATTTGAGTGCTTTTTCCACTGCCATCAATTCCCTCAAATGCAATCAGTTTATTTGTCATTTTTGTGTGTCAGGTAAAAGTTGAGCAATCAGAAATGGATTAGGTAGAATTAAACAGAAATTTTTCCGGATAAAATATTTGCATATAGTTTTGTTTTTTCTCTTGCCGTTTCAGCAAAATCATGCCCGTTTCCGGCATACAAAATATCCCTTGATACATTAATTAAAAGTCCGCAATTTTTATTTTGGCCTTTTTCCATAATGGATTCGGCATCTCCTCCCTGAGCACCTACACCGGGTACCAGTAAAAAATGGTCCGGCACTTTCTTCCTGATTTGGGAAAAATCATCTGCATGGGTAGCACCTACAACAAACATTAGGTTATGAATATTTCCCCAGGTGGAAACCTTTTCAAAAACATGTTCATATAAAGATTTTCCTTCAAAAGTAAGTCTTTGAAAATCATTACTTCCCTTATTTGACGTCAGGCCCAGGACAATTACCCATTTATCTTTATAATTGAGAAAGGGAGTAACTGAATCTTCTCCCATATATGGAGCTACAGTGACAGCATCAAATTGGTAATATTCAAAAAATGTCCGGGCATACATTTCACTGGTATTTCCAATATCACCTCTTTTGGCGTCTGCAATGGTAAAAAGATTTTCCGGAATAACTTCCATGGTTTTTTCCAGTGATTCCCATCCTTTAGGCCCCATGGATTCATAAAAGGCGATATTGGGTTTATAGGCAACACATAAATCATGTGTAGCTTCAATGATTATTTTATTAAAAGTAAAAACCGGATCTTTTTCTTTCAGAAGAAATTGAGGTATTTTTTTGATATCTGTATCCAGGCCGATACAGAGATTTGTTTTTTTTGTTCTGATTTGGTGAACCAATTCATGATAGTTCATCGTCCGGTTATTTTTTAAGTAAGGGTCTTTGCTGGAAAAACAAAATAATATAGATAAACAAATCTTACCAAAACCCTGAAAACATTATTTTTGGGAAAAAACCAACACAAATCCGAAGATTAAAAATTACTGAAGTGCCTTAAAATCATTTACAGCCACTACTTCTTTAATAGAAGGTATTCTGGATTTTACTGCCTGTTCAACCCCGGCTTTCATGGTCATTTCTGACATGGAACAAAAGGCACAATTGCCCAACCATTTAATTTTTACAACCAGGTCTTCGGTGATTTCAACTATTTCAATATTTCCACCGTCTACTGCAAGGTGGGGCCTAATTTCATCTAAAGCCTCATTGACTTTATCCAACATTTTTGAGTCTATGGTTATCATACGACAAAGGTAAAAAAAAATGCTTTAATATGGCGTTTTTACGCTGGAATCTTATTTAAATCTGTTTTTGGATTGTAATGGTTTAATTTTCTACTTTTACAATTCTTGTTGGTTCCATTACTTCATTTCTGATATGTACTTGCCTGACAAGATTGTCGGCAATGCGGGAAAATTCTACCTGCATGATACCTTCATTGTGAAGGGCCACGGGTTTTCCCTCATCTCCTCCTTCCCTGACACCCTGAACCAGTGGGATTTGGCCCAAAAGAACACTATCTGCCAGTTCCGCCAGTTTTTTTCCTCCTCCCTGTCCGAATATGTAATATTTATTGTCAGGCAATTCTTTTGGTGTAAACCAACTCATATTTTCAACAACACCGACAATCGGTACCTGAATGTTAGGCAACAAAAACATATTCATCGCCTTAATGGCGTCAATAACGGCGACCTCCTGTGGGGTTGTAACCATTACCGCTCCGGTCACAGGAATAGTTTGGACCAAAGTAAGCTGTATATCTCCGGTTCCGGGAGGAAGGTCAATGACAAGATAGTCAAGTTCTGGCCACAAACAATCCATGATAAATTGTTTGATAAGTCCACCCAATCTGGGCCCCCTCAGCACAACAGCCTGTTCAGGTTCCACGATAAAGCCGATGGACATCACATAAATTCCATGGGCTTCAAGAGGAATTATTTTATGTTTTCCATATAATGATTCTACTTTGGGTCTCTGACCTTGTAAACCCAGCATAGTGGGAATCGAAGGGCCATACAGGTCGGCATCAATCAGTCCGACCCTGAATCCTTTTTTCATCAATGAGATGGCGAGATTTACGGCAACGGTAGATTTACCTACACCCCCTTTACCTGAGGCAATAGCAATAACATTTTTTACCTGAGGAAGAACACTATTGGATTCTCCTGTGTTGTCTGAGTTGATTTTTAAATGAATATGTATATTTGCGTCAGGATAACTTTGCTGCAAAGCTTCCATACAGGCAAAGTTGAGAGACGATTTTAACTGGCTGTCATTTGTCTTCAGTACTATTGAAAATGTAATGTTATTTCCATCGACCTGAAAATTTTCAACCATTTTTGCAGAAATGATATCTCTGCCACTTTGAGGGTCTTTAATAGTTCTCAGAATTTCAACTACCTTGTTGTGATCTATCATGTTGTTAATAATATTCTAAACTCATAACATTTTTTAAGGAAATGTTGTTTTTAATTGGCACTCAAATGTAGAAAAATTATCTTTGCACTGAAATTTGAACATGAACATATATCGGAATATTGATGATTTACCATCGTTTCGCAAGACTATACTGACAATAGGTTCCTTTGATGGCGTCCACCTCGGACATCAATCCATTTTAAGGAGGATGGTAACTCTGGCAAAAGAAATAGGTGGTGAAAGTGTTGTTGTAACCTTTTATCCTCACCCAAGAAATGTTGTTTTTCCCAATGACAAAAAAATATTTTTGCTCAACTCTCCTGAAGAAAAATCAGAAGAGTTTCGTAAAGCTGGAATTGACCATCTGGTGATAATCCCTTTTTCTGTTGAATTTTCTCAACTTCATCCCAGAGAATACATAGAAAAGTTTTTACTGGCAAAATTTAATCCCGAATTCATTGTTTTGGGTTATGATCATAAATTTGGATTGAATCGCCGCGGTGATATTTCCATGCTAAAAAATTATGAAAAGGAAGGAAACTTTAAAGTTATTGAGATCAACGCCAAAGAAATTGAAAATATAACCATTTCTTCAACAAGAATCAGACAAGCCATTGAAAACGGGGATGTCCAACTGGCTTATCAATATCTGGGATATCCATACAGACTTACAGGTAAAGTAGTTTATGGAGATAAACTGGGTACTTCACTTGGCTACCCAACGGCTAATCTCAAGTTGCATTTTAAAGAAAAATTGTTGCCTTTAAATGGTGTTTATGCGGTAAAAGTAAACTATGACAACGTTTCGTTTGACGGCATGATGTACATTGGTACACGAGCCAGTGTCTCTGATTCCGGAAATCAGGCATTGGAAGTTCATATGATGGATTTTTCAGGAAATATTTATGGACGGGATGTAACCGTCGAGTTTATTGAATATATCAGAGAAGATATTAAGTTTGAAAAAAAGGAACAACTTGTAGAACAGATTCAGGAGGATGAAAAAACATGCCGTGAAATTCTAAGACAATTTAATGATTTCCGGTCTTCAAAAAAAAGTAAAATCAGTGTCGTCATTCTCAATTTTAATGGTAGAGAATATCTGGAATCCTTCTTGCCATCTATTGCCTACAGCAATACAAAGGAAGACGTGGATATTGTTGTGATTGACAATAACTCATCTGATGACTCTGTCTCCTACATTAAAGAGTGGCATCCTGAAATTAAAACCATTTCATTAACCAAAAATTATGGTTTTGCTGATGGTTACAATAAAGGTTTATTGACAATAGATACAGAATACATTGTTTTGCTCAATTCAGATGTTATGGTCACAACGGGGTGGCTTGACCCTATAATTGATATGATGGAAGCCGATCCGACCATAGGCATAACACAACCTTTGATTTTATCACTGGAGAATAAAAAACAATTTGAATACGCTGGTGCAGCAGGTGGGTATCTCGATACGCTGTCTTACCCATTTTGCAGGGGAAGGTTATTTGATGATGTGGAAGAAAATACAGGCCAATACCAAAACAATACAGAAATATTCTGGTCAAGCGGAGCAGCCATGGTCATTAAATCAAAACTTTACCAGGATCTCGGTGGTTTTGATCCAATGTATTTTGCCCATCATGAAGAAATAGACCTTTGCTGGAGGGCGAAGAGGGCAGGGTATAAAATAATGGCATGTGGTGAAAGCAAAGTGTATCACCTCGGAGGCGGTTCCCTTTCCTACCAATCCCCTTTTAAAATGTTTTTAAACTTCAGAAACAACCTTTTTACTTTGGTAAAAAATGAATCCATGTTTCTTTTGGTTTATAAATTGCCCATCCGACTTATTCTTGACGGAATTGCAGCCATACACTTTATGACCAAAGGACAATGGACCAATGTGACGGCAGTCCTGAAAGCCCATGGCTATTTTTATATTTCTCTGTTTAAAGTAATTGCCACAAGACACCGCTTTACGCAAAAAATATTCAAACATCGAATCGGTCCTTATAATAGTAAAAAGTTTTACAAGAGATTAATTATATGGGATTATTTTATACTTGGCCGGAAAAAATTTTCAGATTTAAAATCAGATAATTTTGAATAATATTTTCCTTTTTTTGGCAAAGTTTATTTTAATAATGTATAAGTATAATCATGGCTAAGTCAAAGGAACTTGATATTATTTATGAAGACGAATCATTGATTTGCGTCAACAAACCGGCCGGATTATTGACGATTCCGGACAGATTTAATACCAACGCTCCCAGTGTTATTTCCATTTTGTCAAAACAATTTGAAACCATTATTCCGGTGCACCGGCTGGACAAAAATACGTCAGGTGTTGTTTTATTTGCCAAGAGTGCCGAAATGCATAAAAAAATGTCTCTCCTATTTGAAAACAGGGAAGTTGCCAAATATTACGTGGCTATTGTAGACGGCAGGGTAGTGCCAACAGAAGGAATTATCCACGCGCCACTTGCGGAATCCATGACCCAGAGAGGTAAAATGGTCATCAATAAAAGAGGTAAAGAGAGTACAACTGAATATAAGGTGATAACACAGTTTAAGCGGTTTGCCTATGTTTCTTTAAAACTTCTTACAGGCAGAATGCATCAGATAAGGGTTCACATGCTTCATATAGGCCATCCTTTGGTCGTGGATCATTTGTATGGCAATCGGGAAAACCTGTGTCTTTCTGAAATCAAACAAAAAAGATTTAACATAGGTAAATTTGAAGAAGAAAAACCTATTTTAATGAGGCAACCTCTTCACGCTCAAAGATTGGAGTTTATGCATCCTGACAAGGAAGTTTTGGTAAAATGTGAAGCCGAATTGCCAAAAGATATGTTTGCGCTACTCAGGCAACTGGAAAAATGGGATGTGCTTAAATAAAATTTATATTTTACTTAGAGTTATGGTTTAAAAAAATAATCTTCAAGCCATTTTTTATATACTTAAAAATCTACTTTACTAATAAAAACTTCAAGGCTGCCCATAAAACCCTTTTAGGAATTCTACTTCTTATATATAAGGGAGATGCTGGCGGTCAACTTTTCATCTGACTTTAAAACTAATGTAAACACTACTCAGATTATACGTTTTCATATTATCTCATCACCTTTCTTATTAGGAAATGGTGATATATAAAATATTTGGGTTCCAGCTTTTTTTATAAATTATTGATATATAATGGCCTTTTACTCCAAAAGTTAGCATTTCCCCACAAACTATGATAGATCGCCCTTTGGATTTTGATTGGATTTTTCCAGGCATTCATCCTTTTTAAGAAAAATTTAATTTTTTTTTAATTTTTTTTAAAAAAAATATTTCAAACATTAATTTTTAGTTATGAAACACTTAAATATTAAGGAAAAAAATAATCTGTTTTCATATTAAAAATAATGAAAATGTGAAAAACAAATTTGGTCTGATATTTGGTCTTGGTACATCGTGGATTTCGGGTCCGTGAACATCATAGCAGTTCACAAAACCCGGATAAAGCCAAATTTACACGAAACCCATTTTTATATTCGAAGTGAATATGAAAGATTTTTATAAACATTTTATTAGCAATAACGAATTTTACAAAATCCATCAATCGATGAAGAGACCATTATTTACACAATCATTAAACCGAATCAAGGATTCCGGTTTGTATTCCATCCTGATCTTCGGGATGTTACTTTTTGTGGGATCGGGCAATCTGTTTGCTCAAGGACCGGGAAACCCCCTTGACGCCAGAACAAATCTTCCCATCGCAAGTTCTGAGTGTAATTGTTTGGACAATGCCACAACACCTTTAAATGGTGTTTCCAACGGGCAGTATTCCGAACAGATTATCATCAATCAAGCCCCACCTCCCGGACAAATGTGGACAATAATTTCCGCAACGGGATTTTACAGTCCTAGTTCACCGGCGCCACCGGCTGCTCCTGTTTCATATATGTTAGGTACGTCGATACCGGAAACAGGTATGGGTACAGGTGTTTTTATTTTGTACGGTATCCGGGTTTCAGGTCAGGCCTGGACGGTAGTTTTTACCGACGGTACCACACATTATACTATAAGCAGCCTGAACGCCTGTGCGTATCCTTCATTGGCATCGGTTGGTATATCAGGGCCCAGAAGTCTTTGTACGGCAGATGATGCAACTTATTCCATTTCTGCTCCCCTGGGAAATACGGATGATCTTTTCTGGACAGTCGTCGGAGGTAATATTATCAATGGACAGGGAACAACTTCTATATCTGTAGCATGGCCGGGTACTCCTGGTGCAGGCTCAGTGACCGTTAGTGGTTTTCTAAGATCCTACCCAACACAGGTTGATCCATGTGAGTTTATAAATACCATCCAGGTATCCGTAGTCAATTCTGTAGCAGAGGTGATGGCTTGTAATAATCTGGTCAATATTTCAATGAATCCAAGTTGTGAAATGTATATCACGCCTGAGATGATTCTGCAGGATATGGATTATGACAATGATGCGTATGATGTTATCTTGACAGATTTGTCCAATAACCATAATATTCCATTGGGAACGCTGGGATATGGTTATATTAATAAAATCATCAAGGTAGAAATATTTAACGCCTGTAGCGGAAATTCCTGCTGGGGTTATGCCAAAATTGAAGACAAATCCATTCCTGATTTGATTTGTCCGGATGATGTTACCGTAGATTGTGACGAACCATTCGGACCTGCTGATATTGGTTATCCTTTTGGAATCGGCTTTAATACGGCCAATATTACTTCCCTTGGTGGTGGTCGTTACAAAGTGATCAATTTTGATCCTTGCAGCGATATTACTGTTCAGTATGTAGATGCTGTGGTATTTAATAATTGCAGCAACCCTTTCAGCAGTGTGATCACCAGAACATGGTTGGCAACTGATAATTCAGGAAACACAACAACTTGTTCTCATGTCATCAACGTAAGGAGAGCATTGTTGAGCGGTGTAACATTCCCGAGCAATTATGATGATGTCCTTGGGCCAAATCCAAGTATCGAGGCTTGTAGCAATTATCCCACTTTCCCGGCTACCCATGAATATTTCGGGCACCCTCATCCTGACTTTACGGGTTATCCTCAGGGTATAATTTGCCTTAGTGCGACGGTGGATTACACAGATACCAAGCTCGGAAAATGTGGAGATAAATCATTCAAGATATTAAGGAGATGGAGAGTAATAGATCATTGTACTCCTCCTCCTGCAGGAATATTAAATTATACCCAAACGATAACGGTAATGGACAGAACGCCACCGGCACTTGTGGGCATAGATGAATTTGAAGTTGGAACAAGTACCTTCGTGTGTGGTGGTATCATTGATTTACCCCCTTTGACACTGTCGACACCTGAATGTTCCACCTGGGATTATACCGTTGCTTACAAACCTGCAGATTCTGCAGGTGCTCCAACAGGGAATTTTATAACTACCGGTGTGGTAAGATTGACAAACGGCAATTACAGAATAAATAGTGTCATTACAGGTTTTCCAAGAGTTTGGATCAGATATACAGCTACCGATGCATGTGGAAACAGTTCATTTATAGAGACGGAAGTTGATATTATTGATACGGAAAGGCCGGTACCGGTTTGTGATAAAAATTCAGTAGTTTCTCTTGGAGAAGATGGAATGGCATTTGCAGGCGTCGGAACATTTGACGACGGCAGCTGGGACAATTGTGGAATATATGATATGAAAGTGGCCAGAATGGATGCTTCCACCTGTACAGATACAGAGTTCAGAGATGAAGTTAAATTCTGTTGTTCGGACATCGGAACCAAAGTAAGAGTGATATTAAGAATTACTGACTTATCCGACAATCAAAACGAATGTATGGTTGAAACAGAAGTTCAGGACAACATCCCACCTGTTTGGATTAATTTTCCCAGAAACTTATCCTTTGATTGTTCAGATGATTTGTCAGATACAACCAGATTCGGGATTCCACTTGCCGAGGACAATTGTAACGTCGCCTTAAAAGTGAGAACAGAAGACAGAAGAAATGAATGTGGAACTGGTGAAATCTGGAGAATCTGGACAGCCACGGACAATTACAATAATTCAATAGAACGAACGCAGATAATAACCGTAAGAGACAATACACCTTTTGTAAGAGGAAATATTTCCTTCCCGATGGGACCTGTCACTATCAACGGATGTACGTCAAAACCAGTATTGCCTGAAGACCTTCCTGCGGGAAGAAGAAGACCTACATGGAGCGGTGATGATTGTGCACAGGTGGCAGCTGATTACGAAGATGTTATCTTCCAGTATACCAATGAAGCTTGTGTGAAAATCCTTCGAAAATGGACAGTCATCGACTGGTGTCAGCGCGATGATGTAAACCCTCTATTACCAAAATCATGGTCTGAATTCCAGGTAATCATGGTAAATGACAATCAGGGGCCAACCATTACTTTTGGTCACAGACCTGCTGATCTGACAGTTACACCTGTAGGTGTATGTACTGCCAATGTGAGCGTAACCGCCCGTGCGAACGATGTTTGTACAGCAGAAAATAAACTGGTTTGGACCTGGGCAATTGACCTGGGTAATAACAATAGTGTTGATTTTTCTGGAAATGGTAATTCCATCAACAGAACTTTCCAATACGGAACACACAAAATTACCTGGACGGTAAAAGATGAATGTGGCAATACCAGAACGGAACCCAATGTCTTTACACTAGTGGACACTAAACCTCCAACACCATATTGTATAACTGATATAGTGACCGTCATAATGCCTTCTACAGAAAATGTAACCATCTGGGCTTCTGATTATGACCTTGGATCTTTGGACAATTGTACTGCCGTAACGGCTTCTTTTAGCCCGACCAACAGAAACATGATTTCAAGAACCATTACTTGCGATGAAATGACAGAAAGTACAACTGAGTTCAACATAAAAGTATATTTTATTGATGTGCAAGGTAATTCAGATTTTTGTACGGTCAAACTTCATGTACAGGATAATAACAATACCTGTGGACTTGATGCAAACGGAGGAGGTCCTTCGCAAAGAATTAATATTTCAGGTAATGTATTTCAATCCAACATGATGCCAATGGAAGATATTGATATTCAATTGAATGCAGATCTTCCTGAGTTTCCGCTTTCAAAATCAACCAATCTTGACGGAAACTTTGTATTCTCTAATCTCGCAAAAGATAATGATTACATTGTCAATCCGATTTTGAATAAGGACCATGATAATGGTGTTTCCACACTTGACCTGGTACTGATACAAAGACATATCTTGGGAATTGAATTTTTAAACAGCCCTTACAAAGTTATTGCATCTGATGTGACCAACGATATGAAGGTAAATACCTTAGACCTGGTAGAATTGAGAAAAGTGATTCTTGGTGTACAGGATGAATTTTCAAATAACAACAGCTGGAGATTTGCAGAGACTTCTCAGACCATGGATCCTAAATTTCCTTTCCCGTTCATTGAAAAGATGAAAATGTCAAAACTTGATTACAGCATCGGAGGGATTGATTTTATAGGTGTAAAAGTAGGTGATGTCAATGAATCTGTAAAGATGAATGCCAAATCCAATGAAGTTGATACGAGATCAGTTACTTCACTGAGTCAAAACAAAATAACAGGAAAGGCTGGAGAAATTGTTGAGGTTACCATCGGATCTGAGGAAATTCAGAAATTATTTGGATGGCAGATGTCATTGTACCTTCCTGCAGAAATAGGGTCTTTCGAAGATATTTACTCGAACACACTCAGACTGGGTGAAGACAATGTTGCATGGAATCAATCTGATGCCGGTATATTGAATATAAGTTGGAATTCACAAAATGAAACCGACCTTGTATCCGATGCCATCACCATAAAGGTAAAATTGAATAAGGACATTAACAATACTCAATTGCTTGGTTTGCTGGACGGTGGATTGAATCCTGAAATCTATACACAAGAGGGCAATACCGTAAAAGCTAAACCTTTCAGATTTACTTCATCAGAAACTGTTTTGGAAGAATTTGAATTGTTCCAGAACGTACCGAATCCATTCTCCGGAAAAACAACGATAGGTTTCCATTTGCCACAGGAAAGTGATGTAACTATAACCGTCTACGATGTGACGGGTAAAGTATTGCTTACTCAATCTGCATTTTATGGCAAAGGAAGACATAATGTTGACATTGACATTCAAAGAATGGGAATAGACGGATTATTGTACTACAGATTGGATACAAAAACCAATTCTGCCGTCAAACGAATGATTGCCATTAAATAATAATTAAAATAAAGGTACACACAAGGAGGTTTTTACCTCGCTGACAGCCCCTTGCGTGTACTTATTAAAAAATAAATCAAGGATTCATTTTTATAAACACCATATTAATTTACTGAAAATGAGAATTTTAACACTTGCTAAACTTATAAATTTATCAAAGATGATGAATCGGAGTAAGCATTCAATAAAAACAATTGTGATGTTCATGATGGGAATCATGTATACATTCACTACATCTGCCCAGGTGGATTGCAATTCTATCATGGTATGTAATGATGGCGTGCAGATTTCTCTGGATGACAATTGTTCCGTTCCTGTTGTAGCCAGTTTGATACTGGAGGCCCAGGCATATTCGGATGCAATGTATACCGTAGAAGTTAGAACGCCAAATGGTACCATTGTACCCGGAGCCATCGTTACGAAGGATCACATTGGCATGAATCTTCAGGTAAAGGTTACCTTAAACGGTTGTCCAAATTCCTGCTGGGGGTATGCTTTGATAGAGGATAAACTTGCTCCGATTATTGAGACTTGTCCATGTACAGAAGCTTTAACTTCACTTTCAGGAACAGTAACCTCCGGGCCGACGTACAACAGACCTCAAACCAATGGTTGTGCGGTATTTGACCTCAATAATATTTACACTCTGGATACATTTGCCATTACACAAAGTGCTACAGTAACGCTGACTTTAGGTAATGCGCTGACAAGAATTTCTTTGTATTCTGGTACTTTTAATCCGCTAGCCCCTTGTACGAACCTGGTGGCTACCAACCTGACTACTATTACAGCGGCATTATTTTCCGCTACTAATTATATTGTAGTTATTAGTTCAGTGGGCGTGAGTGTTCCTCCAACCGGAGAACCTTACAATATTACCATGTCCAGTACAGCCGGAAGTATTATAGGCTCAACAGCTACCTCTCTTTGTGTGGTTACTTGTGCGAATGAAGCTTCATTCCTCAACCAAACAGCCAACAATGCACAAAACAGACCGGTTTTCAGAGACAATTGTGACAATACAACATTGACTTATGCAAAATATGATATAGTTGAAAAATTGCCATGTAGTGCAGCTTTTGGTAAAAAGATCACCAGACAATGGACGGTTAAAGACAGACAAGGAAATACCGTAATTAAAGAGCAGGTGTTTTATATCCAGAAAGGTGATATTAATTTGATTACCTGGCCGAGAAATTACGACAATATGGATCTTCCGGCATTTACATGTACCAATGCACCTGCGTTGGATGAAGAAGGATTTCCTTTGATTTCAGTGACTGGCAGACCTCAGGGAATCGATTGTTCGAATTTTCAGTACTATCATGAAGATTTAAAATTTGAAATATGTGGTGGTGCATACAAAGTACTCAGACAATGGTTTGTCATCGACTGGTGTACCGGTGCGGAAGCAAGTCGTAATCAAATTATAAAAGTAGTGGATGACAGACCTATTATCTGTGTTTCTCAACCTGACTTTTATTATGAAGCTAAAACAGATCCAAATAAATGTACCGGTAGTTTTAAAGTTCCACCTCCAACAGTAGAGTTAGAATGTAGTGAATGGACGTATACTGTCGGGTATAAATTAAGATCTCCTTCAGGATTACCATTTGAAAATCCGATTTTTACCAATATAACCGGCAATGCAACCACAGGTTATACTATTTCCGGACTTCCTCAGGATACTTCATGGATCGTTTATTTTATTGAAGATGCTTGTGGAAATACAGGAATGTGTTTTACAGAAGTGGTTGTAAAAGATCTTCAGCCACCAACGGCCATCTGTGAAGGTACCACCACCATAGCTATTTCATTTGATGGGTGGGCAAAATTATATGCAACATCTCTTGATGACCATAGCTTGGACAATTGCGAACTTGATTATTTTGAAATCAGAAGAAAAACAACAACGTGTGCCGGATTTGCGAGTGATCTTGAATTTGGAGAGTACGTCAACTTCTGTTGTGCAGATATAACCAATCCTTCTTCCTTCGTAAAAGTACAGTTGAAAGTATGGGACAAAGCCGGTAATTACAATATTTGTGAGGCAGACGTTCAGGTTCAGGACAAGGTCAGACCAACCCTTACGTGTCCGCCACCGGCCGTACTTAATTGTGGTCAGGATCACTTAAACCTTGACCTTACAGGAAGACCAACTATATTTAATGATAATTGTAATGTTGACATAACGACTACTCCTCCGGGTGCTCTCGGAAGTTGTGGGTTAGGTACCGTCACAAGAGTATGGACAGCCAGAGACCCTCAAGGTAATTCTATAAGCTGTAATCAGTCTATTACCGTAAGGGACCTTGTACCTTTTAACGGAAATGTTAATGTTGCCTGGCCGGCAGATGTATCTGTTTCTTCCTGTGATCTTGATGATGCTACACCTGAAGCTTTGGAAAGTTTTCCGGAAGCAAGTAATACAGATTGTGCCAATATTGCCATATCCAAAACAGATCAGGTTTTTTACGAAACGCCTGAAGCATGTATCAAAATTTTACGTACCTGGAGAGTGATAAACTGGTGCAACTACGATCCGGTGAGTGGTCCTCTTTGGGAAAGAACACAAACCATTAAATTAATGGGAAGTGATGCACCAAGATTTACTACCCCTTGCGATGATATCACAATAGATGACACAGATAATGATTGTCAGCAAAGAGTTACTCTTTCTGCAACGGCAGAGGATGCTTGTACTGATGCAAATAACATTCGATACAGATGGAGCATTGACAGAGGTAATAACACCTCTATTGATACCAGTGGAAATGGTAATAATTTATCACTGATACTGCCTGTAGGCATTCACAGAGTTAATTTTTACGCTACCAACCGTTGTAAAGTGGAAAGACTTTGTACATACAGAATTACGGTTAGAGACAGAAAGGCACCAACCCCTATTTGTTACCGTGAAATCGTTTGGGTATTGGAAGAAGGTCCTGGCAATCAGGGTACAGCTGAAGTATGGGCAAGTGATTTTAACCTCAAGAGTGAAGACAATTGTGATCTTATGTCTGAATTGAGATATTCATTTAATGCTGCCGGCAACCAACCATCCAGAACATTTACATGTGCGGATGTTCTAAACGGACAAGTAGCAAGAATTCCATTGGAAATGTACGTAAGAGATAAGTCAAACAATTCCGATCATTGTGATGTATTCCTCATTCTTCAGGATTCTCCATTGAGAGACCTGTGTGATGACGTAGAAGATTTACTTCCTAATGTTTCAGGTAGAATAGCTACTTATCTGGAAGATGGTTTGGAAAATACCGAAGTTGGTTTGGTAAATATGGTCAATGCAGCGTCTGCTAAAAGCATGACAAACCAGGAAGGTTCATATCAGTTTCACGGTGTAAGTACTTTCGACCCTAAAACAATAGATGCTTTTAAAAATGACGACGCAAACAACGGTGTCTCTACATTGGACTTAGTTCTGATTCAAAGACACATCCTGGGCATTACTCCATTCCAAACTCCATATCAATTACTTGCAGCAGATATTAATAATTCAAGATCAGTAAATACAAGTGACCTTGTATTACTTAGAAAACTTATACTAGGTACCACCGAAAAGTTTGAAAACAATACATCATGGAGGTTTATTCCTCAGGGATACCAGTTTATTGACCCTGCGTTCCCATATGACTTCCCTTCAAGAGTTGATATTGACTCTTTGTTTGAAGACAAGTCCAACGTTGATTTTACAGCGGTAAAAGTGGGTGATGTCAACTTCTCTGCAGTGGTAAATGTAAGAACGTTGGAAGCTGAAACCAGAAATAAAGGTATTACGCTCCTTATGGATGAAAAATCTTATTCTGCCGGTCAGAAAATTTCCATCCCGGTAAAAGTTGGAGAAAATGTTCAGACTTTCGGAACACAGTTTGCCTTGACTTTTGATCCTTCTACTTTAACATTTGAAGGTTTGAAAGGTAATCTGATGAATATTTCCAAGGACAATATTAATGCTTCAAACGCTGACAAGGGAATAGTTCTCGTCAGTTATGACCAGGCAAAGGGGTTGGATGTCAAGGCCAATGAAACCTTGTTTACCATGGAATTTACAGCAAAAACAAATACAGACAACAACAACATTCAGCTGCAGTCCGAAAAGCTAAAAGCAGAATGGTATGATGTGGACGGAAATGTATATGCTGTTTCACTTGGATTTACACAAAAAGGTTATACAGGTACCAACGAAAATCAATTGATGCAAAATGAACCTAACCCGTTCTCTTTGAGTACAAAAATAACATATGAGTTGAAAAATACAGCCAATGTAAGTATCACCGTATTTGATATGAGTGGAAGAAAAGTATTTGCCTCTACAACAGAAAATGTTGAAAAAGGAACACATACTCTTCAGATTCATGCGGATCAATTGGGTAATCAGACAGGAATGTTCTATTACACTATTGAAGCAGGTGAGTTTAAAGCCACTAAAAAAATGATTTTAATCGAGTAATGTGTTTATAAAATGATTCTGGGTTTTACAAGCCGGGTATAATTACCCGGCTTTTTTTTGCCTTTTAATGAAAAAAACTGTCATAAAATATAAATTATTAAAAATGAAACAATTATGTAATGTATATTTGTAACAATATGGAATTAATATCGTATCTTTGTTGTGATATTTTGAAATACCATCCAAAAGTGGGGGTTTGAGCAAAGTTTTTTTTTTTTTTTATTTTTTAATTTTTTATAATGAATATTTTTGTAGCGAAATTAAACTACAGGACTACATCCGAGTCACTCGGAGAATTATTTGCTAACTATGGAGAAGTTGTTTCTGCCAAAGTTATTACAGACAAAGACACAGGCAGATCTAAAGGATATGCTTTTGTTGAAATGGCAAGTTCTGATGCCGGATTAGCGGCTATCGCAAACTTAAACGAAACAGAATTTGAAGGTCAGGTTATCGTTTGTAAACAAGCTGAAGACAGACCTCCAAGAAGAGATAACAATAGGAACTTTAATCCTAGAGGAAGAAATTATTAATTTTTTTTTTAAAGAGTTATTTCTACAAAGGACTTATCATATTTGATAAGTCCTTTTGTATTTAATCCTGATTTAATACTGAAATTTTACCATGCCCGGGGAATTGTATTCCATAGCTCTTGTCAACTATCTCAACGCCAAACCTTTTTTATACGGCCTTCAAAACGGTCCTGACTTGCCTGTAAAGTTTGATGTTACTTTATTTAATCCTGCGGATTGTGCCCTTGCTTTTTTGGAGGGAAAGGCGGACATGGCTTTGGTTCCGGTAGGCTCACTTCCTGAACTTAAAGACTATAAAATCATCACCGACTATGGCATTGCGGCACTGGAAGAAGTAAGAACCGTATGTTTGTTTTCCGATTCCGAACCCAGGGACTGGAAGGAAGTTTTCCTGGATAATCATTCGAGAACATCCGTTCTTCTGGCACAACTACTGATAAAAAATGTATTGGGAATACAACCGACCTATTCCAAAATTGATGCGGAGAACTTTCACCCGGCTTCAGGCCAGGCAATACTGCTGATCGGTGACAAAGTTTTTGCCAGGGAAAATGAATTTACCTATTCCTATGATCTGGCAAAATTATGGTTTGACTGGACAGGATTGCCGTTTGTATTTGCTGTTTGGGTTGGTAAAAATGATATTCCTGAACACATCACCAGCCATTTAAATACATTGCTGCATTACGGAACCTCACGACTCGAAGAGGTCATAAAAGAAAACGGTACCGACCCAAATTTATTGAGGGAATACTATCACCGATATATACAATACAGGCTTGACGAAAACCACCACAGAGGTTTGTTACATTTTCTCGACCTGATAAAAAAAGTCTAATGATGTTGGGGTCCGGTGTAATAACCAAAATAAAAATTTATTTCCCGAATACTTTTTTCAGTAGGTCGGAAGTTCTCTGATTCACATCGGTTCGGATTCCTTTTTCTTTAACTGCTATTAAAGAAAAGAGCCCCTCCAATGCTTTGTGGTTTACGTGTGCATCCAGTTCGGGGTTCAGTTTTTTGACAAAAGGTATATTGTTGTACGCTTTTACCACAGATGCCCAGTATGTTCGAGCATTGATTTCGTCCAGTGCTTCCCGTACGACAGGTAAAAAGGCGTCGTAAAGAGGTTGTCTGGATGTTTTTTCCAGGTACAAAGTAGCGGCATTGTCTTCACCTCTTACAATAGAAGTGGCATCCTGAATCGTCATTTGTTTGATGGCATTGACAAAAATAGGTGTTGCTTTTTTAGCTGCCAGTTCGGCGGCTTTATTCATCTGATCGATGAGTTTGGTTTCTACATCCTGAAACCCCGGCACCATTTTTACTTTGGAAATGATTTGTTTTGCTTCTTCAGGAATCAGTATTTTGTAAGGAGATTCAAGATATCCCTTTTCAGCAGACAGTTTATTGACCGCTTCTCCCACACCCAGTTCGAGGGCCTCTTTTAAACCGGAGGCGTAGTCCGTTTGCCCCTGATCCTGCAACGTATTTTTTGCTTTATTGAGAAGATCTTTAAATTGGGCATTTCCCGAAAGGGCAAACAACATTAAAATAGAAAAAAGGGCTGATCTCATGATGTATTTTAGGAATGAAACGAAAAAATTGCCAATAGGTTTCTGAAAATTGTGTTAAAGTTTTTTTTATGCTTATGTGTCTCCTTATTGATATAGAACTATAAAAACTATAAAACCATTACCCAGAAATAAAATAATGCCTTTATTATTTCAGTTGTTTGGTTTTTAAAATACTAACTTTGTAAAAAATTTAGAGAAATGGGTATTTCATTTTCCAAAAAAAAACGAAGAATAAGCAAAAAAGGACTTCCGCCCGGCAGTAAAATATATACAGGCGGCGGTTCAGAAAATGAGGTGTCCATCACCGTTCACAAATATCGCGAAAATTATCTGGAAAAATTTGTGATCCACACAGAGGAAATTGACGAAGTTTTTTCAGAAAAAGAAAATAATATCTGGGTAGATATTGATGGAATTCACGATGTGGAAAAAGTGGTACATATCTGCGAAAAACTGGACATTCACTTGCTTCACCAGGAGGATATACTCAATGTTTTTCAAAGACCAAAACTCGAAGAGGAAGATGACTATACCCTGCTTATACTTAAAATGATACATCCATTAAACGAGGTCCAAATGAGTTCTGAGGTAGAACAATTGGGTTTTGTTCTTAAGGATAATATTTTAATTACTTTTCAGGAAAAAACAGGAGATGTTTTTGATCCGATAAGAGAAAGATTCCAAAAAACAGGATCCAGAATAAGGGCCAAAAATGTGGATTATTTGTGTTACGTACTGTTTGATGTGGTAGTGGACAGTTATATTGAAAACCTGATAAAACTTGAAGAGGTTCAGGACAAAATGGAAGAGGAAATGATCCTGGAAATTTCTAAATACGATTTACAAAATATTCAGGCACTCAAAAAAGTATTGCTCGAACATAAAAAAGCCATCTGGCCACTTAAAGAACTGATGCCCAAATTGTTGCGCAGTAATAAAAATTGGGTTAAAGAAGAAAACCATAAATATTTTTATGACCTTCATGATCATGTTTTGCAAGCCCACGAAATGCTGGACAGCCAGATGGAAGTGCACAATGGCATCAAGGATCTTTACCTCCACAGGATGAACCGGGAAATTAATAATGTGATGAAAATGCTTACGATTATTTCCACCATTTTTATTCCGCTGACTTTTATTGCGGGGGTGTATGGAATGAACTTTAAAAATATGCCTGAAATCTATACTGAATACGGTTATTTTATTACTGTGGGCATTATGATAATTATCGGTGTTTCTTTTTTCGTGTATTTCCGATTAAAAAAATGGACATAAAAATTGAAAGTAGCTGAAACTATCCATTTATTTAAAAAAATTCCTGATCAATATGATTGGATGATGGAATAAGGTGGAGATCATCAAACTTTAACGTATTCTTAGTACAGTATTTGCCGAAATATGTGTATCTTTGTACTATGAATTTTGTTCTGGCAAAAATATTACTCTTTATTTGTGTGTTTTCTTTCACTCCTCTGAAAGAAATCTGTAAAATTCCGTTGCTGGTTTTACATTACTCAAATCACCTTAAAGAAAATCCGGCTATGTCTTTAGCTGAATTTTTTGATATGCATTACCTCCGTGGGATGGTTTTAGATGAAGACTTTGAGCAGGATCAGCAATTACCTTTTAAAACGATGGATTTTACAACCCTTTCGGTATTTGTTTTGTCAGAAAAAAAGGATATTTTATTACCACAACCATCGTTAGTAAAGGTATATAAAAATAAGTTAAACGCAGTTTATTTATTTTTCAAAGAAGAATCGCACCTCTCCGGTGTTTTCCACCCTCCCAGGATTTCCTAAAGTAAACATAAGATTATTGAAGGCTAACTTTTAATTGGCCTGAAATTATATGGGTACATACTGAATGTCTACACTTTTCAGGATTGTATCTGTTGATGTACCTTTTATATTATAAACTGCCGATATGGTATTGTAATTAATGCCAAAGTGCAGTTGCACAGGAAATTTATTATAAAGTATGTTAAATTTTATCATTGATTATTCCATAAAGAATAAACTTATCATTGGTTTATTGACAGTATCTTTGGTTGTTATTGGTATATTTGAAGCCACTAAATTGCCTATAGATGCTGTTCCTGACATTACCAACAATCAGGTGCTGGTCATCACTCAGGCACCTGCTTACGGCGCAACTGACATCGAAAGATTAGTAACCTTTCCGATTGAACAAGCCAACAGCAATATATCCGGACTCAAAGAAATCAGAAGTTTTTCCAGGTTCGGTCTTTCATTGGTGACGATGGTATTTGAAGATGATATTGACGTTTACTGGGCACGACAACAAGTATCAGAAAGACTGCAAAAGGTGCAAACAGAAATACCTTCAGATATAGGTACACCCGAACTAGGGCCCGTTGCGACAGGTCTGGGAGAGATATACCAATATGTGGTCAAACCCAAAGTCGGATACGAATCCAAATACGATGCTACCTCATTACGAACGATTCAGGATTGGGTCGTGAGGCGCCAGCTTATGGGCGTAAAGGGAGTTGCTGAAGTTTCTTCCTTTGGTGGAAAACTCAAACAATATCAGGTTGTGGTCGATCCCAACAAACTTAATGCATCGGGTGTCACCATCTACGATGTCTTCAACGCGCTGGAAGCCAATAATCAAAATACAGGAGGTGGATACATTGAAAAAAATGCGACCGCACTCTATGTTCGTACAGAAGGATTAATCGGATCCAAAGATGATATTGGAAAAATTATGGTAAAATCTGTATCCGGAACGCCTCTTTTGATCCGCGATGTAGCAGAAGTTACCGAAGGAAGTGCCACCCGATATGGCGCCGTAACTTACAATGATCAGGGTGAAGTGGCCGGAGCTGTCGTCATGATGCTCAAAGGTGCCAATAGTTCGGAAGTAATCAAAAATGTTAAAGAACGAATAGAACAGATTAAAAAAACATTGCCTGAAGGTGTAGAAATAGAACCTTTTCTCGATCGGACAAAAATGGTCAATAACGCCATCTCTACCGTAACAACAAACCTTATGGAAGGAGCTTTGATTGTGATCTTTGTTTTGGTTGTTTTTCTGGGCAATTTGAGAGCAGGTTTGCTCGTGGCTTCGGTCATACCATTGGCAATGTTTTTTGCCGTCATTATGATGAATATGTTTGGGGTCAGTGGCAACCTTATGAGTCTCGGAGCCCTGGATTTCGGATTGATTGTTGATGGTGCCGTGATTATCGTGGAAGCGGTGATGCACCAGCTTAGTCATAGTAAAAATTATCAGGCGGTGAGCAGTTTGACTAAACATCAGATGGACACAGAAGTAAAGTATTCTGCCGGCAAAATGATGAACAGCGCTGTTTTTGGACAGATCATCATCCTGATTGTCTACCTCCCCATATTTACGCTGGAAGGAATTGAAGGTAAAATGTTTATGCCCATGGCGCAGACGGTAGCCTTTGCTTTATTAGGTGCTTTTATTCTTTCGCTGACCTATATTCCTATGATGAGCACTTTGGTTCTGAGCAAAAAAATACACCATACACCTAACCTTTCGGATAGGGTGATGATAAAATTGGAAATTATTTTTCAAAGATCGCTGGAGTTTTTTCTTAAAATTCCAAAAATCACTATTTCAGGGGTGGTAGTTATGTTTTTGATAGCCATATTTGTTATGTCCAGATTAGGTGGTGAGTTCATTCCTGCACTGGAAGAAGGTGACTTTGCCGTAGATACCAGGGTGCTGACCGGAAGTAATCTGAATACGACCGTAGAATTTACTCAAAAGGCGGCGAATATTCTCCTGACCCGTTTTCCGGAAGTAGAAAAAGTGGTGACCAAGATAGGAAGTGGTGAAGTACCCACAGACCCTATGCCCATGGAAGCGAGCGATATGATGGTCATTATGAAGCCAAAAAAAGAATGGAAAAATGCCAAAACCTTTGATGAGATGGCCGAAAAAATGAGCAAGGAACTGGAAGATGTTCCCGGAATCACTGCAGGTTTCCAATATCCGGTACAGATGCGGTTTAATGAATTGATGACCGGCGCCCGTCAGGACGTAGTATGTAAATTATTTGGTGAAAATCTGGATACACTTGCCTTTTACGCTCACAAAATAGGCGAAATGGTAAATACGGTCGAAGGGGCACAAAACCTCTATGTTGAAGCGGTCACAGGCGTTCCTCAGGTTATTATCCAATACAACCGGAACGCCATGTCTCAATATAATGTACTAATATCTGATGTCAACAAAGCTGTCAATATGGCTTTCGCAGGTCAAAGTACGGGAATGGTATTCGAAGGAGAAAAACGTTTTGATCTGGTGGTGAGACTGAAGTCAGACGTACGACAAAGCCTTGAAGATGCACAACGTTTACTTATACCTGTGGGCAATGGACAACAAGTGCCACTTTCCAAACTGGCTGATGTTTCTGTCAGAGATGGAACCAATCAGATTCAACGGGAAGATGCCAAACGCCGGATAGTGGTAGGGTTTAATGTTCGCGGCAGAGACGTACAAAGTATTGTTCATGAATTGCAGGACAAAGTATCTGAAAAAATCAATTTTCCGCCCGGATATTACATTACCTATGGTGGAGCTTTTGAAAATCTCAATCAGGCCAAAACCAGATTGATGGTCGCCGTACCTGTCTCTTTGATTCTGATTTTTATTTTACTTTATTTTGCTTTTAATTCCATAAAACATGGTTTATTGATTTACTCTGCCATTCCGCTTTCTGCCATAGGAGGTATTTTCTTTTTGGCACTGCGAGGTATGCCATTTAGTATCAGCGCAGGTGTCGGATTTATTGCTTTATTTGGGGTAGCCGTTTTGAACGGAATTGTTTTGATAGCAGAATTCAACCGGTTGAAAGCGGAAGGATGGAAGGATCTGAGGCGAATCGTTCTGATGGGTACAAAGGTGAGACTCAGACCTGTTTTGATGACGGCATTTGTGGCTTCATTGGGCTTTTTGCCTATGGCCATCAGTAACGGAGCCGGTGCAGAAGTACAACGACCTTTAGCAACTGTCGTCATCGGTGGATTGATGGTAGCTACATTTTTAACACTTATTGTGCTACCTATCCTGTATATATTATTTGAAAAAACGAATAAGGAAAAGGAAGACCTTACGGAATTGCCTTATCATCATAAATAAAAAAATGAACATGGTCAAATACATAAAATATTTTCTTTTTGCACCTTTTTTATGGACAAGCGTTTTTTTACAGGCACAAGAGTTGATCAACAAGGATGAAGCCATAAAAATAGCTATAACAAACAACGGCAAGGTTCGCACGGAAGCCAAAAAGGTAGGTTACCAGAATGCGCTGGTCAATACAGCCTATAGTTTTGAACCGACCCAAGTCACCGCTGAAATGGGTCAGTTCAACAGCACCTATTTTGATACAGGTTTAGGTATTTCACAATCTTTTAACCTTCCTCAGGTGTATAAAAAACGTGCCAATGCGCAGCGTCAGCAGGTAAAAACAGCTGAAGCCTATTTGAGGATGTCCGAAGCAGAACTCAGACAACAATTGGAGGAATTGTTTATTGAATACCTTTATCTCGAGGCAAAAGAACGTTTGTTAAAAAATCAGGATAGTCTTTTCAGTGGGTTTTTACAAAGGTCAATCATCAGATGGCAAAAAGGTGAAACTGATATCCTGGAAAAAACCACGGCGGAACAGCAAAAGCTCCATATTTCCCAACAACTGGTTATGTTATCAAAAATGAAGGAATTTTTACAAATTCAGTTGGAATATTTGCTGAATGATAATCAAAAATACATACCTGAAACCAAAAATCCGGATATTATTAAAAATCTTATTTTTTACGATAGCCTGACGGTACAAAAACATCCGGGCGTCCTGGCGGCAGAACAGGAAGTCCAACTAACAAAAGCCAAAACGGAAGCTGCTAAAACGGATTTATTACCTAGAATAAACGTCGGATACCGCAATGTAAGTATCAGGGGTACAGGTGCAGACAATCAGGTGTACCAGGGAGGAGATCGGTTCAGTAGTTTTCAGGTAGGTGTTGGTATTCCTCTATTCAGAAAAGGTAGCCGCGCTGCCATTCAATCTTCCCAAATGATGGAAGAAATTAAAGTAGAGGAATATGAGGACCAAAAACTTTATGTTGATGCCAGAATAAGACAGCAATATGTACTGTATGCCGAGACCATGGACCAGCTTATGGTATATGAACAAAAGGCGCTGCCCAATTCCCGTACAATCCGTGCTGTTTCAGAAAATCAATTTTCCAACGGACAAATCAACTATCTTGAATATGTCATGCTTATGCAACAGTCCTTTATGATTGAAAGTGAATATCTGGAATTGACGCGCAATCTCAATAAGTATAGCATTAATCTCAAATATCTTACCGGCAACCATTAGAATGTAATGAAAGATAGCACCTATTATCAATATTTAAAATCAATACAATAATGCAAAAAATACATATAAAAATTTTAATACTTTTTCTTTTGTTGACTTTGATGTTGGGCTGTAAACAAAAAGAAGAAACACCTGCCGCGCCAACAGGTGCTACGGTTATTCCGTCTGTCGTACAGCTAACTGAAGCGCAATTTGGTAATGCAAATCTGCAGGTATCCCTTCCTGAAAAGGTGAAAATTGGACATGTCATTGCGCTTAATGGTAAAATCGAAACCATGCCTGAAAACACCATTACAGTGAGTAGTCCAATGGCTGGATTTGTAAAACAGTTAAAACTTATACCCGGCATGATGGTCAGTAAAGGTCAGGTACTGGTACGTTTGGAGGACAAAGAAATTATTCAATTGCAACAGGATTACCTATCAGCAAAAAATGTATTGGCGTACGCAAAACTTGATCTTGAACGACAAACAGAGTTGGCTAAAAACCAGGCTGCAAGCGACAAGGTATGGCAATTGGCGGAGGAGAAGGTCAGACAAAGTCAGATTCTCGTAAAATCATTAGCTGAAAAACTCAGACTTATTCGTATCAATCCAATGACACTGACTTCTGAAAATATGACAACTCAAATGGTCATTACCGCTCCTGCGTCAGGCACCATCACAGAAGTTTCGGTCAATAGTGGCAAATACGTTCAGACAGGTGACGATTTGTTGAAAATGATTGGATTTGATGGAATAAGGCTGGTACTGAAGGCATTTGAAAAAGATCTCCCTTTTTTGAAAAAGGGCCAAAAATTATCAGCTTATTCCAATACACAACCCGAAAAAAATAATATTGGAAAAATAGAATACATCGTTCAAAATATAGGTCAGGAGGGATATACAGATATTATTTGTACCTTGGAAAATGTTTCGGACAAATTCATTCCGGGAACCTATCTAAATGCAAACATTGAGGCCCAAAGTCAGGAAGGTTGGACGGTTCCGGAAGAAGCAGTCCTGCATTTCGAAGGAAAAGAATATGTTTTTACAGAAAAGGAAAAACGAACGTATGATATGGTGGAAGTAAAAACGGGACAAAACGAAAAAGGAAATATTCAGATTCTGAACCATCAGGATATTAAAGAGCGTAAAGTGGTCGTTAAAGGAGCGTATACCTTATTGATGAAGATGAAAAATGTGGGAGAGTAATCCTGAGATGGTTATGCGAACCTTAAATAAATGGAATAATGAAACAATTTAAAAGTGATGTATCACAGAAAAGTTTTCCCGTAAGAGAGCAAGTAACAGGTGGTTCTATCAGACCAGCCATTCTGGACAAAATCAAAACGTCTTTTCCTGATTTTAATGAATCATCTTTTATTGCTTTAGAGGAGTTGAATGAATTCAGGGAGCTATACATCACAGATTATCTTGCGCAAGAGTTGAAAGCTATCACAAAACTTGAGCACACGGTCATGGAAAAGTTTAAAGAAAGGACCACAATTTCTGATAAACTGGAAGCAGACAAGGAGGAAGTGCCTACTTTCGGACAAAGAATGGCTGATCATGTGGCGACATTTGGAGGCAGTTGGACTTTCATAAGTTATTTTGGACTTTTTATATTGACTTGGATTAGTATTAATATTATTGTTTTTTACAATAAAGGATTTGACCCTTATCCATTTATTTTGCTGAATTTAATCTTGTCTTGTCTTGCAGCCATTCAGGCACCTGTAATTATGATGAGTCAAAATCGTCAGGAAGAAAAAGACAGGGAACGCTCAAAAAAAGATTATATGATCAATCTGAAAGCTGAATTGGAAATCAAAGCGTTACATGAAAAAATCGACCACCTTATCATCTACCAGCAAGAACAATTGCTTGAGATTCAGAAAGTACAGATTGAAATGATGAACGATATTTTAAAATCAATCAATAAAAATTAACCAAATGCATTCAAGTATTCAAACAGAAATAGATGCATCTTATCTTTACGGTGTTTTGGCAGCTAAAGAGGAAGATACTGATGTGGCAGAAATTTTTCGCCAGATGAGCGAAATAGAAAAAAGCCATGCCCTGGCATTTATGGCAAAATACAATATACCTTCCGCGCCTTTTCCGCCACCTTCAGGTAGGGCCAAAACGCTGGAATTTATAGGCAAAATAATGGGATATGACTATATTTTGGGTGTATTGATGGATACAGAAAAAAGTCTTTCAAACACCATTCTCAATACCAGAAAAAAAATAAGTCCCAACTCATCCTCTGTTTCAGATACGGCACATGTAACGATTCTGAAAAACATACTGGATAATCAGACCAAAGTATCAGGTAGTAACCTGGCAAGATTCGAAAAAAGACACCGCTCTGTAGGAGGCAATGCATTGCGTGCAGCTGTCCTGGGCGGAAATGATGGTTTGGTGTCTAATTTTAGTTTGGTCATGGGTATAGCCGGAGCTACCAGTGGCAATGATGAAGTGTTGCTGGCAGGTATGGCCGGACTTATGGCAGGTGCATTGTCCATGGCCTTGGGTGAGTGGATATCTGTCAAAAGTTCTCAGGAGCTGTATGAAAACCAGATGAATCTTGAACAGGAAGAGCTGGAAGTCAACCCTGCAGGCGAAGAAAAAGAAATCGCACTCATCTATATGTCCAAAGGTATTCCTGAAACACAAGCCAGACAAATGGCGTCAGAAATCATGCAGGATACCAGCAAAGCGCATGCACTACTTGTCAAAGAAGAGTTGGGTATTAATAGCGAAGAACTTAAGGGTTCTGCGATGGAGGCCGCGATAACTTCATTTTTATTATTTGCGGTAGGTGCTATCATTCCCGTATTTCCTTTTTTCTTTTTGTCCGGATTTAATGCGGTGATTTTGAGTACTGTGGTAAGTGCTATAGGTTTATTTGTCATTGGGTCAGCCATCACTTTGTTTACGGGTAAAAGTATTTGGTATTCAGGAATGAGACAGGTACTGTTTGGTCTGGCTGCCGCTGCCGTTACCTATGGTATTGGAAGTTTGATAGGTGTACAGGTAGCGGGATGATTTTCACATCAACATTAATAATTATTAATTCTTAAAAATATTATCATGAACGACGCACATTTGCATTTAGTATTTAATCATTTTCCTATTATTGTTCCCATTGTTGGCCTGTTGATTTTAGTAGTTGGCCTGGTTATCAAATCCAATTCCGTTATCAGAACGGCTTTTGGTGTATTTGTTTTGGGGGCTCTTATGACTTTTCCGGCCATGTATACCGGTGAAGGGGCAGAAGAAATTGCCGAAAAATTGCCCGGGGTGACGGACGCACTTATCGAAACCCACGAGGAGAAAGCAGAAACACTGGCCATCGTTAATTACCTCCTGGGTTTTGTCTCTTTGATAGGGATTTGGGCTTCATGGAAACAAAAATCATTTGCCAAAACCATCGCCATTGGTGTCCTGATTCTAGGATTGGCAGGGCTATATTTTGGTAAAATGACAGGAACTTCAGGAGGGGAGATCAGACATACTGAGATTAGAGCCGGGTTTGGTGGTAATCAAAGCCTCACTCCGGAAAACAATTCTGGAGAACAAAACGATGACTGATATTCGAACCAGACCTATGGGAAGCCATACAGAAAACATTAAACTCATGGGCAACCAGTTTGAGTTTACCGCTTGTCACCATGACGAGGCGCTGTGCAAAGAGGCCGTTTCCGCAGGTATAAAAGAAGTAAAAAGAATTGAATCATTACTGACCACTTATTCAGAACTTAGTTTTACCAACAAAGTGAATGAAATGGCAGGAATTTTACCTGTAGAAGTGCCAGCAGAAATGATTCAACTTATACAAAGAAGTCAGAAAATATCACAACTCACGGATGGCGCTTTTGATATCACGTACGGAAGTATTGATAAAACATTATGGAACTTCAACACAACGATGAAATCCTTGCCGGATCCTGTCAAAGCGAGGGAAGCTACACGGTTGGTTAATTATAGGAATATAATCATCAGTGATTCAGAAAACACGGTATTCCTGAAGGAGAGAGGTATGCGTATTGGCTTTGGTGGTATTGGTAAAGGGTATGCTGCCGACATGGCCAAAAAAGTAATGAAAAACCTTGGTGTTGAACACGGCGTTGTCAATGCATCAGGAGATCTTACTGCCTGGGGACATCAGGCAAATGGAAATCCCTGGACAATCGGGGTAGCCAATCCGAATATCAAACACCATATCATCGGCAGATTTCAAATTCACAACGGGTCTGTAGCTACCAGTGGTGACTACGAAAAATTTGTTGTCATCAAGGGCAAAAGGTATTCGCATACCATTAATCCATTGACCGGACTTCCCGCTGAAGGTTTGAAGTCGGTCACGATTGTAGCTCCTTATGCAGAATTATGTGATGCATTGACCACGCCTGTCATTATTATGGGTGTTGAGGCCGGTTTACATTTTATCAATCAGGTTCGTGGAGTCGAAGTGATCATCATTGACCATAATGATAAAATCTATTATTCAAAAAATATTAATATTTCATAAAATGCACAAGTTAAAAATGATGTTCAAATATGTGGCGGTATTGTGTATGCCTGCTTGTATAATTTCCTCGTGCTCGTCCGTAAAATCCATTGATCAGGCATACATCAACGATGGAGAAATGATACTTTCGGTCAGAAAAATTGAAAAATCAGAAGTAAGTTTTCAATTGTACAGGGAAGGTGCATCCGGGGCCACAGGTGGCAAAAGCAGTGGTGGCTGCGGATGTAATTAGTTTATTTAAAAAAATGAGAAATGCTGAGGATAACCCTAAATTCTTTATTTATTTTATTGTTTAGTTTGCAAATGTTTTCACAAACATTTAAGTTGGATTCTACCCAAACGTATGGAAAAAAAACCCTTAAGTTTGAAGAAGCCAATATCGTTTCTTCCTATTATCACCAGAATGGTATTCACTCGGCCATAACAGGAGGAATAGGAACTGAAAAACTTACGGACTTTGCCAATGTTATTGACTTCAAACTCTCCTACAATAATGGGAAGGGTAAAAAATATCGTTTTGGAGGAGATATAGGCATTGATTATTATACTTCGGCGTCGTCAGATAAGATTGATACAAGAGTTTCTTCCGCTTCTTCATCTGATGTGAGAGTGTACCCTTCCATCAATTACAGTGTGGAAAATGAAAAAACGAGTTTTGTCATGGGGGGCAATCTGGCTTTTTCCAATGAGTATGACTATACTTCCATTGGAGGAGGACTTAATTTGACCAAAACCTCCCTAAACAAAAATACGGAATTTGGAGCCAGGGCCAATATTTTTTTGGATACCTACCGTCAGATTGTACCCACTGAGTTTCGGGCCAATCTTCCTTCAGGACAAAGAGGGAAAGGAGAAATCGGTAATGCAGCCAGAAATACTTTCGATCTTTCGCTGACGTTGTCACAAGTACTTACGAGAAAATTTCAAATGGCATTAACACTTGACCTGTCGTATCAGAATGGTTTGCTAAGTACGCCTTTTCACAGAGTATATATGAATGATGGTTCTTTATTGAGGGAGACATTGCCCGACAGAAGATTCAAAGTTCCTGTCGGGCTCAGGGCCAATTATTTTGTCGGTGAAAAAATGATCATCCGGTCATTTTACAGATATTATCAGGATGATTGGGGCATGAAGGCGCATACCCTTCAGGTTGAACTGCCGTATAAAATATCTCCTTTTTATTCTCTTAGCCCGTTTTACAGATTTCACAAACAGTCAGCTATCGATTATTTTGCACCGAAGGACGAAGGTATCATGGGGTCCCAATTTTTTAGTTCCGATTATGATTTATCAGGTTTTGACAGTCATTTTTATGGACTGGGCATTCGATATACCCCCTTTAAGATTATCGCCAATTTGTTTGCCATCAGTCAGTTGGAGCTGAGAGGAGGATTGTATAACAGGAGTGACGGACTGAATGCAGGCATGGTATCATTGCATTTGCAGTGCAAAGGTTTTTAAAGCATGCGCAGAAAAGAATGGGTATAGTCTTTTTATACATAATTCTGCCATTGATTTTACAACATTATGTTTAATTTTCTTTTATTTTTACAACATCAAAACAAAAACCATATGGCATTAGTACATGAAATGGAAAATCAGGGAAATTTTTTATTCAGATACAGAAGTTATTTGCCCTTACTTCTTTTTCCACCTGCATTCTGGGTAATGGCGTACAATCAAAAATTGCATCCGGATTGGTTTTCCACTTCACAGGTCACTACTTTGGAAATATTTGCCATAGCCATATGTTTTGTTGGACTATTGATCAGGGTGCTGACTATCGGGTATACTCCGGCCAATACCTCAGGAAGAAACACGGCTCAAGGTCAGGTAGCAGATACCATCAACAAAACCGGCATATACAGTATGGTCAGACATCCATTATATGTAGGCAATTTTTTTATGTGGCTGGGAATTGCCATTTTACCTGGCGAGCTTTGGTTTGTGTTGACCTTTGTACTGATTTATTGGCTGTATTACGAAAGGATTATGTTTGCAGAAGAACAATTCCTTATCCGTAAATTCGGAGATGCTTACACCCAATGGTCAAAAAGTACACCTGCTTTTGTACCGAAACTATCTTCATGGAAAAGTCCTACTATTTCATTCAGCTGGAAAAAAGTATTAAAAAAAGAAAAAAATGGTCTTTTTGCCATCTTTCTGATTGTGTTGATTTTTGATATCTGGCTCAACTATCTGACGACTTCCACATGGACCAGCAATAAACCAATTCTTATTTATCTTGCTATTGGTACGGCTATCCTGTATTTTATTTTAAAGTTTGTCAAATCAGGAACTAAATGGCTTGATGAAGAGGGTAGGTAGGGAAGTTGCCCCATCTTTTATGTTCAAAAATTTCAGAAATACAAGGGTCGGAATTTGAATTCACCTTTTTGATTATATTCCAGTGTTGGTGCCGGAAATTTAAACATATTTGCGATAGTCAAAAGGCTTCTTACATATGGGTTTTTAATTTTCATTCTGGCTATATCGATATCGATAGAAAGAAAAAATTGCCTGTATCTGGTTATTTCCGGATATTGTGGCAGGTTGTCTTCCTTATCGGTCATCCCACCGCCACTATATCCTACGGACAGACAAAGCCAGGATGGAATACTCTTAATACCGGTAATTCTGCTGATCGAAGCTGAAGCCCATTGTGTACGTCCGTTATAATCGAGGAAAAAACTTTTCAGGTGCGTATCACCCAATAGTTTCGGGTTGTATTGCCGGTAATCTGAGGGCCAATAAGAATGTTTTAACCTGACAATTTGTTCATCCCAAATGGCTTCCTGTGCAGAAAATAGTACAGCTCCTGATGTGTTTGCCAAAACATCTCCCCACGAAAAACCATATCCTTCATTTAATCCGTCCCATATATCAATGGGTAATTGCAGAAAAAATCCCATACTTCCGCCATACATAAGTGCCTTTTTTTTGGAGAAACCCGCCCAACGCATAGCATGATAAGCTAACTGACTTTCACGATAGGCTGAAAAAGAGTGCCCGAATTTATCCATTTGAAGCCATTGCTGATTATCGTTATAAAAGTGAAATGGAGTGCTGGCTTTATCGCGATACCAGATATACTCCATAAATACGATCATGCCGGTATATGCCGTAATCATACCACCCACAGAAATGTTAGCACGGCTTTGTATCAAACTATCAGGGTAAATATATCCATAAGGCCCGTTTGTTGTTGTAGATGCTGAATACTGTGCTTGTACCGGGAGCATAAAAAAGAAAATAAAGCCTATAAGGATGGAACTGCGAAGTAAATACTTGTTAACGCCAACTAAACTCATTAATTTCATCGTAAGGGTTTGAATTTTTCTTTTTATCTTTTAAATATGTTGTTTTGAAAATATACATAAAGGTTCGGGTTATTTGCCAATTTTAAAGTGATATACATCAACACGGTATATGATATGGAATGTACAGTATTATTAAAAAACTGTCTTTTTTTTAACCTTTATAAAAACATTTTTGGGCAATGAGCTATCTTAATTCCCAAACAATACTATTTATTTGAATGATGATAATCTGGTTGGATCTTTTGGACACCAAAAAGGTGAAGAAATATTCTCAAGAAGTACTTTTTCTCACTTTCAACTAAAATTGCCTACATTAGTGCTTTTAAATTTTTACAGATTATTTTATGTTTATAGGCAAAAAAATAACACTGGCGTATATATGGTTCTTTGGAAAAAGAAACATCATAATAACGACTATATTTAGCTCTGCGGTTGTAGTATTGTATCATTTTTTGAACTTCAAATGGATAGCCATTCCATTTTTACCTGTTTCCACTATCGGTATTGCGGTGGCATTTTACGTTGGATTCAAAAACAACCAGGCATATGACAGACTTTGGGAGGCGCGACGTCTTTGGGGCGGTTTTACCAACGTCAGTAGAACCCTGACCGCTTCTTTTATTTCACTGGTGAAAGACAAGGAGACGCAAAAAACATTTCTCACCCGCCACATTGTTTACCTGAATATTGTGCGTTTACAACTCAGAAAAACGATTCCCTGGGCGACCAACAATGAAGGATATCACCGCCAGGTGATTTCTGAGGCGGAAGAAATAAAGGAATTCGATCTTGCCATTGAGGAATTATTTAATCGTTTTAATAAAAAAGACATTTTTGAAAAAATCAAACATAAAGGAAATATCGCCAATCAAGCACTGCGATACCAATTTGAGATTGTCACAAAGTTAAAAAAAGACAAACTACTTGATGAATACGAACACAGTGATATTACCAAATTATTGGGAGAACTCTACAACCTGCAAGGCGGTTGCGAGCGCATCAAAACAACACCTTTGTTCAGGCAGTACAGTTTGTTTTCCAGAATTTTTGTCCATTTGTTTATTTTTTTATTGCCATTTGCCTTACTGAATGAAATGAGTAAATTCAGCACTTATGGTGTTTGGTTGGTGATTCCTTTTTCAACCTTGATTTCCTGGGTTTTTATGACGATGGAACAAATTGGTGAATCCAGTGAAAACCCTTTTGACAATGGAACCAGTGATACACCTATGTCCACCATATGTCGCAATATTGAAATTGACATTCTGGAATTGCTTGATGAAACTGACCTTCCGCCCAAAATTGAACCATATAATTTTAATTTATTATAGCAAAAGAGAATCAGGGTTTAAGGAAAAAATCTATAAGCTTAAAAACCATCGTTAGGAAGTAAGAATTCGAAAAACTCATTATTAAAAATTTAAAAGCAGATACCATGAATTTTGAACAAATATTTGAAAACAACAAAAAGTGGATAGCAGAAAAGACAACACAAAACCCGGCTTATTTTGAAGAGTTGTCCAAGAATCAATCTCCTGAAATACTATATATTGGGTGTGCGGATAGCCGTGTGACGGCTGAAGACCTTATGGGGGCTCAACCAGGCGAATTATTTGTCCACAGGAATGTCGCAAATATGGTAGTATCTATCGATATGAATGTAATGAGTGTTATCAATTATGCGGTAGCTCATTTAAAGGTCAAACATATCATAGTTTGCGGACATTATGAATGTGGTGGAGTGAAGGCATCTTTGCAGCAAAAAGATCTAGGCATTTTGAACCCCTGGCTCAGAAACATAAGGGATGTGTACAGAACCCATCAAACAGAGTTGGATGCTATTACCGACACCCAAAAAAAATTCGACCGATTGGTAGAAAAAAATGTTGAAGAACAATGTATCAATGTAATCAAAACAGCTGTAGTGCAAAAAGCGTATAAAGAACGCGGACTTACAGTACAAGGTTGGGTTTTTGATATCAGAACAGGCAAAATCATTGACTTAAAAATTGACTTTCCGAAGATTTTATCCCACATCATGAAAATATATAACCTGGAATAGTTTTTTAATAATGTAAATGGAGGTTCCTTTTGAAGCCAATATTTGTATGCATAATGATGGCTATATTAGTATTCTGTTTTACGAATAAAAAAATCTTTTAAGAAAATTTTGTCAATTAAAGAGATATGAAATCATTCTGTAACCGGCATTTTAAAAAGGGTGTCAAAAAACTAAGATCTCAAAAATAGTGAGCGACCTCTTAAAAGAGTTTTCGAAACTACAATTTTGGATTTGGTTGAGACAGAAGGAGCACCTCTGAATATCGATATTTTGAAACAATGGAGTTAAAATAGCCTGACTTTCAGATGATATTGTAGCTTTTACAACTCAAGTTTTAACAGTATAATGTACCTAAAGACACAAACTCACAAAAAATAAAAACCTAATTTTGTTGAATTTTACATTAAATTTTCGATGGCAGATAACATAAAACTTGGGCTTAAAGAAAATTGGAAGCAGTTTGCCATTTTGGTGGTCGTAAACGCTTTTGTTGGCGGAATGATAGGAATGGAAAGGACTATTTTTCCGCAGTTCGCCGAGTTGGAATTTGGTGTTTCGTCAAAAACGGCCATTCTTTCATTCATTACGGCATTTGGAATTACCAAAGCCATTGCCAACTATTTTACAGGAAAACTTGCCAATACGTTCGGTCGCAGAAATTTACTTCTATTTGGCTGGTTTATGGCAATTCCTATACCGTTTATTCTCATTTATGCCTCAAGTTGGAGTTGGGTGATTTTTGCCAATGTGCTTTTAGGTATTAGTCAGGGATTGACGTGGAGTAGTACTGTAGTTATGAAAATTGACCTTGTTGGCGAAAAAGACCGTGGATTTGCCATGGGTTTAAATGAATTTGCAGGATATTTTGCAGTTGGTATAGTTGCCTTCTTGACAGGTTATATAGCCAACACCTACGGAATAACACCTTATCCATTTTACATTGGAATTTTCATTTCCATTGTTGGCTTTATCTTAACTGCTTTGTGGGTAAAAGACACAAGTGCTTTTGTTCATAAAGAAAATGCAACCGACCATACCTCACCACTTGACAATGTGTTTTTAGAAACCACATTTAAAAATAAAACATTAAGTTCGGTAACGCAGGCAGGGCTTGTGAATAATTTGAATGATGGTATGATTTGGGGTTTACTTCCTATCGTTTTGTTTTCATTAAATTTTAACAATGAAAATATTGGAATAATAACCGCTGTTTATCCAACTGTTTGGGGTATCGGACAACTTTTTACAGGTAAAATGTCTGACCATTACTCAAAAAAGGCTATGTTGTTTTGGGGAATGCTTTTACAAGGTTTGGCCATTTTACTCATTCCATTTAGCAGTGATTTTTATGTGTTGACTTCTATTTCATTCATTTTAGGTTTAGGAACGGCATTGGTTTATCCAACGTTTTTATCAACTATTGCACAAGCGACAAGTCCGAAACAACGGGCAGAAAGTATGGGTACTTTCCGACTTTGGAGAGATTTAGGTTATGCTTTTGGTGCCGTCATTTCAGGTGTTACGGCTGACGTATTTGGTATTGAATATGCCATTTTTCTAATTGGTGGATTAACCATTATGTCTTCACTTATCATTAAATTCCGAATGCCGGAATAAATTAAGATAACCAAAGATTGTATTTAAGATGACGAAGTAAAACAAACCATTTTAGTATACCAATAAATGGCTTAATATAAACTAAGTACCATAACACCAGTATTTAACCATTATACGTTTGTCGCGTCCACTTTACATAACTTTTAGTATGCTAATTATTTCCCTACCTTAACAAATACATAGCAAAGACTAAAATAAAACCCTTATTGGTTACCAATCCGGAAACAAATTGATAAATTTGTACCGGTGAATGTTGATGCAGATTTTGCAGTTAATGGGTAATCAATGCAGAGGAGTATCTTTTATCAAAAGCCAAAAAGACGACACCTCAACATAAAATTGAAATAGAAAAATGGAAAATTTTGACCGCAAAAAACATTGGGAAAACATCTATCAGACAAAAGAATTGAAAGACGTTAGTTGGTTTCAACCGACACCAGAAACTTCACTGTATTTTTTTAAACAATTCAGTGTGCCGGCTATAACAAAAGTTATTGACATTGGCGGCGGCGACAGTTTTTTAGTTGACCATTTACTCGATTTGGGTTATCAGGACATTTCTGTGCTTGATATTTCAGCTTCTGCCATAAACAGAGCCAAACACAGACTTGGAGACAAAGCGAAAAACGTTAAATGGATAGAGGCAGATGTCACCACATTTGTCCCAATAGAAAAATACGACTTTTGGCACGACCGGGCTGCTTTTCACTTTTTGACCGACGAACAGGAAATTTCCGACTATGTAGAAACAGCCCGGCAAAATATCAATCCGCAAGGAGTTTTGGTGATCGGCACATTTTCTGACCAGGGACCCAAAAAATGTAGTGGAATTGAGATCAAACAGTATACGGAAACTACATTGACTCGCCGATTCAATAAATTTTTTGAAAAATCAGAATGTATAACGGTTGACCACAAGACACCTTTTAACACGATGCAGAACTTTGTGTTTTGTTGTTTTAGAAAACTACAAGTTGGGTAAAAATGAAATTGACTGTTAATACATTTGTATTGCCATTACTTTTTGCCTGTAATCAAAAGACAGAAAAATCGATGGTTCAAGACGATAGCTGTAAAAGAAGGGAAGCAGAAAAATAAAAACGATGGAATATTGGGAAATAAAACGGATATAAAAGACATTGCCAAACTTTTCCTCAAACTCGGTATTATTGGTTTTGGAGGTCCTGCTGCTCATATTGCCATGATGCAGGATGAAGTGGTGACGAAAAGAAAATGGCTGACCGAACAACATTTCCTTGACCTGATAGGTGCGACAAATTTAATTCCCGGACCTAACAGCACCGAAATGGCCATCCATATCGGGCACGAAAAAGGAGGGTGGAAAGGTTTAATCGTAGCAGGGCTTTGTTTTATTTTACCGGCTGTTTTAATTACCGGATTTTTTGCCTGGCTTTACAAAGAATACGGACAACTTCCGGAAGTGCAACCTTTTGTGTATGGAATAAAACCTGCCATCATTGCCATCATTTTGGGAGCCATTTTTCCCCTGGCAAAAAAATCTCTAAAATCAACAAAATTAATAATTATTGGGTTAGTTGTACTCATCGGGTCGTTTTTCGACATCAACGAAATATATTTGATGTTCGGGGCAGGTTTTTTTGCTTTGTTTTTAGCTTATTTCAGCATCTATAAACAAAACTACCTAAATAGCCTTATGCCATTTACCCTAATACAAATTACAAATATCACTTTTCTTTCTGCGACCAACACAAGTCTGTTTTGGATTTTTTTAAAAATTGGTGCCATTTTATACGGAAGTGGTTATGTTTTGTTTGCATTTCTTGACACAGAACTAGTTTCAACAGGACTATTGACGAGACTACAGTTAATGGATGCTATTGCCGTAGGACAATTTACGCCCGGACCTGTTTTTTCTGCGGTAACATTTATCGGTTATCAAATCAATGGTTTGACAGGCGCTATCATTTCGACAATCGCCATATTTTTGCCTTCATTTCTTTTTGTAGCACTGCTCATTCCTGTAGTAAAAATAATGCGGAGCTCAACATTGTTTTCTTCATTTCTTGACGCAGTGAATGTGGCTTCAGTGGCCATCATTGTGGCTGTTTGTTTTGACATGGGAAAAGAAACGATTATGGATTGGCGGACCATTTTTATAGCTGTTTTAAGTATAATAATAACCTTTGGATACAAAAAATTGAACAGTGCTTTTGTTGTCCTGGGTGGGTCAGTAATTGGTTTTTTGCTGACTTTTTTATGACGAAAAATCGATGTTCAGGAGTTGCCTGAAAAAGCTTTATCAAACTTTTTTTCTTAAAATCATCCCGGGTCCATGATCCAGTTCAAAAATATAACTTAAGGTAACCTAACCTGATTTCTATCTTTTTACCATAAAAGTGGCTTAAATGGTAACTACGAGAATGATTTTTAGCTACTTTTGAAATAAAAATAGTAGTTTTTCCGGTTTTGAGGGTAGATTTTCCTTTTAAAGCAACTATATGGTTACTATAAAACAAATGATGTTATTTCTGATTTTAACGGTTTTTGGACTGACAGCTTGCAAGAAACAACAGACAATCGAAATACGTGACGATTTTAAAAAATATTACGATCAATTTTATGTGGAGGGTTCTTTTGTTCTTTATGATCCTCAAACCGAAAAATATATTTTTTACAATCAGGATCAATATAAACAAACATTTTCACCTGCATCTACATTTAAAATCTGTAATTCGCTTATTGGACTTGAAACGGGCGTGATACAAGATGAAAACTATATTATTCCCTGGGACAGTGTAACAAGAAATCTTGTTTGGGACAAAGACCACGATATGAAGACAGCGTTTGCAAACTCAACGGTTTGGTATTATCAGGAACTGGCAAGAAGAGTGGGTGGACAAAAAATGAAGTATTGGCTGGACAAAACAAATTATGGGAATGCAGATACTTCAGGTGGTATTGACCGTTTTTGGTTGACAGGCGGACTTCGAATTTCACCGGAACAGCAAATTGATTTTTTAAAACGCCTCCACGACAAAAAACTGCCTTTTTCTTTGCGTTCGACAGACATTGTTCAACGCATCATGATTGCCAGGGACACCTTGGATTATGTAATCAGGGCTAAAAAAGGTTGGGGAGGACAAGAAAGCAAAGATATTGGCTGGTATGTTGGATTTATTGAAAAAAAAGGTAAAGTGTATTATTTCTCTAATTGTATTCAAATAGAAGCAGAAAAATTAAACGATACAGATCGTACCTATAGCTTTGACCATGCCAGAAAAGAGATTGTGTTTAAAATACTGGAAGAATTGAAACTGACAAGCAAGTGAGATAAGGTGGATTAGGTTTGGCCTGCTGGGTTAAAACCCAATTTTTATCTAAGGAACAATATTTTTTATGTATATTTCGATTGACAAAAAATAATAATTTCAAAAAAAAAATGAATAGATTTATCATCAGGGTTTTAAATAAATTGAAGATTTTGAAATATCTTAATATTAAGGGTTCCATAATGTTGAATCATAAAAAAGTCAGTATTCCGGTGATACAACAGGTAGGGTATGATAATCTTTTTATGACGGAACCCTGGATGATAGATGTACTTAAAATGGTTTTAAAAATAGAAAATGGAGGATTTGTAGATGTAGGTGCCAATATAGGACAGACCTTACTTAAACTAAAAAGTGTTTCTGAAAGTATAGAATATATTGGATTTGAACCGAATCCATCATGTGTTTATTATTTAAAGAACCTGATAGAGGAAAATAAATTTACAAATTGTACAATAATTCCTGCAGGTATATCAGATATCACTAATATAGAAGTACTGCATTTTTTTAGTGCCTCAAGGACAGATAGTTCTGCGTCAATGATAACAAATTTCAGACCTCTTGAAAATATTGTCAGAAATGAATACATACCTGTTTTTGAATTTGAACAAATAAGGAAAAAAATAAATCTCAACAAATTTTCTGTTTTAAAAATAGATGTAGAAGGTGCAGAGTGGGAAGTCGTAAAGAGCTTCTATCCATCTATCGAAAAATGTAAGCCCATTATCCTGATGGAAATATTACCTGTGTATAGTGAGCAGCATGTTAACAGAATGGAACGACAAAAAGAAATCATACAAATCCTTCATCATCTTGATTATTCAGTATTCAGAGTTGTAAAAAAAATGGACGTATTTATTGATTTATTTGAAGTAATGGAAATTGAAATGCACGCTGATATAAATAGTTGTGAATATGTTATGGTGCCAAATTTCAAGAAAGAAAAACTGTTAAACCATAACAGGCAGCGTCTTCAGAATAAGGTTTCCTTTGTTTAAAAAAATATTGGCGGGGATGTAAAAAAAACTTCTATACCTTGATGTAAAATCTTTTTTAGGTATTAGCGTTTTTATATTTATTGGACCCATAATTTTATAAAAAAAGAATCTCACTCTATTTTGAAATGACACATTCCATTAAACATGAAACAATGACTAGTCGTATTTCTTTAATGATAATGGTGATGATGACCTATTGCGCCAGCTCCAAACTTTTTGCACAGGAAAAAGACCTGAGCAAGATATTATGGTCTGCCAACTGGAGTACTGACAATTCTTATTTTGCTGTCGGAGGTGTTGACCGCAACATAAGGATTTTCAGCGGACATACATTTGAATTGTTGAAAATAATCCAAAATAAAAGTGCTGTTCAAAGGATGAGCTGGCACCCTTACCGGAATATTCTTGCAGTTGCCGCGACGGAGGATGGTTCACGGTTGATTGATGTGGAAAATGATACTGTTATACATCTTAAGGGTTTGAACACCAACGGTACAAGAGCTATTGACTGGAATTTCAACGGAGAATTAATAGCATTGGCAGATTATGAAGGTTTCATTACACTTTGGAACCAAAAAGGTGACCTGCTTTTAACCATTACAAAAGAAAATACTAAAGGGAATGTTGCCATTGACTGGCATCCTTTTAAAAATGAATTTGTTGTGCTGAGTGATTCTGTCAGGATGTATGATTCTGATGGCAAATTATTACACAAATTCGGGCAGAGGAAAGAACATGTGCTGATGCTTTGTGTGCAATGGCACAAGTCCGGCGACTTTTTTGTGATCGGAGATTACGGTGATTATGAATACGGTTACAAAGCCCTATTACAGTTTTGGAAAGCTGATGGTACTTTACTGAAGGTGAGCGATATCAGCAAGGCTGAATACAGAAATATTGCATGGAATAAAAAAGGAAACAGACTTGTCACGGCCAGCGATGCTCTCAGAATATGGAATAAAAAAGGAAAGTTGCTGGCAACCGGGTTTTCTAAGCACAATCTCTGGGGAATAGACTGGAGCCCAAACGGAAAATACATTGTCACCTCAGATTTTGAAGGTCATATCCGGATATGGGATAAAAAAGCCAGACTGGTCAGACAGCTAGAATAACACAGAAAAATTTCAGGAGGGTCTTTAGTTCTATTTATTTGGTATGAGAATGTTACACTCCATCGTGGTCATGAGCATGTTCGGTTTTATACCTGATGGAAAAATAAACACCTGCTATCAGGGATAAAGCGATGATACCCAGTGAAAGACCCAGGGGCAGATGGTAATGGTTTGCCAGCACCAGTTTTATACCGACATAAATCAGAATCACAGTAAGACTGTATTTCAGGTAATGGAAAGAATCCAGCATATTGGCAACAAAAAAATACATCGATCTCAGTCCGAGTATGGCAAATATATTAGAGGTAAAAACGATAAACGGATCTGTGGTAATAGCAAGTATTGCCGGAATACTGTCAAGAGCAAATAAAATGTCTGTAAACTCAATAAGTATCAAAGCCAGCAAGAGGGGAGTTCCGATGATGAGACCCCTTTTTTTGATGATAAATTTCTGACCGTCAATCCTGCCTGTGACAGGCATTACACGACGGATAGTTCTGTACACCCAGGATTGTTTGGGGTCAAACTCTTCCTCATCATTAGAAAAAGCCATCCTGATGGCTGTAAAAATCAGAAATGCGCCGAAGACATATGTGGTCCACTTAAATTGTTCGATTAAAACCACGCCGAAAAAAATCATTAATCCACGGAATAATAAAGCCCCGACAATTCCCCAGAATAATACACGATGCTGGTACTTTTTAGGGATTTTAAAAGATTTGAAAATCATGGCTATGACAAAAATATTGTCAATGCTCAGGGTCAGTTCTATGATGTATCCTGTCAGATATTCAATGGAAGCAGTCAAGGGTAAAGAAGTTTTAGCCATTTCCCCTAACCAGTTATACTGGTAAATAAAATAAACCAAAAATGAAAAGGAGAGACCTAAAGTTGTCCACACCGCTGTCCATCTGCCTGCTTCCTTGTATGTAATTTCGTGTGCGTTTTTATTGAAAACCCCGAGATCAAGTGCAAGAAATACTCCAATCATTATGAGAAAAAGAGACCAAATAATCATAGTCTGTATTTTATTTATGAATTTCTAGGATTTACCTATTTGTTTATTAATTATTTTTTCCCATTCCATTGCATCATACAATGTACTAAGGGGGTCTTCGCTTAACGATATATCATATAAAGGAATTAATACCACTTCATTATTACTTAATTGAAGCTTTAAGGATACCTTATTCATCAAACTACGGAAACCTTGTTGTACTTGAGGTGTAGTATTAAATTTTACTATTTGCTTTTATTATGGATGATACATCCAGAAGGTGGATATCCTTTGTTTCTGATTTTAATTTATAGCACAGTTTGCCTTGTTTTTGGTCTATACCAATAATTGAGCATACCCATTGACCGGCTGACAAAAACAAAACATTTGTTGGAAAGAAAAATCCTGTTTAATAAGAATTTTCAAATTTAACTATACGTTCTCAATTGACATTTGCCTTTTAAAACTTATTGTTTACGTAATTAAAATTCCTTTAAATACTATGTAACAAACTAGTTTGTCCGGACTTTACCATAAGGTTTTCTTTAATTTTCAACAATTGAAAACCTTAATTAAAAAGCAATAATGTGAAATTTGAAAAATTAAAATTTCGGGAAATTATTTGATTACCAAAAAGTATGGTGAGGAAAAAATTAGTTTTTTAATCCAATTACCTGAAATGGCTTTGAATTCAAACCATGTAAAATAATGAAAGTTTACTTCAATAATTTTTGAATGTAAGTAATTCCCAAAATCCAAAAAGAAAAAAGGAATAGTGGCTTTTGGCTGATTTTTAAAGTCAATTTCAGCATTATACGTTTTTATACCATAATTCAGAATAACAGAAATGTTGTATTTCTCTTGTATTTTTAAGGAATGATTTTCTCCGGGTTTTATTAAAATATATCCATAATTCACTATACTAAATATGGAATATACATATGTAAAGAAAAGCAATAACCAAACTGAATAATACTGTGACTTTTTCATTTATGGCATAGTAAATAAATACAACGACTACCTAAGAACAAAACAAGGATAAAATAAGTTCAGGAACAGTCTTCAATAAACTTGTCAATATTGACTTTCAGGCCAAAGACCAATAATAAGTCGTCTGCAGTAAATTGATAATCGGAATGCAGAATTCCGTGAACTTCTTTATCAAAATATAAGCTGCCCAGATAATTTTTCTTTTCAATCTGTTTGATAATGGTAATGATATGAGCTTTATATTTCTTTTTAATATCTATATCAGCTAAGGTCAAACCGATTATTTTTTTGGGAATATTTACTTCAACGATTTCATATTCGCCATGCAGTTCCATTGACTTTATTGCTCCTTTTACCATAATACGGTTTGCCAGTTCAACGGCATATTCAGCTTCAGGTTCTATAATTTCTCTTATCTGCATCGCTTCCAGAATGGTTTTATGCAGCAGAGACAAAGATCTGACGATGAGCCGACCAGAATAATGTTTTTTGATTAATGCCGTAGTGGTCACTGAAGCACCTATATTTTCTCCGATGGCTATTACTACTAGATCACAGTCATCAATGGGTAGATGATTTATGCAGGAGTCATCGCTGGCATCGAGTCCTATGGCATGGTTGATTTTATTTTGAATGTAATCAACTTTGGAGGGATTTCTATCCACTCCGAATACTTCATGGCCATCCTCAGTGAGTTTTATGGCAAGATTACCTCCGAAATTTCCCAATCCTACAACTATTATTTTTTTCTTCATGATATAAATTAATTTATAAAGACATTTTCTTTAGGATAATAAGGTTCTGTAGACGATTTTTGTTTTGAAAAAGTGTTGTAAATGCCTATCAGAAAGGTCAAAAAACTTACTCTGCCTAAAAACATTAACAATACAAGGATAATTTGGGATGTTTCATCAAGTTTTGAGGTAATCCCTACGCTCAAACCGACCGTAGAGTAGGCAGAAATACATTCAAAAAGTGCATCTTTGAACAAAACATCCGGGTTTGAAAATGATATCAAAAAGGTACCGAAACTGATTGCAAATATAGATAGAAGGATGACGGCATTCACCTGGTTGATGGTATAATGAGGAATTTCTTTGCCTCTGACAATAAGTTTGTCTTTTCCAATAATCTGATTTTTCAGATTCATAAGGGCAATGGCAAAGGTAGTGGTTTTAATACCACCTCCGGTTGATCCCGGAGAAGCCCCCACCCACATAAGTGCCATGATCAACATAAGGGCAGGAATACCAAGCTCAGCCATATTCACATTGTTAAAACCGGCCGTTCTTGCTGTGGTGGAATTAAAAAAGGAAACGATAATTTTTCCTGCCAGACTGTGTTCTGTCAGGGTGCTGTGGTATTCAGCGATCATAAAAAAGACAGTTCCTGAAAATAAAAGAATCAATGTTGTTTTGATTACTATCCTGCTGTTAATGGTACTTTTTGCTGGAATTGACGTTATGCGAATTCCCAAAGATTTGAACTTTGAAAGCACTTTTAAAACAGTATTACGCAGAATGTAATAATGGTTTATCATTACAGTGTAACCAATACCACCTGTGATAATCAGCCAACAAATAATCAATTGAAGAAAATAATTATATTTTACTGAATCCTCATACAGGGAATTTGAAAATGTTGAAAATCCTGCATTGCAAAACGCGGAAATGGAATGAAACAAAGAAAAGAAGACTGAATTTCCTTCGATAGATGGCTGGCTGACAATACTTATAAATATCAACATTGCTCCTATTAATTCCACAAGCAATGTAAGGGAAATTACTTTAAACAAACTCTTGAATGTATCTTTACTTCCCATTTCCTTAATAAGATCGCTCATCATAGCCCTGTTGCGGAAACTTGTTGATGATTTGAAGATTAAGGCAAATATATTTGTCACTGTGAGGACACCCAATCCACCAAGTTGAATTAAAATCAGTATGATTACCTGTCCGAAAAGTGAAAAATCTTTTCCTGTATCCAGGACTGCAAGACCTGTAACAGTAACGGCACTGGTTGCGGTAAACAAAGCCTGAACAAACGTTATGCTTTTGGTAGTTGCTGCGGGTAACATCAGGCAAAGAGATCCGAATAAAATTAAAAACACAAAGCTGATTATAAAAAGTACAGCTGGGTGAATATTATAATTTCCCAGATTGGCAATCTTAAAAGATATGGCTAAAAAACTGATGAAAACGGCGAAAAAAACCCTGAATCCGGCAACATCAAACCCGGCAGAAAACAGATTTAACCACCATATGACAGATATGATAAAATAGAAAACGGAAATGACTAAAAAAGAAATCCTGGCAACCTTTATATACCAATTTGTTGAAATCAAGTAAAGATATACACTCATTAGCACAGTCATAACACTGAAAACCACATTCAATGGCTTATACAATGTTTCAAATTCCTCTGCATTAAAATACCTTGTTCCTGTTCCTAATATCTGACCTGCTATAATTATTACGGCAAAGTAAAAAATAACATTGGTGCTGAATTTAAAATTTTTATTACCGAAATCAATAAAGGAGGTTAACATCACAGATATATCTTGGTTTATTGATTATTTATGCAGGAGCTGAAATTTGGTACATAAAAAGTAATTACTTTTCTGAATTTTTAAGGGACAATTTAATGTCAGGCTCAAAGTTAATGCATCTTACACATTTTATTAAAAATTGATTAAATTAAATGAATAATAATTGTAAAATGTATTTTCAAACGGAAAGAATGATCAATTGCAAAATTTACAAGAGTGGGACTGAAAGAAATTTTGTGTAAACGAAAAGAAAGAAAAGTCAGGTATGAGATAAAATGTTTTCAAAGATAATAATAATTTCATTGTGAATCCTAATCCAATTATGGATAGGTCGTATCCATTTATATTGAATGTGTTGAATTGCCAGATAAACTTACTTTGAAGTGGTCTTGGTCATTAGGGAAAAGGTTCTTTGTTTTAGGTTATTTTCTAATGGCCTGATTTACGCCTTCAATTGTTTTGGTGGTAATCATGATTTTACATTTGTAATAGCTGGTTTTAAACAAAAAATATCAATCAATTTATTGAAAAAAAGAATTAAATCTATCTAAAATAAATTTGGAAAAATACCAGAAATCAAATTAAATATTATAAATTTGTTAAGATTATCGAAGATTTTGTATTAAAGTTATTCTCTGAGGTTTTTTCATGTTATAGAGTTGAACCGGAATAATTAAAAGTAATCATTTAGTGCGATAATCTGATGCGCGAGGAGACCTAAATTCCAGTATGTCAACAAAGGATAGTACAGAAGAAATTATCAGGAAAATCAGGAATGGAAATTCCGGTGATCTGGATTATATCTATAGTACCTATCGCAAAGAAATTTAACTTGGGGGAAAAAAAACTTCAGAGAAGCAGACTTTGACATGATGATTGATGCCTGGCAAAATGCAGTTGTTGCTTTTTATCAGCAAATTATGTCAAACAAATTAATGTTTTTAACATGTGAGATTAAAACATATTTATTTTTATTGGCAAAAAGGTATTTACAAAAAGAACTTGGCCACAATATTAAAACGATAAATCTTGAGCTTCAAAAACTTGAGAGAATGAATATTGAAACACTAGAGAGCGATGAAGATGATTTCTATGATTTTGAAAAAAAACAAATGAACATAGCGATGACTTTATTAGGAATTCCTTGCCAACAATTATTAAAATATAAATTTGTAGAGGATTTAAGTATTGAAGAAATCAGAATTAAAGCGGGTTACCAAAATGTGAATACAGTAAGTGCTTCAATTTCCAGATGTTTGCGAACATTAAAAGAAATCTTAACAGAATCAGTTAAAAATGGAGGATAAAGACTTGGAGTTAATTGAAAAGTATGTGCTCCGGATTCTGAGTGAAGAAGAAAGAGTGGCATTTGAATTGAAGTTGAAAACGGATAGTATTTTCAGAGCCGAATTAAATGATTATGAATCAGCAATAAATTCTTTTAAAAATAGCCATGCCATAGATATTAAAAATCACCTGGTATCTTTAGAAAATAACATTCGACAAAAGGAAAGAAAATATAATCTACGAAAATTAATTTTATTTGGAACTGTACTGTTGCTTTTGATTGGTGGATTTTTATATAAAAACTATATGGCAAAGTCACCAACGGCAGAGATAAATGTTGATCCGATGCAAAATAATATAATTTTACCGGATACCTCCATCAAAAACAAATTGCTTAAACCTGACGATACACTTTTTATAAAGTCTGAAAATAGTAAAAGAAAGGAGAAAAAAAAGCAAACCGAAATCGAAGCCAAAAAAATGGTTAATTCTGCAGAACAACTTTTTGTGATGAATTATGAACCTTATTGGGATGAAACCATGTTAATGGACGTGAGGGGCCAAAATGGAGGATATTTAGAGCAATTTTTTGAATATTACCGCATCAAAGATTATCGGAATACCTTGATTGTTTTCGACAGCTTATCTAACATGCTAAGACAAAATGATAATATATTATTTATTAAGGCGATGGATTTAATGGAATCAGGCGAAACAGAAAATCCTAAATCTATTTTCATCAATATTATTGACCATAAAAGGTCACGATATATTTACCAGTCGGAATGGTATTTAGCCCTCCTTTTTTTGAAGGAAAAAAATATTGAAAAGGCCAACCAGTTACTTAATAAGATAAAAATTGACAAACAAAGTTTGTACAGAAATAAAGCAGAAAATCTACTCCGAAAAGTACAACTGATAACTTCCGAATCAAAAAAAAATGAATAAGGGTATAGTCAAATATATTCACATTCTGTTTTCTTCCATTTTTTTTTATTTTTATTTTTGACCATTCGGCAAATGGCTGTGATACCATTAAAATAAATGCTTTTCTTGACAGTGTTTTTATACATGTTGAATCCTTAAAAAAAGAGCAGAATACGGATAGTGTGATCTTTGTTCTTTCACTTTCATTAGGAGTCATTGAAAATGAGAAATGTTTACACCATTTCAGGGTCAATGAATTGTACCAGCAATTAGCGTATGCATATCAATTAAAATTAAATTTTGAAAAAGCTGAGCATAATTATCTCAAGTCGATAGAAACATTGAAACTATACGTTAAGGAGCATGATATGGCACTAGCCAGGTGTTATAATTTATTAGGTAATCTATATGTGGATATGGGCCTATACAACAAATCTGATAGTGTATATCATGTAGTAAAATCAATGTACAGTAAGTCATTAGGAAAAGATCATCTTTGGATGGGGTGGATATATCATAATATTGGAAGATTAAGGATTTATCAGGGGAAATTGAGAGAGTCTTTGCCTGATCTTAACGAGGCTTTAAGAATTAAAATTGTAAACGTTGGTCAGGATGATATTGATGCTGCCGGGACAATGGTATATCTGGGTTATGTTTATGAACAACTTGGAGATGTACGAACAGCAGAGTATTACTCATCCAAGTCATCAGAAATTTGGATTAGCCATTATGGTTCCGGCAGTTTGTATCATGCTTATGCTGCACACAATCTGATCAATATTAATCTCAGTCTTGGAAATTATAAAAAAGCTGAAGAATTGGCCAATACGGCGGTAGAGTTAAAGCTAAAATATTTAGGAAGCCACCATTCCTCATTGGCTACCACATATAATGCTATGGGGAACATATTTCAGGTGCAACAAAATTATCAGACAGCCATTGAAAATTACCGAAAAGCAGAACAAATATTTTTATATCTGAAAGACACGGCTAATGTCGAGTTTGTTTTTGTCAATCACAATCTTGGTGTTTGTTATTTAGGTATTAAAAATTTTGAACTTGCCGGATTTTATTTAAAAAAATCGCTTCACTTAAAGTATTTGGCTAATGGTGATGAAAATATGGACTACGTTAGTACTTTGATTCATTTAGCAGAATGGATGGTCTTTCAAAATAATTTTGCAGAAGCAGAAAAATATATGTTGACTGCAAAAAAATATATGGAAAATAATCGAATTGATATCAATGATAATTATTTACTGCTTTTAGCACTCTTTGAAAAAAAGGCCTTGTATGATCAGGATAAAAGTGCAGCTTTAAAATACCTTGAGAAGGAATTATTTACAATACAACAGCAATTGGATCATTTGTCATTGATTGGCGCTGAACATGAGATGCTGAAATTTATTGAAAAAAGTGAAATCTATTTAAACAGGTATCTTGGTTTTTGTCTTAATAATATCCGGGATGTTGATTTTGAGGCTACTTTATTAGAGAATGTGCTTTTTTTTAAACATTATTTACTTACAGATTATCAGTCCAGAAGAAATTTTGCACAAGCAGATATTGAACATAGGGAGGATTATTTGAAATATTTTCAGGTTAATCAGGAAATACTTCAGGTTCAATTGGAACCTTTTAAAAATGTGTCCAAAACTGATAGTCTGGTATCGGAAAGAGCAAAAATAGAACGGGTTATTCTGCACAGAATGAAAAAAAGGATTTCTGGTGAAAATAAAGTTTCGTGGGAGGATTTACAAAAGACAATCAAAGAAGGTGAGGCTATTATAGAGTTTGTATCTTACGATGAAAAATTTGGCACTGAGGGTCCACCAAAAAACGTTTACGCAGCCATTATAATTAAGTATGGGGATCTGAAACCTGAGGTTGTTCCCCTTCCGGCTATGAGTTCATTAGATTCATTTTTGTCGGTTCAGGATCAAATCAATGCGGATTTAATTTTTGAATTATATTCTTCAGCACCTATTAAAGACATTAAGGGAGGTGGTGGCTATAATTTGTATCAAATTATTTTTTACCCATTACTTTATTTTTTAGAAGATATTAAAACGATTTATTACTCGTCGACAGGCTTGCTATATCAAATCAATTTAAATTCAATTGTTATAGATGATACTACTTATTTAAGTGATAAGTATGAACTCATACACTTGGGCAGCACAAAGCAGGTTTTGTTCAAAGAAAAGAGACCGGGTAATTTTCCTTCAAATGGTTATGTGGTAGGTGGAGTCAACTATGATTCAGAAATGATTGAGGAGGCAAATCATATAACTGTAACAGCAAAGAATCATGATAACATAGGAAATCAAGGTGTGCCTAAGCCTGAAATGAAAAAAACAACAATATTGGAAAAAAATATTCCATATTCAGATGAGGAGGTAGAAGCTATAAAAATTTATTTAAAAAAGCAGGCTTAACAACCGATCTGAAAAGAGGCCAATTTGCAACGGAATCATCCATTAAATCTATTGGAAATATAAATACCAAATCACCTGAAGTCATTCATATTTCGACTCATGGATATTTTTTTTCAAAACCAGAAAATCAGCTAAATCCATTATTTGAGAAATCAGAGTTTACAGAGTCTGTCTTTCAAAATAACAATCACCCATTAATCAGATCCGGGTTGATTATGGCGGGAGGCAATGTTGTCTGGTATACACAGAATAAAGATTCGGCAAGAATAGATGATGGGATTCTCACTGCTTATGAGATCAGTCAACTTAATCTGAGTAACACGGAATTAGTCGTCCTGTCTGCTTGTGTAAGTGGCTTGGGTTATGTGTATGGTCATGAAGGAATCTTCGGACTACAAAGAGCATTTAAAATTGCAGGGGTGAAAAATCTCATCGTTTCACTATGGAGTATTCCTGATTTTCAAACCAAAGAGTTGATGGTTTTATTTTATGAAAACTGGCTTATTAAAAAAATGACCATCAGAAATTCCCTGAAATTAGCTCAGGAGACTATGAGAAACCAAGGATATGAACCTTATTATTGGGCGGGTTTTGTACTCGTTGAATAGCTTTGAAAAGATTCAAATTCTCTGCTATTTTAATTTTCCACCAACCTGCAATCATCAATACTTCGCTCCGTATTGATGATCATATTCTAAATTTTGGATATCCTTTTAAAAAATAATTCTGCAATCCCCTTGCTGGCGATGGGGTCGCTTTCTGAAATAATTTGAACTCCTGTTAAGATTTAGTTAACAAAAAGTATATAGCAATAATGATGGTTTCGTATCAAAATTGAAATACTTTTTTTTAACCCAAAATTCTTACAAAATGAGAGCAATTTTTATTAAAGTTTTTTTTATTTTATGCCAACAAATTTTTAATGAAATATGTAAACCGTTCAGGAAAACTTGTTTGCTCTCTGTGATATTTTTTTTAACTTCTATTTCAGGTTTAACTGCCGTTGACTACACATTATTGACTACCGGCGATTGGAACGTTACAACCAACTGGTCACCAAATGGTGTGCCGGGAGTTGGTGATAAAGCCATTATACCATCAGGCAAAACTGTAACTTTGGTTGGAGATGTGACTATTGATATGGTTGATCTGTCCGGCGGTACAATATCAGGGAATTTTGATTTAACCATTTCAGGTACGTTAGTCTGGACAGCCGGAGGTTTTAGTGGGAGTGGTATCGTTCATGTGACGGGAATATTAAACTCATCGAGTAATAATGTCCATACGCTAGGTGGAAGTAAAGAACTACGCATAAGCAATGTGGCGACTTTCACAAGTGCACTTATGACGATGACAGGTACGGCAAAGATATTAGTGCTGTCAGGTGGTTCATTTATATGGACGGGAACCAATAGTGTGAATTTGACAGGTACATTATCAAATATATTTGAAGTACAAAGCGGAGGTACGCTGACGAAAAACGGAACCGGTGGGTTTAATATAATAGCTCAGGTAAATTTGTTGAATTGTACAACCATAGTCAATACCGGTACTTTAACAATAAGTGCACCCGGAACTATTCAGCCTATCACCAACGGAAGTATACAAATCAACACCGGAAGTAAGTTGAACCTGTCACGAAATTCCGGAAGTCCGGTATACAATATCACAGGCACGGCTATATCAGGCGGTGGTATATTGGAGGTAAGCGGTACAACCGTGGCAAATTTTGAGCTTGGCACAAATATTACATTATCCGGAACATTAGCGGTATCAACAGGCGCAGTATCCAACATCAAATCGGGCTGTGCAGTGACCATGATGCCAAAAATATTACTAAGTGGAGGATCAATTAATGATGAAATAAGCATCAATGCAGGTGAAGTGACCTTTGAAGTAGGAGGTACTTATGGAGGTACAGGTAGTCCCACTTTCGGAAATGGATTTACCTGGACAGCCGGAGGTTTTAGTGGGAGTGGTATCGTTCATGTGACGGGAATATTAAACTCATCGAGTAATAATGTGCATACGCTAGGTGGAAGTAAAGAACTACGCATAAGCAATGTGGCGACTTTCACAAGTGCACTTGATGACGATGACAGGTACGGCAAAGATATTAGTGCTGTCAGGTGGTTCATTTATATGGACGGGAACCAATAGTGTGAATTTGACAGGTACATTTTCAAATATATTTGAAGTACAAAGCGGAGGTACGTTGACGAAAAACGGAACCGGTGGGTTTAATATAATAGCTCAGGTAAATTTGTTGAATTGTACGACCATTGTCAATACCGGTACTTTAACAATAAGTGCACCCGAACTATTCAGCCTATCACCAACGGAAGTATGCAACCAACACCGGAAGTAAGTTGAACCTGTCACGAAATTTCGGAAGTCCGGTATACAATATCACAGGCACGGCTATATCAGGCGGTGGTATATGGAGGTAAGTGGTACAACCGTGGCAAATTTTGAGCTTGGCACAAATATTACATTATCCGAAACATTAGCGGTATCAACAGGCGCAGTATCCAACATCAAATCGGGCTGTGCAATTACCATGATGCCAAAAATATTACTAAGTGGAGGATCAATTAATGATGAAATAAGCATCAATGCAGGTGAAGTGACCTTTGAAGTAGGAGGAACTTATGGAGGTACAGGTAGTCCGACTTTTGGAAATGGGTTTACCTGGACAGCGGGAGGTTTCAGTGGAAGTGGAGTAGTGCATGTGACAGGAATTTTAAATTCATCGAGTAATAATGGTCATACAATAGGTGGAAGTAAAGAATTGCGCATCAGCAATGTGGCGACTTTTACAAGTGCACCGGTGGTGATGTCGGGTACAGCAAAGATATTAGTATTGCCGGGAGGTTCCTTTATTTGGAATGGTACAACTTTTTTAAATTTTAGTGGAACTTCATCCAATGTATTTGAAGTTCAAAACGGAGGTATTTTTCATAAAGCGGGTACTGGTGTACTTACTTTTAATAATATACCTTTTTTTAATTATGGAGTTTTAAAAGGTATAGGAACTATAAACTTTGCTGCATTTTCAAATGTCGGAATGGTTTCCCCTGGCTTAACAACCGGTGTACTGACATTAAATAAATTTTCAAATACTAATTCTACATTGAGTATTGATATCAACGGACCAGGTATTGCCGGGACTGATAGAGATAGTTTAAAATTACAGGTACGCCAACCAGTTTAGGTGGCAATTTAGAAATTAAATTGGGGTCGGGATATATCCCGGATTCAGCGAGTCAATTCTGCATTGCGTCATTACCGGCAGGTTATGGTCCATTCGGGACTTTAACCTCAATTGGATTACCTTCCCGACACTATGGGTTGGAAAATTATTTACAATCCAACTTCTATTTTTGTAAAATATTGCCCGGTTTGGTATGCTGATACTGATGGTGATGGTTATGGAGATTTTAATAATAATTCCAAATTCTGTGATTGTGTTAATAATTCACCGGGATATTCCAGAAAGTTTACCGACTGCAACGATAATGATATACTGATCAATCCGGGAGCCACAGAAATCTGTAATGGATTGATGATGATTGTGATGGTGGTGTCGATGAAGGTGTACAAAAAACATATTTTGCCGACACTGATAATGACGGATATGGAGATGCCACTCTGACCACAATGGCATGTTCACCACCGCGGACATGTTACCGACAATACAGACTGCAACGATAAAAATGTACTGATCAAGCCGGGAGCCACAGAAATCTGTAATGGATTGGATGATGATTGTGATGGTGGTGTCGACGAAGGTGCAAAAACACATATTATGCCGACACTGATAATGATGGATATGGAGACGCCTCTGCGACCACAATGGCATGTTCACCACCGCCGGATATGTTGCCGACAATACCGACTGCAACGATAACAATGTAGCCAGATCAATCCGGGAGCCACAGAAATCTGTAATGGATTGGATGATGATTGTGATGTGGTGTCGACGAAGGGTGCAAAACACATATTATGCCGACACCGATAATGACGGATACGGAGACGCCACTGTTACCACAATGGCATGTTCACCACCAGCGGATATGTTGCTGACAATACAGACTGCAACGATAACAATGTATTGGTGAATCCGGGAGCCACAGAAATCTGTAATGGATTGGATAATGATTGTGATGGTGATGTAGACGAAGGTGTACAAAACACGTATTTTGCCGATGCAGACAATGATAGTTATGGAGACGCCTCTGTGACCACAATGGCTTGTTCACCACCAAGCGGATATGTTACCGACAATACCGACTGCAACGATAACAATGTACTGATCAATCCGGGAGCCACAGAAATCTGTAATGGATTGGATGATGATTGTGATGGTGGTGTCGATGAAGGTGTACAAAACACATATTATGCCGATGTAGACAATGATAGTTATGGAGATGCCACTTCAGACCACAATGGCTTGTTCACCACTGCAACGGATATGTTACCGACAATACAGACTGCAACGATAACAATGAACTAATTAATCCGGGAGCCACAGAAATCTGTAATGGATTGGATGATGATTGTGATGGTGATATAGACGAAGGTGTACAAAACACGTATTATGCCGACACTGATAATGACGGATATGGAGATGCCTCTGTGACCACAATGGCTTGTTCACCACCAAACGGATATGTTGCCGACAATACCGACTGCAACGATAACAATGTATTAGTGAATCCGGGAGCCACAGAAATCTGTAATGGATTGGATGATGATTGTGATGGTGAAGTGGATGAAGACGTTTTAAACACGTTTTATGCAGACAATGACCTTGACGGTTACGGCAGCTCTCTTTCCGGCACAACTCAAGGATGTACCCTCCTTCAGGATATTCAATAAATAATGATGATTGTAATGATGAAATAGCTTCCATCAATCCGTCGGCAGCTGAAGTCTGCAATCTTCTTGATGATGACTGTGATGGTGTGATTGATGATGGCCTACCCACTTATACATATTACCTGGACGCTGATGGAGATGGATATGGAAATCCTGATATCTCGATCACCACTTGTTTTGGCACTCCAAATACGGGTTATGTGACAGCCAATGGCAATGGTCCATATGGCGGAGGCGGTGGAAACGGCGGAGGCGGTGGAAATGGCGGCGGTGGAAACGGCGGCGGAAATGTGTATTTTGATTCTGATGATCAAAATCCACTGGTCAATCCTGGCATGCCGGAAATTTGCAATGAGATCGATGACGACTCAGATGGTCTTGTAGATGAAGGAGTTTTGAATACATATTATTTCGATGGGGATCTTGATACATATGGTCATCCCGATGGTCCCACGATACAGGCATGCACTACCCCTGAAGGATATGCTTCCAATAATGCGGATTGCGATGATACCAATGCCAATGTCAATCCGGCACATCCGGAGGTCTGCAATGGATTGATGATAATTGTGACGGTCAGGTAGACAATACCCTGGTATTTGTCGTGTATTATACAGACATCGATGGCGATGGCAATGGAGATCCCACATTATATGTGAGTACATGTGATGGTCCTCCGGTAGGGTATGTGCTCAATGATGATGATTGTGACGATGAAAATGTCAATACCTATCCGGGTGCCCCGGAAATTTGTGACAACATCGATAACAATTGTGACGGGATGATTGATGAAGGTGTACAAAACACTTATTATGCCGATGCAGATAATGACGGATATGGAGACGCCACAGTGACCACAATGGCATGTTCACCACCAAGCGGATATGTTGCCGACAATACCGACTGCAACGATAACAATGTACAGATCAATCCGGGAGCCACAGAAATCTGTAATGGATTGGATGATGATTGTGATGGTGGTGTTGACGAAGGTGTACAAAACACGTATTATGCCGACACTGATAATGACGGATATGGAGATGCCACTGTTACCACAATGGCTTGTTCACCACCAAGCGGATATGTTGCCGACAATACCGACTGCAACGATAACAATGTACTGATCAATCCGGGAGCCACAGAAATCTGTAATGGATTGGATGATGATTGTGATGGTGGTGTCGATGAAGGTGTACAAAACACATATTATGCCGATGCAGACAATGATAGTTATGGAGACGCCACAGTGACCACAATGGCTTGTTCACCACCAAGCGGATATGTTACCGACAATACCGACTGCAACGATAACAATGTATTAGTGAATCCGGGAGCCACAGAAATCTGTAATGGATTGGATGATGATTGTGATAGTGATATAGACGAAGTGGCACAAGTCCCGTAGTGTGCTCTTCCGAACAATGATAGTTATGGAGATGCCACAGTGACCACAATGGCATGTTCACCACCAAGCGGATATGTTGCCGACAATACCGACTGCAACGATAATAATGTACTGATCAATCCGGGAGCCACAGAAATCATGAATGGTGTTGATGATAATTGCGATGGAATCATTGATGAAGGCTGTTCAGAGCCGCCATGTAATATAAATTCTTCTCCAAGTGGAACTTTAATTGGTAGCGCTAATACAAATGACGAAGACAATCAGATGTTTTTAGGTTATGGATATCAAAGTATGACCTTGATTTGTACACCATCAGGTGATGGTCCATTTACTTTTTCCTGGAGCGGTAGTAATCTGAATAATTTAAATAGTGCAAATCCTGTTTTTACACCTTCTTCTGGCGGAGTTTTTACATTTAGTTGTACGGTTACAAATAGTACGGGATGTCAAACTTCCTGCTCAATTGATATTTGTGTAATTGATGTGAGAGTTAGTGGAAGGAATACAAAAGTGAAGTTGTGTCATGTCCCTCCGGGAAACCCAAACAATGCGCATACTTTACAAGTTAGTATAAATGCTGTTCAGTCTCATATAAATAATCATGATGG
>JADKAS010000021.1 GCA_016715245.1 Saprospiraceae bacterium
TAGAACGACCGTCACTGCTGGTTGATGTCAGAGTTTTGATGCCATCCACACCATTGATGAATTCTTCCAACAGTTCGGTGATTTGAAAGTGTTGACTTCACTGTTGGCACCGGGTAGCAAGAAGTACTGACGGTGACGGTAGAACATCCACACTCGGAATAGTCTCGGCTCCGGTAAAATAAAAACCAATCAATCGAAAAGGATGATGAGCAGAGACATGACGGTAGCCAGAACCGGTCTTTTGATACTTATTTCAGGTAAATTCATGGTCCTGATTAATTTTCTTTGGTCAAAACCTGAACAGGCATACCAGGTTTGAGTTGGAGCAAGCCTGTCGCTGTATCTCGGAGTTACCCCGGATTCGAGAATACTTCACTTTCACTTCTGCTTGCTGCCCAATGAACAACAAGGAATGACCTTGCAACACTTTCTGAAGATAGACCAATGCCCGCTGATATCCAGTACATAAGCCATCAGAGGATAGCGACAAGATCCTTTTATTCCTTCATTAATTTTAATATCTGTGAAGGCTCACGCCTAATATTTCTTTACACCTCCCAGTTCAGATACATGGCTCTCAGGACAAGGGGGCGGTTGTTTGATTGATTTGCGGGTCGATGGCGTAAATGTTTGCTTTTCTTACTTTTTTATCAGACGAGATAGTGAAGGATATGGATTGGCTGATTTTACAAGGTCTTTGCTCAACGTTCCGGAACAGAAAATTCAATTTTAACCAGTTGTATGCTATGAGTGTGGTGATGACATCTGCCGGTGTAATCATAGCGCCGATGCTGATGTTGCGAAATCCTACCACGCCCTGAAAAGGAGCGGTGATTACGGTTTCGGCGATTTGTGTATTGATGATGTCGACATTTGATTTCAGGATGTTAAGATTGGCTTCTGTTGGGTCGTATTCTTCCTGAGAAGTTGCTTTTGCGGAAAGCAATTGCTTTTATCTTTCTTTGATCACTTCCAGTTCGATTTGAAGTAAGATCTACTTTTTTCCGGCCTGTAATGTCGCATCATCAAGTTTTACGAGCGTTTGACCTTTACGACGGGGGTTCCTTCAACTGAAATTCATTTGAACGACTCTTCCGATTCGCTTTTTATGTCGACTTTTTCCCCGGCAGCACTGTACCGGTCTTGGTGATATTTTCAGTTCGGCTCACCTGACCTGCTATAATTCCCTGTTCACCTTCAACGTTTCCCCCTCCTCCTTGTTTTGCGCACCTTGTTGAGTTGAAGGTTTGTCATTTACATGAAAAAAAGAGATGGAAAGAGCAGGATGAGAAAGAGACGAACTTCTATAAATATTTATTGGGAAATAATGTAAACAGATTTTCAAAAGTATAGTTTTTTCAAAATTCAAAAATAATTTTCTGCTTATCAGACAGGGTTTGAGAACAATCAAAACATCATCATTTCCATTAACGAAACTACTTCGATAAAAAAAGATAAATACTTTTGTAAAGAATTTAAAGGTTCATTAGTCAGGCAATTATAAATTTTATTGGTTATCTTTGTTGGAAGGTAACAATTCATTATAACTACTAAATTTAACTTTGTCCGGATTTTGGAATTATGGTACCGATAGCGAAAGGATGGGATCAGTTTACGTTCGAAGATTTAATTATTCAGCTGGCCCTCCACCGTTGCCGATAGTCCATTTAAAAAATGTTGGATTCCGGAAGGTTGACTTCACGTATATTTTAGGCCCGACAGGTGTAGGAAAAACGACTTTGGCGCAGGTAATTACCTTTTCACTTCAACGACTATTACGGGTTTTATCTACCATCGGGAGTGTTGTCAAAAAAAGCACCCGATGCCGTAGAAAAAGCAAAGCCCAAACTGTGCGTTGATCAACCTGGACCGGTTTTTGTTTATCCGCTCTGGACGAGAGAGTCCCTCACCAAATTTAAGTGGCAGCATCAACTCAAACAAACCAGTGTAGCTTATGATATATATCCCAAAGCAACCAAGATGAACAAACAAATGAAATACGCATGACCGTAAATTGCCTTATACCGCCATCATCGGCGAAGAGGAAAACAAAACAGTGTCATGTTGAAAAATGGAAACAGAGAACAAAGCGGCTCCTGTTTTCCGATTTTATGTTCGGAAGGTGGTATCGACCTGTTCAATCGCTTTGGTGGGGTCAGATAATGATCAGCAACAACCGGGAGCGCAACAACTTTTTACTTTTTTTCACCGTAGACGGTTATACTTTAGAACAGTGTGAGGTGGTTGTCTGTAAGTTGCAATCTCTTCAGGGGACAGGTATAAACTCAAATATCATCCGGGATAAAAATATTTTTCTTTCCCCTTTTGAAGTACGACATTCTGAAAACCTGCTTTTGATGTAGCCAAGATACTTTTCTTTATTGATAGCTCCTACCACACATCACGACACATCCCATCACAGCGGCGTCCTTTATATTTTTCAGCAATTGTGCATTAAGGACTATGTCGAAGTGGAAAATGACCATCCTTTTAATACTCTGTATATTTCATTAAATATCTTTTCTACGTCTGGCGGGAAGTTAAGCCACAATTGCTGACAACTACATCCACCCACAGCATCGCTACAGGCGTATTTTCGATGTCTCCAAGCCGGAATTCCACGTTGTTAAGCCAAGTTTTTAGCGTCTGATCCGGGCTTTTCATCGACGCAGATGGTGTAAATCAATTCCAATTACTTTTCCGGTTTCTCCTGATTCAGCGTGTGCGACGAAACAATGTTTTACTGCTCTCGCTACCAAGGTCGGTGACTGTCTGCTTTTTTATTCCAGCAAATTCGGTGAGGAAGACCACCAACCCAAGCCGAGGTCGGCATCTTCCTATTGTAACCATCAGTGTTTCGTAACTTTCCTCATGATGTTGTACACTTCTTATGCTTCATCCGCCTTATCCAACGGAAGATAACGTTGAGTTCTTTATCCTGCAGTGCTATTTCACTGTATTTCTGTCTGACCAGGTCTTTATTCTTCTTCTGTTTGCATATTAATTTCTTTTAAAACTGAATAATTATTTTTAACAACATTTCGTTTGTTTCTTTGCCTTCTTGATTTCAGAAAATATGAAATCACTTTATTTAATTTTTCGGTATTAGAGCGTAACTAACTGATGTGCCTTCAATATCGCCTTTATGAGGATCCACATTTCTCAATTCCCTGAGGTGTTGTGACACAGTTGCCTGTGAAAGAGGTAATTCTTCCACAATATCATTGGTGATACAGTTCGGTGTATTGGCCAGATAAGAGACAATGGCCATCCTGGCTGGATGCCCCAGCGCTTTTATTATACCTGAAAGTTCAATTATTTCCGTGGAATATGTATCCGTCTTTGTTAAACCCATCTTTTTTGAATAATTTATTAATATATTACAATATTACGATTAAATAATGTAAAACATAAAATTATTTGTTGTATGTTATGAAAACTTTAACTCATTTTATACAAAAACCCTATAAAATAATGTATAAAGTAACAGGTTGATTCCTATAATGAGGTTTAAAGATGTAAAGTCTGACTTTTTTCCAATAAAAAAACCCCCGGTTGAAGTGACCGGGGGTTTTGATTTTACATGTAATCCTGACTATATTATTTTTTAGTCATTGTCAGAACAGCATTCGAAAGCCGGAATATCCTGAGTGTTTATCAGCCTGTTTTGTAAGAAGGATTAATCAGAAGGTTATAATATCTGAGGATTATCATTATTAACAACTTCCACTTTATGATAAACACCGTTCACTTCTTCCGTTCCTTTTGTGGTAGCGTTACTTTTTGGCTTTCTCGTCGCGATATCAAGCGTCTGGAAATGAAATTATCAGCCTTCTTTAAGAGAGGCAGACCAGCCACGATGTAGTCAGATGCAGGACCATCATTGATAAATGCACCTTCAAAGTTGATTTCCATTTTTTGACCCATCATATCGATAGTGGCTTTATTATCGGAAAACACCATTGGTATTGATTGTCCCATCTGGCTGATGGATCTTGAAACCGGCTTAAAATCATTGTTTAAAACAACTTCATCCACTGATTCTCCCATAGGTCCTGCGGACTTGTCACTTACTACCCAGTTGCCTTCTTTTTGACTCACCGTTCTGGTGGTTGTCATCGGCATTTTCTGACCGTTAAATTCAAGCGTAACATCATATTCTGTAACACCTGCTTTCAACATATTTTCAATTTTTGGCAATTCTTTGGCCATAGTAACAGCTCCTTTTGGTTCGTATTTGACGGTATTAACGTCAACCATAAGTTTTTGAAGGGTTTCTTTTACATCGGTCGGCATATCTTCCTGATACCGGCCTTTTATAACTTCAGAAAGGAACTTTTCAGCATGAGCGTACATGGCTTTTTTGTTCAATGGTTTTGCAAATCCGTGACCTAAGTCTTTTGCAAGTAAATAATCTACTTTTTTACCTTTGTCTCTAAGAGCAATCACAATCTGATCCGCTTCCGCCTGTTTTACTCTAGGGTCATTTGCTCCCTGAATAATAAGTAGTGGCTTCACAATTTTGTCTGCACTGAAAAGAGGACTGGCTTCGCGGATAAGTTTTTTTCCTTCTTCTGTATTGGGATCACCTACCATTCCGTATAAAAAGGCCCTTCCGGCTTCCCAATACGCAGGTACGGACTCCAGTAAGGTAAATATATTGCTGGGTCCTACAATGTCCACACCACAAGCATACAAATCCGGAGTAAATGCCAGGCCGGCAAGTGTGGCATAACCACCGTAACTTCCGCCCATAATGGCAATTCTGTTTTTATCAGCAATACCCTTGTTGATGAGGTATTGAACACCATAGGTGATGTCGTCCTGCATAAGTTTTCCCCATTGAAGGTCACCTGCATTCAGGAATTTTTTACCGTAACCACCACTAGCTCTGAAGTTAGGTTGAAGAACAGCATATCCTCTGTTGGCAAGAAACTGAACTTCTGCATTGTATCCCCAATAGTCTCTTGGTCCTTTAGGTCCACCGTGTACAAGGACAACGACAGGTAAATTTTTAGCTTCCATACCTGCAGGCAATGTAAGATAGGCGGGAATTTCCAGGCCATCTTTACTCTTGTAGGATACAGGTGTCATTTCGGCCAGATGTTTCTCTACCTCTTTAAGTTTTGGTCTCCGTGTGTACTGATGGATTAGTTTTTAGTTTTGGCATCGTAGAAATACGCTTCAGATGCATATTTGTCACCACCTGTAGCAATCAAAAATTTTGCATAGTCTTTGGTAGCACTTTGAAAATTAACCTCTCTTCCGGAAACTTGGAACAAAGAAATTTGTACATTTCTTCCCAGCTTTGTCTTTCCAGTAATATTTGGTTTTGTCAAGCGTATAGGAAGTACCGATTATTTTTCTTGTATGTCTGTCCATTCTCAGACCTCCGAAATCTACCTTGTTTTCCGGATCACTTTCTATTTTGACTTTTTTCGTGGTCTTAGGATCCATTAAAAACAGAGTGGATTTATCAAGTTCGCCGACATTGAAACAAGATAAAACTGAGAATTGTCTTCATTCCAATTGCTGATGTAAGCTTGTTCTGTAACGGTCGTTTCGTAGATGGGCGTGAGTTGTTTATTTTCATCTACTCTTAAAACGGTATTTCCTTTTTCGTCCGTTCTGCTTAATACCCGGATTTTTCATCCCAGTCAAAATCATAGAAGTGATTCTGTCATTGTTCCTGATACATAAAGTGAGTTCGCCTGTTGAAATTTTCAACTGGTACAAATCGTCCCCTGCTTTGTCTCTGTCATTGGGACAAATCATCATAATATCCGGATTCAAACGACTTACATCGTAAATCTGTGCGGTAACTTCCTTCAAAAGGTGTAAGGTTTCTTGATTCAGGAACACCTGTTTCAGCATTGGCGGAAGCCATAGGATCTACGGCAAAAATGTTGATGTTTTCATCACCGTCTTTATCTTTAACATAAAGAATATACTTGCTGTCATCTGTCCAGAAATAACCATATAGAGGTCTTTGACTGTCTGTCAGTGGTTTTGCTTTGTCGAAAGCTTCATCAAATTTTTCACCCGAAACATTCATAATACCTTTTATGTGCTTTCATAAAGATATCCATTTCCCGTCAGGACTACGTTCTCCGCCTGTAATTTAAGGGTTTCCAAAAATAAATCCCTGTCAAGCGCGGTGTTTTTTTGTGCGTAGAGTCATACCTGCCATCATCATTAAAAAGAAAGGATTAAAATTCTCATAAATACATTTTGTTTTAGTAATGACAAATAAACTTCAAATTTTAGGAAAATGTTATTTAATTTCGATGATTGTTTAAAATTTATAGAAGAAAGGAGAAAAAAGATGTAATTTCTATTCTTTTTTGCTTGAAAGGCATGTAATGATGCGATGTTAAATCAGATGGATGTCATGTTCATTTGACACATAAATAACCATCTCCTATACCTTCTTGAAAAGCATAAAGAGAATGATAATTAAAAGTGTATACGATGAAGAATTTGCTTTTTTGAAAAAGGTTGGAGGGTTCATCAGAAATTAACTGCCAGGGAATTTTACTCATCTGAATCAGGTACGAATTCCAATATATCTCCCGGCTGGCAGTTGAGCACCTTACAAATGGCTTCCAGCGTACTGAATCGGATGGCCTTTGCTTTCCGGTTTTCCAGAATGGATGGGTTGGATAGCGTGAGGTCTACGTTTTCTGACAGCTCGTTGGTGACATTTTACGCCTGGCCATCATCACGTCGAGGGTTACTATTATGGCCGTGTTTTACACCGTAAGGTCGTTTTCGTTCTGTAATTCAATCCCTTTTCTGAATATCTGAGAAATGACAAAAAGAATCGCTGCCATCATCAGAAAGGCGGCTATATCATTCCAGTATTCTTCGATTTGGTTTACTTCATATCCTGAATGAATTAATCTTTTTGTGTAATGATGAGCGACAGCACTGACTATGCCGATTGCCAGCGCTTCATAACTGATCTTTTCTATCAGTTTTGCTATCTCGGAACTGAAAGGTTTTACAAGATTCAGCTTCATGAAAATGTTGACTACAAGGTAAAACAGGTGGGCCTTCAACAAAGATATTACTATTACTAAACTCATGAGCCCAATGTAATGGGAAAATGGTTTTCAAACAAGTCCGACAGATTCAACCCTTTGTAAATATTGTTTTGGCAATAGGTTTAAAAGAGTAAAAACAAAATTGAAAATCAACGCTCCTTCGACACATAATCCGATAAATATGATCCAGGAGAAGACATTTAACACACTTAGAATAAAATTATTATTTTTGACATAATTTAAAAATTTTAATGATGCCGCAAAGATAATAAATATTTATTGATAAACAATAAATAAATATCAAAAAATAATAAAATAATTTATTTTGTGTTAAAACTTTTGTAGAACTACTAAAGGTTGTCCTTCATGCATGTTATTTCTACACCATTAAGATATTAAGGTTGATAATCGTTGTCCTTCTTGTCCTTCATGGTTTATTTTTAAACATTAAGATATTAAGGTTCATAATGATTTTTCCTTCTGGTTGTTTCTACCATTAAGATATTAGGTTCAATAATGATTTTTCCTTCTAGTTTATTTTTAACCATTAAGAATTAAGGTTCAATAATGATTTTATTTCTGCACCATTAAGATATTAAAGGTTAAACATTTTCCTTCATGTCCTTCATTCCTTCCCATGTCCTTCATGGTTTATTTCTGACCATTAAGATATTAAGGTTTTTAAGGATTTTTTCTTCATGTCCTTCATGGTTTATTATTTAATTTTTTAAAAGCTCTTACTTGATCGATTCCTTTCTTCGGATCGATAGTTAGGCTCCGGGATGGGTTACCGAAGTACATTTTTGTCATGTACTAAATTCGGAAGATTACAAACTATTGAAAAGATTTCAACTCACAAGATTTGATATTTCCGAGATTATGACAAAGTGTACACCTACGGCGACTATCCCCGAAACTTGATCTGGAAGAGATGGTAGAGATCATACGCGGAAAGTTGTTCAGAATGAGTCCTGCACCAAAGACAAAACACCAAATTATTAGCAGTAATTTGCATTTTCGTTTAAGGCAGCTATTGGAAAACAAAATTTGCAGCGTATTTCATGCACCTATTGATGTGGTATTGCCTATAGAAAATAAAAAGCGCACCCGGGTCAACTACGGTCGTCAACCTGACATCTGTGTCATTTGTGATCCAAAAATTATTGAAGAAAATGCGGTGTTTGGCACTCCCAATTTTATCATTGAAATCATAGCCGGCAAAGATATCAAAGGGACACACAAATACAAATACAGTGTATATGAAGAAGCAGGTGTAGGAGGTATTGGATTGTATTCGGGGAAATGCGTTTTGTTAAGAGTATTTATCAGGAGAATGGAAGGATTTCACCGCTTTAATGCTTTTCTGAGGATGACATTATTCCGGTAAAAACATTGCCAGGACTTTCTATAAGTATAGACGATATTTTGAAGGGGTTTGATTTATGGTGAAGGAAGGGATTTTGAAACAGGTTTTTGAAGGGTTTAAATAGCAATGTTAAAGTTCATTTAATGGCTTAGGTGTTTATGTTCTCAAAGTATTTTTATCAATAAAAGATTAAAATCATCTTTAGAAGTATTATAGGAATTTACAACCCGAAAAAGATTACTTCTTATCTTTGTATTTACAAGAAATAACAATGTCTCCGCTCACCCATAAAATTTATATTAATACACTAATCCTCATCGTTTTAGTGACAACTGCATGGTTGATTTATTATTGGTTATGATTACTACTCCATGCCTCTTGAAGAAAGATTTTATCATCAGGCCATGCTGATTTGAAACCGTCCGGACCCTATGGTCATGGCCTTGGCATCATAGGTACCGTTCTCATTTTGACAGGTGTTTTCGGATATATGGCTCGAAAAAGGTTCCGCGCCCTTTCTCATCTCGGTTCGCTGAAATACTGGCTGGAATTTCATATTTTTGTGTGTTCTGGGACCTGTTATGGTATTGTTTCACACTTCGTTCAAATTTGGCGGTATCGTTTCCATCAGTTTCTGGAGTATGGTTGCTGTCGTTGCCAGCGGCGTCTTGGGAGATTTATTTACCTTCAGATACCGAGGACGATACAAGGCAGAGAACTGAGTCTCGGAGAAATTAAGGATATGATGGAAGGCCTTGGAAATTCAATTTCAGAAAGTGTTCAACATGTGCCTTTACAAACCTTAAAAGAAGAAATTATTAAAAATAACCTTAGCGCTGAAAAATCTTTGGGATTTGTTCAACGTTATATCAATGAATACAAAGCCAAAAATAAATTTAGGGAAAGGTTGAAAGCTGAAAATATTTCATCATCCGACATCAAAACCATTATGAAACTTGTGAGTGAGGAACTGACCATAGGAAGGAGAGTGGAAACGTTGCATACGATGCAGAAATATTTCAGATACTGGCATGTGGCACATCTTCCTTTTGCCATTATCATGCTTGTCATCATGATTATTCACGTGGCGGTAACCATTGCTTTCGGATATACCTGGATTTTTTAAAAACGGATATGGAATCCTTCATTATTTATTTTATTACTTTTTTTGTCAGCACTCTGATTATCTGGGTGTATGTAAAAAAAATGAAAAAATTGTCAGACAGCAACAGTAAAAAATTGAAAAAGCAAAAGAGGAAGGCGCCTATGAACCGGTGTCTCTTTACCCATATATCGATGAGGACAACTGTATAAAAAGTGGTGCCTGTGTTATTGCCTGTCCGGAAAAAGAGATTATTGGTATCAGAAATGGAAGAGCCACGCTCATCAATGCATCGCGATGTATTGGTCACGGTGCCTGTTTCCATGCCTGTCCTGTAGAAGCCATTTCCCTTAAAATAGGTACGGAAAAAAGGGGTGTTGACCTGCCCCACGTCAACCAGAATTTTGAAACCAACGTAAAAGGAATATTTATTGCCGGTGAACTCGGTGGAATGGGCCTTATAAAAAACAGCGTTGAACAAGGTAAACAGGCAGTTGAAAATATTTTTGCCTCTGTAGAAAAAAACCACGGAGCAACGTACGATCTTGTCATCATCGGTGCCGGACCTGCCGGAATTTCAGCATCACTGCAAGCTAAAAAATTGGGACTAAAAGCCATTACCCTGGAACAGGATACTTTAAGTGGGACCGTGTATAATTTTCCAAGGGCTAAAATAGTGATGACGTCACCGATGGATCTGCCGGGATACGGAAAGGTCAAACTTTTTCAGACGAGCAAGACAGAGTTGCTCAAGCTATGGAATGCGGTACTTACCTCCAATGATATAAAAATACAAGAAAATCAGAAGGTCGAACTCATTGGTAAGAAGATTCAAACTTTAGCATTACTACTTTGCGCGGAGATACATTTAAAACCAACAGAATATTGCTGGCCATCGGAAGAAGGGGATCTCCGAGAAAATTAAACGTGGACGGAGAAAAACTCGAAAAGGTGTATTACAAACTGCTCGAACCTGAAAGATATCAGGGTAAAGATATCTTGGTGGTCAGTGGTGGCGATTCTGCCATGAAAGTGCGCTTTTGCTTGCTGATGAAAATAAGGTGACCCTAACCTACCGCAGTGAAAAGTTCAATCGGTTGAAACCATTAAACAGTCAGAAAATCAATCAGGCCATAGACGATAAAAAGATACTTGTTTTATATAGTTCCAATGTCCTAAAAATTGAAGAGGCACAAGTTGTCCTCCAACTGGATGATCTTTCAGAAAAAACATTGAAAAATGACTTTGTTTTTATATTTGCAGGCGGAGAATTACCGACTCCAGTTTCTCGAAAAATCAGGAATTCAGATTTCCAAAAGGTTTAACTATACCATGAAATCCCATAAATAAATGGACGTTATCAACACCAGGACATTCCATCGTTTTATTACAATCCATTTGGTTGTGGTTTTTTTATTTTTGATAATACCCTGCAGTGTTTTTCGCAGTTGTCACCCGGCAAACTCACCAAAGCCCACTCTTCTCTGGAAGGTCTTTCGAACTGTACTTTATGTCACGATCTTGGGGCAAAAATATCAGAAAAAAATGCCTTTCCTGCCATACACCCCTCCAACAGAAAATCACACAAAATAAAGGATATCACGTATCAAAAGATATCAAAGGAAAGGCCTGTATTTCCTGCCATAGCGAACACCATGGTGTCAATTTTGAAATGATTCGTTTTGATAAAAAAACCTTTAACCACAATCTTACGGGCTACGAACTGAAAGGTGCCCATAAAAAAATTGATTGTACCCAATGTCATAGTCCTGAAAATATCTCTGACCCGGTTTTGAAAAAAAATAAAAAAACGTATCTGGGATTGACAACAACCTGTACTTCCTGTCATGAAGACTACCACCAGAAAACATTATCCAACCAATGCAGTAATTGCCACGGGATGGAAAGTTTTAAACCGGCATCAGGTTTTGACCACAGTAACACCGGATTTCCATTGACCGGAGGACATAAAGGGGTAAGTTGTACAGAATGCCACAAAACGGAAACAAAAAACAATAAAAAAGTTTCAGCACTTTGCAGATGTACCTTTTAAAAATTGTAACAGTTGCCACAAAGATCCGCATAATGGCAGTTTCGGAAAAGATTGTAAATCCTGTCACAGCGTTGAATCCTTTCATAAAATCAAAGCTTCTTCTGCTTTTAACCACAGCGTAACCGGTTTCGAGTTGGAAGGAAAACACAGAACGCTGGATTGTAAAAAATGTCACGACAACAGACCCGGCACAGTAGATTTATATAAAGAATTTGCGGCCGTAAAAGAAATAAAATGTCTGACCTGTCACGAAGACAGTCACAACAATAAATTCGGAGAAAATTGTACAAGTTGTCATTCACAAAACAGCTTTGCTATAAAAGGAAATAAAAAGATTTTAATCACGAATTGACAGGATATTCGTTGACAGGGAGGCATAAGGAAGTGGATTGCCGCAAATGTCATACTGAAACCTACATGACCGCACCATTGGCGCACAATTAGTGCAAAAAATGTCATTCAGATTACCACAAAGGAGATTTTGCCGGACTGGCAGAAAATGATTGTAAGGTCTGCCACAGCACAGATGGATTTGCCGGAAGTAGTTTTGATTTTGAAAGACATGAAAAATCGACTTTCCCACTGCGTGGAGCTCATCTTGCCACACCTTGTACAGCATGTCATAAAAAGACGGACAAAACTGGAAATTCAGGGAAATTGGAAATCATGTATCAATGCCATGATAACATTCATGAAGGTTTTATATCTGAAAAGTATATGCCTGAAAATAATTGTGCTTTGTGTCATGGAAATGAAAATTGGGGCAGTGTCACTTTTGACCACAACAATACAACATTCCAGCTCATCGGAAAACACCTGAGGACAGAGTGTCGTTCCTGTCATTTTGAGATCAGAGAAGGAAAAACCTATCAGCAGTTTTCCAACCTGGATACAAAATGTGCTTCCTGTCATGACAACGTCCACGGCAATCAATTTGAAGAAAGCGGCATTACGGATTGCAAAAGATGTCATGGATTTGAAAGGTGGGACAGAAGCAATTTCAACCACGATAATACGCGTTTCAAACTGGAAGGTGCCCACCTGAATGTCAATTGTAATGAATGCCATAAAGCCGAAGTTGTCGACGGAAAATCCACAATTATCTATAAAATCGGAAAACTCACCTGCGCAGATTGTCACCAATAATAAAAGTGCTTATTTTATGACTGTAAGCATAGAATCACAAGAGTGGGCATAATACTTTTGTATTTCTAAATTTTCAGGTAAACAACTTTATTTAACGGTAATATGTTGGCGATAAACGATTTGATTTAAAATGTTATTTTTGCATAATAATCATTTACAGAAAATACATTAGGAATTTATGTTTATCGACCCTGACATTCTATTGACTTATGGAGCTGCTTCAAAAAATATAAAAAAATGAATTTATCTTTTATGAGGGAGATGCTGCCCGTTTTTATTATCAGGTGATGGAAGGAAAGGTAAAAATGTGTTGTTACAATGACGAAGGGAGAATCTTTATTCAGGGTTTATTTGGCCCGGGAAAAAGTTTCGGTGAACCACCCTTATTCATAAACGAAACATATCCGGCATGTGCAATGGCGGAAAGTGACTCTGTCATTTACAAATTGTCAAAAGATACATTATTGAAATTGCTGACAGAATATCCGGATTTGCAGATGAAATTTATTGTCAATTTTGCCAAAAGGATTTATGACAAAGCCAATACCAATAAAAACATCGTAAACCCAAATCCTTCAGACAGGATTTCAGGATTTTTAAATCGGTATAAAAAGGATAATAATCTTTCTCCTAACAGAGTACTGATACCATATACCAGACAACAAATTGCAGATTTTCTTGGCTTGCGTGTTGAAACTGTCATTCGTACCCTTTTAAAAATGGAGAAAGAAAAAAAGGTGGAGATTCAAAAGCATAAATTGTATTTTTAGATGAATAACAAACAACTATCAACTTTTATTTTTTACGGAATATTCAACTTATGTTTTGTGGCACTGATAGGAGTACTTATGAGGTATAAAATTGGTTTTGAATTTCCGTATTTTAATCAAAAAAACCTCCTTCATTCTCATTCACATTTTGCATTCAGTGGGTGGGTGTCACATATTTTATATACATTAATGTACCATTTTCTTCAGAAAAACGGAATACAATCGAATTATATTCCGAGGTTAATCATAGCCAATTTAGTTTGTGCATTTGCCATGATGGTTTCTTTTATTTATCAGGGTTATGGTGGTATATCGATTACTTTTTCTACTTTTTCTATATTGATAAGTTACGTTTTTACGTATATATTTTTAAAAGAATTGAAGCAGGTTAGTAATGACAATCCATCAGGAAACTGGTTTGCCGCATCTTTGTTTTTTAATGTACTTTCTTCTCTGGGAACTTTTTTTCTGGCTTATATGATGGTCAGTAAAAACATTGACCAGAAACTTTATCTGGGTTCAGTATATTTTTTTCTGCATTTTCAGTACAATGGCTGGTTTTTATTTGCCATAGCGGGGTTGTTTTTCGGAAAGCTTCATGAAATACCCGGATTTACATATAATCCTAAAATTTTTTATTTCTTTTTTATTTCCTGTATTCCAGCTTTCTTTTTGTCTGTTTTGTGGGCAAATCTTTCGTGGTATATTTTTTTATTACCTGTAGTAGCTGTAATTCTACAGTTATGGGGAATCAAATTATTTTTTGAAATGGTAGTCAGTCAATATGAAACAATAAGAAGCATAGGGACTAAGGTTGTCAGGCTGGTATTGGGTTTGTCATTAATGGCTCTGTTGATAAAGATTTTATTGCAGACCGGAAGTATTTTTCCGGAAATCAGCAAACTGGCTTTTGGATTCAGATCTATTGTCATCGCGTATCTCCATTTGGTTTTACTTGCATTTACGACTTTGTATTTGCTTGGATATTTATTGTGGAACGGATTTATTTCCCATCACAAAACAGCTGTTTTGGCACTTATAATGTTTTGTGGTGGTGTTTTTGCCAATGAATTTGTACTTATGATTCAAGGCATTGCTTCTTTTGGTTATATACTAATTCCCCATCTGAACGAAACCCTTTTTGGAATAAGTCTTTTTATGTTTGGCAGCCTTGTTTTATTGTTGTTTTTCTTTCAAAAAAGACCGTACTTTATGATTGTAAGCATAAAGTAATATAAAACGAACCACGTACTTTGTGTCAATAAAATTAATAATTATGACACGCATTTTCCCAACTTTATTATTGGCAACAGTACTGTTTTTTATGTCCTGTAAACCTTCGACAACAGATTCTTCAGGTGGAAATACTGAAGGTAGTACTAATGTATCTGCTGCAATGGACGGTGTAGGACAATCCAACGTTAAGGACGAAGTTTCCAATCCGAATGTAGTACAGGTCGCTGTTTCAAGCAAAGATCATACAACACTTGTCGCAGCCGTAAAAGCCGGTGGTCTCGTAGATGCCTTGAGTAATGCCGGACCTTTTACAGTTTTTGCACCTACCAATGCTGCATTTGATAAACTTCCGGCAGGAACAGTTGAAGGATTACTAAAACCGGAAAAAAGACTGATTTGGTAAATATACTTGAATACCATACGTATGTTGGTTCTTTGAAAGCGGAATATTTTAATGACGGGCAATCTTTCGAACAGGTAAATGGCAAAAAAGTAAATATTACCGTAAAAGACGGAAAAACTTATGTTAATGGTTCAGAAATTGTTGCATCCATACCGGCCTCAAATGGTATGATTCATGTTATAGGTGATGTATTACTACCTCAATAGATATTTTTAAAGACAGAAAGATTTTCATTTGCTAAAACCTGAATTTGTAAAAAATTCAGGTTTTTTTTATTTTTTTAAATTATTAAATACAAATAAAGTCAATTAAAATTTAGTTTAATGGTCTTGTTATTATGTAAAAATAAGTAAATAATTATGTCCATATAAACTGTTTGAGTTGAAAGGAGAATTTAAATAATAAAAATAATATTATCATTCGGTGCATAGTCTAATTTTTTTTCCGGGATATGACGCTTTACACTTTAGTAAAACTTTTCTACCTGCACATGTAAGGACAAATTTTAATGTATTATAAAATTTAAAGGTATAATAAGATGACTTGCTATTAACCCAGAATCCGCATTAGAAATTTAGTACGAAAAAATCTGACTTTATATTTACTTCGGTTCTCATTTTTTTTTCCTTCTCGTCTCGTCACAAGTGACGAGGCGAGATCATATTTTCTCTCGTGACAAAGTCCAATGCGTATCTGGGTTAAAAATTGTGCACTAAATGAATGAATTTGATTGAGTGCTGTAAATAAAAAATTTTATTTTTTAAAATAACAATTGTATTTCAGTCAATAACACAGCTGATTGACCTGAGCATGAATTTTTAGTTTTTAACGGTTTAAAATTAGAGTTTTACATTGCCTTTTTAATATGATATATAGGAGGAAAATTTATTTGTATTTTAAAAAAAAAATAGTGGATAAAAATGTCCAATATATGAAATATTCTTATATTTGCACCTGATAATCATTTTTAAAAATATTTAATATTAATATTATATGAATCGTAATTTTCTGTCATTATTAGGTGTAATTATTTATATAACAGGAGTTTTTGCTCAGGATTCCACGAAAACGAACTCCATGAATACATCAAAAATTGAGGGTTATCATGCAGGAGTGGTACAAATTTTATTTATGCATAATAAAGGTGAGACTGTTTTTTTTGACAGAACCAGTGTATATTCAGTGGGTTTTCCATTTGGAATTACTTTAAATACAAAAGGAAAGGTTAAGGTAGATCTTGAGCTGGTTCCATTTATAAACCCTTATATTTATTCTGATTTACCATACAACATCCACTTGTTATATCATCCAGGCATTTTGTACCCACTGAAAGGTGGGTGGACCTTGGGTTTCAGGGCAGCATTTGAAATTGGTCAGGGACAATTTGGTTTTACTCCTTTGATAAACAAGGCTTTTAAAAATATAAATGGTTCCGTCTTTTTTATTGAATTGGTTTTTCCCGGCAGGTTTGGTCCCGAAAAATCATCAGGGTATACTCAATTAGGAGGGATACATGTCGGACTTGGTTTTTAAGTTATCTTTTATTAGAATTCACATTTATTTTTAAATTTATTATAATGAACATAGATATTCATGCCGTTATTGGAGAAATTGTTGCAGACAATTATAAAACTGCAGAAGTTTTCAGGTCTTATGGAATTGATTTTTGTTGTAAGGGCAACCGAACCTTGAATGATCTTAAAAATGCCGACCAAATTACGTTAGATCAATTAATAAGGGATCTTAATCTGGTCCGGCAAGATCACAATGATTTTGGGGTTGATTATAACACATGGCCTTTGGATTTATTGGCCGACTTTATTGAGAAAAAATATCACCGGTATATTGAAGAAAAATTACCTGTGATTAATGAGTATTTAGTCAAAGTCTGCAAGGTACACGGACATGCATACCCCGAATTGTACAAAATATATGAAGTATTTCGCGCTTCTTCCGAAGATTTATTGCACCACATGAAAAAGGAAGAAAACATTTTATTTCCACATATAAGAAAAATGGTTTTGGATGCAAAAATGGGGTTGCCATATCAACAACCAATGTTTGGGTTTTTAAAAAATCCTATTGCAATGATGGAAGACGAACATACCATAGAAGGTGATAGATACAGGGAAATCTCTACGTTAACCAATAATTATACACCACCGCCAAATGCCTGTAATACATTTGTGGTTACATATGCTATGTTGCATGAATTTGAAGAAAAACTACATGAACATATTCATCTTGAAAACAATATTCTTTTTCCAAAGGCAATCAAGGAAGAAGAAAACCTGAAACATAAACTAAATTAGAAGGGATGGATCAGTTTGTGATTAAGCGAAACGGAGAATATAAGTTGTTTGAAGCCTTTAAAATCAAAGATGCTATTCAAAAGGCTTTTCACAGTGTTTCCGTATCAGATAACGGAGAGGTTTTTAATAAAGTTTCCGATATTATCAGTGGAAAGACAGTTATTTCAGTGGAAGAAATTCAGGACATAATAGAAAAAGTATTGTACAATAGTCAATATTTCGAAGTAATGAAAAGTTTTATGTTGTATCGGCATACAAGAAAAATGCAAAGAGGACATGAAAACGGATTTAAGGAAGATACAACTTATATAGACAGTACACAGACTGTTGAAGAATATATTGACAAAAGTGATTGGAGGATAAATGCAAATGCAAATACTTCTTATTCAAACGCAGGTTTAGTCAATAATATTTCGGGTAAAATTATTGCCAATTTTTGGCTGGATAAAATTTATTCTCCCGAAGAAGGATATGCACACAGAAATGGTGATATCCATATTCATGATCTGGATTGTCTTACAGGATACTGCGCGGGGTGGAGTTTACGAGTGCTCTTAAATGAGGGTTTTAATGGAGTCAGGGGTAGAGTTGAAAGCCGGCCACCCGGTCATTTTCGGGAAGCATTGGGACAAATGGCCAATTTTTTAGGAATTCTTCAAAGTGAATGGGCAGGAGCTCAGGCTTTCAGTTCATTTGATACCTATCTCGCACCCTATGTTTTCAAAGATAATTTAACATTTCCTGAAGTATTAAAAGCCATAAGAAGTTTTGTGTACAATCTCAATGTACCGGCAAGGTGGGGTCAGTCACCATTTACAAATATTACATTGGATTGGGTGGTGCCGGAAGATTTGAAAGATCAGTTTCCAGCCAGAAAAGATCTTCATTTATTTGAGAATATTATTGATAATTCTTTTTTATTAAGATTGAAAAACAGAGGAATTTTGGTTCCTTCTGAAATGTGTTATAAACATTTTCAAGAAGAAATGAATATGATTAATAAGGCATTTTATCAAGTGATGACAGAAGGTGATTCCAATGGGCAACCTTTTACATTTCCTATACCAACCGTAAACATTACAGAGGATTTTGACTGGTATGGAGAAAATACAGATTTACTTTTTGAAAATACTGCCCGCATAGGATCCTCCTATTTTCAAAATTTTATTGGTAGTCAATATATGAAGGATGAACTGGGTAATAAAATCGATAATCCATTTGCTTATAAGCCCAATGCCGTGCGCAGTATGTGTTGCAGATTGCAACTTGATCTCAGAGAATTACTCAAACGGGGTAATGGACTCTTTGGAAGTGCAGAGATGACAGGCAGTATCGGAGTTGTAACCATCAATATGGCCAGACTGGGTTATCTGTATTCTGGTGATAAAGTTAAACTTTTTACAAAGTTGGACGAATTACTCAATATCGCAATGTCAACACTTGAAAAGAAAAGGGATTTTATACTGGAAATGTTCGAAAAAGGACTATATCCTTATACCAAAAGGTATTTGCCCGGCTTCAAAAACCATTTTTCAACCATTGGTGTCAATGGAATAAATGAAATGTTACTAAATTTTACAAAGAGTAAATATGATTTAAGTTCACAAAAAGGAATATTATTTGCTGAAGAGATATTGGATCATATCCGAAATAAGTTAAAAACAATTCAAGAGGATACTGGCAATTTATATAATCTTGAAGCGACTCCCGCTGAAGGCACCACATATCGTTTTGCTAAAGAGGATATTAAAAGATTTCCGGATATTATTCAGGCAGGCTCAGCGGAAAATATATATTATACGAATAGTTCACAGTTGCCTGTAGATTATACAGAGGATCCTTTTGAAGCTCTTTTATTGCAGGACAACCTTCAATGTAAATATACCGGAGGAACGGTTTTACACCTTTATATGAGTGAAAAAATAAATAATGCTGAAGCCTGTAGAAATTTTGTAAAAAAGGTAATCACAAATTTCAAACTACCTTACATTACCATAACACCTGTCTTTAGTATCTGTCCGGTACATGGATATCTTAACGGGGAGCATGAATATTGTCCAAAATGTGACGATTTATTAATGAAAAATATAAATATTCAACAGTATGAATTCGAAAAAATGTAATTTCAATGTAAAAATTGACAATCAAGAAAGAACAAAGTGTCTTGTATATACCAGGGTGATGGGTTATCACAGACCGGTAGAAAGTTTTAATATAGGTAAAAAAGGTGAACACAAACAAAGAATTTATTTCAAGGAACAGCCTGCAACGGAAAATAATTTATAGTTATACTCCTTTTACATTGCTTGACTATCCGGATAAAACCGCCTGTATTTTATGGTTTGCAGGATGTAATATGAGATGTTCCTATTGCTACAATCCTGAAATTGTGACCGGAAAGGGGAAATATTCCTTTGAAGATATAAAAATTTTTCTTCATTCCAGAAAACAATTGCTGGATGCAGTAGTCTTGAGTGGTGGTGAGTGCCTTTTAAGCAATGGGATAAAAGATATTATTATGGAGATTAAAAGGATGGGCTTTTTTGTTAAGGTAGATACTAACGCGAGCCGACCGGATCTGTTAGGTGACTTGATTGATAAAAATCAGATTGATTATGTTGCTTTAGATTTTAAAGCTACAAAGGCAAAAATATTTCACATGACAAAAACTGATTTTTATCATGAATTTTTGGATAGCTTGAGTGTTTTATTAAAATCAAATATTAAATTTGAGGTTAGAACGACAATACATTCTGCTTTATTAAATGGAGACGACATTTATGAGATGGTCAATATTCTTTCGGAATTGGGTTATTGTGGAAAATATTTTATTCAAAATTTCAGAGACCATTCGCGAACCTTAGGAAATCCCGGACCATCTTTTTATGATTTTGATCTTAGTAAATGTAGTAATAAATCTATACAAGTTATAGAGCGATGATTTGAATCTACTTAAACAGTCACTTAAAGGTTTGATGAGAGGTTTATCTCTTTTATAAATTAAGATGGACAAGAAAGAATTACCAAAATGCTTTCAAAATAATTACTCGAATTGCATACCTTTTTTGAAATATGAGGGCAAATATTAAATAAAATTTGAATTTCGTCAGATGATTTATGTCATTTTGTAATATTTAAATGACCCTGTAATTTTCCTGACTGAAAGAGAAATATAAAGTGCTGAAGATTTATCGAAATGACCGATTAAAGGTAATGTGATTGATAAAAATATAATTTTGGCGGATAAAAACAAAATCGATTATTTCAATATCATTTGAAAACAAAAAGGTTTAATTATTGATTTACTTACTTTATTCTGTTTAATTAAAATATCAGATATGTTTTCAAAAGCTTGTGAATATGCCATTCGATCTTCCATTTACATTTCATCTCAAACTTTGGCTGGTAGGAAAGTTAGTCTAGTCGATGTTGCAGAAAAAATACAATCACCCGAAGCATTTACCTCAAAAATTTTGCAAAAGCTGGTGAAAAATAATATTATCATTTCTGTGAAAGGCCCGGGCGGAGGATTTCAGGTAGATTTAGCTAAATTGGAAAGTATAAAATTAAAAATGATTGTGGAAGCATTTGAAGGAGACATCCTTCAACGTTGTAGTTTGGGACTAAGTGAGTGTTCTGATATACAACCATGTCCATTTCACCATAAATACAAACCGGTGAAAGAAAAACTGCTTCATATTTTTGATAATACGAGTCTAATGGATCTGATGAAAGGGATTGAAAACGGGGAGACTTTTTTAAGGATATAAAAAAAGCCCTGAAATATTTTTCAGGGCTTTTAACAAAGGTCTTTAATTTATTATTAAAACACTTCTTCAAGTTCTGGAACTTTTTCTTTCGTTTTAGAAGATATTATCGGGTCCATTTGGTCAATAGTCTTTATACTTGGCTTTAGTGATCTGATTCTTGAAACTATAAACCATGTCAATGGTAATACACCACCAAAAAAGAAAACTGAAGCGCCTATTCCTCTCATCCAGGTAAGTTTATTGAAGATGCCATAATCTATAAATTCATGGGATCGACCAAACCATAATCCTTGCTCAACAACGGATTTAAATTGAATTGATCCGGCAGGAAATAAATCCAAAACTACCATAAGCATTAAACCAACATTTATTGACCAGAACGAGAAGTTAACCACTTTTTTATTCCAGTATTGTTCCTTGATCATAAGCCTTGAAGCAAATATAAGCGCTGCTAGTGAAATATTACCATAGACCCCCATCAGAGCAGCATGGGCGTGATTCACTGTAAGATAGGTACCGTGTTCAAAGTAATTCATAATGGGTAAATTAATAATTATACCCAAAACTCCTGCTCCGAAAAAATTCCAAAAATTCACCGCAATCAGAAACAGGAAAACTTCCGGAAAACCAAAATTACCCAGGTTTTTATGTTCAACATCGCCGACAGCCATTCTGGGCATATTTTTAAATCTCCAGGCTTCTACTGTCAACAGAATCAAAGGGACAAACTGTAAAGTGGAAAATACACTTCCTAAGGCCATTGTTGCTACAGGTTTGGCATTCCAATAAAAATTATGAGATATTCCCAGCAAACCTGTACCTAAAAACAGAATTGTTGCAAAATACACTACCCGGATAGCAGCCTGTCTGCTTACCAAACCCATCAATACCATAAGGTAACTCACAATGACCGTGATAAATACTTCGAAGAAAGCTTCTACCCACATGTGAATGACCATCCATCTCCAAAAGTCAGCAATGACGAAATTGGTTTCCGGCTTAGCTACAAAGCCGGATAGAAAAAGTAGTGGAATACCTATTACAGAATATAAAATCCAGTTGGGAAGATTCCATGGCTCTTTTTTGATAAGCGCTGGTTTGATACCCCGATAGACCACTACCATCCATAGTATAAAAATACCCATTAACAATACCTGAAATCCTTTTCCGAAGTCCACAAACTCCCATCCCTGATGTCCAAGCCAATACCACCATTCACCCATCAAACCTAAAGGGCCTAAGACCATTCCGGTAAGGGAGCCACCCACCAGAACAAATAACAGAATAAATAGTAAGTTTATTAATCTCAATTGTCCTGGTATCTCTTTTTTTGCAAGAATAGGTAAAATGAAAATCGATGAAGCGATCCAGCAAGTTGATATCCAATAAAGTGAAAGCATCAAATGCCAGCTTCTTGAAATCGTGACAGGAAAACTATCCTGAATATTGATTCCAAAAACTCCAAGCCAATTGATAAAGTCATTAATTGTCACCAACCCACTTGACACCTGTATAAAAAATAAAAGTATGGCGACAAAAAAGAACTTAAATGTGGCCTTTTGAGTAGGTGTAGGAGAAAATGATTTTACTCTCTCCATAGAAAATAAATCTTTTGTGGCAGGTTTAAAAAATTTATTTGGCAGTTGGTTGTATTGACCTATATAATATAAAACTATTCCACACATTAGTACAAAAGCCAACAGACCCAAAACACTCCACAAGATTACCGGTGAAGTGGGGGAGTTTCCAGCCGAAGGGTCAAAACGCCAGTTGTGAGTGTAGCTGTAGTTGGCACCTGGTCTTTCTGCCACACATACCCATGCACCCCAAAAGAAAAAGGAACTTAAATCTTTAACTTCCTGTTCATCTTTAATATAATTAGGAGGCAATGAACCTATTCCGCCTTTATCATTTATAAAAATGTCTGTGTAATAATTTTGAAGTTTCTCATGAGCATAAACTTGTGCTGGTGTGAGTGATACAAGGTTTGATGAAGCATCAAACCGATTCACTTTTAATTCCTGTTTAACTTTTTCATTTATCTGTTTGATATCAAATTCATCCGGAATTTTGCCATTCGTGGATTTATATTCATTTTTGTAAAAATCAGTCATAAACAAGGAGGTTTGATGTAATGCTTCTGCTGTAAAATCAGGACCTCTTTGTGCACCATCTCCAGAAAAACTTCCATATTCCATTAAGGCATATTTGTGAAATACCTCCTGGCCTCGTTCAATAGTTTTTTGGTCAAAAATTACATTACCTTTTATGTCATTAAAACCCGCCATCGGGGGAGCGTCAATATACGTCTGAAATCCTATCATGCCGACACCCAGCAAGCTAATGATAAGTATAAAAGTTAGGGGTCCCCACCAGTTTTTAGTATTCATTATGTAGCTCATACTTTTCGAGCCTGTGTTTGGTTGTTCCATGTGTATCGTTTAATTTTAAAAATTAAGGAATATAATACTTCGGAAATCAGGAGTGCAGAAGTTCAGGCATCACGTTGAAACGTGATGCCATTTATTATAGTGAACTTCAATAAATTATTACAGTGAAATTTGGTTAGCAGCAGATGTTATTTTCATTTTATCTTTTCCATGGTTTTTGCAAAACTCTGTTTGCTGCAAGATACCCCATCCTTAATCCTTCATCACAGTCCATTCGGTAGTGAACGCCTAAGGGTAGCCTGCTGTAAGCATTTTCTATACCGGCTTCCATGAAAGAATTATAGCTTCGTGGAACACCAATAAATTCAAATCTGTTTTTATGACAGTTGTCAGTGAATTGTCTGTTATTTCCAAAAATATCCGTTAGTATCAGAGCTGCGGAACCGCCAAATCCTGAATGTCCCGATGGATAAGCCGGAAATTCAGGTGTAACACTTTTCACATTTGTATATGGATTATTAAGCACTGTTTTCCAGTTTGGATCAATATTTTCTCTGATAAACTCAATCGGACGTCTGACATTGTATATATATTTTGAATTCCAGATAGCAATGGCGGCATCCGCCATTGCCATACCCAATTTTGCATATAATTCCACTGATTTGGCTAATGAAATTTTATCTTCTGAAACCATTTGGTTTGCAATAGCTATTTGTCTGGCAGCAGGTTCAAAAGTTACTTCAAAAAAATCATCACTCCAGAATTCTGCAATCCATTTATCTTCATAAGTAAGATTGTCTACCCAAATTTTAATTTCTAAAGCCTGTTGATAAAATTTAGAATTTTTATCTTCACTGTATGGTAATGGGGCTTTGGCTCTTAAATCTGTATCTTTCATGGCAAAAGTCCTTACCTTTCCCCAATAAGGATGTAGTGCAGGTGAATAATCCGGCCAAGTAGGTTGCCATAGTTTTTCACCCAAAGGACCAGTTACAGGTGGAATATAAGAGCTAGGTCTTGGGTTTTTGTAAGCTTCATGCCCATATATATCTGTTGCGCTAAAGGCGAATACTGCTTCTGCCACTTCAACGCCAAAAAATTTTGAGCGGTTTAAGGTTTCATTACTAACTTCACTACTAAAGTAGTCTAAAAATTTTTTCTCCAGTCTTTCTATCTTAAGTAAATGTTCAGTTTTTATATGAGGATAGAATTTTCTAAACATTTCAGCATATGTTGCATTAGCAACAGTTGGCCAATGATATTCTTTGTTTTGATCAATCTGCGGAATCTCTAATCCAAAAAATTCGGATTTTAATGATTTATAATCAGGCATCCCCGGAACGACTGCCTCATACCCGGCAAGTCCAATATACCCCATCATTCTTGATGCAGCAGGAGGTCTGTAATTGGGAGAATACCGATCAATTTCAATCATTAATTCGAACCATTCATAAGGCACATCAGCATTGTATTCAGAAGCCTGTTTGAATTCTGTAGATGAGTCATTAATGTCATTGGTACATGATGTAATAAACAATAAAGAGGATAGGGCTAAACTTAACCATAAAATTCGGGGAAAAAAAATTGACTTCATATCGAAATATTTAAATTTGTTAAATAAAGGACAAATATATCCGATATTATTTAAATAAAAAATTATTTCGCATTTTTATTTTATATTTTATATAATTTTATTTTTATTATATGTAATTATATTTAAATAAAGTCTCATTTTTTCTGATTTTTATTAATTATATTTCATCGTAAGCATTACACAAAAATAATCCTATAAAGAAAACACAGCTTTCAGGTGTACTTTTTTCAAAAAGTTTATTGCGCAAAAAATAATGATTTTAATGAAATCCTCCCAAAGAAGATTATGGAGAAAAAACGCAATGTATATTTTCTTTGAAATCAATTTTTCCACAATGTCTTTTACGTGAATATATTATTTGTTATGACAAGGTCCTATGTTGAAAAGGGAAATAGAATATAATGATTTTCTCCTTTCTGGTCTTTACTGATTTTGGATAATCTATTCCTTTTGTCATTTCTACATAAGTGAATAAATCTATTATGGTAATTTCCAGAAAGTCCTCCTTTTTCAAATCTACACTGAATGTATTAAAGGATTTCTACATTAAAATATTGAGGTTTATTGTTGAATGAATTCCAGTTTCATTCTTCAGGGATTTAATTATGATTTCCCATAATTTTTAGCAACATAATTGTGGCAATATTTTTTGCCCTTTCTTTTAGCAGTTCAGTATTTTTGCCGGAGTACAACTCATCCACTGTTTCAAAAAAAAGCTTTATCCAATGATCAAAATGTCCTGCATTCATAGGATTTCTGGAATTGGCCATCATGTGTTTTGCCATTGGATTTCCTGAGTAATTTCCGGTATGGAATAAAACATTATCCCAAAAATCATACATTACAGGCAAGTGTTTTACCCAATCAACATGAGAAAACATAAAACCGATCATTGAGTCCTTCTTCACTTTTTCATAAAAAGTATTAACTAAGATTTCAATATCGTTGCGGTTTTTAATATCAGACTTTGCCATATTCATTGATTTTCAAAAAATAAAAAGCTAACATTTTATAAGCATACAAAGACTGTCTTCTTCGGCATATACTTCGTGTATAACGTCGACAGGAATGTCCTGATAATCAAATTTTTTAAAGGATTTTCATATTCTTCCTGAATGTACTTTACAGCTCCGCTTAAAACCAAAAGCCTTGCCGGGACGTGGGTTTTATGTTTTTGGAGTGTCATACCTTTGTTAAAACCTATAAGCAAAATTTTACTCTCACCAGGAATTATAAAGATCCGTGCCACAGGGTTATGAGCCGTTTGAAGTTTTTCATTGATTTCATTAATGATAGTATTCATAAGTCTTTCTTTTTAAATAATCTAAGAGATAACAGGTAAGGAATCAAAATCCAAAACATCATCAGTAAGAGTGACGTCATATATCCGACCGGAGTACCGAAAAGTTTTTTGAATATTGCACCTGTATATCCCATAAGAGCGGCTACGTCTATCTGTAGGAGAACCTGAATTCTTGCCAGATCAACCGGGTTGAGAGCAGACAGAATTACCATTATTTTTTCAATAGGATAATCGGCGTACTGGAACATAAAAAATAAAACCAAGCCGTCGTACATCAGAGATAAAAACAGCCATAACATGATAGACAATCCTATACCTTTGGCCTTGTCCCGCATCAGGATAAAACACAACATGGCTATGGAAACAAACACTGTAGTGAGTAGTATTCCTGCCAATATAACTACCAATGCTGTTTTCGGAGCAATAAAAATCATAATAGGAATGCCGATTCCGATAATAAATGCAGCATTTAAAGCCACTGCCAACCCAATAAATAAAGAATTCCAGATAGATGACCTTTTGACTGGCTGACTCACCAGCAATTCAATAAACTCTGTACTGTTGTACATATAGATATTAGCAAAAATAACGGAAACCAGAGGCACTATGAGCAAAATGATATTGAGCATTGATAATATGCCTTTGGAGACATTATCTTCAAGGCTGAATATACTCCATGAAAAACCACATAAAACTAAAGTGTACAGTAAAACAATCCTGTTTTTCAGGATATCGGAAATGATGAATGTGGTAATTCCTTTCATGATGCTGCACCTGATTTCAGTAATGTATGAATGGCTTTGGAGACCCTTTTTTCACCCGTTTCTTCAAATAGAGTTTTGATGGATTTGTTAAATACCACAACAGATTCCTCCATAAAAATTATATTGGTAAGTAGATCATCCAATTCACTGAGTAAATGCGATGTAATGAGAATTAATTTGCCTTTTTCCCTTTCCTTTATGATTTTTTCTCTGAGAATTTCAGAAGATATAGGGTCGAGCCCGGCTGTGGGTTCGTCGAGAATCAATACAGTTGGGTTGAATAAAAAAGCCAGCGTTGCACTTACTTTTTGAGTTGTTCCACCGGAAAGAGTGCGCATCTTTTTTTCGGCAATTTTTTCCATTCCAAATGCGTCATATAGTTCTTTATCTTCTGTTCCTTTGTATTTACGTATGTTTTTTATCATCTTAATCACTTGACTTACGGTCATATTTTCAGGGTATCTTCCGATTTGTGGCATGTAGCCGATGTTGTTTTTGTACAAAACATCACCTTTTATATTTTTCCCTTCAAAAAGTATTTCACCTTTTGTTGGAACCACCATACTCAATATGTTTTTAATAAGGGTTGTTTTACCACAAGCATTCGGACCGATCAACCCTATACAACTTCCTGCCGGCAAATACAGCGAAACATCTTTTAGTGCCGTTGTTTTTCCGAAGGTATTATAGAGATTTATTATTTCAATCATAAGTCGTAGGCTTTTAGAACGGGTTTGTTATATCTGAAATTTTCCGGTGTAATGCAGGGAATTAATTTTTCTGTTCTTTCCAGCAAGGTAACCATAAAACTTCTGAAAAGCAACATAGCAATCGGGTTATTTTCAATGATAGAGGAATATACATTCCAAAAAGGTGAAAAGGGTACATCTCCGAATTGATCTTTGTTCAGATCGTAACCTTCATACTTGTCCCAAAAATTTCTGTCAAAAGAATTTAATACAAGACTTCCGTTAGTACTTACATCAAAAGTATTACCTGTAAAATTGTTTTCAGTTACTGTATTTTCCATACAGTTGGCCTGAATCTTCAGACCCCATCCATTGTTTGTAAAAACGTTATATTTGATAAGTATACGATTTGCCCCTTCCAGAAAAAGGGCTGCCGTATTGTGTAAAAACCGGTTGCCAACAATCTCTGCATCTGAAATTTCCTTAAGGAGTATACCATAGGATGCGTCGCCGACACTGTTTTTGAAGGTGTTATTATACATCACCACTTTTTTTGTATACATAACTGCTACACCGGCTCCGTTTCCATCAAAAACATTATTGATATAGGAATCATCATTTGAAAACATAAAATGGAGTCCGTAACGGATGTTGTATTTAGAGATGTTACGCCAGATTATGGAATTAGTTACAAATTCAAAATAAATACCGTCTCTGTGCCCCTGAATATAATTTCCGATAATCTGAAACTATCGGATTTCCAGCAATGGATGCCATTACCTATTTGTTGTTCTTCGACACCGTATGCTTTGATTTTGTTATTTTTATCAGGATGTTTTTCGAAATTTATATAAATACTGAAAAGTTGTTTTCGAGAATATTGTTTTCAATAACAATATTTTGGGCGTCATATACTTTATTCCACCCAGATCGTTAAGGGTTCCGTAACCTGAATTCTGAACGGTAAAACCTTTAAAAACCACATTGTCTGATCGAATGGAGACGACTTCGTATTTTTTATCTCCGTCAATAACAGGATTATTAATTCCCAACATGACAATTTTTTTGTTGATAATTATGTTGCCTTCTTTATAAAGACTGTGGTAAACAAACACACTGTCTCCGTCGGCTGCTGTGAGCAAGGCAGGTCGGATTGAACGAAATTCTTTGCCGGGACCTATGTGTATATTTTTTGCTTCAAGAGTTAAGCCTGTTACAATAAAAAAAAAACAAAATTAATATATACCCAACCAATCCGGAAGCGCATCAGTTATTTTTTATCTGGTTCCAGTCTGTTCTTTCAGCGGACGTTTTCAACCTGTATTCTTCTGCTTCTGCTTCTGTTTTAAAGGCTGCAATATCTCCGGCCATCGGACTTTTAAGGCTTCCGCCTTTGATGTAAAAAGCTGTTTCTGCCGGAATCAGTTCGTTGTCACCCGGGTAATTATGTACATAAAAATTTTTTACTTCTTTATCAGGATTTTCTTTGTTAAATGATACCATACAAGTAATATCGTCAAAATGGAAATATCTTCCTTTTTTTGTTAATATCTGAGCAGCAAATGGCCTTCTGAAATATTCATTTTGCAAAATGCACAGGTATCAGAATGCAAATTTATTTTGAGGTCATTACGTTTACAGGAGAAAAACCCATAAAGGCACTAAAAAAATTAAGGTATTAATGGATTTAGTCCGACCTGAACGATTCAGAAATCCCGAAAGTTGCAGATAAACAAAACCAATAAGCAGGCCTCCTAAGAGCATGAGCCATCCTCCTGTATCAGGAATGGAAAAGGCACCAAAATTGAGCAGTTGTTTGAACCCAATCAACGGAGGTTGGTAAGCCATACCAGGAACAATAATAGCAGCAGTCGGGTCGAGATTGTGGCCATATTCGTATTCCCATCTCCAAAAGTCGTACATAGCCAGTACTCCAAATGCGGCAAATACTATTAATAAAACCAAAACGGATTTTTTACTTTTAAGAAACAAACCTGTAGCTATAGACCATAGCCCGAAAAATCCTATGATGTATGGAAGCACCGTAAACTCTATAAATTCTTCAGCGTGGAGGGTTTTCATTCCGATATAATGGTTTAGACCATTTATGATTTCAACTTCTCCACCCATTCGATTGGCATAGATAAGTAAAGCAAGTCCTTCCGGATATTGAGGAGCATCCAGTTCAATGCGCCAGATAGGAAAATAAACGGCTGATAAAATACAAAGACCAGCCACTATCAGTAAAATAACTGATGATTTTGGAAATGATTTCATGATGAAAATTGTAATTTAAGAAAAATACTGTTTTAAACAGACTGAAAAGCACCTTGTTGAATTAAAAGAGGACAGAAAAGTATCCTTTCTGTCCTCTTCTTTTTTATTAGCACATTAAAATGTTTTATTATTGTGCTGGTTTTTCTTCGGACGATGCCTGTTTTCCGACGTGGAAAGTGAGTGGAGTTTTACTTCCTGCTGGTGAAACCCTCACATATCCCTGCATTTCCTGATGAAGGGCACTACAGAAGTCTGTACAATACATAGGGAATATTCCTACTCTGTCAGGTACCCATTTTAAGGTTGTTGTTTCACCTGGCATGATCAGTAATTCTGCATTATTGGCGCCTTTGACACCGAATCCATGAGGAACGTCCCAGTCCTGCTCGAGGTTGGTCACATGGAAGTAAACTTCATCACCCATTCTGACACCTTCAATGTTGTCCGGTGAAAAGTGAGATCGAACGGCAGTCATATATACATGTACTTTATTACCTTCTCTCACTACTTTCGATTCGGATTCACCTTTGGCAACTCTAGGGTGTTTATTTTCACCGATAGGATATATTTTAAGTTGACCATTATTTCTTATCAGTTCAGCTGGTGCTGCCTGAGCATAATGTGGTTCACCAATGGTAGGAAAGTCGAGTATCATCTGCATTTTTTCACCACTGATGTCAAAAAGCTGTGCACTTTGTGTAAGTTCAGGACCAGTAGGTAAATATCTGTCTTTAGTGATTTTGTTGTAAGCAATCAAATATTTAGGAGATGGTTTTCTTGTATTTCCTCCAGGGATACAAAGGTGACCTACAGAATAAAAAGTAGGTACTCTGTCGACCACAGCCAAGTCTTTAATATTCCATTTTACAACTTCAGAAGATACAAAAAATGAGGTGTAAGCAAACCCTTTACCATCAAACTCCGTATGTAAAGGGCCCAATCCCGGTTTTTTGACTTCACCGTATAAAGCTTCTTCGTATTTGATGACTGGAATACCACCGTATTCACCATCATAGGCTTTATTCGCTATAGCTTTTTGTAATTTATCAAAACTGAAAACAGGTATTACAGCTGCCAGTTTTCCACTTCCTACTATGTATTCTCCTGTTGGGTCCACATCACATCCGTGAGGAGATTTAGGGCATGGAATCATATAACATATATCTTTGAGTGTGGCCACATCCAGAACAGTTACTTCATTTTTAATAGTTGAAGTTCCGGTATGTGTTTGTTCATCCCATACATTATGTGCATACTTAACTTTTTGTTTAACACCTTTCCCTGCTTTAAGATATTCTTCAGCTTTTTTCCAGTTGACAGCCATGATAAAATCCTTATCCTTTTGTGAAGCGTTTACTTCAAGCAAAGTGTTAGCTTGTTCGGTATTATAGCATGAAAAGAAAAACCATCCGTGAGATTTATCTCTTCCACATCTGGCAAGGTCAAAATTGACACCCGGAGTTTTTAACTGGAAAGCAATGTCCATTTTACCTGACTCTTTATCAACACTTACAAAGGAAATGTGACCTTTAAAATTTTCTTTATATGTAGAAATCGGAACATCACCGTTTGCATAATCCGAAGGAACACTGAAACGGGTACCAGCGACGATATATTCGGAATTTTCTGTTCCGAAAGGAGAACTGTGGTTACCTCCACTATTTGGCAATTCAATGATTTCTGCTGTTTTGAAAGATTTCAGATCTATCCGGGCAAGTCGTGGCGTATTGTTTGCATTGCCGAAAGCCCATTTACCATTGATTTCTCCATTGGTTTGGGACAATTCAACATGGTGTAAGTCATCCCAAGGCACAAATCCATGAGATGTATTCAACATTGGTTTAGTTTCTTCACTGTAACCCCATCCCTTTTCAGGGTCAACAGAAAAAACAGGGATGACACGGAATAAACGACCGCTTGGAAGACCATAAACCGACATCTGACCGCTGAAACCTCCACTTACAAAATTATAATATTCATCGTATTGTCCGGGAGCGACGAAAGATTTTACTGCTGAATCTCCTTTCACTGAAGTTCCGGCATTTTTTGGACGACATGATGTCATAAAAACAAATGCTGCCATCGCTAGCATTACAAAAATTAATACTTTGGTTTTCATTTTATTGGATTTAAATTATTTAACACCGTCATTTTTACGCATATACTCGAGGATATTTCTTGCTTCTTCTTCATTCAGACTTTGGTTGGGCATTCGTACAAGGCAAAGTTCAAGTTGAGCCTGAAGTTCAGGGTCTTTATCAATCATAGGTTCAGGATTGGTAATAAAATTCATAATCCAGGAAGCAGCTCTTCTTTGTGTAACCCCTTTCCAACCAGGACCAACCAATCTTTCGTCTGTAACTTTATGGCAGGAAGTACATTTTACTCCTGCAGCTTTTTCACCTGCATCTGCCATAGGTACATTAAGGGCAGCATCAATTGTCAGGTTACTTTCATTAAATTTTCCTTCCCCTCTTTTCGGATCATAATCGGAGGTTGATGCTTCTGTTGTTGTCCCAGGAGCATTTTCAGTTGTGCCTGGGGCGGAAGTTTGTTTATTGCCGCAAGCAAAAATAAATGCTGAGGCTAGTAAGGCGGTTAGAATTTTGAATTTAAACATTTTAATAAGATTTTAATTTGGCACAAAGGTGAGCATAAGTAATATCTGATTTTATGACCCGAGTCATAAAGTATTGAAGGAAGAACATTATTAATTTTGGAAAATCATCAGGTTTGCCAAATGAGTTTTTGACAAGTAAAATAGTCAGCATAATTTATATGATCTTAAAACGAAAAACCTTTTTCATCATTTAAGAAAAATGACAATAATAGTCGGCTTTATGAACGTTTTATATTATAAAGGATATAAATTTTACTTCGTTATCTTTCTCGAAGTGGAATGTGATAAGTCAATTTTTTCCTCATGACAGACAATATTTTCCAATGCGACCAAACCTGGAGTTTGCCTTTTTCAATAGAGCCGAGGCTGTCATCAAAACCAAGTGCTTCGGCACCATTGGAAGTAGCCCAGGTTATCAGTGAAGTAAGCGGAACATAGGAAGCGTATTTGTGTATGGTTTTGATTTCTTCCCATATGGAAAGTTGCCAGTTGGAAGTAAGGCTATCCGTTCCAATGGTCATTTTAGCGCCCCTGTTTATAAAATTTTGGTACACAGGAAGCCGGTTTTCGATGAAAAGATTCGCGTTGGGGCAGGTAGCCCAATACACCTTGTCCGACCAATTCTGAGCTGCTGCAATGTCTTCTTCCGTGCTCAGGGTATTGTGTACAAATAAAGTTTTGTGGAGCGGGTTCAGGTTTGAAATGGCATGGTGGATGGAGGTCTTTTGATCTGGCAAAAAATCATCTATGGAAAATCCGAAATTTTTAAAAAATTCAACAAAACCGCCTGATTTGTTGAGAAATAATTCGTTTTCATCCGGGGTCTCCTGATTATGGATGGAAACAGTTTTATTACCGGTATTTGCCGCATTCAGCAGTTTGTAAAGTTGGTCACTTACTGTATAAGGTGCATGGGGTACAGCACTTTTTTTATTTTTATTGTTTTCTGAAAAAGTATGGTAGACCGACATATACTGATCGAAAAAAGTCCTGGCCAGATGAGGTTGAAGGAAATCAAACATTTCCACAAAAAGTATAATACCTGATGTTACTTTGTTCTTTGGTAAAGGAAGTATCAGATTTGTTGGAAATGTCACCAACGGCCACGATACCGTTTTCATACATTTCCCTGTCAGCAACCTGTATGGCTTCAAGAATTTTTTCAATCGGAATTTCCCTAAAACTTACCACCTGTTGCAGAAAAGGCAGGAGTCCGGTTCCGGTATCCACTTTCCCCTTCATATGAGACAACTCCAGATGGCAATGTGTGTTTACAAAACCGGGACAAATCCATCCTTTGACAAATAAAATATCATCTTTTGTGGCAGGTAGCGGCTCAATGGAAAGGATCGTATCATTTTCGTTTGTAATTATACAAACATCATGCAGGATTCCACCTTTTCCGTCATAAATTTTATCAGCTGAATATTTATAAAATGGCATATCAGACGATTTCTTTTACGAGTAAACCGTTTTTAATTCTGGGTTCAAACCAGGTGCTTTTGGGTGGCAGATTGATGCCCTGATCGGAGAAAGCAACCACTTCTGAAATATCGACAGGATAAATACAGAAACCTACCAGATTCGGGTTTTTATTTACTTCTTTTATCAGAGGATTTAATCCTGATTTCCCTTCAAAATATTGCACAAGTTTTGTGGTTCTGATATCTTTTATCTGTAATATCTTTTCCATTATC
>JADKAS010000022.1 GCA_016715245.1 Saprospiraceae bacterium
CCACCTAAACCTTTTGCAGGTAAGTCATTCCATATACCAAAAAATTACATCAGAATTTGAAATAACAGTTTTACCAGCCTCAAAAAAAGCTTCTTCTGATGGTTTTGAAAGTTTAATTGAATAATACTTTTGGACTGTCTTAACAGATTATATGAAATCAATCCTTTGCTATCAAATGTTGTTTCGTATAGCATACAAGGAATAATTGCAATCAATGGAATATTATTTTCTAAAATTATTTCAGCAAATATTTGGTCAGCACCTATTGCTAAACATGAATAAGCCTCATCGACTTTTAGTTCATTTAATTCAATTAAAATCTCTTGCTTAATCCAATCAATAATTGAAAAACTGAAATTTTGATGCCCAGTAATTCCGATTCTCATAACTTGCCATCTTTGTTAACTGCCAGTAATATTTGCCTAACAGGAGTTAAAGCACAGGTTTTAGAATAAATTGCTGCAAAATACATATGTTCTTCGTCAACTGGATTTAGCAAACTTGCACGATTGTATTTTGTAAATCAGCGAATATTTTTCATTATCATGCCCTTTAGGTTCTGCTTCTGGCTCAAATGTCGGGTCTAATTGAAATTCGTCAGTTGCTAATTTAAAATATATAGGTAATTTGCGTAGTATTTCCAAGAGCTACTAATAGTTTTACTTCTTCTTAAAGGTATCATTTTTTGAAACATAAGATTTAAAGACTGGTCTCTGTTCCCATGCACCAATTAATTTATCCGCAAATGAATATATACTTGCGACAGTTATTAAGCCAATAGTATCACCAGCACCACCATCTAGCGCATCACAAACAATTTTTGTGAAACACCACCAGTTAGGCTGTCTTTTTGAAACTTGTGTATGATGACTTGAAGCTAAAACGGATACGCCTTCTCTTAACGTAGAAATATTTTTATAAAATTAGAATTACCAACGGCACCACTGAAACAACAATCCAAAATAATTACAACTTCTTTAGCTTTTGCCTTATTTGCTAATTCCATTAAAAAATCTAACTCTAATCCTTCATTATAAGTTTTGCATCCTGTTAGCAACTAAACATGCACGGCTCGTATCAGTAGGTTCAGACCCGTGACCTGAAAGAGAAATAGAACAAGGCAACATCGCTATCAAAGAGAATAAATCAATAACATTTTCTTTCAGTGTTGGAATATCATTCGTATCTTCTGAGAAATCAGTTTTTGCAAGTAAAATTTGGTGTATCATCATAATCCTTGATAAAGAATTAAACATTCTATTTGCATCAGGTATACAGCCATCTAAAAAGGGCTAAAGGAATAATCATTAATTCCAACGATAAGTGCTTTTCTCATATTTAATAGATTTTAGTTTCACGTTCAAACGGTTGTGTATTTTTATGAAACCAATCATCAAATACAACATATTTTTTGGATTCTTCAATTATCCAAAGTTTGTCAATCTGTTTATCTGTTGGCAGCTTCTTTATAAAAGGATAAAGCGACAAATATTCTACGCCTTTATATGATTTAGGAACGATTGCTTCTTTTGAAACAGGAATAATAGCACACTTGAAGTTTTGCATCCATATAACCAAGTTCCCAAGGCATCCATTTACTTGTATCAGCATTTGTTGAAATAGCAAGTAGAAGTGATTTGCTGGATTTCATTCTGTTTTCTTATAAATGTTGCAGTTCTTTTGTAACATTGGTTCTATCTAAATGTGGGTCTATTATCCAATCAACGTATACTTTAAACCTAAAAATCAGTTAATTCAAGATACAATCCTTCAACTTCTTCTTTATCTAAAAAACTATGAGACAAAAGATGTCAAAACCGGTTTCAATTTTTCTACTTTCGGTAAATAATTTTGTTTTAGCTTGAGCAGGTCTACTACTTGCTAAGTTTTAAGATATGAGCTTGAATATAATGTCATAGTTTTTATTTTAAAATATTTTTCAGGTTATCCCAAGACCAAGTGATTATTTTTTTTTTCCTTTCAATTCAGGCTGTATTGCACCTTTATCGTTCTTTTATGTGCATTCCGATAACAGGAACACCTTCTTCTTTTGCACATTAATTCCCACCTTGTACCGCTGGAATGCCACGTATTTTTACTCAAAAGAACTATCATGCCATCACAAGATTTGATTTTGGTGCGACACTTTTGTTTCCAAATTTTCTCATCCCAAGGTTGCTTTACCGACATATCAACAAAAGAAAATGGCGACCTTTCATTTTTAGCCTGTGCGACTAAATAATCTCTGTATTGCTCGTCCTCAATTGCGAAGCTGATAAAGATGCGTTTCTTTATTTCTTTGCCTGAATCTTTCTCATCTTCAAATAGTGCTTTAAGAAGAACAGCTGCCGCACCTATTATTAACGGCCACATAAAAACATTTTTTTGAGAAACATCTAAATTATTTGAAGCATCTAATATTCTGCCAATCCATTAATTATAACTTTCCTTTAGTAATTTTTGAACCTCGAACATATAAAAGCATCTTCTGGTTTTACTGGTTTTGGTATCGTTTTAGCGATTTCAAAAAGTAGTTATTGCAATCATCCCAACGTGCTTTCCAGTAGTTTCTACCTGTTTCAGAAAGGATTTCTTCATCAACTTGACTTGGCGATAAAGGGTAATGCTCATAATTATTCCAGAATTTTTTGAAATCTTCAACTGTGAGAATTTGCAAGAACTTGTTTCGTTCAATTTTTTCACAATTATAGATGCAACCTCATCATATTGTTTTCAACGTAGTTAACAATCTTGAACCACACTTTTTAGAATTTTGTAACTTCATTTTTTATGATTTTTATAAAATTCTTTTGTTGATACTATTCCATTAATTGGAGCAGGTCCCAAATCTATACCAGTAAGCATTTCTATCATTCCTTCCTTTCCGGCACGTGTTCTTTGTGGGATGCCTCCAATGTAAGCTGCATATTCTCCTTTTGTATCAGTTAAAAGCAGCTAAGCCCTCGTCTGGATTTAAATTGATAATTTCGATGTCATCTTTGAAAGATAAGCCACCTTTTCTTTCAGCTGCTGCTACGCCTTGCTCCATATCTGTATTTGAAGTTGTGACTACTTTTTTACCTTTAAGTTGTTGTGATGTTAACTTAATAGCATCAAGTCTATTATAACCTTGACTTAAAAAGAAAGATAGTGGTTTAATCTTTCCATCAGGTCTAATCATTAGAGCAAAACCATTATCAAATGTGTTAAAGCCATATAAGTAAACTAGCTCGGGATTATTGTTATATGTAGCAACTACCGATGATATATTATTAATCCCTATATCAATACGGTTTGTAGCTTTTGAAGAAAGAGCTTCTTGTATTTCAGTCCATCCAAGAATCTTGAATTCAACGTCTAAGCCCTCTTCTTTATACCAACCTTTTATATCACCAATTATTGGCAGAAATGTATCTTGGAATGGTGAAATTCCAAAAACTACTTTGTTATTCTCTTTTTTTGTTTGATGATTACAACCATAAAAAACAGAAAGTAAAACCAAAAGAATCATTTTAAGTGTTTTCATGTTCAATTATTTGAATTGTTAATTATTATTCCACTTGTTAATAAATCGAAATGCCATTCTTATTAATTGATCTGTTAAAAGAGACAATATTCCTAAAATCAATGCAGCTAATAAAATAGCTTCGGTATTTAAGGTCACTCTTGCGTTTCTTATATAAAACCCAAGACCACCCTGTGCTCCCAGATATTCAGCTGCAACAGTTAGACCAAACCCAGTGGCAGCAGCAACACGAATTGCAGATGAAATAGCGGGCATTATACCCGGGAAATATTGTTTTGTAAATATCAGGTTCACTTGCACCTAGTGATTTTGCTGCTCTAATGTAAATAACATTAATGTTTCTTATTGCATTTACTGTTGATACACAATCACCATGAAGCATCCTAATGAAACGAGTAAAAGTTGCCCCAAATCTCTAAACCAAACCACAAAATAAAAAGGGAGTTAAGGCAATTGGTGGAATTGGCCGAATAATTTCAATAATTGGGTCAATAATTGCTTCTAGTATTACTCCATGTTATGATAATACCAAAAAGAAAGCCTGAAACTATACCAATTAGTAATCCTACAATTACTCTATACAAAGTAATTAAAGAATAGTTAAGGATATAGCTATAATTATTTATAAAAGGTAGCATACAATTTTCTCTATACTTGAAATAATAACTCTTGATACTTTGTTTGATCTCTTGTAAACAAATACCAATAAACAATAATTGTTAATATTGCAATGGTGCTAATTAATTTAAATTTAAGTGTTTTCATGAATTGACATTGCTTGAGATTATGGTTTCAATTTTGTTTCTTAAACTTATAAACTCAGGAGTGTCGCAAATTGTTCTGTTTCGAGGTTTTGTAAATGGTACTCTAATATCAGAAAGAACTCGTCCTGGACTTTGAGAAAGTATTATAACACGGTCACTTAAATATAGTGCTTCACTAATATCGTGAGTGACAAAAATTACAGTCTTTATCTCTAATTCCAAAATTCTAATGAATCTTTCTTGTAAGTCTTTTCTTGTTCTGTAGTCAAGTGCTCCAAAAGGTTCATCCATTAGAATTGTATCAGGAGAATTAGCCATTGCTCTTGCTAAATCAACACGCTTTCTCATTCCGCCAGAAAGTTGTTTTGGATATTGACCGCCCTCATTTTCCAGATTAACTAAATTTAAATAGTGCGTTATTATTTCATTTTTTCTTATTTTATTAATTCTCTTTCTAGTTAAGCCATACCCTATATTTTCTCTTACTGTCATCCAAGGAAAAACTGCATCTTCCTGAAAAACGCACGCTCTATCAGAACCTGGTTTCAAATCTGATTTTCCAAAGAAATTAATACTTCCAGAATCAAAAGGAATGAAGCCAGCTAATATATTAAGTAGAGTTGTTTTTCCACATCCTGAAGCACCAACTAATGAAACAAATTCATTCTTATTAATAATCAAGTCAGGAATCTCAAGAACTACTTGAGTGGCACCATTTCGAAGAAATGATTTTTTTAGATTTGATATTTGAATTTGGTCTGACATATTATTTAAAAATTATTTCATGAATGGTTTCGGCAAATATTCAGAAGGCCTGCGCATGAAAATATTATCATCTCCCCAAAACCGTATAAAAAATAAGAATCATTCGACACTAAGTCATTTGAAAAAACTTCATTAATTGTTTTTGCTTTGGAGTCTATCTTTGGTTTGTAAAGCTCTATTAAAAAAACCTTTGTTCGATACCTTTTGTTTTACAATCATTAAGTGATTGAGGAATACCAGTGCAATAAGTTTCATAAACGAGGTTACCTTCTAAATTTAATGCTTTGTAAAACGGAACTACCCGCCCGTTATTTAGCTTTCGAAAATGATTAATTTTCTTATCCCCATCTGAATCTGAATAATTCTGTACTAATGCATAGTTGGAAAATATCTCAATAGAGTCATTTTTTATTTGATTGTAGGGTATAAAGGCAACTGCAACGATAATTAAATCATTCTCACTTCTATAAGCTCGATGTATGTGGATAGCATCATTAACATTAAAAAATATAGGAAGTCCAGGGACGATTCTTTCTTGTGGTTGAAAACCAAATCTTGGATCAATTTTTCAATTGATCACTTTCAGTTTGTACTCAACATCCTCACATATTTTCAGCAGCCTTTGGTGCTCATAGTGAGTATTGAAATTCCGGAATCTAACATTATTTTTAAGATTCTTTTCGGTGTTGGATTAACGAATAGCCCGAAAAACACTAACATCAATCAGATTTATTTAAATTCTGTAGTCCAGACAAAATATTTAAACCCAAACATGATTTGAGTTTACTTCAATTTTTTGAGAATTTAATTTCTTTAAACAATAATGAATTATTAAAGGAATCCATGGAAACATGATTTTCCATTAATAGATTCAATAATTCGGTATCAAGTGGCAAGGTTTTGCATGATTTCCAATTGGTTCGACAGCAGTCTTTTGCCAAACATCAATATATTTATTCCAATTAAAACACTGCATAATTATAAATTAATTAAACTGTTATCTAAATAATGTTGAAAAAATCAATTGCGTTCGACTCCAAGGTTATGCCTTTATGATTAAATGTTTTAACATAATCGGAGTCGTTGTAATCTGATAAAAATCTTTGATACTTTCAAGATCATTCTTCGAGTAAATGTTATGTATTTCTGCCCAGGTTGATTTCATGCGTTAAGTATGATGTCAATATTTTTCATTGCTTCTTATTACTTTCAATATAATCAACATGGTAAACAATTCCATTCTTTTGTTGAAAGTGTTGTAATTTTAACTTAACCTCTGGAGAATGTTTAAAATCATTTGTTTCTATAAACAATGAATAACTTTCTTTTAAGTAAATTAATTCTTTCAGGAATTCCACCGATATATATACCATCATCACTATCAATAAAGTCTTGTAGTATTTCTTTTGGTGTACCCGTTTGACTTATTTGAACATTAGTTAATAGCGGTTTCCCAAACAAATTATTGAAATTCTTGAAACTTTCTAAGTGGTCGGTTTCTTCACAAGCAAAGACCTTAATGGGTCTTTCAAGTTTATTTAATTGGTCGCAAATGAATTTTATTGTGTTCTTAATTGTCATCCCTTGCTTTTTTACCTCTTTAAAAGATTTAATATTCTTTTCTTTGCATATTATGTAAAACGAATTATATTTTATTAAGGTCGGTCGATATAAATAAACTGTATTTCCATTATTTCTGTTTTTATTTATATGTAATTCATAGTTTGCAATTACAAAGTCAATTCTTGAGGTTCCATCTAAAACTTCAAAAGTTTTATTCCAATCAACAACTTCATAAGAAATTGGAATTGTATCAAGTTTTAATTTGTTGACTATAACCATCAGCTCAGGATATTGAGATATACCAAGACACATATTTTTTCTTATTAAATTTGGATATTAATCCTTTCAATTTAGAGAATGAATCAAGATATTTTGCGCTATCATTTTCGTATTTAAACGTTTCTATTCCTTGCAGATCAAAGGCAAATCTTTATAGTCTTCTTGAGTAATTAATAACGAAAACTCTGGATCAATACTATGTGCAAGACCTAGTTCATACATTACATTTGGCCTATATAAGGTTAAATCAACTATAAAAAATATGATTTCCTTTTATCGCTGAAATTATTTTTTTGAACATTAATTTTTGAATCATTAATATCAAAGGCATTAGTTAAATTTATATCTTCACTTTTACAAGCTTGTTTTATGATATTATCAAGAAGTCTTGGCATATTACTTTTTCTTAAGTTGTTCAGGCCAATCCCGTTTAGCAATATCTTCTTTTCCCTTTTTTCTTCATCTGACAATAAAGGCATTACCATGAATAAATTTAACTTTCCCATATCAATATTTCTTTAAATTCCAGAATGTCTTTTCTAAATGCTCGATTATAATTATTTGATTTACCCCAGTGAAAAATAATTGAGATGCCGTAGTTATTAATGAGTAGGAGGATTTGTTTCTCAAATATTTAGAATCAAAATCTCCGATTCTAAACCTATCCAAGTTGTCTGCATCTTTGAAAATTGAAAGTAAATATATTGATTCTTCCGTATTATGTAAATTATAGTTTCCAACTGTCATTCTCGATAAGCTATCATAAATACAATGATTCTCAATTATAAAACGTACCAATTGGTTATCATACTTTTCTAATCCCCAGAAGCTGTTTTTTATTAAAAGTTGAATAGCTCTTTTCCCATGTAGATCATCAATTTCATCATTTATTCTTCCAATATCATGAAAAATAGCACAGAATTCTAGTTGTTTCATAAGCTTAGATGATAATTTTTCTTGTGCAGCTATTTCTCTAACTAGTAATAAAACTCTGTAGGCATGCTCTATTCCATGAATTCCAATGTTGTATAAAGACTCAAAGTGCGTAGGTAATTGCACTCTTTTGCAAATTTCGGATTGTGGGTTAGCTTGTGCGATTTGCAAATGTGTGCAATGCAGAGGAAAAATATTTTTCTTCTTCTTGCGGGTCGGCAAAAAAACTAAATCTTTTTTCTTTCATTGTCATTTCGTTATTCATTCTCAAACCATTTTCTCAGTCATTTTAGTTGTCGCGTGTTTTTTCTTCGCCTTGTTGGTAACGTTTAAGTAATGTATCCGATATTTGGGACATAAAGATATATCAGTTAATTTAAAGTAGCAAGTGTAAAACTGAATTTGTTGTTAAGAGATTTTTGGAAAGCCCAAATATCTGATACATGAAGTTGGACGAACCCGTGAAAAATATCTATGGCATTTTGAAAGAGGGATTCCAATCATTCTGACTTCGTAAATAAGATTGAACTCTATGGTTCTTAGTGTATAATCCTTGAAATTGAGTAAAATCACGTTTGAATATATAATATATTTTAACAGAACAAAATCAGATTCTTGATGGCGATTCTGTATGGACATGAGGGTATTGGGGCAAAAGTTTGCCAGATGTATTAGATTATTATGAAGCGTTATTTTCATCAGTTAGTTTTTATTAAAATGATTAGGATCGCTTCTTGCTTTAGGTAGTATTTCTGATGTTGATGATTTGACCTTGAGGCATTGCTGGCATACATTCAAATGAATATCAAAGCGCTCGACAAAATAAGAAAGGATGTCGAAGACTTGCTTAGGATTCCTTGTGGCATTCAAGCATTGCAGAATAATTTGAAGAATATGGTTTTTGACTTTGTTGCTCAGAAATCCAAAATGCCGGATTTTCATGAAGTGATCCGGTAGGATGTGCTGCAAAAAACCGGTCAATAAAATCTTCCAGGGATAAGGTCATAATTTTTCTTTCTTATCCCTGTAGTCCAAATAAGAAAAGATACCTGACTGTCGGAGAGAGTTATAATCCTGGAATTGGTTATGGCTACCCGATGCGAATATCTTCCCAGATATTGAATAACGTGGTCAGGTTTTGAAACGGCGGCTGAATATTGACATTAAAAACCTTGTCTTTCAACTCGTTTTGAAGTGTGATGTACTGGTCTTTAAACCTGATCAATTGGTGAGTGTTTTGAAGGGCATGAAACATGTTCAGGTAAACTTCTTTAAATTGAACTGTTAATTTTTCAATCGAACACAATAAGCGAGTATCTCCAGGGTGAGCCATTTGCCTTGTTTGTTATCGAATACTCCGGAAGGAATAATGCAGTGAAGGTGTGGGTGTAAACTCAGGTTTTGCCCCAGCTGTGTAACACGGCTATCATGGCTGGCACTTGACATCCTTGTTATACCGTTGTTTAACCACGATGCTCAAGGCTTTCCAAGCGGCCTTAAACAAGAGGTCATACATTTGTCCGCCGTGCGACAAGTACAGGTTGTTTAACTCGTGAGGTACGGTGAAAATAACATGAAAATAACTCACCGGCAACAAGTCCCGGTTACGATCCAGTATCCATTGTTCCCGTTTTGAAAACTGGCACTTGGGACAATGTCTGTTCTTGCAGGAATTGTATGATATCCGGACATCCCCACATGAATGACAAGTGAGTTTATGACCGCCCAGCCTGGCCGTCCTGCACTCCATGATATCCTTGGCTACTTTATATGCACGAAAGGAAAGATTCTTTCCTGATTTATATTTGCCAAATCCTCGTCTGAATACCTCGCCTACCTCATTGACACCTCGTTCCATACCCGGGCAATGTTTCCAGAGGACTAATCAGGGTGGTTTTTAACCTGTTGGTCAAGTGATAATAGGTAAGGGTTGTTTAATGTTGGAATGCCCCAGGTTACGCTGCACGGCCTGCAGGTCAGAACCTTCTTCCAGGCAGTGCGTCGTGTGGGTATGTCTCAGGTCATGGCTACTGACAGGCTTTTTGATACCTGCGGCCAATATTCTTTGTTTGAATATGGTTTGTATTGTTCTGTGGCTCAGGTGGCTTTTCTTGTCAGCACCCTCGAACAAGTATAACGCTGGCTTGTATTTCTGGTAATATATTCTCAGCCATACTAATAATTCCGACGGCATTTTTACCTCCCGCTGTTTATGTCCCTTAGGGTTACGAACCTGGATAATCATCCGGGCACTATCAATATCCGTCAATTTTAAGGCGGCTACTTCCGACACCCTCAGTCCGGTGGCATACATGACCATGAATATAAGCTTGTGTTTGACATTCTTACAAAGATCCAATAGGCGTACTACTTCTGCTTGACTCCAAGATATACTTCAAGGTCTTTTCCGCCTTTGGCCTTTGTAATCGATCCACCTTGTATGATTGGTCAAGCGTCTTGGTGTATAACAGTTTTAGTGCGCTCTGAATAATGTTGACATGTGACCAACTCTTGTTCTCATCCAATACAACTTTTAAAAAATCCTGATTTCCTCTTCCGTGATTTGTGAAGGACATTTCTTGTAGTGCCTTGCCAGCTTGGATACTGCTTCCGTGTAATTGCGAATGGTGTTGTTTGAAAAAATTACTGATGCTCATGTCACGCATGAACCTCTTTCTTAATTCTGTCATCTCATTTAATTTTAAAGATTAAATAAGACTCTCCAGCAAAAATGATTCTAATTTATTCCAACCGTGGATTTATACTCGGTTTTGTTTGTATTTCGGTTGGGTTTGTTCAACTTACTTATATGCGCAACTACTTTTTATAAAAATTTTCATAACTTATTGATAATTAGATCATATTAAAACTATAAAAATACGAAAGTTTGTTAATGATACTTAATATTTTAAATTTAAATTTATTGTATAATTGAGCTAACCGTTGGTATGACTAAAAAAATTCAACCTTATCGGCATCTTTATATTTTAAAAAGTTGAAAAGTCCGGAAAACAGATGCCCAAATATTTTCCACTTTCAGATTTTTTCAGACACCGTAATATATTTAACAAATGTAATAAAAAACATTTTATGCGCCAAAAAATGGAAATTTTTTCAACTTTGTTTTGAATATCATTCGATTTGACGTATAGTTTTTTACAGCAAAATAGTTATCAAATCAAAATCTTGAATGTGGTTCACTTTGCCCCGGAATACATAATACTTTCATGGATTAAAAAAATAAATTTCCTCCCCCTACAGAATACGAATAACACCATAATATCGTTATATCAAGAAAATAATAAAAATGAAAAACAATGTAACACGCAGAGATTTTGCACTCAACCTGGGAATGGGCGGATTAGGTGCCGTCATGCTTTCCGCTCAAAACATAAATGGAGACCCAAAAAGTCAGCGACAACATAAACCATATCGGACCCAAAAAGGATATACACCTCATATAGGCACCTTAGTATCTATGTTGGATTGGATCCGGGATACTGTCTTCAGGTACCACCCTAACCTATCGGTAGCTCAACTGGATCATTTACACGACAAAGATTCGAATACGATTGGTGCACTTATCATGCACCTTGCCGCAACAGAAGTAATTTATCAGGACATCACATTTGAAAATCTGGATGATTTTTCTCCGGCCAATAAAGAAAAATGGAGTGTTGCCATGGATCTGGGCGAAAAAGCAAGAAATGAAATCAAAGGCAATCCTCTCAGTTTCTACAGGGATATGTATGAAGAGGTGAGAACAAAAACCAATGCCGGATTGGACAAACGCGATGACAATTGGTTGCTGTCAGGAGAAACAAAAGATTGGGATTGGAATAACTATTGTAAATGGTTTCACGTAGTGGAACATTATGCCAACCACAGAGGACAGATCACCTGGCAGGCGAAGAGACTTCCGAGTTAAATTGAAAATTGAAAATTGAAAGTTGAAAGTTGATAGTTGATAGTTGAAAGTTTAAAGTGAAGGTTAAAAGTTGAAGGTTGAAGGTTGAAGGTTGAAGGTTGAAGTTGAAAGTTGAAAGTTGAAGGTTGAAAGTGAAGGTTCATGGTTGATGGTTGATGTTGGGTTTAAAGTTGAAAATTGGTTGAAAATTGAAATGGGGTTTTCACACAAAACAATCTTTTTTCAAAAGGAGTCGGATTGTTACAGAACTTAGGATTGGACAGCAAATTTACTGGTTGATTTCCTTTTTGATTAGCTCAATAGTCAATTCCACACTTTTTAATATTTTGACATCAAGGTCTTTTAGTCCTATATTATTAAAGTGAGCCAAAGTAAATCCGTTTTTTATCGCTTTGTCTTTTAATGCAGTTTTTACATCTGTTTCTGATAATTCTATTTTCGAGTTTGGGTTTCCCCAAATAGCGATTCCATCTTCATAGTCAATTATACTTGCTAAAGGATTATACAGATACAGAGTATAATCATCATACATGTGTCTCCTTACTTCAAAAAGCTCTTTATAGGAGGCATTTACATCCAGAAGTAATTCTTTTATTTTCGCATTTCTAATGATCGACATATTCCCTGAATTAACTAACTCCTCGAATGTTGTATTTCTGGGATGATGGAATTGCCAATAAAGTACATTTACAAAATGAAAATAAAAGTCAGAAAGTTTCTCAATCTTTGCTCCATCAAAGTAGCTTACCATTGTTTTCGCAGAATTTGCCATACTTGTTCTTACTTCTACAATCTTGTTTAATCCTATCCTATCGCTTTCAAGGTCTTTAAGAATATTATTCAGAATTATTTGTTCCTGCTGTTTACTCTTTTGACTCTCGTTCCAGTTATTAATCTGTAGAGCAATCAAAATTCCAATTACAACAAGGATTATTTCCCCTAATGCATAAACAAGGTATTTGCTAAACTTACTATCAGACAACAATTGTTGTCTGAGGGTTCTGAAAAACTTAATCATTTGCTGTTACGTTTTTTTAATCTAACATTTTATAAGTCTTGTTGGGCTACCATTTATGGCTTGCGTTCAAGTATTTCTGAGCTTGTCGATGGCGGTCATTTAGAAGTGCCCAACTGTCGTCAAGCACAAAAGGTTGACAGAACCAAAACTACGATAGCCATCGGGGTCAATTAAGCACTGTTCGCCTGCTATCGCAAAACCCCTCTTATCCATATGTATTTTTCTTCTGTTTTATTGTCATCTGTTATGTTCGTTGTTTCTGTCATTTTTACGCTTGCCTTTCAAGTTCTTTGGTGTAAATTGATTTGTTTTCAAAATACGAAGATATGAAAAATGAAGTTGCCGAAACAATCATTAAAGGAACAAACAAAGCGTAACCACCTGTTATTTCAGCAATCAAGAACACTGAAGTCAGCGGTATTTTTATTACCCCTGCTAAAACTCCTGCCATACCTGCAACGGTAAAATTAATTATGTTTAATTCCATTAGTCCAAATTTGGCTAATGCACTTGCAATTAAAAACCCAAGAAAACCGCCCATAAATAGAGAAGGTGCAAAAATTCCACCATTGCCGCCTGCCGAAATAGTTATGCTTGTTGCATATGGTTTAAAGAGCAATATTGCTATGATTGATGCAAATAAAAAAATGTCATTTGAGGAAAATAATGTCTTGTTGAGTATATGTAGGTTTTCGTTATTGAAAATTGATTGAATTGAAAAATAACCTTCGCCATATAGAGAAGGAAAAATAAAAATCAGGGTTGATAATATTACTCCTCCAATTCCTGCACGGAACCACTTATTTTTAAACTTGCTAAAAAGTTTGTTTACTTGGATAGATTGTCGAATGATAAAAACAGAATAAAGTCCCGCAATAGAACCTAACAATATGTAAATTGGTATTGCTTTTAGTTCCCAATCGTTAGTAATTAGAACAAATAGTTTTTCTTGAAACAAAATTTTTGAAACAATGGCACCTGTCGCACTTGATATAAGTAATGGAATAAAAGCGGAAACTGAAATACCAACCAAAAGAACTTCAATCGCAAATAAAACTCCTGCAATCGGGGCGTTGAAAATAGCCGAAATACCTGCTGCTGCGCCACTTGCCAATAACAAAGCTCTGTCTTCGTTTGTAAATTTAAAATAACGGGCAATGTTTGAACCGATTGCCGAACCTGTCGCCACAATTGGTGCTTCAAAACCTGCTGAACCACCAAAACCGATTGTCAATGCACTTGAAAATATATGTCCGTAAGTATGGCTACGGTCAATGTGTGCTGATTTGTTATTGATTGCGTAAAGAATTGGGCTAATTCCTTTTTTTAGCCCGTTTTTATGGAAAATGCTTAAATAAAGAACGGTTAAAAATAGTCCGATAATTGGAAGTACAAGCAATAACACGTTGAATATATTTCTGTCGGTAACAATTTGTATAAGGTGATGAACATTATGTAACACACTTTTCAAGAGAAAAGCCGAAAAACCCGCACTTATTCCAATTAAAATACAAATTAGTACGAGTAAAGTCCTTTTTGGTATTCGTAATACAGTTCGTCTGAATAGTATTGTCAAGTTGGTGAGAAGTTGTTGTCCGGTTGTCACTTTTTTAAGTTATGTCTGTTTACAGCTCTGTCTTCAAAGCATTTATGCTATTTAATTTACGCACAAAATATATTATTTTTTATAAAAAACATTCTGTTTACTTCATTTTTAAAAAAAGTTAATCGTATCCCCTTACAAATCATTGATTTGCGACCTATACGCCAACCTTGGTGTTTATCTTCTTTGACACCGATACTGATGTTGGGGCCGGTTTTGCTGACTTTTGACTTATGCTCTGCTCCGGAATTTGGGCTTATCTTTTGGATATCATACTATCACTTAGGGAATTTGTCTATATTTTATGGAGAGACACTAATCCCTTTGAAATTTTGGCCATATTTTTTTTGTAGAAGCACGATTATCAATGTATTTTCGATCATATTTCCAGTAGAGGCAGGATTTTTTATATATTTTTGTCCATATCCTTTGGAGATGTTAAAAAATATTAAGTAATTCGGTCATATTTTTTGGAGATGTTAAAATTTCTTAACAAATTCGGTCATATTTTTTGGATATGGTAAAATTCCACTGCGTTTTTGGCTATATTTTTTGGATATGCTAAAATCCGTACGCATTTTTGATCATTTTTTTTGGATATGTTAAAATTTCTTAACTTTTTCGGCTATTTTTTTGAGATATACCAAAATTCTGCTGCGTTTTTGACCATATTTTTAAAATAAACCCAATTATTTTTGTGTATTTGTATATCTCCTTCTGACATACAAAAAATCCATTGTGGTTTTTGTTCATATTTTTTTGATAACTCCGGATAACGTATGGCATATTGATTCTCAAAACAAAATATCTCCAAAATACCTCAAAAAAATGCCCGTTTTTCTGAAAAAAAAGTTAAAAAAGCACCCAAACAGGCCATAATTGTTAAAATTATATTAAAAGGGTTGACGGGTATTATAAAATCACTTTATCTTTGTTTCGAAAAAGATTCAAAGGAATTTTACTACAAATATTACTACTTAAATTATTTACAAGTTTGGTATTTCCATAAAGGAAATAAAAATATTAAATCTTTTATGCAAGATCATCAACGATAATGTAAAACGTATTGCTGATTTCTTAAACATAAAAGGAAATTCAGGTCAGTGGTATTTATACCATATGACCCAACAGACTACGGAGTTTATATTTTATTATTTTTTAACCATTAAATTTTTTTGTATGAAAAAAATTTTGACAGTCTCTATGAAAGACTTTAAAACGGGCGAATCTCTTGAATTCGCAAACAATGTGGACCGTGTTTTCGCTTCTGAAGACACCAAAACATTGATGCTGGAGGATCAGTTGACAGTATTTAATAACGCTGCCGCTGATCTGGAGAATGTATTTATTGACAGTACCGGTACTGAGATGACCAGAGAGTTGCGGTTGCTGGACACAGAGAGACTCATTGTTCTTGCTGCTATGAAATTGTTGCTCAAGTCATTGGTAAAAGGTGGTAAAGATGACATTGCCGCCATGGCTGCCAGACTTTTAAACAATTTCCTGCAACATTGTAAAAGTATCAGTAAAATGGGTTATCAAAACAAAACTGCTTTGATCAGATCTATGCTGAAAGACTGGACTACCCTGCCTGCATTGATGGAAGCTTCAAAAGTCGTTTTTTTACGAAATGAAGTTGAAGACCTGACTGAAAAAAACACGCTTTTTGCCGAAAAATTCTTTGAAAACGCAATTTCTAACAAAAGAAACGCTGAAATTCCGTTGAAAAAAGCAAAATTAAAAGAGGCGTACGACACGTTGATTGATATTACAGTATCGTTCAGTAAGGTAGCCGCTGACAAACAACCTTATCTCAACATCATCGAGGAGTTGAACAAGGTGATTGAAAGGAATAACATGCCTGTTTTGCTGAGAAGAGGTTTGCGCAAAAAGAGTAGCCCTGTTATACCCACTCCGGTCACCCTACCCGATGAAATGATATTTTAGAGATTTCATTGTAATAAATTTTTTAGTTAGAAAGAAAAGCCGTCTGATGGAAATCAGGCGGCTTTTTGTTTAAAATAAATTGAAAATTTGGAAATTAAATCGAATTTATCAGGAAAATTTAACTGGAAACTTCAACCTCTCTTAAAAAGAGGGCGATACGTTAGGTTTCAATTCTTACATATTACAAATGGAAGACATTTCCCATTGATTGAACAAAAGAAATGCAATATAATATGAAAATTTTAATCACCATAAAATCAGCCGCGAGCCGTGTCGCGTTCTTCCTATTCTGAGCCCTTTTGGTGGCAGAACTGCAAAGTCAGTCACCCTTCCTTTTGCCGCCTGCCGGCAAGGCAAGGATGACTGAATGGTCTCGACTGAAAGGAGAGAACCGAGTGAACGATTTCACTCGGTAATGAAGGAACCACAAACTACGGCTTGTGGCTAAATCGGGGATGGGTATAAAATTGCTTCGCACCAGTCAGTCCCGACTTCGTCGGGATTCAGAGGGGCCAGGATTCAAATATTTGCCCGGAGGCAAAGAAATATACAATCTTAGCGGGACGCTAAGATTATCGGGTGTAATATAGGCCGGCCTGATTATATTACGGTGCGGCTGGAAGAAAACCGACTTCATTTTTTAGATAAAGAAGCACATTATAGACATACGCAAAGTCTCCCCTTCGGGGAGATTTAGAGGGGCCAGGATTCAATTGATTTTTATACTCACCCCGTCCCTCTCTTGAAATAGAGGGCGATACGTTAGGTTTCAATTCTTACATATTACAAATGGAAGACATTTCCCATTGATTGAACAAAAGAAATGCAATATCATATGAAACATTTTACTCACCAATAATCAAGCCGAGAGCCTTGGTTAGCGGTTCCTTCATTTGACCGGTATTACTTTATCGGGTTTGCCCCTGCCTGCCTAAGACGGCAGTCAGGCAGGCCGCCCCTCAAGGGAGCCCGATAAAGTAATACCTGCATGGTAGAAAAACATACAAAACCTAAACCGGACGCCAAGGTATTTTCATTTTTTTAATTTTCTTCTGCGGTAAAAATTTTATCTCTGACGATTCCCTTCAGGGTCAGGCCAGCCTGCCTAAGACGGCAGTCAGGCAGGGCAGAACGGAAGAGATAAAATTTTCTCATAGAATGATCTCCCCAAATCAATTTTAATTTCATTTTTGTCACAATTATTTAACACTGATTGTTCCCTTTCATCGAAAAGTATAGAAGAGTGTAAAATTTCGTTTTATGTAAAAAACTTCACTCTTTCGACATACGCAAAGTCCCGACTTCGTCGGGATTCAGAGGGGCCAGGATTCAATTGATTTTTATACTCACCCCGTCCCTCTCTTAAAAAAGAGGGCGATACGTTAGGTTTCAATTCTTACATATTACAAATGGAAGACATTTCCCATTGATTGAACAAAAGAAATGCAATATAATTATATCACAAAACCCAAACCTTGTGCGTCACCCTTCCTTTTTAAGGATGACTGAATGGTCTCGACTGAAAGGAGAGAACCGAGTGAACGATTTCACTCGGTAATGAAGGAACCACAAACTACGGCTTGTGGCTAAATCGGGGATGGGTATAAAATTGCTTCGCACCAGTCAGTATCGACTTCGTCGGAATTCAGAGGGGCCGGGATTCAAATATTTGCCCGGAGGCAAAGAGATATACAATCTTAGCGGGACGCTAAGATTATCGGGTGTAATATAGGCCGGCCTGATTATATTACGGTGCGGCTGGAAGAAAACCGACTTCATTTTTTAGATAAAGAAGCACATTATAGACATACGCAAAGTCTCCCCTTCGGGGAGATTTAGAGGGGCCAGGATTCAATTGATTTTTATACTCACCCCGTCCCTCTCTTAAAAAAGAGGGCGATACGTTAGGTTTCAATTCTTACATATTACAAATGGAAGACATTTCCCATTGATTGAACAAAAGAAATGCAATATCATATGAAACATTTTACTCACCAATAATCAAGCCGAGAGCCTTGGTTAGCGGTTCCTTCATTTGACCGGTATTACTTTATCGGGTTAGCCCCGCCCCTCAAGGGAGCCCGATAAAGTAATACCTGCATGGTAGAAAAACATACAAAACCTAAACCGGACGCCAAGGTATTTTCATTTTTTTAATTTTCTTCTGCGGTAAAAATTTTATCTCTGACGATTCCCTTCAGGGTCAGGCCAGCCTGCCTAAGACGGCAGTCAGGCAGGGCAGAACGGAAGAGATAAAATTTTCTCATAGAATGATCTCCCCAAATCAATTTTAATTTCATTTTTGTCACAATTATTTAACACTGATTGTTCCCTTTCATCGAAAAGTATAGAAGAGTGTAAAATTTCGTTTTATGTAAAAAACTTCACTCTTTCGACATACGCAAAGTCCCGACTTCGGCGAGATTGAGGGGCCGGAATTTAATTGACGTTTTTTACTCACCCCGTCCCTCTCTTGAAATAGAGGGCGATACGATAGGTTTCAATTCAATATGGTGGATAAATTTGATACATTGACTTTTTAATAATAAAGTCTCCCCAATAATCATATCACAAGACCCAGACCATGTGCGTCACCCTTCCTTTTTAAGGATGACTGAATGGTCTCGACAGAAGGAGAGAACCGAGTGAACGATTTCACTCGGTAATGAAGGAACCACAAACTACGGCTTGTGGCTAAATCGGGGATGGTAAAATTGCTTCGCACCAGTCAGTATCGACTTCGTCGGAATTCAGAGGGGCCGGGATTCAAATATTTGCCCGGAGGCAAAGAGATATACAATCTTAGCGGGACGCTAAGATTATCGGGTGATTTAACATCACCCTCTTACTGCTTCTCCGCCTTTCTCATTTCTTCCACACGCATCACTTCCTCAAATATTTTTTCGATATCTTCCGCAGGAATATCTTTAAGAAGGATTTTTTATCCTTGTCGAGGATAAATATTTTAGGTGTGTTTTTGATTTTGAATATGGCATCATACCTTCTGAATTCATCGCCGGTATTGATAAAGTCTTCCATACCTTTTTCTTTGATGGCCGGCCAGCAGGTATCGTATTTATCTCCGCTTTTTGTACAGATGGATATAAGTTTTACGCCTTTGTCCTTGTATTTTTTGTAAAAATCGACAACATTAGGTGTGATTTTTTTGCAATGACCACAATCAGGTGCCCAGAAAAACAGGATGGTATAAGGTGATTGTATATTGTAGAGCTTTACCGGACTTTTATCCTCCTTGAAGGTCACAAAGTCGGGCATTTTTTTACCGATGAGGATAGGTCTGAGATCATTGGCATTTTCTTTCATTTTGTCCAGTGTCTCTTCATCGACCCAGTGAGCTTTGCCTTTAGTATAATATTTATCCACAAGGTGCACGTATAAAGCGTCGTGTCCTACAATTTTAAGTTGGGCGTATTTGTTCAAAAGGTCTGCAAGGAAATACCGGTACATTTCCGGATTATGCTCGACTTTTTTCAATATATAATCCACCGCTATGATGATGGAATCAGGAGACTGAGGTGTGAGTTTGGTAAGGTAGTAATTCACCTTCTGGTACAAAAAGGGTGTACGCAATATGGCAGGGTGAAAAAAATCAATATTGTCGAAATACCGGCTCTTGTAATAAAAATATCTCTTTCTTTGTTTTTCTTCATCGCTTCCCTCAAATTCAGGAATTACAGGCTCTATGTTTGCTTTCAGCAATAATGCCAGCACACTTCCCGGATATTTAGCAATGATATCATTTTGTTCTTTCTGTACTTTTTTGTCCAGATCTTCCAATGCTTTTTCTTCTTTTGTGGTAGGAAGTTCTGCCTTTTTGGTTCTGTCCAATTGTGCTTTTAAAGTGTCTGCTTCAGGTCTGATCGTTTTTAAAAATTTCATGTAATCGTAAAAGGCTTTATTTTCCGGACTGCCTTTGACATCTACTTCATCGAGCACCTTTGCATTAGCGTAAACAGTCACTTCCTTATCAATGCCATTGACAAGATACTGAAAAAAATCATTTGACGGCTTAAGCAAGACAAGATAAACACCAAGTGCCACGGTGTCTTTGGGTTGGTATACAAATCTGCCTTTGGATTTTGCCAGAATGGTGTCTTTCACCAGGGTTTTTTCTCCAAAATAATTACCCAGAATCAAAGTATCGTTGTCGTAGTTTTTAAGTTCTATTGTTATTTTGGTTTGTGCCTGGGTTGACACAGCAAAGAAGATAATTAAAATCAGTGATCTGAAAAATGAATTCATAATGAAATATTTTTTTGTTGAAACGAATTATTGAACGTTTTGCTTCAAATCTTATTTTTATTAATACTTTTTTAACATTATTTAGCGGCTGCCAGTAAATACAGGACAGCCATTCTTATAGCCACACCGTTTTCCACCTGATCCAGAATGATGGAATATTCGGAATCTGCCAGATCACTCGATATTTCCACTCCCCTATTGATCGGACCCGGATGCATGATGACAATGTCTTTATTTACTTTTTCAATCATTGCCTTGTTGATACCAAAATATTGGGTGTACTCGCGTATAGATGGAATATATCTGATATCTTGTCTCTCGAGTTGTATCCGCAGTATATTGGCAACATCACACCATGCCAGTGCTTTTTGTACGTCATATTCAACGCCAACCCCCATTTTTTCAATAAACGTAGGGATAAGTGTCGGAGGACCGCATACTTTTACATGGGCACCCAGTTTCTGAAGGCAGTAAATATTGCTCAAGGCTACCCTGCTGTGTAATATGTCCCCGACAATCAATATTTTTTTTCCCTTAAGAGGTCCGATTTTTTCTATCATCGAAAAAGCATCAAGAAGTGCCTGAGTCGGATGTTCGTGAGTCCCGTCTCCTGCATTGATAATGTTGGCATCAATATGTTGTGCCAGAAAATGATGTGCTCCGGGTGCAGGATGCCGCATGACAACCATATCGACTTTCATCGCCAGGATATTATTGACGGTATCCAGTAAGGTTTCACCTTTGGTCACGGAAGAGGAAGATGCCGAAAAATTAACAATATCCGCAGATAAACGGCGTTCTGCCAGTTCAAATGAAATTCTGGTTCGTGTGGAATTTTCAAAAAAAACATTGGCAATAGTCACATCCCGCAGAGAAGGCACCTTTTTGATAGGACGGTTGATCACTTCTTTAAATTCCAGTGCCGTTTTAAATATCAACTCAATATCTTCTTTGCTGATGTATTTGATAAGCGTGCCGTTGACATAAACCGTTGATTATTATCGTTTATATTTTTCCCGGAAATAATAAAACATGATGATTTATTCCTTCCGGATCCCAATTGACCTTTACATACGCTTCCTCAAGTGAATCAATCGTAATGCCGACATGATTGGCCTGTATTGGAAAATGACGGTTGTATCGCCGGTCCACCAGACACATCAGCTCAATGGATTCCGGTCTTCCGAAATCGAGCAATGCTGCCATGGCCGCATGAATAGTCCGGCCGGTATACAAAACATCATCAATGAGAATGACTTTTTTTCCTTCCACGAGGAAAGGCATATCTGTAGTAAAAGCTTTCAGGGGTGTTTCTCTCCTTCTGAAATCGTCCCTGTAAAAGGTAATATCCAGTTTTCCGTATTTAAAGGAGATGCCATGTTTGATTTTCGAAAAATGATGTACTATCTGGTCAGAAAACAATACACCTTTTTCCTGTATTCCAATAATGCAGATTTCCTGACCGGCTGCTGTATTTTCTACAATAGACAGGGAGAGCCGCTCCAGCGTCAGCATGAGACGTTCGTGTTGTAATATGGTTCTGCCGTGTTTCATGACGGCGCAAATATATTAAATTAATTTAGTATATTTGCTATATTTGCAGGATAAATTGGTAAATGTGAGGTAGAAAATCTCCTGTCCACATCAAATATATTTAATGATTCAACCTGTCATCTTAAGTAATGAATTCAGTGACGTTCTGCAACAGCTGGAAAAACAGAGCGGGCATTTTTTTGTTACGGGTAAGGCAGGCAGTGGCAAATCAACCTTACTCAATGTATTCAGAACCACCACAAAAAAGAGGCTGGTCGTATTGGCACCTACCGGCATTGCCGCCTTACATGTAAGGGGACAAACCATTCACTCCTTTTTGGCTTCCCTCCCAGAATCCTCAACAAGCAGGAGATTGAAAAACGCAAAAACACACAGGTATATAAAAAAGTGGAAACGATTGTAATAGATGAAATATCTATGGTCAGGGCAGATATACTCGACAACATAGATTATTTCCTCCAGCTCAATCGCGGGATAGCTGAACCTTTTGGCGGCGTACAAATGATTTTTTTTGGAGATTTATTTCAGTTACCACCTGTGGTAGCCACGCCCTTCGAAAGGGAATATTTCAGGAGCCATTATGCCTCTCCTTATTTTTTCAGTGCCTTTTGTTTGAATGCCATTTCGTTGACCATGATTGAATTGCAGCAGGAGTACAGACAAACGGACAGGAAATTTATCCGCTTACTGGATGCTATCCGAAAAAACACCATTGATTATGATGACATGGAGGAGTTGAATGAAAGATTTGTTGAGTTGCCTGAAGATAAAGACTTCTATATAACCCTGTGCAGCAGAAATGACATTGCCAATAGTATAAATCAACGGGAACTGGAATCCCTGCCCGATAAAGTGTATGAATTTCACGGATACGTGGAAGGGGATTTTAATACACAGCTCTTCCCTACGGATTTTGTACTCAGGCTAAAAAAGGACGCTCAGGTGATGTTTATTAAAAATGACATCAACAAACAATATGTCAACGGTACTATTGGGAAAATCAAACACCTTACCGAAGAGACCATCCTTGTTTCCGTTCTCAACCCCAATAAAGAAATCGTGGATATTGAAATTGATAAATCAGAGTGGGAAATTATTCGTTACGAGCAAGATACTACAGATCCATCCAGAATCAATACAAAAACAATAGGACTTTTCCGTCAGTATCCCTTAAAACTAGCCTGGGCCATAACCATTCATAAAAGTCAGGGAAAAACTTTTGAAAAAGTAATAGTCGATCTGGGTCAGGGTGCTTTTGAAGCAGGTCAGACCTATGTGGCGTTGAGTCGTTGCAAAACCCTGGAGGGCATTATATTAAAATCACCCATAAGACCAAGAGACATTTTTGTAAATCCTGAGATAGCGGAATACTATCAATCCATGAGATAATTTCCAAAATTTTTTCCAAATCGAAATTGGATAGACTCAAAAATAACTTTACAAAAAATAATTTAAAAGACTGGATATCAGCTCTTACAGGTATTCAGATTCAAGCAGATCGTATAGTGGGTAATTGAGAAAATCAATATTCTTTTTCTATCAAATCCTGTAATTGGTGTAAAGAAACCATTCCTGATTGCCTCCACTTCACTTCACCGTTTTTGTACAAAATAAAAGTAGGTACACCCATAATCTGAAGGTTTTGTGCCAATTGAGGATTTTTATCTACGTCAATTTTAATAATTTTTGCTTTATCTCCTACCTTTCCTGCCAGTTGACCTAAAATAGGTGCCATAGCCTTACACGGGCCACACCATTCTGCTGAAAAATCCACCAAAGTAGGAATATCACCACCTATTATTTCTGAAAAACTCTTTTTATTGCTCATATAAAACTTTTCTTGTTAAAATAAAGTACAAAGTTACGTGAATCCGTTCACAATGTCTGTAACCTATGTTACAGCTATATATCATGCCTTCAATACAATATACCATCCGGAATGTAATAATGCTGAATTATCCGGCCTGTTTTACTTTTCTGACAACTAATAAAATCAATAATCTGATCAGCATAAAAAAAGGAATACCGTGCATAAGGAAGTCAAAATAATCCATAGCTTTCATTCCGACTCCGCCACCCAAAAGCCACTTCACCTTGCCAATAATGTGCGGTTCCGGAAAAAAAGGTGCAAGACCTAACGTAAGACAAGCCAGAATGACCAATGCCCAATCGTTGTAAAAAGGTTTTTGTTGTTTGGTTTCAGACATGTCTGATATAAAATTTTAACAAAGGTAGGTCCAATAATTTTTATAGTCTGTGACTTAAGTTACATCTTTTCCTTAAATAAATACACTGAATTATAATTTCCTGAAGGTAAATATATTACAGGCATTTGTTTTATTTCTATTTGAATGCCATATTCGTCTTTAAGAATAAATAATAATTCGTCAAGGGAAGAAAAACTAAGATTCCAGTCGTGAGTAGACATCAGATTGCCATTATATACAAATTGTTTTCCTGTTAAATTGGAAAGCATGAGAGAGAGATCAGAAGTTGTAAAGTTGTCCGCCTGCAAAAAATCTTCTCCTGACATAAAGGAAGGACTTGAGTTTACATTCCAAAGATATAATTCATTTGACCATAAAGTTGAAGAATCGGCTATAGTAAGATGGTAAACCTCTTTCTCAACTCTTACTGTTTCGAAATCCATTTCATAAGATACCTGAAGTAAATCAATAACGGTATTTCTGTTTTTATCAGTCAGACAAGTGTCAAAGGTAAAATATCCATAAAA
>JADKAS010000023.1:0-2500 GCA_016715245.1 Saprospiraceae bacterium
GAATTAGTGTTAATACAAATAATATTAATTTAATCATTGATCTTGCCTCAGAAAAGAGTCAGATTCACTCTTTATTAAACAACTCCCGAGGATATCAAGTAAATGCAAGATGCCAACTACTATCAAAACGAAGTATATCGTTTGAGAAGTTACAATCAGAAATGTTTAAAATAAATTACTTCATAAGTTTTTTATTTGGAAGATGGACATCAGCCTTTTCATTTGAAGTACCAGAAGCCAATTACAGGAATTATTTCACACCTCATATTTCTCCATACATATATCCTTCTGATAAATTTCATGATATTCATTTTCATAAAGATACACTAAACACCGCATATGAAATATTTTCCACATATTGGAATAGTGAATCGGACAGACATTTTATAAAAAAAATAGTTGAGTGGTACACTGAAATATCTATTCTTCAAGTTCAGTTTGAAATAGGAGTAATTTTAGGTCAAACTTGCCTAGAACTCATGTATAATCATCTTATCAAGAACTCTAATCGCTCCAATAGATTTAACCCTTTACTGCGTTTGTATTTTCCGCGTTTCCCACTCTTTTGGGGTGGTGGTTCTTCCTTTTTTCCATCGGATATTATAATATCATATTGTTTTTCTATAAATACTCTGTTTTTGATATTTTGGTTGATATCTATTTTTGCTTGTTTTAGCAACTCCAACAACATCTCACTCATGAGTTGAGCCCATGCTTTTTTATCATCTATTTGTGAGGCTAATTCCTTAGAAGATGTGCTCCGCATAATCCGTGCTTGCTTTGGTAAGCTTGAAATAGCTCTCATAGCAATCATGTATTAACCTACCTGGATAGTCAGCTATTATACTACATGCATCTGTTATGGCATCACTTCTCTTTTGGCATGAATATAAAAATAGGTGTACATTAGCGTTGATGTGGTATGAAGCCAATGCAATTTACCTTCAACTCTAACCCCCGTTTCATCTGAATGCGCTACTGCCGATGACTTTATCTCTTCTTTTATACGGTGCTCTACTGGCTCTAAGATTTCATAACACCGCCTGTTGTTGCTCATGATGCTTCCTTCATTGGGTGTGATACCGTATAAATCTCCTAATAATGATGAAATTTTTTTAACGGGTATTTTATAGTCTGTATTGAGAAGTACACTAAGTGTGCGAATCCCTAGTTCCGTATTGCCCAGCTGAATTGACACCAGCTGGAAATTGTCCTTTGTTCACCTTGCCACAACATGGGCATTGAACATTATATTGCTGAAAGGCAACGACTTCCTTCTTCGGTCGTGGTATGTCATGAACCTGTCGTTGTTCTCCCACAATCAGTGGTTCATTGGATATATCATGCCCACAATCACATACTAACGGTATCAAGGGTTGGGTCACATCTGGATTAGACTCCATCAATAATGTACCTCCATTATGTCCATCTTGTCCTCCCTGCTTCCCACATTTACTCTTTGGAAAGGCAGGCTTCTTACCATATCCATCCGAAGATGGTGGTTTGTGGCTATTACTGCTATTTTTATTTAATCGTTCGGTGAGTTCTTTGACCTTTGATTCGAATTGGGCAATCTTGGCATCTTTCAATATTATAACCGCTCGAAGAGAAGCATTCTCTTCTTCTAGTTCTTTGACACGCAACTCAAGGGATGCAAATCTTTCTTCTATGGTTAATATTGGTATGATAATGAATACATTTTTATTCCTGTACTACTTATCATTCATGGTTGGTTCAAAATAAAACCCAAATATATCACTTTCTATAATATGTTGCTTATTTTTGACCTAAATAATTACAAAACATTTTTGACATTGACACAAAATTACCAAAAAATTATATGCACTTTAAAGCAAAATACTTTAAAAATATTGAATATGTAGATGGACCTATGATCATTTCGAAGGTAAGAAATGAAATTGTTCATGGCAATTTGCAGAGTTCCTATTTTAATGTTGAAAAGCATGATCTATATTTAGTTTATGATTTAGTGATTGGTTATGTTGAACTTGTATTAATAAATTTATTAAAAATAAAAGTTTGGGGTAAAATAAAGAAAATAATTTGGGGGATTTTGTGGTTTTTTCAAAAAAAAAAACCCACATTTGTTTTATTTTTTTTTTTAAAAAAAATATTTGGTTAAAAAACCCCCAAACATCCCCCCTTTGTACAAGGGGCGCCGGGAGTTTTTTTTAAAAATAGGAAATAAATTTCCCCCTGTGATTTTTTTTTTTTGTTTTATTAATTATTTTTTTTTTAAATTTTTTTAATATTTAATATTTTACATTTTTTTTTTCTTTTTTTTTGGGTGGAGGTTAAAATTTTGTGGTGTAGGGGCTCGGGGGGGGAAGGGGGGGGGGTAAGTAAAGGGGGGGGGTTTTTTTTTTAAAAAAAATTTGTTTTTTTTGTTTTTTAAAAATTTTTTTTTTTTCCCCGTTTTCATATTTTTTTTTTGTTTTTTTTAAATGAAGTGTTTTGTTTTGGGTGGTCCGGAGGGGGT
>JADKAS010000023.1:5000-40962 GCA_016715245.1 Saprospiraceae bacterium
ATTCCGTTTTATTCGCTGAACCTACTCCCAAGCTTCCAATACCCGTACTTGGGCCACCAATGTTGCTGAATAGTGTTGAAACTTCAGGTTGTTTAAGAATATATGTTTCAATTTTTTGAGCAATTAAATTATTCTGATGAATTGATGTTGATTTATCAAATTCCAGCGCCAGTCTGAATTTTCCCTGATCACCAGTTGAAATTAATTCCTTGCCTATAATACCTTGTTTCATGATACCAACAGTCATCACAAAAAGCAATAGCACTATCCCGGTAAAAATAAGTTTGTGACCTAATACCCATTCTAAAAGTACTCCATACCAATGGGTGAATTTTTCTAATTGATGTTCGAACCAAAGTAAAAACCGATTGAATAAATTGGTAGGTTGTAAATCTTCCTTTTTACCTATACGTGAAGCCAGCCAAGGTGTAAGCGTAAAGCCAACCAACAAACTGGTCAGGGTCGAAGTAACCACCACCACCGAAAACTGTTTGAGCATATCTGCAACAAATACCTGTAAGAAAAGAATGGGCAAAAACACTACTACATCAACCAATGTAATGGATAATGCTGAAAAACCAATTTCCATACGACCGTCCATAGCCGCGTTTAGTTTATCTTTTCCTTTGTCTAAGTGCTTTTGGATATTTTCTAATACTACTACCGCATCGTCAACCAAAATACCAATGATTAAAGACATGGCAAGCAATGTCATTAAATTTAGTGTATAGCCTAAAAGCCACATTACCGCAAACGCAGTAACTAATGATGTTGGTATGGCTATTACTACGATCAAAGAATTTCTTAGACTTCTTAGAAATAGAAGCATCACCAATGAAACAAGTATAACCGCTAAAATCAAATCAAAAACAACGGAATTTACGGCTGCAATCGTATTATCGGTACTATCGTCTGCAATGACAAATTTTACATTTGAATTTGAGTTTTGTAGTTCAATGGATTTGAATTTTGCACGAACTAAATTTGAAACATCAACGGCATTACCGTCTCCTTGCTTTTTAAGCATTAAACCAATACCGTTTTTTCCATTATATCGACTGATGGTAGTAGTTTCTTTTATACCATCTGTTATATCTGCCACATCTTTTACATAAACAGGACTTCCGGGTATTGGTATGGACACCTGCACGTTTTTAATGTCTTCCAGAGACGAAAATTTCCCTGTCAAACGAACGGAATTTGTCTCTATTTCTGTTTGTGCTTTTCCTGCGGGTAAATCCAAACCGGAACGGTTAATCGCTTCCACAACTTGTTGTAAAGATATTTTGTACAATTTTAATTTGGCCTGATCAACCTTTACTTGTATTTCTCTTTCTTCACCGCCTAAAATTGTTATTTCTGCTACGCCCCTTATTTGTTGAATTTGAGGCAGATAGTCATCTTTCATTTTTTGGTAAAATTCGGAAGCAGGCAGATCGCTTGTCGCACTTATGGACATGATTGGTAAGTCATTTGGCGACACTTTACTCATGACCGGACTGAGTATGTCTTGTGGCAAATCTTTGCGAATATTGTCTATATATCGCTGTGCATCTTGCATTGTTTTGTCCAGATCAGTCCCATATTTCAGATTGGCGATGATGATTGAAGCATTTGGCAGTGACTTTGTAACTAAGTAATCTACCCCTTCCAGATTGGAAAGTGCATCTTCAATTTTCCTAGAAACGGAAGTTTCCACTTCGTTCGGTTCAGCACCCGGGTATCCAGTTTTAATGACAACCACAGGCTGATTGAAATCTGGCATTAATTCATAACTCAGATTCATAAAGCCTATAACTCCCAATAGCGTAAATATACTGAAAAGCACAATGATCAGCGAAGGGCGTTTGATTGATATTTCTGTAATATTCATTTTCCCCTGATTTTATTTTGTACTAATATTCGCTCCTTCAAATACATTGATAAGACCGGAGACAATGACAGTATCGCCCTCCTTCAAACCTTCTGCAACAATCACTTTGTTTTGCGTTCTTAGTTGAGATTGTAATATTAATGGCAGTAGCTTTTCCATTTTTTACAACATATACCTGCGGTTTATTTGAAGTACCCACCACTACAGATGCAGGAATAGCTATACCGACTTCACCGTTATCTGTAGCTATATTTACTGTACCAAACATGCCCGCTTTTACGATGTAGTTGGAAACATTTTTAACTAAAAATTGCACAGGAAAACTACTTCCTATATTGGCTTTGCTTCCAATCATTGAAATTTTACCCGAAAGCGTTACATCGGGTAAGACATCAGCATTTATTTTATATGATTTACCTAAATTGAAATGAAGTAAATCTTTCTCGGTACATTTATTGTAAATCGCAATGTTCCGATTTGGATAACTGCAATAAAGGCACACCAGGCAGCAAACGATCCGATTTCAGAAAGCTTTGCTGTAATCACACCATCGAAAGGTGCAACAATACTTGTTTTTTTGATCTGTTCAATTATACTCTTCCTTTGTGCTTCAGCCGTTTTTATTCCGGATTTGTTCAAAATTGAGGTGCGTTGATTTTCTGCAATACTCAATTGCATCACTGCTTTTTCCAGTTGAACGCCTTGTATGGCATCCGCATCAGCAAGAATAGTAAATCGATTTACATCCTGTTTTAATCCTTCAATTTGAATTTCATTTGCTTTTAATTGCACATCAAATTCGGTTTGCATTTTGCAATTGTACATCAATATTATTAAGTTGTTGCAAAAGTGCATTGTCTAGCTGCACCAGACGTTGTCCTTTGGAGACTATACTTCCTAAATCCACATAAAAAGCATTTATTTTACCTTGCTGTTCTGCACTTAACTTACTTTCTCTGTTTGGCTCGAATGTTCCTGAGAAAGAAATGTCATTACCCGTTTTTTGCAAAGTAATTATTTCTGTTTCGACGTGAATCGCTTGTTCTTTTTCGTACTGATATACTTTGCTTTGGGTCTTTTCTTTGTTACTTTTCAGTTTGAAAACAACTAGTCCGATGACTGCGATGCCGGCAACAATTACGATGATTTTTTCCAATTCATTTTCTTAATACTTAATTCCAAATTATTAATTCTTAATTGAATTCAGGTTTCCCGTAAATTTTTAAGGTCCAGATCTGCTTTTAGATAGTCAAATATAGCCATCAGGTATGTTTGTTGTGCCTCACGCAATACATAGTCTGCAAGTAAAACATCCTGCAGGCTTGCTGTTCCTTGCTTTTGTTGAAGTATCGTTTGGTCGTAAATTGTTTTGGCCAATTTGATCTGTTCAGTGGTTGTTTCTACCGCCATTTGAGCAACTAGTCTTTGCTGTTGTGTGTTTTTAATCTGCATACCATTTTGTTCAGAAAGCAGGCCGAATTGAAGTTCGTTGTTCTGAAGTTCTAATTTTTTCTGATTTATTTTTCGTTGAGTAACTGTACCGTTGAATAAAGGAATTGAAAGTTGAACACCTGCAAAACCAATTGGGAAGAATTTCAGAAAATCATTTGGCTGCTGGTCATAGCCAAAGCCTGTAGTTCCGAAAGTGCCAAAAAGATTGAGAGAAGGCAAAAATCTTGATTTATTTAAAGCACTAAGTTCACTCATTAGCAACCTGTTTTGAGTTTTTATCAATCGAACATCCAGGATTGAGGACGGAATGTATTCTGCTATGTCTTTATATTGAATGGTCGGTTCTATTTCCAAATTTTGTTCTGTAGCAATACCCATTGCGAATTTCAATCCATTCAAAATCTGCGTATATTTACTACTTATGTTTTCCTTTTGTGTCTTCAATTGTGCTAATTGCAATTTCACCTTGCTTACATCTGTACCTTTGGCTAGTAATTGCTCATTGAGCAATTGCATATTTTTTAGAAGTCGGGTAGTATTTACAAGATTACTATCAATAAAGCCTAATTGGTGATGCAAAATTTGAGCGTTGTAGTACAGATTGAAAATTTCAAAGTAAATTTGTTCTTCCGTTTTTTGATATTGTAAACCTGACAATTCAGAAGCTATTTTAGTAGTTTTTATCGCACCATACACTTGTGGACTATAAATTGGCATTGTTAATTGGAGATTGGCATTTATATTGTGCGGTACCCCAAATTGTGCTTCTTTAAACTGTCCTTCCGGTGCTGTTGGATTAAAAGTAGATAAGGGTAACAATTGGTAAGGAAGGTTCGAAAAATACTTATAGTCTGCATTGGCTGTAATTTTGGGAATCAAATTGGCTTTTGCTTCTTTCTCTTTTTCTTTAGCTATGGATATATTATTTCTACCCATGGCCAAATTTTTATTGTAAACCTGTGCTGTATCGATGCACTGTTGTAATGACCAAACTTGAGCCTGAGTCGATTCAAATCTTATCAAAAATAACAACAGAATCAATATGGGTGTGTGAATAGTTACTAACTTCATATGTTTTTAAAAATTTTTACTCTGAGTTTTCAGTACCAAATTAAATTCGACTCAGTTCTTATTCCTTCAACCCAACCCAATTTTTTTGTTTTTTTTTTTTTTGTGTTACCATGGGTTCTATGTTTATATAATCAACATAAGTTACTGCCTTCTTTATCCCTTTTTTCTTTTTCGAAAAGACTACTTTTTGCGACATCCAACACAAACCAACAAAGCCCCTCGGTGCATTTTGCTTTTTGGGGGATATGTTCTTTAATTTTTCACTTTCTTGCAACTTGTAATTTTTTTTTTTTTTTTTTTTTTTTTTTTTAGGAGACGTGGTAATACGCACTAAAAAAGCCTTTCTCACCTCTTACTTTATTTTTTAAACCAAAAATGATAACTTCACATCTTAACATTGAAGAAGCCATACGTTGAGGAAGGTATCCTTGTGAATTATTACGAAATAAGCGATGATGGCAAATACCAACGTAACAGAAATTCTAAAAATCATAGCGCCCACCATTTTGGTTTCATACAAACCACCTGAATTGGCGTGAATTTTTAGGCCAACAAAAGCAATAATCAAAATAATGGTTGAAATCCCTAAAAGAGAGAAATTGTCCACTTTTACTTTTGACAAGACCATACGCAGCTATCAAATAGAGGATACTGCTGATAAAAATTTGACCAGACAACAAACAAGACATAGTTACCTTCCTTTGCTCTGATGCCAAATAAATCAAATATTACTGATGTACCAAGAACAAAGTCAATAACCCAAATCCTGCTAAAATCGCTGATGCAACATATATCAATGACTTTTCATTGGAAATGTTGATTATAGATTTCAAAAGAACTTTTTAGTTCGGAAATAATTTTATTGGCGGCATAATCGTTTTCTGCTTCCTGCAATGATTCGATCAATGCCATATGGGGATGCAACCATTTGTGCAACTCGTCATGACTTTTGCCATCCATGGTACAACTTTTATAAGACCGGAATTTTTATCCGTCAATTCTTTAGCCAGGGTTTTGAAATCTGTAGATCCATTGAGATATAAGTATTCAGAATACTTTCACTTTCTGTAAGGAAAGGTTTCATTTCTGCATTGACCATCCACTTGGCGCCATCATTCAATTCGATAGTTGCTGGCGAATTAAGATCGTGATTGGCATTATTCTTACAGCTTGATGCTGAAAAAAATAATGAAGAGAGAAATGATCATTACATTTAACTTTGTCATTTTTCTAATTTTTTATAATTGTTAATAAAGATTGGATCATGTTGTTTCCATTTCTGATGATATCAAATTGAAAGTTGGCAACACGCCATTTAAACATTAATAATCTGAATGTACCCATTACTATATGAATCATCTCTTCCGATGTGATCGCATTGGTAAATATTTTTTTATGTTGTCCTTCACCAATGATAGGCATGAGGTGTTTCATTTTAACAGCCATAATTTTTAGAATTGTCTCATTGATTCTTGTGCTTTCTTCCATAAGGCCGTCAGAAAATACAGCTACGACAAAATGCGGATTCTTGTCAAAAAAAGAAAATTGGTTTTCAAAAAGTAATGTAAATTTTTGAATTACATCCTGTTCATTATTGATCACCCGAGTATATCTTTCATCCATATCATCTGCCAAATAATTTAACATGGCAATGATGATTTCTTCCTTACTTGTGAAGTGTCTGTATATGGCACTTTCTGAAAAATGCATCTCTTTGGCCAGGTTTTTAATGGTCAAGCCTCCAACACCTGACCTTGTCAGTATTTTGCCGGCGGCTTCTATTATTTCAATTTGCCCTATCTGATATAAGTTCTTTTGTTATCACACTTGATTTAACGCAGCTTAATCATTTTTGTGAGCAATGGCGCTGCTCATATCAAATGATGCAGGAATAAACTTAAAGATAGTTTTGTTAATTCATCTACTTCTTCATTACTGAATTTTTTAGCATTTGTAGTTGGATATTTGACTTATGCCTTGAACAGCATAAATATTTGACTGTATAATGGACCAAATGTTTGCCCAATCCATGTGAGATGTCTGTAAATAATTAACTGGGTAGTTACTAATTTTATTAAATATGGTGAAAGTTTCGTCTATTACTTTTCAAATTTAGCAAAAAGCTTCCGTGTTATCAGACGTGGATGGTCTATGTGGGTTTTGAATTTTTGTAATAATTCATCTACTTTACTTATTTATTCCTTAAGTTTACTCAAATCTTGGTTGAAAGAATCTTCTACCTCACTTCCGTGCAACTTGATAACCGTTTGAGCTTCTTTAAGCATATTTTCGGTCATTAATTTTGCATCAGGGTTGCCATTTTGAATGTAGCCTTTGGACAAATTTCTAATTTTAATTAGAACTCTAATTTATTTTTTGAATAGCTCATGGTATTTGTGATTAATTTAATGATTTAATTTTTGAGAAATGATATGCCCATCCAAATCACTGATGCCGTCATCGATAATGCCTAACAAAACAAAAACAGGGGACAAACCCAAATAAATTTCTCCCAATATACCCAAGTGGCATTACCCGCAGTCCCAAGGGCCAACCATGAAATTATTTTTATGTGTTCCGGTTTATCCTTAAAATGTAAGAGCAAGTAACCTATTACTATATTCAGAAAAGCAAATAAGTTGCCGTGTACATGTGCAAGTCTGCTTTCAAAATGTTTTCCAATGCTGTAATTATTTACCCACTCTTCTTTACCTGGTGCAAAATCACGAAGGTAGATCAATAAAATCCATAAGCCATAAAAAGCCCCATGGTAAGAAAACCAATCGCTATATTATTTTTTACCATTCATGATTAAATATTTAAGTTAGTGAACATTCACTCTTCAAAGATAAGGGGTTTTAAACTATTGTCAACAATAAAGACCAAAATATGACGAAGATCATATTTCAGAACGGTTTTTAAATGATCATAGTAAAGGAGGGCACATTAATATAGCTACCATATTTAGTTATGCAGCCAATGAAGATGACGTTGATGCCAATGGATTGATACAGGATGATTTTGTCATGCTTAATAATGAACTTCCTTAGGCTGCCGATCCACAAGCAGCATACATTTCTAAAACGCAAGGTTCCGCTAACGCTATCAATCCCATCAATAAGCACAGCAGGGAGAAACTGGATGAGCACATAGAAGATTACAATCAGTTGTACAATACAAAATATAGCACCAAAACAAGTGAAGACTTTTACAACTACTACAATGACATATCCAAAAAGCTGAAGGATCGGGAACGGTCACCGGAAAACATCAGCAATCGTATAGACATCCTATTGGTAGTGAATATGTTTTGACAGGATTTGACGCCAAAAAAGTCAATACACTCTATGTAGATAAGAACCTGAAATATCGTGGATTGATACAGGCATATAGTCGGACCAACAGAATACAAAACGAAACCAAATCACAGGGCAATATTGTGGTGTTCCGGAATCTGAAGGGTAAGACAGATGAAGCGATCACACTGTTTAGCAATAAGGAAGCGATAGAAGTCATCATCATGCAGCCATATGAAGACTACGTAGGGAAATTTGATGATGCGTATGATAAACTAAAAGAGATCACCCCTACCATAAATGCTGTCAATGAATTGGTGACGGAAGAAGACGAACTCAATTTCATCAAAGCATTCAGGGATCTGATGCGGATAAAAAATATCCTGGTGAGCTTCTCTGATTTCAAGTGGGAAGATTTTAAAGTAACTGAACAGGATTTTGAAGATTACAAGAGCAAATATCTGGACCTTTTTGATAAAACCAAAGTTACGCCACCAAAAGAAAAAGTGTCTATTCTGGAAGATATGGACTTTGAATTGGAACTGATACACCGCGATGAAATTAATGTCACCTATATAATTCAATAGTCCGATAACAAAATTAAGCTGCGACTTTTCCAAAATCTAATATTTTACGTTTTAATTCAATATTTTTTTGCAACTCTGGGTCAATACCATAGTTGATAAATATTCTTTCCAGCAGAAATTGATTAAATAACTCTGTTTTGATATCTTGAATGGAGCAACTGCACGTTGATCTTTTTCGATGTCTTGCCGTATGATTGCTTTAGCTATATTGACTGCCGTCATGGCATAATTAACATGATTATGGATTTTCTCCACAGACCTTGCCTGACAGTTGTCCAATCCGGTAAACTGCTTGCCATCTCTGAATATGAATTCGATTTGAAATCTTGCTCTGTAATATCTGACTATGTCGATGGAATCTCGAGACGTGTTGGTGCTAAAATAAAGGATGGTATTTGTAACCTTACCCTTCTCATTTAAATATTCTGTATATGCCACTTTGATGTTTATCTTTAGACTTATGGAATACACCACTGCTTCGTATATGACTTTTGCATCATCTTGAAATGTCTTTTTGAATACACGCTTATCTATTTTTTTGAGATTTACTTTGCCTGAATATTTTTTTGGACGACCTCTTCCTGCCTTCTTCGGACCATTGTAAATATACTTTAAATTTGCATCGGGGCGTAATCTACAAATCACCTCTAGTCCCAGGAAGGTCATTGATTCAACAAATTTTTGCTTGTTAAACCAGCCATCTACTACCAGGATTTTACTGTGTTTCCTGATTGTATTTATCCTGTCGGTAAATATCTTACAATAGTGTTTGATCAGGCCAGTTTCTGCATCTACTTTCTTCACAGGTGGTGTCTGTATGGCATCAAGATGATAGGCTGTGTTTTGTTTGACATCTATGATGGCCAAGCATCCAAATTCCATTCCTCGTTTGATCATACCTGCTACGCCAGAATAAAAATAGCCTACATTAGGTGTATGTTTTCCACTCTTTGAAAGATATGAAGGATCAAATCCAATTACTAACTCATCACCGCACTGTTCGGTGATAAAGAGCGAATTGAAAGATACAAAATCAAATACCTTCTTGAACATGTTACGAAACCTCACTTCGGGCGAAGAACTATATCTTTCCATCTGAGTAAAATTGATTTTACCTTTGATCGTTAGAAATAACATGGTTACTTCAATAAAAAATACTTTCTGCCATTTGTTGATGCCAATCATTTTATCTAATATTGTTCCTATAAGGCTTTTTGCCTGAAGTAAATGCGTCTTGTGTAATCATTTTTGTAGGAGATTGTGATTACAGGTTGGCTCAAGGGCCAATTTACGCATTTACTTTTTACATATATTTTATTTTATAATGTTTTTATCAAAAGTTATCGGACTATTGTAATTAAGTTACTAATAAAATTAAAATCCAAAAAAGATAAAAGTTCTACTACTACAGAAAGAGATATACTCAATTTACTCAATACAGAAGTTACCCTGCGTAGTAAGCGTGAACTGATTGAGAGATTTATTTCTGATAACCTACCTGACATCAAAGATGCTGATAATATCACAACTGAATTTGAAAACTTCTGGGATAAAGAAAAGCAAGTTGCATTTGACAAAATGGTCAAAGAAGAAAGCCTGTCATCTGAACGCACAGAAAAGCTGATCGAAGATTACCTATTTGCTGAAAGAACGCCCATGCGTGATGAAGTACTGGAACTGATTGAAGGAGAAAAACCAAGCCTACTGCAACGTAAAAAGTCCGGTGACAGGATATTGCAACGTATCATGGATTTTGTAGAGACGTTTATTAATGGGATGATGGGGTGAGTTAAAGGGCGATTAATCTTTCCAAACCACGCTCAGAATAGACTTATTGCCTTGGTGGACGATACAGTATTCGTAGAAAAGTGAATCTTTAATAAAAGCTCAGTGTATAATTTTTGGTAATATTATAATGGCTGTGGGCTTTCATTTTGACCAATTCATTTTTAACTTGTGTATCATATAAATTGGTAAACTTAAGTAATTATTTTTTTATCCGGTTTTTATTTCACTGGATTTTAAGTAAAATTTTCCTTTTCTGATTTTAATTATATGGTGATTTATTATATATAATTATAAGCATAATACACTTTTGATGATAAATTGTGATAAAGATCATAGTTTTTTGGTTTTAAATTTGTATCAGCTCTTCGAAAGTGATTATGATCATACACACTAAAAGCATTTGTCATAATATTGTCAAAATGTAACGGATATCTTTGCTGCATATTAGTAATATAAACCAATTTTTTCACATAAAAAATAATGTTATGAACTTGCCTTTCAGAAAATTCCGAACTTTAGTGACCATCATGATAATCATGGCCGCCATTTTGTATTTTCCCAATTGTACCAATGACAACCAAATCATTGAACCAGCATCATCATTAGTGAGTGGTAGAGATTTATTATCAGCAAAAATTACTACTGCACCTACTATAGATGGTGTAGTAGATGCGATGTGGGCAAACAGTCCAAAACTTGAATTCAGCACATCAGTGCCTGAAGTAACCGGAGATGTATTCAGAGGGTATACTGCAAACATAATTCCTTCGGTTACTTTACGTTCTGCATATGATGATGCCAATATTTATTTTTTGGCAGAATGGGTAGACCCTACCAAATCATTATCCAGATCACCCTGGTATTTTGACCCTGCTACAAAAAAATGGGCACAAGAGAGTGGTACTTTTGCTTTTGGTGCTACTGGAGGAGTGACCAGACTACCTTATTACGAAGACAAAATGTCTATGTTGTGGAACATAAATAATTCTGTCAATGGTTGGAATAGTGCTACTTGCTTTAAATCTTGTCATACAGGCTTACCAGCTGCTGACGGCTCAAGTCGCCACTTTACTAACTTTGCAACTGAAAAAATAGATATGTGGCATTGGAAATCTGTTAGGGGTGGAGTAAATGCCGGAAATCAAATACATGACCAATACCAAAATAATGCTTATCCTAATGGAAGAAAATCTGACGCCGGAGTAGATGTATATCAGAATAATTCTCAAACTTTAGTAATCACTGGTTCATCTCCTGAAATAAAGGTTTCTGTCCCTAAATATGTTGTTCCTGGAAGAACTGACAACCACGGATGGATTATGAACTCAGAGTTTACCGCTGGTAGTGCAAAATTGGTGACTGCAGTATCAGAAACGGGAATATTAACACTTAACGATGGCACAACAATAGATCCAAATGTAGATACTGGTTATTTGAGAGTTGGTGCAAATGTAGGAGCAAAAGCAATAGCCGGGGTTACACTAAATGATGCATACACAGGAAGTATGGGGGATATTCCATGCAAAGCTGTTTGGGCCAATGGCGTTTGGACGCTTGAATTCAAAAGAGCATTGAAAACCAGTGATGCTGAAAATGACATTGATTTTACTTCCTTGCAAGATCAATATTTTGGATTTGCAATATTTGAAAATGCACAAATTGCCCATTCAATTAAGGCTAATTTGAAACTTATTTTTGATAAATAGATTCAATTGAACAAATTTAGTATAAGGATTCTATTAATTTATTTTAAAAATATGGTCATGTCAAATTCAAAAATTCAAGTCATCTTTCTTGCACTAATATTTGGATTGATTTCTTTTGCAGGTTGTTATTATGACAATAGCATCGTTAACGATAATGAAGAATTTAGTGGGGATGTAAGTTTTAATGATGACATTATGGTAATCTTTAATAAAGATTGCAATACATCAGGTTGCCATAATACTGGTGGTATTAAACCTGACCTTTCTCCGTCATCTGCTTATAATTCTTTGATAAATGGAAATTATTTAAATAATGGTAACCCGGAAGAAAGTGAATTATATCAGTGGATGAAAGGTAATAAGTCAATTCCTATGCCGGTTTCAGGTCCAAATATTTCTTACAATGCCAAAGTTTTGGCCTGGATCAAACAAGGTTCATTAAATAATTAAAAAGTTTAAATCATGTCAATTAAAAATAATTTTAAAATTAATACCAGCATTTTCTTAATAATCTTTTCTATTTCCTTTGTTTCTATTGGATATGGACAAGAAAACGAAGAAGAAGTTGTACAAACACTTGCTATTAAAAGCCGAGGATTACAAAGAGTCGGAAATACTTTTGAAAGTATTTGGCTTATTGACAATCAAACAGTACACGTTCCGTTGCGAAGAACATTTGAGTTTGATATTTTACATCGCTTCGGAACAATCAAAAATGGGTACAGCGACTTTTTAGGTCTTTATGCACCATCTAATATCCGGATTGGATTTGGATATACCCCTATTAACAGATTAATGATTGGGTTTGGATTTACAAAAGACCGACTTCTTTGGGACTTCAATTGGAAATATGCGTTCCTTAAGGAAAACAGTGAAAAAGGAATGCCGGTCAGTGTTACCTATTTTGGAAATGTGGGTGTTGATACAAGAAAAAAGGAAAATTTTATTAACAGTACCGACAGGTATAGTTTTTTCCACCAGTTGATGATAGCCAAAAAACTTTCAAGGGATTTATCAATTCAGGGTTCTCTTAACTTATCACATTTTAATGCAGTGCCAGGTTACATAAATTCTGATGGTAATCAGGTAGGAAAGCTTAAAAATGACCATTTTTCTTTTAGTGTTTTAGGCAGATATAAAATTTCAGATGCATTTGCCTTTATTGGAAATTATGACCAGCCAATCACTAAGCATGTTACAAATAATCCAAATCCTAATGTAAGTTTTGGGGTAGAATTAGCAACTCCATTACACGCATTTCAGGTTTTTCTTGGGAATTATAAATGGATAGTACCACAATACAACAATGTATTAAATCAAAACGACTATACCGATGGTGCTTTTTTAATAGGATTTAATATAACCAGGCTTTTGGATGCAAAAGAAGAAAGTTTAGGAGATATGATGTTTAAAAGAAAACAAAAGGAAGAGCACAAATAATAAGATTATTGGATTAGAATATTGTTTAAAGATGAGGTTGAAAAGTACGACCTCACTCTTTTAGAATGAAGTATTTTCCATAGGGTGGTTTAAAATATTTCTGCCCTGAATACTGATTCAATATTTTGGTCTGTTATTCAGTATAGCCTTATTGTATTCATTTACAAATATATCTGTTGCAGGTGACCCTTGGAAGGCTCCGGATAAATACCTTAAAATGAAGAATCCGGAAAAAGCAGATACAGCATCTATCGCTGCAGGTAAAGTTTTGTATAACAAACATTGCGCTTCATGCCATGGTAAAAAGGATTTGGGTGATGGTATCAAGGCAGCTCAATTCGACGCAAGTCCGGGTAATTTTACTGAGAAGTCTTTTTCCATTCAGCGAGATGCTTCACTTTTTTACAAAACATTGGAAGGAAGAGACGATATGCCTTCCTGCAAAAAAAAAGGAGATTCCGGATGAAGAAGGTGTCTGGTGTGTAGTGAATTCCATGCTAACTTTGGCAATTTAAAAATTTTCTATATAATAGGAATCATATTATGTTTTTGTTGTTAGGGTTGTATTCAATGTCAATTGAATACAACTTTTTTATTAACATTTCAATAGTTAAGTATTTAAGCCCACAGACGAGATTAATTTCACAATGCGACAAAGTTTCCAACAATACATCAAAACGCTCTCAGAATCCACCTAATAGCCCCAGAAGCAACCTTGCGCTACTGATTTCATATTTCAAAATTCATTTGTCTCCGGTCGCCGCCCCCCGGTGCGAGACGTCCCGTGTCTTTTTTTGTTTTTCCGAAATTTTTTAATTTTTTTTTCACGCTTAGTCTTAATAGTCTTATAGTCTTTATATAGTCTTATATACACTGATCGCCTCAATTCCTTTAAACGTACCGACCATGTACGTTTAAAGGACGAGCATGTACGTTTCGAGAATGACCATGTACGTTTAAAGGACGAGCATGACTGCGAGACAGTCCACGATGGTACGTTTGGCGGACTGGTGACGATCTACGTTTTTTCCTGGTTTTTTATACGTAGTTCAATTTATTGAAAAAAGAATGTTAATTATTCCACAGTATCACCTAAAGCCGGTGTGGCTCTTACTTTTTGCATTGCCAAAAAAGTAAGCAAAAACGCTAGGCCAAAAAAAGGCGATTGCTGAAGCACCGTTCTTTCCCGAATCTACATGCTTTTCATTTCGCATTTTATTTCTAATTCCTTGTTTTAACTGATTAATATGCGAAATGCGCAATTCCGATTCTTCAATCACTATCGCTGGTTTTTGGCCGGGTCTGTTCAATATCTAAATTTTTATCCTTTAATATGAAATGTTTAACCATCGATTTTGTAGAACCTGTCCTTTGAAAAATAAAGTTTCTTTTACTTGGACAATTATCGTTCACTAACAAAATATGATTCTGAAAAAAATACCACCTTGTGTGGAAAAATTCTGTTTGAGCCAAAAAGTGTTAAAATTTCAATTATTTTTAGAAAAAAGTCGCACTCATAAATTAAATCTATTTTCAACATAAGTTATTGATAATCTATTAAATGTGCAATATTTATTGATATTTCCTATGGTATAATTGGTCCGGGCCATCCATAAAAAGTGAAAAAAAATGAACACCACTGGTGTTCTACTTGTGTTCGAAATATTTCGGATACCCACACCTTTGCTGCAACAAAATCATATACATCATGCCAGCAAATATCATCACCACAGACGACCTCAGGGAGTTCAAAACAGAGCTGATTGAACAGCTCAAAGATCTCATCAGCACACCCCGGGGACCGCCGGTCAAAAACGATTTTTAAAAACGTCAGAATTGCAGGAAGCTCTGGGTCTTTCGGCATCCACTATTCATCAGCTTCGTATCATGCGAATCCTTCCATACACCAAGGTCAATGGTGTCATTTTTTTTGACTGGGAGGACATTGTCGTCATGATGCAGAAAAATAAAAAAATTGCCAAACCAAAAGTCTGAAATACTTCAATATCATGACCATGCAAGCAAATCAGGGAATGGGGGTAAACTTCTTCCGTCATCAGGAATTATTTTATGATCTCGTAGTATCCAGTGATGCCATCCACTTTACACAAATTGCCATTTACCAGGCTATGTTCAGATTTTGGAATCATCAGTTTTTTCAGAACCCGGTGCAATTGGACAGAGACAGCATGATGATCCTGGCAGGTATCAAATCCAGATCAACTTTTTACAGAGTACTGGGAGAATTGAATGACATGGATCTGCTCAGGTATTATCCATCCAGATCAGTGTATGAGAAAAGTTATTTGTGTTTTTCGACGTTCGGTTTGTTTGAAAAAGACATTAAAATAACCGTATGGGGACTGGTAGAGCCGAAGATACCCGGGCAATCCAAGAGTGGAGAAAGTGGCGTAAAAACGATAGAAAAAATAAAGCTGTACAACGGAAGGTATCAGCTGGAAAAGGTCAAAGAGCTGACCGTAAAAAAGAAACTCGAAATATTGCCATCCATTGCATTCAATAGCAAAAATAATGGTGCCGCCAATAGTCATCAAAATGAATCGGAAAATCTGTTTGGAACCCATTTTAAATCATCTTCAAAATATTATCCTAATGGAAATTATCAAAAATCAGAACCTAAAAACGGTGGTCTCCGGCCACCAGGAATCCCGCTCCATCCTGACCCCGATTACACAAAACCGCTTTGACATGGATCAATTCACCAAATGGATGCAGGATCATGGCAAATTGATGTATGGTAGCCACTTTTTGCTGTATAGCGAAGATACCGAAGTGTTGGCCAAACTGTATGCATACATCTCCGGAGACGTAAAAATGTGTAGTAAGTATTCACTTGACCTGAATAAGGGGATTTTTCTGGTTGGTGGTGTGGGAGTAGGCAAGACCGTTTTTATGATGATCCTGCGACAGCTGTTACCCTTAAAGGATAGATATGCAGTAAAACCTTGTCAACAAATAGCACTGGAGTATATTGATCAGGGTACAAATGTCCTTATGCGTTATGGCCGAAACTATGTGGATAATGTAGATATCAATACGATCAACAGGGCTTATTGTTTTGACGATCTCGGAGCTGAAGAAGCGACTAAACACTATGGCAATGATGCCAATGTTATGGCGCAGATCATACAAATGAGATACAATCTATTTCAGAACAGGAAGGTGTTGACCCACTTTACCTCCAATCTTATTTCAGATCAGATTGATGTGCATTATGGCACCAGGGTAAGGAGCCGACTGAGAGAGATGTGTAATTGGATAGAGTTTTCTGACAAGTCATCAGACAAACGAATATAATTTTTTGCATGGCATTTTATTCTGTTGGTTTTTTTCGTCTTCGCCCCTATAAGTGGGCAAATCTATGCTGAAAGCAGCATGATTTTGAGCAGCAGCTCCGGCGCCCGTCGGGGCTGCTTTTATTTATTACTCACCCTAACCTTTTCTTGAAAGAGAGGGAATTAAACAAGTCAAAATGAAGGTTTTTATTTTTTCTTTAGCTTTATTGATCTCACAGATCATTTTTGGACAGGAGATTATCTTTCCCGGTTTGAAAAGTGATTCACTTAAAAATGACCTTGTGGCGTTTTACACCCCATCAAAAATATTGACTTATGATCAAGCCAGAACCAAGCTATACAACGAAGTATTTTTGTTTTCTGACAGTCTGGAATGTTTCTATAGCGGCTACAAAATACCAGTTGACAAGCAAGTCAATATCTTATCCTGGACAGCTAAATATGGTATTCAGACAGAACATCTTTACCCCAGGTCAAAAGGAGCTGATAAGCATCCTGCCATTGGAGATTTGCATCATCTGGTACCAATCAAAGGCAGTATTAATACACTACGAAAAAACACTCCTTACAAGGACATTGATGACACTAAAACTAAATACTTGTTGTTGGGCGACAAGGTGTTTACCGTTCCTGACAGGAGCAAAATAGATGCCTACTCAGAATCTGCTCCGGGAGTATTTGAGCCCAGAGAATCGATAAAAGGTGATGTGGCCAGATCTGTATTTTATTTCTACATGATATATCAGAAACAAGCGGATAAATCGGATAACCGATTTTTTCCATCCATGCTTGCTGATTTGTGCCGATGGCACAGGATAGACAAAGTAGATAGCTTTGAATGGAAAAAGACCATGGCGATAGGTCGCATACAAGGCAATGTTAATCCGTTTGTGATTGATGCTACATTGGCTGAAAGATGCTTCTGTGCTGATGTGATTTCAAAACCTAATAGAATTTATGTCATGGAGCTTTACCCAAATCCTACTAAAGGACTGTTTTATATATCTATACCTGAGTATTCCGGGCAAGTGATCATGTCCATCAGGTCTGAATCCGGCAAGTTAATCAGCACCCATTATCTGATGTATTCCGGTTTGCTGACCTGGCGGCTGACTGATGGAATTTATGATATTGAACTGAAGTTGGAAAGCGGGCAGGTGATAGGGAAGAGTGTGCTGGTGAAGTGAAAAGGAATACAGCATCATATCCCAATTTTAGTCATATTTGAGTTGTATTGTGAAAATATAACCCAAAAATAGTGATTTACTTAATTGGAATGGGATACACCTTATCTATTTTCCATGACAGATTGTTGATGGTGTGTTTTAATTCCAGCAAGTCAGACATAATTTCATCAAAAGATGGAGGACCAGTTTCATAAATCATTTGTTCTAACATAATATTGTAATCTGATCTCCAGGCTTCAATAATTTCTGTTGTAGGAATTGGGTTTATCGACTCCGGCTGATGTTTATTATAATCCACGCCTCCTACTCTTGTGAATTTGTATCTATGATCTACGATCGTTTTGTACAGGTTTTGATCAGACAGTGCTTTTGATGCAAATTCAGTTTTACTCAACTTGACAATATCATATAAATGCCTACTCAATCTGTTGACTCTTACCTTTTCAGCTGGTTTTCCAAATTCCTCGTGAAGCAGAAATATTTTTTCTAAAAAAGTTCTTTCAGGATTAACTGTTGGAACAATAATATGTGGTTGGGCAAAATCACTATCAGGATATTCATCATCCACCAATGATCTGAAAGACTGATTTGTAAATGGCTCTCTTAGAGAACGACAGCCAATTTCTATCTGTACTTTTGGTGCCAGATATCCTGGGGCAGTTATAACATTTGGATAATAAACTTCAATAATACGTGGATCCTGGTCACTATCTTTATAATCTATAAGATCAAAACTTACTTCATATTCTTTGTTAGCGAATGCAGATTTGAGGTCTGTAAAAAATGAAGTTGAAGTAAAATGACCTGCTTTTTTCCTTAATTCACTTTGTTTGGATCTGGTAAGCTCACCGGACATTTTGAAAAATGATCTGTCAATGGATAAATCAATATCTTCAGAAAAACGATCTATCAACTTCCATGCTTTGCTCAGGGATGTACCACCTTTAAATACTAAATATTTTGCTACATCCATTTTAAATACTATGGATAGTGTCTGTACTACCCACCAATCTTTCTCTACAGCAAACGCAGACATTCCAGTATGGCGACTTATCTCACGGAAAATATCAGCTTTATCGGCATCCGGTATTTTATTAAAGTTTAGCCGAGCCATTTAAAGTGCTTTTTTCATTATCTTTTGAATCCAAACAGGTGCTAACTTTATATCGTGTAACAAGTGTTCCGGATTTTCTTTTTTCAATAAGTTTATAATTTTATTTTCTTCTTCTTGCGTTTGATTATCCATACCAATTTCTCTTAGCGCCTGAATCACTAACTTACTTATTTTGCCTTTGGCCAGTAAATTTTTTGGGGAAGTCTTTTTGAATTTAATAGTACGTTTCCCCACCTTTATTACTCGGGGTGATCCATCAGTTAACAAAACTATTTTCATTGGCACCTGTGTACTCAAGCCTAACGCATTCAGAGAATATGATCCGGTAGGTATATATCTTATCCTGTCTCTTTGAGCTATACCTGCTGCTATTTCTTCAGCTGAAGGAAGGACTACACCTATATATTTGCTGATTTTTGGACGAACATAAATGCCATGAGCAACTCGTATGATGCTATTTTCTTTCACCAATCTATGGAGTGCTGTGCGAATTGCTTCTGATGAGCCAACATCGTAAAAGTCTTCTGGAAAAATCAACTCACCACGCTTAGATCGTTTAACCTTTTCCAATATTTTTGATTCAATGCTCTGCATAATATTCAGTTGCTTTAATCTGTAACAAATATAGCATAAATTTGTTACAATTTATGCGTATAAAATACTTTGTAATATTTATTCCAAATAATTTTAAAAAGCGAACCCGTTCCCGCTTTTATAATATTTACAAGTATTTAATCATCAATGCTATGCATATTATATCATGATTTATTTTGTCGCAAATATAGGATACTTTTGCGACATAGTTGAATTTGTATTTTGTAACAAATTTAGTATATATTTGTTACAAAATGATCAGTCTGTCATTTTATATATTATTGCTTCACGGCATCTTCTATCTGTAGTAGTGATACGGTCTGAATATGCCAATAATGTTGGTTAAATATTTTTCAGGAATATTGTACTATTTCGTGATCTGTAATGTTCATATTAATTTGATGTACACGAAACGTGAACAACCTATATTTGTGAACAAAATAGTTGGGCAGTAATTTTAAACCTTTTATCGTTCAATACGTCTAATCAAAAAAAAAAAAATGAAACATTTAATTAAAATGTTAATGCTACTAGCTGTCTTATCTTCTTGCAAAAAAGATGAAACTACAGACACAATTATTCCGAATACTATGACTGTTAAGTCATCCCCAACATATGCGGTAGCGGTTGAGCAAAATGTCAAATATGGTGAGGGATTAAGCCATCAGACATTAAACAGTACTTCTTATTCAATTATGGATTTAAAATTAGACGTTTATAAACCTGAGAATAATACCAAAAAAAAGCCTGCCATATTGCTGATTCATGGAGGAGGATTTTCGGGTGGTGATAAAAGTGATGTAAATATTGTAAACCTTGCAAATTACTTTGCATCAAGAGGATGGGTAGCTTTTCTATCAATTATAGACTACAGGGTAATAAAGGAACTGTACCTACAGAATGGATTCAGTATGCACAAAATAGTGTTCCGCTTTCAGACCAGTCTCAATTTTTGGCGATGTATCCTGCTCACAGAGATGCCAAAGCAGCACTTAGATGGCTAATTGCAAATGCAAACCAATACAATATTGATACAAATTATATTACAGTAGGTGGTGGTTCAGCTGGTGCCATTATAGCTACAACATTAGGTATTACTAAAACAATCGATTTTACAAACGAAATCTCTTTAAGTAACGACCCTTCCTTGGCAACCACAAATTTGAATAGTAACAATTATACAATAAAAACGATTTTAGATTTCTGGGGTAGTGGAGTAGCCGTTACCGCAAATAATAATATATATAAATACAATCGCTTTGACCCTACAGACGCACCAATAATGATTTCTCATGGTACTAACGACCCAACTGTAGCATAGTCCGAAGCACTTGCGCTAAAGGATATTTATACTTCTACAGGTGCTAAATATGTATTATACACTTTAGAAAACAGAGGACACGGTCCTTGGGATGCTATTGTAAATGGAAAAAAATTGGAAGAACTTTCATTCGATTTTATAGTTGAGCAACAGAAAATTATTGTAGAATAATGAGAAAAACTACTGCCAATCGAGTAGACGGCCCCACCAGCCGCAGCTGATGGGGAGCGCCTCTCACACCACCGTACGTACGGGTCTCGTATACGGCGGTTCGCAAATCATCAACCAAACAGCTCTTTTCACCCATTTGGTCTATCCATTAGTTTAAGAGTAGGCTAAGATTATCTTTCCTATCCGAATTTCATGGAAATTCACGTTCAGTCCTTCCCCAATGTGAGACCTACCAGGTATGGGATTACCAGCCCAGACTCGTTACTATGGGTACTATGACCTCTGCTGACTTCTCTGATACTTCAATCAATGAACTCAGAGATCTCCCTCGGTAAGGCAAATATCTTTGAGTCAATCGCTGCCGGATCTACTCATCAGGTATCAAAACTTCGGGCGTTAGTATGATGTGCTACCTAACCCAACCTGACCAGCCTCTTATCCGGTTCCTATACGTCAGTACCGACTTTTGCAGTCCTGCTTACTTCAATGCATAGATCACTCTAAACCATCTTGCAGCTTGCTAATACTTCTGGGCGTTACACCAGCGTATGAGAGACTTTCACTCTCCAGATAAACCGCTTCTTTAAGCAGTTTGTACAACTTAAATGAAAATTGTACATTTGCCATTCAAGGCACACACAGCATATTTAAGAAATGGCGGATTTAGTGCTAAAAGTAAACTTTGTGCATCAAATAAAGTTAAGTGCTAAAATGAAACATCCTTTTTCAAAAGCCCCCACTTCATAAATATGCAAACCGTTCCTATTTTCAATTTATCAAGCATAATTGAAAATTACATCAGGTATAACTTCAACAAAAAGCAGTAGTCTTCTTTTATTATATATGCTTCATTTAATGATAAATATTGCTTACATATCCATTCAATCCTACCAGGTAAAATATTAGAAATAACCTGATGGGAAAGTTTCATTTTTATACAAAAAATAAATGCAGGATCAGAGGGTTCAAGTCCGTAAATAGTCGTAAATTTGCCTGAATTGTATGCGACTATGCAGCGACAAAAAGACATATGAAGATATGTTTGATATATAATTTAAATATAATCAACTGAAAATAAAAAGCGTCGTAAAAAGTGACTGTCCCAGCCAGATCACACAAACAACACATAAACCCTTGTAAGTCAACGATTTGCAAGGGTTTTTTCTTTCTGGGGTAAACATTATTTAAAAAGCTACTACTTCTCTAAATAAACCAAAAGTGGTTATGGAATATCTACATTAAGCTGCTGTTAGTGTAATAATCCGAACAGTTGGTCAGGCAAAATACCACCCCCTATGATGAGGGCAATACAAAGAATGATAAAGATGCGGTATCTTGTAGTGATTTTTAATACCGGTATAGAATTGTTATCATTAACTACATAGGCTGAAATCCTTAGATAATTGTAAGCCGCTACAACGGATGTCAATATTGCTATTACAGCTAACCACGTATCTCCTGCCTTTACTGCACTGAATATAATGAAGTACTTCCCAAAAAAACCAGCTAAAGGAGGAATGCCAGCAAAGGACAACATAGATACCAATAGTCCTGTAGCAAGTAATTTATTATGGGTAACCAGCCCGGAAATGCCTTTTATCGTGTCTATACCCGTCTGTGATTTTATGGTGGAATAAATGGTAAACGCAAGTATTGATGCGATGCTGTAAGCCGTAAGGTTATACAGTATATATCCTGAAGAACCTTCGCCCGCTGTAAGAATGGCTATTAATACAAAGCCAACATTTGCCATTCCTGAATAGGCTAAAAGTCTTTTGAAATTCTTCTGTTTTATAGATACTATGGTGCCAAATATCATGGTAGCCACAGATACCAGCATAAAAAGAATCACCCATTTTTCTGAATTATAATTTCCTATAAAAGCCATAAATCGCAAAAGTGCTCCCATTACTGCAACTTTGACTACGGTGGAAACAAAAGCTGTCAAGACCGTGGGAGCGCCATGGTAAACATCAGGTGCCCAAAAATGAAAGGGAACTGCTGACAATTTAAAAATGAAAGAACACAGAATTAAAACCACACCAGTTAAAAAAAGCGAAGAGATGCCTTGCGTAGCTAGTGCAGTGTGAATATCTGTTAAATCAAAACTTCCATAAGCACCGTAAATTAAAGTAATACCGAGAAGTAGAAAACAAGTGGCAAATGAGCCCATCAGGTAGTATTTTAAGCCAGCTTCATTGGATGCCAGATTTCTTCTGTTGCTGGCCGCCAAAATATATAAAGGTATAGAAAGAATTTCAGTGCCTAAAAACAACATTGTCAGATTTTGGAACGAGACCAATAATATCCCGCCAATGATTGAGAATACAAAAAGAGCAAATAAATCTGTCAAGTGTTCGATATCGTCACTATAGTAGTATTGACTCATGATAAAGATGAAGATCGAAATAAAAATAATCACCAAACTAAAATTGATAGCAAGGTTGTCGAATATGAGCATGTTATTTAAAATATCATCATAATTGCCTATCCATCCAAACGTAAGCATCCCCAAAGCTAAAATGAATGCAATTAGAATTGCAGGCAATGCCAATTGTTTTTGTCTGAATATACCGGAAAACATGCTGAATATACCGGTAACTGCAAGCAGGATGATCGTGTTCATTATTTTTGTAAATAAGGATGAATGATGTTTTGCACGGATACATCACAAAGGCTTGTAATCCACGAAGGGTATAAACCTGTGATAATGACGATGCATGCAATACAGTAAAGCAAAGTTTTGTCACTATTTGTAATATCAGTAAGGGTAGTATCGGTGTCCGGGCCGAGCATGATTTTCTGATACGATGTAAGCATATACACAGCACCAAGAATGATACCCGATCCCGCGATTAGAGCTGCAAAAACATCTAATCTATACAGCGAAGTAAAAATTATAAATTCTCCAACAAACCCGTTTGTCAAAGGAACTCCAATGCTTCCAAACATTATGACCATGTACAACCCCGCAAAAACAGGCATATATTGTCGCAATCCGCCGAAGCAGTTGATGTCAAAGTTTCCTTTCAATCTGAACAATATCTGAGCTATAAAGAACAATCCAACGGTATTAATCGCATGAGCAGCCATCTGGATTAAACTACCCTGGATCCCGAGCACCGAATACGTGAGGATACCAGCTGCAATTAGCCCAACATGGGCGATAGATACGTACGCGAACATACGTTTTAAGTCTTTTTGTGTTAATGCAATAACTGAAGCATACATTACGCCTATAGTAGCCAAATACACCACGTAAATGCCATATTGCTCAACGGCATCCGGCACAACAGGAAGCACAAACCTTATGATACTATACAAAGCCATCTTTGACATGACACCGGAAAGCATGATCGTCACAGGTGCAGGAGCTAAAGTGTAGGTATCAGGTAGCCAGCTATGGAATGGGAAAAGGGGTGTTTTGATACCATAAGCCAGCATAAAAGCACCATAAACAAATAACTGTTCTTGTGTTCCGATTTCTAATCCGTATATCGTGGCTAAACTAAAGTCAGCAATAGACCCTATATTTCCCAACCAAACTATGGCTACCAGCATAAAAAGACTGCCCAGTAATGTGAAAAGAAAAAACTTGATGGTAGCAGGTTTTACATCTTTACCTTTACCCCAGATAAGCAATAGAAAATATGCAGGGATGAGTGCTAATTCCCAGAATATGTAATAGAGAAATAAATCCTGCGCGGTAAATACGCCGTTCATAAAGGTTTGCATCAGAAGCAGCAGTGCAAAATAAAGCCGGTGCTGACTAAATGTATCTCCCAGTGAGACATACATACTGATGAGCGTAACTACATTGCAAATCAAAATCATCAAAAGACTCAATCCATCAGCGCCTAAATGAAAGTGAACACCCATAGACTTTATCCACGGTAAATCGATGGATGTGATAGTCGTCGCATCCTTATCAAATAGTGCCATCATCACGCCGATGGCTATTACTGATGCTGCGGCTGAAATAAGAGCAATTCTTTGGCTGTAATCCTTTCCTGCCAATAAAATCAATAAGGCGGAAAGAAAAGGTAATAGGATTATAATGAGTATATTCATCAGCTTAAAATAAAATAAAAATTGTTATTAACCCTAAAACCCCCAGGGCCATTGCAAATAAGTAATAGCTTATAAATCCATTTTGGGTTTTTCTAATTTTTCCTGATAAAAATAAGGTCAATCGTCCAGCTCCATTGGTAGCTCTGTGTATAATCTTTTCTTCAAAAAAAGTACTCATCAACGTAGAAAAGCTATATGCAGGTTTCACTATTAACATCTCGTATAATTCATCAACATAAAATTTATCTCTCAGCAATTTTGAGAAGGTTGAATCATTTAATGCTTCATCATTTTGAGGAACTTTACCTTTTTTTACAAACTTGTCATACGCAAAAACACCCACCATCACAATACACAAAAACGAAATGGACATAAGAAACCATTCTGTGGCATGATCAAGATGTATTCCTGAAAGTACGGTCACGGGTGCAATAAAGTTTTCAAGCCATTTATTTCCATGAAAAATTTCAGGTGCATTCATAATGCCGGCAACGATCGATAGAGCTGCCAGAATATATAGTGGAATGAGCATACCGTTTGGCGATTCATGAATATGAGTTTTAACGGCTTTATTTATCCTTTCCTGACCATAAAATACTACAAAATATAACCTCAACATATAAAAAACAGTAAGCAGACCTGAGATCCAAAGCTAAAATCCACAATAGAGGACTTTTAATATAGGCGGCAGTAAGTATATTGTCCTTGGAAAAAAATCCAGCAAAAGGCGGCAGTGCAATGATAGCCAAAACACCAAGTAAAAAAAACCAGATGTGTAGATTTCAAATAATGTCTGAGACCACCCATTTGTCTGATGTCCTGCTCACCGCTTAGTCCGTGAATGACACTTCCTGCACCTAAAAATAACAAAGCTTTAAAAAAGGCATGTGTCAACAGATGAAAAAATGCTGCACCATAAGCACCTATACCCAGAGCAAAAAACATAAGGCCCAATTGGCTCACGGTAGAATAAGCCAGTACTTTCTTGATATCATTTTGCCGAAATGCTATCAAACCTGCAAATATGGCAGTAGTCAATCCGACCACCATGATGATATCTCCTGTCAAAGGTGCTAAAGTGAATAATACATTGGATCTTATAATCATGTAGATACCCGCTGTTACCATAGTAGCTGCATGAATTAATGCGCTGACAGGAGTTGGACCTGCCATTGCATCCGGTAGCCATGTATATAGAGGAATCTGAGCGCTTTTGCCTGTTGCGCCTGCGAATAACAAAAGTGTAATAGTTGTAATTACAGCCACATCCAGCCCATTGCCCTCATTGAGTTGGTGGTTGATCTCCTGATACTCAAAGCTACCGAAATGACTAAAAATAACAAATAAGCCAAACAGTAAGCAGATGTCTCCGATTCTATTCATAATAAAAGCCTTATTTGCTGCAGCATTATAATCATGATTTTTATACCAAAAACCAATCAAAAGATAGGAACACAAACCGACCCCTTCCCATCCTGCAAACATCAGGACATAATTATTAGACATCACAAGCAGCAACATAAAGAAAATGAAGAGATTGAGATATGAAAAAAATCTATTGAATCCCTTATCACCGTGCATGTATTCTATAGAGTAAATATGTATCAGACTGCCTACGCCTGTGATGAGCAACATCATAATGATAGACAACTGATCAACTTGAAATGCAAATGGCACCTTAAAATTTCCCGTATTGACCCAGTCGAAGAGATGAATATTTATAGGTAACCCGGATGACGAAATTTGTAAGAATAAAACCACGGAAAGTGCAAATGACAATAAAATCCAGAAAGAAGCAAGCATACCCGCCTGTTTTTCTGAAAGTAAACGCCCATACAGCAGATATCCCAAGAAACCAATCAAGGGCAGCAGCAGGACGATGACCGAAAGATTATTCAAAATATATGGATTCAAAATATTTTTTTTTAATTTTAGATATTACCATTTAAGATCATTCAGGGCGTTGATATCCACGGTGTGTACATTTCTGTAAATCATCACCAGCATTGCAAGTCCTACAGCAACTTCTGCCGCTGCTACCACCATAACAAAAAATACAAAAGCCTGACCATTGGGATCATTATAATATACTGAGAAGGAGACCGCCAATAAGTTTACTGAATTAAGCATGAGCTCTAAACTTAGAAACACATTAATCAGATTTCTTCGCAATAGTACACCTGTCAATCCAATACTAAACAATACTAAACATAAAAACACATAATGCTCCAGTGGAACAAGCCTTAACTGATCCTGCAAAGGTGTTATATCATTCATCTTTATAATCTTTTTTATTAAAAATAACTACTCCCACCATGGCAGATAGAAATAATATACTCGATACTTCAAAAGGTATTAAAAATTCTTTGAATAAATATTTACCCAAGATAGAAGCCATTCCAATATTTTGATCTACAATCGCCGGATCACTCCCAAAGTCTGTTGCCCATAATGCAGTAGTCAAAACAAAACAAACCATAGCCCCGGTAAAACAAGCTATAACCATGATTAATTTGCTTTTTCGTATAGTGACGGGTGTGCTCATATTCAGAAACATGATGACGTACAGAAAAAGTACCATAATAGCTCCGGCATACACAATAACATGCACTATTGATAAAAACTGTGCATTGAGCATGACAAACAGACCGGCCACAGAAAAAAAACAGATCAATAGATACAATACGCTGTACATCGCATTTTTATGGAAAATCATAAGTATACTACTGATGATACAAACGGCAGATAAAATATAAAAAAGTATAGCGGTCATAATTTTCAATTAAATTATTAATTATTACATAGCACCCTCACGGACACCTTGTCGTCTACTATTTATGTCTATTCTTTCGCCACTCTTTATTCCTTCTACCAGCATGTCTTTAGTATAAATGAATTGATCTCTGTGATAATTTGACGTACTGATGGTTTCGGTAAGATAAATGGCATCTTTTGGGCACGCTTCTTCGCATAAACCACAGAAAATACATCTTAACATATTGATATTATATTCTGCAGAGTACTTTTCTTCTCTGTAAAGATGTTCTTCTCCTTTTTTACGTTCGTCCGCCACTATAGTAATCGCTTCTGCTGGACAAGCCACTGCGCACAAACCACAAGCCGTACAATTTTCTCTACCCTCGTCATCACGTTTTAATACATGTACTCCTCTAAAGTATTTGCTATGTTCCCTTTTTTGTTCGGGGTATTGTATGGTCACCTTCTTCTTAAAAAAATGGTAAATCGTGATTCTTAATCCGGCAAGTATGGCAGGAATATACATTCTCTCTTTCCACGTCATCGTTTTATCAGATACGACCTTACTTCTATTGGTTAGTGATTGCATATTTTATTGATTATATAGGATAATAGCACCAGTGAGGAGCATATTGACAATGGCTAAGGGCAATAATACTTTCCATCCTAAGTTCATCAGTTGGTCAAACCGGAATCTTGGTATGGTCCATCTGATCCACATGAAGAAGAAAATGAAAAATAATATTTTTACAAAAAGAGCACCAAAACATATCAAAGCAAAAAGTATTTCCCCCGTGTGGCTTTGCACTACATCCATAAAAGGGAAGTTGTACCCACCGAAGTATAAACAAGATACGACTGCGGAAGACATAAACATATTGACATATTCAGCAAAAAGATAAAATCCGAGTTTCATACTTGAATATTCAGTGTGATAGCCTCCTATAAGTTCAGTTTCACTTTCTGGCAAATCAAAGGGTGTTCGGTTTGTTTCGGCGAAGGCACAAATCAAAAATATGAGAAAACCAAGCGGCTGTAAAACTACATTCCAACCCATTCCATGCCATCCATTTTGACCTTCGACCATATCAGCCAAGCTTAACGAACCGGTAGTCATGATGATGGCTATAACACTCATACCCATAGATAATTCGTAACTTATCATTTGTGTAGAAGCCCTTACTGCTCCCAACAATGCAAATTTATTGTTGGATGCCCAGCCTCCTATCATGATCCCATAAACGCCTATACTTACTACCCCCATGATGTAAAGAATGCCTATATTAATATCTGCCACCTGCAAATGCACCTTGGTACCTGCTATGGTAATATCCGGCCCCCAAGGTATGACAGCACTGGTCATGAGTGCTGTGATCATACCTGATAGCGGGGCCCAATATGAAAAGCAATTTGTTAGAATTCGCTGGCATGATCTCTTCCTTCATGATCATCTTGATCCCATCTGCCAATGGCTGAAGTACACCAAATGGTCCGGCCCTGTTAGGTCCTATTCTATCTTGTATAAAAGCTGCCACCTTTCTTTCAGAAAATGTACTGTAGGCTGCAATCGTTATAGAAAGCAGGAATAGCACAATGACAAGGCATACTTTAAAAATGATTAATTCCATAATGAATATCTTAACTTACTGATATCAACAACATTGATTCATTGTTCTGTCATGTTGCTTTGTTCTATTTGTTTTTGTAAAACAGGTAACTCATAAGTGAACTGATTTTTTGATACTACTGAGTGTCTGTTTATGTCAGCCGGACCGTCCACTATCCAGTCATTGGTTTCTTTTTTTTCGAATCTGCAATCATTGCAAATGAATTCTTCTACTTCGTTCCATTGGTCTTTTCTTCCGGTGACTCTCAATACTTCTTCTCCTTGATACCACAGGGTGACTTTACCGCTGCATTTAGGGCAATTTCTATGGGCATTTACAGGTTTAGTGTACCAAACCCTGGATTTAAATCTAAATGTTTTGTCAGTGAGTGCCCCTACGGGACAAACATCTATCATATTGCCTGAAAAATCATTGTCCACTACATTTTCGATGTAGGTAGAAATTTCTGACACTTCACCACGGTTAATGACACCATGCACTCGTTCCGGGGTAAGCTGATCAGCTACCTGGGTGCACCTGTAGCAAAGAATACATCGATTCATATGAAGTTGTATCTTATCCCCAATATCTATTTTCTCGAATTCTCTTCTATGAAAATCGTATCTGCTTTTAGATAATCCATGCTCATATGATAAATCCTGGAGTTTACATTCACCAGCCTGATCACATACAGGACAATCCAGTGGATGATTGATTAGTAAAAATTCAGTTATTCCTTTTCGGGCATCCAATACATCAGGCGAAGTAGTATTCCTGACTTCCATTCCATCCATGACGGCAGTTTTACAGCTGGCAACCAGTTTAGGCATGGGACGAGGGTCTTTTTCTGATCCTTTCGTTACTTTGACCAGGCATGTCCTGCATTTTCCACCACTTCCTTCCAATTTTGTATAATAACACATAGCTGGAGGTACGTTTTCACCTATCATACGCGCAGCTTGTAAGATGGTAGTCCGGCTGGTACTTCAATACTTATGTCATCTATAGTTACTTTCAACATTTGGATCAAATTTTATGCTTACAATAATTATACTGTTTGGTAATTCATTTCCGGTTGGTACACATGGTCTTCATCTTTGACACGATGAGGATACTTTACATGATATTCAAATTCATGACGGAAATGTCTGATGGCAGCAGCTACTGGCCAAGCTGCAGCTTCGCCGAGCGGACAAATGGTATTGCCTTCTATTCTGCGCTGTATGTCCCAAAGCAAATCAATATCACTCTCTTTTCCGTGGCCATTTTCGATATTATGCAAGACCTTTTCCATCCAGCCGGTACCTTCTCTACACGGGCTGCACTGTCCACAGCTCTCATGATGATAAAATCTGGCAAAATTCCATGTATTTCGGACTATACATTGTCTTTCATCATATACTATAAAGCCTCCAGAACCCAACATACTTCCCGTTTGAAATCCACCTTCACTCAGACTTTCATAGGTCATAAGCCTGGGATTACCATTACTTTCATTAAATAACAGGCTTTTGGGCAAGATTGGTACCGATGACCCACCAGGCACGCAGGCTTTGATGTCAAAGCCATTCTTGATACCTCCACAATACTCATCGGAATAAACAAACTCTTCTACCGGAACACCTAATTCAATTTCATACACCCCCGGTTTATTGATATTACCTGAAGCAGAAAATAATTTGGTACCTGTAGACTTTCCAATACCTATTTTGGCATATTCTGCTCCTCCCATGAGGATAATGGGGACGACGGCAGCTATACTTTCTACATTATTGACGATAGTTGGGCAACCCCATAACCCTGAAACTGCAGGAAAAGGTGGCTTTATCCTTGGATTTCCCCTCTTTCCCTCCAGTGACTCTATCAGTGCGGTCTCTTCGCCACAGATATAAGCTCCTGCTCCGGGATGTACAAACAGATCCAGATTGTATCCTGATCCTTTTATATTTTTACCTAAAAGCCCGTTGGCATAGGCTTCTTTGATAGCTTTTTCCAATATTCTAAGGATAAACATATACTCCCCGCGTATGTAAATATAACTGGTGTTGCAACCTAAAGCATAACTGGAAAGTATCATACCCTCGATCAATAAATGCGGGTTTTTTCCATCAGCAATCGATCTTTAAATGTACCGGGTTCACTTTCGTCTGCTTGCAGAGTAAATACCTTGGTTTATCTGTTGACTTATCAAGAAAAGTCCACTTTAGTCCGGTGGAAAAACCAGCACCGCCACGTCCCCTAAGGCCTGAAATTTTTACTTCTTCCGTCACTTCATCCGGAGACATTCTTGAAAGCACTTTATCCAGTGACCTATATCCACCGAGCATAATATAGCCTGAGATGTTTTGATTTCTGGATTATCTATATTTTGCAGTAACAACGTCTTTCCCATATCAATTAATTATCGTTGAATGATATTGTACATTGGATGATTATTTCGTCTATCTTGTCTTCAGTAAGGTGTTCATAATATTGTTCACCCATCTGAAACATAGGAGCATATCCACATGCTCCCAGGCATTCCACGGTCTTCAAGGTAAATAATCCGTCTGAGGTGGTTTCACCCACTTTGATACCGAGTTTGGATTCAAGATATTCCACTGTTTTTTCAGCACCACAGATCATACACGGTCCGGTATGGCAAACTTCGATCAAATACTTTCCTACAGGTTTGGTATGGTACATGGAGTAAAAAAGTAGCCACTTCGCACACTTCTATTGGCTTTATTTCAAGAATTTCAGCCACCTTATCCATCACGTCCACAGATAGGTACTTGGATTCTTTCTGCACTATATGAAGTACAGGCAGTAAAGCTGATTTTTTTTCTTTCAGACGGATACTGGCCTATAATCCTCTGGATTTCCTGACATTGACTCCTGTGAAATTGAATATTCATTTATTTTTTCTTCTACGTTTACACTCAATAAAATTAAGCATCCAACTCTCCTGCTATGACATTCATGCTACTCATCGTCAGAATAGCATCACTCAACATGGATCCTTTTATCATTTCCGGATAAGCTTGATAATATATAAAACAGGGTCTTCTGAAATGAAGTCTGTAAGGCTGCCTTCCGCCATCACTTACCAGGTAGAATCCTAATTCGCCATTTCCACCTTCTACACTTTGATACACCTGACCCTTTGGCACATTAATTTCACCCATTACAATTTTGAAATGCCAGATAAGACCTTCCATGGAATTATACACGTCTTCTTTAGGGGGTAAATAAAACTCCGGAACATCTGCATGAAAATCACCTTCCGGCAATTTGTCCAGAGCTTGTCGTATAATGCTCAGACTTTGCCACATCTCTTCCTGCCGCACACAAAACCTATCATAAGTATTTCCGTTGCTTCCGATCGGAATAGTAAAGTCAAAATCTTCATAGGAACAGTAAGGTGTCATCACACGTACATCATAATCTACTCCCGCAGCCCGAAGATTGGGTCCTGTAAAACCATAATCCAATGCTCTTTCAGCTGAAATACCGCCCACATTTACAGTCCTATCCATAAATATCCTGTTTCTCATTACCAATTTTTCAAATTCTTTGAGTGCTTCAGGGATTTCTTTCAGCAAATTATTGATCTTATCAAATACTTTTTGTGAGAAGTCTCTTTCAAAACCTCCTATCCTCCCTATGTTGGTAGTAAGTCTTGCTCCGCAGATTTCTTCATAAATTTCATAAATCTTTTCTCGCCACTGAAAAACATACAGAAACCCTGTCATAGCACCAGTATCTACAGCCACTACACTATTACAAATGATATGGTCAGAAATTCTGGCCAGTTCCATAATAATGACACGCAGATAATCCAGCCTTTTGGGTGTTTTAACGCCTAATAGTTTTTCGACGGTTAGATGCCACCCAATATTATTTATGGGAGATGAACAATAATTCAATCTGTCAGTAATCGTAGTGATCTGATAAAATGGTCTGTTTTCTGCTAATTTTTCGAATGCCCTGTGGATATAGCCAATGGGCGGCTGAGCATCAACGATAACTTCACCATTCATTTTTAAAATATTCTGAAAAATACCATGGGTGGCAGGGTGTGTAGGGCCCAGGATTTAGATAGTTGTATTGATTTAATTCTTGTTCTGATTGCTCTTTACCATTCAGAACATGGTATTTTTTAAAATTATCGTCCGAAATATTTATCATCTTTATCTGTTCTGGTACAGCGTCTACTAAAGGATATTGTTTTAATAATGGGTGGTAGTCCATGTCTTCTACATTTAAAATAATCCTAAGATCAGGATGTCCCGTAAATTTAACACCGTAAAATTCGAAAGTTTCTCTTTCCATCCAATTGGCAGCAGGAAAAACTGATGTCAAAGTTGGAATTTCAGGGTTGCTTATAGGCAAAAATACATGAATCCGAAATCTTACATTATTTGTTAAGCTATGTAAATGATACACTACTGACGATTCGCGGTCTTTTTGGTCGGGAAAATGCACACCACAAAGACTGGTTAAAAAATTAAATCTTAGTGTCTCGTCCACTTTCAACCAAGATATGAGTTCAATAATGATGGCTTTTTCTACGACTACATCCAGTGTATCATAACTCTCTTCAATACTTATGATTTGTGTACCAAATTTTTGTATCATCTGCTCACTCAATACTTGATTGTCAACTTTTGTCATTAGTCTATTTGATATTGATGAAGTAAATGGTTGTATTCAGGTGAATTTCTTCGTCTTAATGGTTCGTTTTTGATCAATTCCTGAATTTTTAGTATCCCATCCAGAATGGCTTCAGGTGGTGGTGGACAGCCGGGCACATACACATCTACCATTATCCTTTATCTACCCTGCAAAGACAGAATACGTGTCAAATATTCCACCACTACTGGCACATGCTCCTACAACAATCGCCCATTTAGGCTCAGCCATCTGGGTATAAACTTGCTTCAACACGGGACCCATTTTTTTGCAATGGTACCCGTGACCATCAATAAGTCAGCTTGCCGGGGAAAAACTTAATCTTTCTGCTCCGAATCTGCCCAAATCATAGGTAGAAGCCATGGTAGCCATAAACTCTATACCACGCAGCAAGATGCAGCAAAGGCGGCCAAATGGAATTTAGCCCAAGTCCGATGACTTTTTCTATTTGTGTCAATCCGTATCCTTCCCCTGTATGCATTTCAGGACCATCAGCTGGATGTATGATTTTTACCCCCATTTTAGTGCTCCTTTTTTTTATAACGTAATAATAACACAGCATAAGCAGTGTGAGGAAAATGATCATTTTTTAATAATCCCCCATAGCCCAATTCTCTAAATTTACTGCCCATGGATGAAAAAAATAATTTCAATATCAAATAAAACAAAAAGAATAGCTGCGAGGAAATATTTTACTGAAAAAGGAAGTCTTGCACTACCAATAGAATCCAAACCACATTCAAAACTTTGCAGTTTCTCCTCCCCTTTCCTCTTTGGACCCACAGCATGCGAAAGGATGAAAGTACCTGCTACAAACCCGGTAACCAGTATAAATTGCACTAAAATGGCGAAATAATCAAATTTAATATTATCCAGACCTGACATCTCCATATGCATAAAATTTTTCTAATTATAGCCTATATATAAGAATGCAAAGATAGTACTTAAGGAATAAATAAGTTTTTAATTTGTTCAATTTAACATCCCATTAATTATACAAACTATTGAATCACAACGCTAGAAGATAAGACTAATATTAATGTAAAAAGAAAGCAACAACGCGCCGAAACGAGCAGGCTATATAAATTCAATCTTGAAATAGACATAAAAAGACTTCAATGAGTGACTCGATAAGGGTGATAGTCGCTTCGCTACTGGAAGTACACCGGTAAGAACAATATTATACAGAATGGGCATGAACAAATTTTTTAACCTAATGATGTCAGATTTTAAAGTTTTCGTGGAACTTGAAGATGATTGGGAACGTTTTGAAAAGAACAAACCTTACAAAGCATTTATTGAAGTAGAAGTAAAATGTCCTGCTTTTTTCCTTAATTCACTTTGTTTGGATCTGGAAAGCTCACCGGACATTTCTACAGGTGCTAAATATGTATTATACACTTTAGAAAATAGAGGACACGGTCCTTGGGATGCTATTGTAAATGGAAAAAAATTGGAAGAACTTTCATTCGATTTTATAGTTGAGCAACAGAAAATTATTGTAGAATAATGAGAAAAAATACTGCCAACAGCATATTTATGAAATGGCGGGTTTAGTGCTAAAAGAAAACTTTGTGCATCAAAAAAAGTTAAGTGCTAAAATGAAACATCCGTTTTCAAAAGCCGCCACTTCATAAATATGCAAACCGTTCCTATTTTCAATTTATCAAGCATAATTGAAAATTACATCAGGCAGTAATTTCAAAAGTATAAACCGAAAAGTAGAAGTGTATTTCTATCACTTCAGTTGAGCGCAGAAATTTCTTTTCGTCCGTGGGAATTTTGGCTAAAGTGGATATTGCTTCAATATTGTATTCTTTATAGATCATTATTAAATTTATATTGTATTATATAAAGAACAATTATTAACACATTTTGCTTTTTACATAGATCATTTACAGTACCTTTGTATATAAAATGTACACCAATGGACTTT
>JADKAS010000024.1 GCA_016715245.1 Saprospiraceae bacterium
AAAAATCGAATAATCTCCATAATCGTTTCATTGGTGATGTCCGCTTTAAAAATCCTGAACTCAAGATATTCATTTTCAGAAGCGTTTTTCCATTTATAGCGCACTCTTTCTTCTTCAATGTCATCAATCATATAGGCTATTTCGCCATGATTACTCCAAATAAAGGTATAAACTTCGCCGGTAATGTCTACATCATCACAATACCATCTTACCAGACATTCCGGCGTGGTTACAAACGTGTAGATGATAGCTGGTGACGCTCTGAAAATATATTCTAACTTTATCTGCTTTCTTGCCATAATTTTTTAAATCACATTATATTATATATAGTAACTAAACTTAAGGTACTTTTGTTAAAAAAAAACGTTAATTTTTATTAGTATAAGTTTACGGGTGCAAAAAAAAATATTTTCACCAATTTTCAAAACAAATGAACTTTTTTCACAAAAAATTAATTATACCTTAGTATTTATTGATTTAAGTAAAATAAATAGCATCATTGTTTTTTGCAAATGTATTTAATTTTATTTCAATATTCCTGTCAGGTATGTTTTTTGCAAAGAATTTAGTATAATTACCAAACATTAACATAAGAATCTGCAATTTTCGTGTAATTTTGCACTCTTTTTTAAAAAATTAAATTTTATTAACCAGTACATTTAGAATGAGGCAACTAAAAATCACAAAATCTATAACAAACAGGGAAAGTCAATCACTTGAAAAATATTTACAGGAAATTGGAAAAGTAGATTTATTGACGCCTGAAGAGGAGGTAGATTTAGCAAAAAAAATCAAAGAAGGCGACCAGGAAGCTCTTGAAAGACTGACCAAAGCCAATCTGCGATTTGTGGTTTCAGTAGCAAAACAATATCAGAATCAGGGATTGTCCTTAAGTGACCTTATCAATGAAGGAAATCTTGGCTTGATTAAAGCAGCCCAAAGATTTGACGAAACCCGTGGATTTAAATTTATTTCCTATGCCGTTTGGTGGATCAGACAATCCATCCTGCAGGACCTGGCGGAACAGTCTAGAATTGTACGACTTCCGTTAAATAAAGTAGGTTCCCTCAATAAAATAAACAGGGCATTTTCAGAATTGGAACAGGAGTTTGAAAGAGAACCAAGTTCCGAAGAGCTGGCGGAATTACTTGAAATTCCAACAGAAGAAGTGGAAACAACACTTGGTGTTGCTTCCCGACATGTTTCTATGGATGCCCCTTTTATAGATGGTGAAGATAATTCTTTGCTGGATGTATTAGAAAATAATAGCACTCCGGATACCGACGCCTCTCTTGAATTTCTGGAATCTTTGCGAAAAGAGATTGAAAGATCTTTAAATACACTAACAGACAGACAAAGTGATGTTATCAAGTTGTATTTTGGAATTGGCGTAGAACATCCTATGTCCCTTGAAGATATAGGCGACAAATTTGGACTTACCAGAGAAAGAGTAAGGCAAATTAAAGACAAGGCAATCAACAAGTTAAGATCTGTCTCAAGAAGTAAATTGCTTAAAAATTATTTAGGTGTTTAAATTGTAAATCAAATCATTATGAAAACATTTTTAGGTATTTTATTTATTGTTTTTCTGACGGGTTTTAATGCTAAAGCTCAATCTCCTGTCAAAAACGCCAAATTGTTCAAGGAACATGTAAATATCAATGTTTCAGTTGAAAAGGCAAAAGTGTTCATGTATAACTCGGATGATTATGTTGTATTGGACGTCAGGACACCTGAAGAATTCAATTTGGGCAATATCAAAAATTCTATCAATATTGACTACAATGCAGGCGATTTTGCAGATAAAATTGCTGTTTTGGATAAAACTAAAACCTACCTTGTGTATTGTCGTTCCGGAGCAAGAAGTTCAAAAGCAGTAGAACTCATGAATGCCAATGGATTTAATTATTTGATGCACCTGGAAGGGGGTTATCTTGCCTGGCAAAAGTTGCAGAACTAATTTTTTATTCGCTGTTTCTGGCAACAAAAAGTATGACAAAACCAAAAATAATCATACACAGCTGAATGATGATGCTCATCAGCCCGCCCATACTGTAAATTATCTGAACAGGTTTCCATTCTAATCCTACCATGGATAAAATCAAGGTTAAAAATCCGGAAAACATAAGAAGGAAGCCCAGAAAAGTCCACAATGGTTTATTTTTTAACATAAAATCATTATTACAAACAATGGAACAGAAGATAGATTTCAATTGTTTACTGATTTTAGTATTATAAACAAATTTATATGGACATACAGTATTTCAGAGAATATTGTCTTCAGAAAAATAATGTGGAAGAATCCTTTCCTTTTGGTGAAGAGACAATGGTGTTTAAAGTTTCAGGGAAAATATTTGCTTTGGCAGGCCTTGATGAGTTTCCTCCCCGCGTAAACCTGAAATGTGACCCTGAAAGATGTATAGAATTAAGAGAAAATTATCCTGAATCCATTATTCCGGGATACCACATGAATAAAAAACACTGGAATACCGTATATATCGAAGGCGACCTTGACCTTGAATTTTTAAAAGGCCTTATTGACCATTCCTACGAGCTTGTTTTTCAGAGTTTACCGAAAAAATTGCGCAACGCTGAATGATATGTGATGACGGGAACAAAATATGTATTTGATGATATCATTGTCGGAGGTGGTCTCGCTGGTTGCCTCATGGCGTTTGAACTTATCAGTAATGGCAGGAAAGTATTATTGATAGATGAAGGTCAGGCTCATTCATCTTCAGCCGTCGCTGCAGGAATAATCAACCCTATAACCGGTAAAAAGTATATAAAAAGCTGGAATATTGATCTGTTCCTTCCGCAAGCTGTAAAAACCTACAGGGAAATAGAAAAATTATTGGGTATTACTATATTGTATGAAAAAAATATAGTGAGAAGTTTACCTGATATTTCTGCTGAAAACCAATGGGAGTCAAGAAAGCTGGATGAAAATTATACAAATTTTATTAAAGAGAATGCTGATATTTCTGATTTTCAAAATGAAGTCAATATTTCCGGTAACCTCGCCGAAATCCGGCAGGCCTACAGAATAGATATTCTGACATTTATTACCTCGTTGTGCCGGTATCTTGAAGAGAAGGGAGGTTTTTTACATCATACTTTCGATGTCAACTTACTGAAAATTGAGGACAAACAAATTGGGTATCTTCATTTCAGTGCGTCAAATATCATATTTTGTGAAGGTCATAAAGGTATTGCCAACCCTTTGTTTCCTGATCCGGGATTTGCTTTGACAAGAGGTGAAGCTACCATTATAAATATACCGGAATCCCGGATTTCAAAAATGATAAAAGATGAAATTTTTCTTGTGCCTTTCGGAAATGATCTCTTTTGGGTAGGTGGAGGTTACGAAAACGTATCTTATCCGGAAGAAATAACATCAAATCATAAAAAAATTGTCAAAAAAGTGATTTCTTCCCTTGTCAAAGTGCCGTTTGAAACGGTGGAAGTAAAATCTGCCGTCAGACCGACAACAAAAAGCAGAAGACCGCTTGTAAAACAACATGAGATGTATCCTCATGTTTATTATTTTAACGGATTGGGAACCAAAGGCAGTTCGATCGGTCCGTATATTGCACATCAGTTGGCACAACACCTTTTGTCTGAAAATAATACTTTTGAAATAGTCTGGTAAATTACTGAAAAACAGACACTTAATACATTTATGCTAAAGTTCTGCAGTAAGGACACAAACCGATTTACAGTAGCTTTTGAATTATTTTACCGGAAGGAAATTTTCCGCCATCATACATCGTACACTTCCACCACCGTAAGTTTCTATGGTAGGTATAGGAACGGGAAGGATGTTAGTTTTTTGTGATAAAATGTCTTTCTGATGATCATTCAATGAGTCAAAGGCGGTTTTAGACATGACGAGGTATCTTTCGTTGTTTTTTCCCAATACTTCCAGCATATTACCTGCAAAAGAGTCTACCTGATCGTACGTGATTTCAACAATTTGTTTCCCTGTCTTTTCAAAGGATGAGATTAATTGTTTTTTTGAGTCCTCATCGGGAATACAATCCATACAAATGACGACAAAATCCTGTCCCAAAGCCATCATTACATTCGTATGGTAGATAGGCTGGTTATTTTTGTCTAATGCTTTGAAAACAATACTTTTAGTTTTCATAAGTAAATTAAACTTATCAATCAGGGTGATGTGCGTTCGGGGACTAAGGCATGCGTATACAATCGCATTCTCCCTGTCAAATATCATGGAACCTGTTCCTTCCAAAAACTCTCCCTCATCTTCATAAAATGTAAAGGAATATTGGTTGTTAATGCGGTATTTCAAAGAGATGGCTTCAATAAGATCTTCCCTGCGTTCAATTCTGCGGTTTTGAGCATACATAGGGTAGGTAATGACACTTCCGTTATCATGCATGCTTATCCAGTTGTTGGGAAATACAGCATCCGGTTTTACAGGAGTGTCTGTGTCCTGAACAACTTCCACATTGACTCCTTTAGACCTCAGCATTTCTACCATATTGTCAAATTCGCGGATAGCTTCTTTCCTTATTATATCATTCTGATCTTCTGTTGCTTTTTGCTGAAAGGCATTATTTACGGCGGTTTCGGCATTGTACCCGAAATGAGCAGGTCTGATCATAACAATGTTATTGGTTAGCGCGGGCATAGAATATTTTTGGCAAAAATAAGATTTTTTACCTTTACATAGCCTGTCCGGCCGCAGTTTGTTTTAATTGGTTTGCAAGGGTAACCCCAAGATATTTTTCAATTAAATAATGAACCACATAAAGAAGGGGAGTCAGCGCAATGGCAACAATAAATTTATAAATATAATTGACCAGTCCGATGGCAAGCACCCTGGTAAACTCCCAGTCTGCGCCTATATAAAAGGCTATAAAGAGAACAACAAAACTGTCGATCAACTGGGAAACAAGCGTACTTCCGGTTGCTCTCAGCCAGAGTTTATTTTCCCCTGTTATATTCTTGATTTTATGAAAAGTCATTACATCTACAACCTGTCCTATTAAAAAGGCTACCAGAGAACCTATAATGATCCAAAGACCTGCACCCATGACATTTCTAAAGGCAAGATTCATGTCCTTGATGCCTTCACCAGATCCGAGCATTCCACTTTCATATTGCCACCAGTCATTGGGAGGAAGCAGAATGGCGAGCCACACAAAAATAAATGCAAAGGAAATAACAAAAACTGTGAGATAGGAAATAAACCGAACCAATCGGGGGCCGTAATATTCATTGATAATGTCCGTCATGACAAAAACAACCGGCCAGAGTACCACACCGGCTGTGAGGTTAAAACCCAAACCATCCACTCCAAAAAATGTCATTGAAAAAGGGGCAATTCCCATCAGTTTTTCCAATGAAAATATTTTAAGCCCCACAAATTCGGCTACCAGCGCATTCCCGATAAAAACAGCCAGCAGTATAAGGAACAAAATGAGCGACCTGTCTTTTAAAACCTGATGAATATTCATATCATTGTTATTTAAATAGATACAATGACTAATGGAAAAGGTTTATCATATTAGAGTTCAATTTACTGATGCATGGTGAATGAAATCTGATGTAATTTATAAAAGAAGAAATCAAAAGAAATGACATCAGGTTTTTTAGTCTAATTTGTTGAATATCCTCTCTCTAACAAATTTGCCTGCTTTATCGTATACTTTTACTTTCATACTATCTGGATGAAAGCTTTTTACTTCCCAACGACATTCCCACTTCGGAAGATTTATTCCCGGATCAGGGATGTAATAGAATATAATTGTATTTTCATTCGATATGATATCCCACTTAGAGCCAATATCAGGATGGCAATCAATACCAAAGTTAAAGTTAAACTCTGGAGTTTTAATACTACAAAGTCCATTACTTTTAAACTCAAAAATATTATTTATTGGTTTAGCCATTTGAGTTTCAAAATCAAAAACTTTCATTGTTGTTGGACCAATCCATTTCCCATATAAATTTTCTTTAGACAAACCGGTATAATTATCTTTTTCGCAGGAAATAAATATAGTTATACTTATCAAAAGTATTAAAACAATTATGAATAAATTTGCTTGAAATCCTATTTTATTCATTTTATTTGTTTTCAATCAATAAAGATTTATCTTTTTTGATGATAAGGAAATTATGTTTCCTTGGGATAAATAATTTTTACTAATGTACAATTTTTCCATTCCACGTCAGACCAATTATTTTTATCGGATGTAGCAATGATGACACCGCTTGTGGGAATATTGTCAATACAGTTACGTTGTATTTCGTTGGCAATCATGGTGAGGGTGGGATTGTGTCCGAACAGGATGACTGAATCGAACGTATCATCAGCTTCCTGAATAGCTTCTATATAATTTTCAGGCACACCGTGATATAAATTAGCTTTTGTGTGGACAGGAAGATCAAATGTTTTGGCGTAATATTTTGCCGTTGAAAGAGCTCTGTTTGCCGGCGAACTTATAATACATTGAGGAGAAAAACCCATTTCTTTTAATCTGAGTGCCATGATAGGGGCATCATGTTTTCCCCGTTCATTCAGCGGCCTTTCAAAATCACTCATCAGCAAATCTGCCCATGATGATTTGGCGTGTCTGCCGATGAAAATAGTTTTCATAATAAATCATAATTGAAAGGTTAATTAATCATTTACCTCACAAAAATAAAAAAAAACTTCCTAAACAGAAATAATAAAGTTGAATTTAATAAAAAGCAGTCAATTACATAAATGGGGGTATTTATATAATTGACTGTTAATCTTTTTTCAAACTCCGATAAAGAGGTCGTGTTCCTCTTCCTGAGGAAATTTGACAACTTTTTTAGTACGGGTGAATAACCCGGATAAAAAAGCTTTGACTTTTTTGAATAATATGTTCATGATAAGGATTTTACGAGTTGATCGCATCTAATATAAATAATACGTTTAAGACGCCAAAATGTTATTATTATCTCACTTTGAAAATGTTAATGTTTTCTAAATGATGTTAAATAATGCACTTTTGTAAAATAATGACAATTTTCATGCCTTATTTTATAAAACGGCTGTATATAGGCTCTTAAAAACAAGAAAGTAGTAGGGGTTTCTCAGGTTGGATAAAAGCACGTGTTGTTTTAACAAATTTAGTTTTTACCCGGGATAAAATGTTATAATAGGGGTAAAAATTGAAAAAATATGACAATTTAAATAAAGCATCAACGAATGTACTTTTCCAGGTCTTCACCTTCGTCATCATATCTTTCCTGCCAGAATTTTTTTGATTTAACATTTACCTTGCCTTCATCTTTTAGTTTTACCGGCTTTTTTTTAGGTTTGAACTTGCCGAATTCTTCAGATTCAGCGTCGGAATTTGGTTTTTTAATTTTATTGTTTTTTACATTCATACATAAAAAAATTTCAAAAATGGATATATATCGGAAATTAATATATGGATAAGGATATCATAACGTTAAAATAAATGGAATTACAGTATTTTCGGCTTCATGGTTATGCCACTCCGGGGTTGGAAAGTAATCTTGCTGAATGTGTCATCTCTTTTATATTGACTATAAACTATTTTACACCAGATAATCATAATAAATATGATGCAAATATGTAATATATATTTTAATTGAACAAATTTTTTTTATTTTTTTTATCAAAAGTTCAGGACGTTAGCATTTTAGTCATTTGTAAATCCGTCATATTTTGTATTTTTGCATCGCAAATCAAATCAATGGTAAAAATAAACGATATTGAACTGGGGGATTTTCCCCTTTTGCTGGCACCCATGGAAGATGTGAGTGACCCGCCATTCAGGTTTGTTTGTAAACAAAACGGATGCGACCTGATGTATACAGAATTTATTTCTGTAGAAGGGCTTATCAGGGATGCAGATAAAAGTGTACAGAAGCTTGACATATACGATGATGAAAGACCGATAGGTATTCAGATATTCGGAGCGGAACTTGATTCCATGAAACAGGCCGCCATAATTGTTGAGGAGGCTAAACCTGAATTGTTAGATATAAACTTTGGTTGTCCGGTAAAAAAAGTGGTCTGTAAAATGGCAGGAGCAGGTATACTGCAGGATATTCCCAAAATGGTGAAATTAACGGAAGCCATTGTTAAGTCCACCAATTTGCCGGTAACGGTGAAAACGAGACTCGGTTGGGACGAAAATTCAATGTATATTGTGGAAGTGGCGGAAAGATTGCAGGATGTTGGCATTAAAGCTATTTCCATTCATGGCAGGACGAGAAAACAAATGTATAAAGGCGATGCGGACTGGACTTTGATTGGTGATGTAAAAAACAATCCGCGGATGTTTATTCCTGTTTTTGGCAACGGAGATATTGATACACCTGAAAAAACGGTGGAATTTAAAAACAGGTATGGAGTGGATGGTATCATGATCGGCCGCGCCAGTATCGGCTATCCATGGATATTTAAAGAGATAAAACATTTTATGAAAACCGGTGAAAAACTGGATCCTCCAACCATATCAGAAAGGGTAGAGGTGGCCAGGACACATTTTGCCAAAAGTATAGAATGGAAAGGTGAAAAATTGGGTATAGCAGAGATGCGAAGGCATTATACTAATTATTTCAGAGATCTTCCCAATATAAAACCTTTCAGGCAAAGACTGGTTACAGAACACGATCCGGTCGTCATTCATGAAATATTTGATGAAATTAAGGAAGTATACTCAAATCAATATGATTGGGTTTTAACAGAATCCTAAAAGAAATAATTGTTTTGGTTTTTAGTATACGAACACACGAAAAAAATATATTTAATTCCATACAGGAAACAGGTAAAGAATTGGGTTTTCCGGTTTATCTGGTAGGTGGCTACGTCAGAGACCGGCTTTTATCCAGAACTACTGAAACTACAGATATTGATGTCGTCTGTGTAGGTGATGGAATATTGTTTGCCGAAATCCTTGCTTCGCGACTCACTCCCCGACCTCATGTGGTGGTGTACAGACGTTTTGGTACTGCTATGATCAAATATAAAATCTGGTCATTGAATTTGTGGGTGCCCGAAAAGAATCTTACCAGATGATGAGCCGTAAACCTGCCGTTGAAAATGGCAATCTGGAAGACGACCAAAACCGACGCGATTTTACCATCAATGCACTTGCCGTAAGTTTAAATGAAGAGGATTTTGGTCAGATTATTGATCCTTTTAGAGGGCTCGAACATCTCGAACAAAAATTATTAAAAACCCCTCTTGAACCCGACAAAACATTTTCGGATGACCCTTTGCGCATGATGCGGGCCATTCGGTTTTCGACACAGTTGGGATTTGTCATTGAAGAAAATACCTTTCTTGCTATTTCAAAAAATAAGGAAAGGATTCAGATCGTATCAAAAGAAAGGATATCCATTGAACTGGAAAAAATTATCATGGCTCCAAAACCTTCCGTTGGGTTTTTACTGTTGCAAAAATCAGGTCTTTTGGATATAATTTTCCCTGAACTGTCGGCACTTCAAGGAGTGGAATGGAGAAATAATATCGGCCACAAGGATAATTTTTATCACACCCTCGAAGTTTTGGACAATATAAGCCTGGAGACCAAAAACCTTTGGTTGCGTTGGGCTGCCATACTTCATGATATTGCCAAACCACCCACCAAAAGATTTGACCCCCGCCTTGGCTGGACATTTCATGGCCATGAAACTCTGGGAGCTGCCATGGTGGCAAGGATTTTTAAAAGGATGAAAATGCCTTTGGATCATAAAATGAAATTTGTGCAAAAAATGGTTTTTATGCATTTAAGACCTATTGCACTTACCAATGACAAAGTCACTGATTCTGCAGTAAGAAGATTGTTGTTTGATGCAGGTGAAGACATTGATGATTTACTTACTTTGTGTAAAGCGGATATTACCTCCAAAAATGAAGGAAAAGTTCAGAAATATAAAGAAAATTATGCTGTTTTACTGGAGAAGATTAATGAAGTGGAAGAAAAGGACAGGTTGCGCAATTGGCAACCCCCGATCACCGGCGAACTTATAATGGAAGTTTTTCATCTTAATCCCGGAAGGGAAATTGGCAATTTGAAAATGGCTATAAGAGATGCCATCCTTGATGGAACCATTGAAAACACATACGAAAAAGCATATGAATTTATGCTTGAAGAAGCCAAACGTTTAGGAATCAACCAAAAGAAAGGTTGATATTATATCCGAACATCATCCAAATCTTTTACTCTTGTACAGGCAAGAGCGCCGATAATCATCAGGATTCCTGCCACCACAATCGGGTATATCGCATGATTTCCATACACGTTTTTAAGTAAAGGTCCACCTATAATACCATTCACTATCTGAGGAATGGTTATAAAAAAATTAAAAATCCCCATGTAGATTCCCATTTTTAATGGAGGAATCGAACCTGCCAACATGGCATAAGGCATAGCGAGAATGCTGGCCCACGCCATTCCAACTCCAATCATAGAATACACCAGATCGTCAGGATTGGTAATAAAATATATGGAAATCAAACCGATACCACCGGCTAAAAGCGAAATTCCGTGGGCGTATTTCGCCCAAGCTTTCCGGCAATAAAGGGTAGAGCAAAAGCATAAATAGCAGAAACCAGATTATAAATTCCGAATAAAACACCCACCTTATTTCCGGCCACCTGAAATTCCGGTGATGTTGTATCGTTTGGGGCTAAACCATAAATGTGTTCTGCTATGGCAGGTGTGGAATACACCCACATTCCAAAGAGGGCAAACCAGGAACAAAACTGCACCAATCCTAACTGTTTCATAGTCTCAGGCATATTTTTCAAATCCGTTACAATACTCGAAAATACATTTTTATCCAGTGAATATTCAACATTGTCGGTATGGTCATGATAACTTTTAACTTCCTCCGGTGAATATTCTTTTGTTGAAATAATCGTCCAAAGAATGGCAAAAAGCAAAAGTATAGCTCCGGTAAAAAATGCCCATATCACATTCTGGGGCACCATGTTATGAGTCGCCTGTGTCTCTAATCCTAATCCGGGTAGCAATTGAGAACCTAAAATATTTTCCAATACTCCCGGAAAAACGTCTACGGTTTTGATACCATCACCCAAGAGGCTTGGCAACCACGACCCAACTACCGCTCCAAGACCAATTAAAACTGTTTGTATGGCATATCCTGCTGTGCGTTGTGTGGTTTCAAGTTTATCCGCAACCAATGCTCTAAACGGTTCCATGGATATATTAAAGGAGACGTCCATGATCATCAGCATACCTGCGCCTACCCATAAAGCCGGTAAAATAGAGACAAAAATCCCGGCATTGGGCATCAACATCAAACCTATAGAAGCCAGAATAGCACCTGCCAGAAAGTAAGGTTTTCTCCTACCCATAGGTGTCCATGTTTTGTCACTGTAATAACCGACAATAGGTTGTACTATCATACCCGTAATGGGTGCCACAAGCCAGAACCACCCTAAATGATGAGTATCCGCTCCAAAAATTTGCAAAATTCTGGAGGCATTGGCATTTTGAAGGGCAAAACCCGCCTGGATTCCAAGAAATCCGACACTCATATTCCATATGGCTGCTTTACTCAATAAAGGTTTCTTCATTTTTGTTTTTTGTTATTGGTTGGGTACAAGAATAAAATATTGCCAGGGTGAAAGTAAAAACTCCCGACCTTTGGATAGGGTGGTCTTATTTCCGGTAAAAATGTTAGTGCCTGCATAATCGATGTCGGCAAGAACTTTTTGGTGTTGTCCGCTCAAATTGATGATGGTAACCGTTTGGTTGTTACCTTTTGTCCTGATAAACGCATATACATGTTCGTCTTTCATGATTCTTTGTAATTCACCACCAAAAGGGTGATTCCACAAAGATTCGTTTTCTTTTTTGGTTTTGTTTAAAAGGGTGTAAAAATCAGCATTGCTATAGGTGGAAAAAGGTATGGTATCTTTTTCGAAAAATTCAAGGCGTTTGACAAGGGGTTCTTCCTGTCCGGAATACACTAAAGGAATACCATCCAGGGTATAGGTCAAAACTGCCATAGCTTTATATGCGTCTTTCATTCTTTCTATTTCAGAACCCGACCATGAATTTTCATCGTGATTTGTTGTAAAATGCATGTAAAGCCCTTTTTGAAGTTTTGTCAGGGTGTTTTGTCTCCAGTCATCTATGGCAGATGCTGTTTTTTTTCCGTTGGCAATATCATTCAGGGTATGGTGTAAAGACCAGGCATAAAAGGCATGAAAACAATCTTTATTGATGTGATCGTGTTCCTCTGATTCCGCCAGCAAAAACAAATTTGGATTATTTTTTAATAAAGCGCTATTGGTTTTTATCCAAAAATCAAGCGGGACCAACATAGCCATATCCTGACGAAACCCATCAACTTTATACTTTTCAACCCAAAAAAGCATATCGTTTTTCATGGCTTCCCAAAGTTCGGGGTTATTATAATTGAGGTCGGCTACATCTGCCCATCCCATAGATTCACCTCGTTCATTCAAAGGATCGATAATTTCTCCTTTGTCGTTTCTCGTATAAAAATCAGGGTGATTTTTAATCCAGACATGATCCCATCCGGTGTGATTGGGCACCCAGTCCAGGATTACTTTCATACCCAGTTTGTGGGCTTCATCTATAATGGCCTTAAATTCATTTATGGTTCCGAATTTAGGATTTGTACTTCTGAAATCAGAAACAGCATAATAACTGCCAAGACTTCCTTTCTTTTTCGTAGTACTGATAGGATAAACCGGCATAAACCATAAAATTTCAACTCCCATTTTTTGAAGTCTCGGTAAGTGTTTTCTGAAAGCATTAAAAGTACCTTCGGGTGTATATTGCCTTATATTGACTTCGTATATATTGGCATGTTTTGCCCACTCCGGCAAAGAAAAAATTTGTTCTGTCATCTTTGTTGGTGCTGTTTTTTTTATAGACGTACAGCATGGATATACTATTAGACCTAAAATACTAAGGATAAAAAACCAATTGTTCGTGTACATAATACAATATGTAAAATTTTGGATAAAGCTATAAAATCTAAATATATGTTGGGCAGAAAAACATTATTTTTTTTTTAATCCTTTGATTGTTGTGGTTAATAAAATGCTTCTTTAATATAAATGACGGATTTTGGCATTTTTTATATCTTTGCACATTCTAAATTTATAAAACATTTACGTATGCAATTAAGATTGCCTTTTATTGTACAAGCTATTTTTATCACTTTGGTCGTTTTTACATCCTGCAGCCCTAAAAACAGAGTGCCAACATTTCAGGATAAGGATGCCGTCATTAGGCTTCAGAAAGGAAGTTGCTTTGGAAAATGCGCCGTGTATACGTTTACTGTCTACAGAAATAAATACGCTTTGTATCATGGTACGATGAATACTGATAAAATGGGTAAACATTACAAACTATTATCAGACAGTGTGTATTCCGCTTTGACAAAGCAGTTTAAAGACAGCGATTTTTCCAAATTTGATTCCATATACCAAAGCGATATTGTTGATTTTCCTACCATCACGATTGGGTATAAAGAAAATAAAATTATGAAAACAGTAAGTTATCAGAATGAAAAACCACAAGCCTTGTCTGTATTACAATTATCACTTGAAAAAATAGCCAATAGTTTCGACTGGACAGCCGTAAAAAAAACAAAATCAAATATTGAATACACACCTGTCGGAAAAAATTCCAGTTCCGATATTTATATAAAAGAAGAAATAATTATTGAGCCGGCACCGGGTATTGAAATGGCACGGTGGTTGGATAGGTATGTAGGTTATGGTGTCAGGGTTGAAAAGAAGATGGCTCCTAATTTTGATTATTACCTGATCAAATGGGATGAAAGTACTATTTCGCCTGATGACTTTTTACTATTGTTAAAATCTGACCGTGAAATAAAATCAGCAGAATTTAATAAAAAAATAATGACGAGGGAACATTGATTTTTATGGGAAATCTTGATGTACAAAAATACTTTGAGGGACTTATCGATGCCGTAATAAAATATTTGCCTGATTTTGTTATGGCACTAATCGTTCTGTTAATTGGTTTGTGGCTCATAAAAAGAATTTCACGGATTCTTAAACTTTCTCTCGAAAGGGCTCAACTATCAAAAGAAATTACGTCATTTCTGGCGACACTTGCTTCCATTACCCTCAAAATTTTACTGATTTTCAGTGTTGCCGGAATGATAGGTATCAATACTGCATCTTTTGTGGCGGTACTGGCGGCGGCTGGCTTGGCAGTTGGTCTTGCCTTACAGGGAAGTTTGAGCAATTTTGCTGCCGGTATTATTATTCTATTGTTCAAACCTTATAAAATAGGGGATCTTGTAGAAGTGAAGGAAAGATTTGGAAAGGTGGTTGACATTCAGATTTTCAGTACTTTATTACAAACGCCCGGCAATAAAATTTTAATATTGCCCAATACGGAGGTTATCAATGGAGTCATTGTAAATTACTCGAAACTGGGATGTGTACGGATCGATATTAAAACCAATTTGCCCTACAATGAAAACTTCCCCCGATTTAAAGAAAAGCTCACCAAAAAGATTTCAGGTGTCGAAGGTGTTTTGCATAGTCCTCCGGTTTCCGTTGGTATAGAATCCTTTGAGTCCAATCACGTGGTCGTTTCTGTGCGACCCTTTGTGAAACCTGAACAATACTGGGATGTTTATTTCAGGGTCACTGAAAATATAAAAACATTTTTTCACGAAAATAATGTTAAGGTGGCATATGCAGAAGGGATTGAGTTTGGTGAGGTTGAAGCTTGATAAAATGAATAACAATGGACGCTGAACTTCTGGTCGTAAACAACTTAAAAGTTGACATAAAAACCGGAAATCAATATATCGGCATATTAGAAAATGTTAATTTTAAGGTATTGCGAGGCCAGAAGGTGGCTGTTTTAGGACCTTCAGGAACAGGAAAAACTACTTTACTCGAAAGTATCGGACAATTAAAATCATGGGATAGTCATTACCGCTATGCCGGAGAAATTCGGTTTTCCGGTCATTCATTGCTCGAAAACAAAAAACTTTTACATCAATACAGAGGCAACAAGTTTTCTTATATTTTTCAGGAACCCATGTCTTGCTTTAATCCACTTTTAACCTGCGGAAAACAAGTAGATGAATCAATTTCAGCTCACCGTAATGCAGAACCTGCTTTAAGAAAAAAAATGATCCTCGAATGGTTTGAAAAATTTAAACTAGGGGATGTCTCCCGTGTCTTTGATGCATACCCACACCAGCTTTCAGGTGGTCAGTTGCAACGAATCATGTTTGTATTGGCATTGATTAATGGACCTGAATTACTTATTGCAGATGAACCTTATTCTTCTCTGGATGAAGAAAATCAACTATTGTTTTTAAAAACACTGGAAGAAGAACAAAAAGAAAGAAATCTTTCGGTTATAATGGTTTCTCATGATTGGCTTATCTCTAAAAATTGGGCAGATTATTTTATTATTATGAATCATGGCACAATCGTAGACCAGGGTGATTTACAAACACTTGAAAAAACGGGATCTGATCCGTTTACTACTTCTTTGTTTGAATTTGAACAGGTCAGGGAAAAATTGGCCCATGATTTTTCTGTTGTAAAACATGCAGGAGAACCGGTCTTACAAGTAGAAAAGGTATCTAAAAGTTATCCGTCTTATCAAACGTCAAACGAAAAAACCGACATTTTTGAAAATATAAATTTTGAACTTTTTCAAGGAGAAACCATTGGTGTTTCAGGACCTTCAGGAAGTGGAAAAAGTACACTGGCCCGATGTATTTTAAAATTGGAAAAAACCGATGCCGGAAAAATATTCTGGATGGAAAAAGACGTGACCCATTTGGATTTTGAAACACTGATACCCTTGCGTCCATCGGTGCAAATCGTTTTTCAGGACAACAATTTATCACTCCCGCCACATAAAACCATTTATGATATCTTATATGAAGTATCTCGTATTCAAAAAGGCAAAAAGGTCGATGTTATGGAAATTCTTGGTGAAGTGGGTTTGGATGACACCGTTTTAATGAAGTATCCTTCGCAGCTCTCCGGTGGACAGAGACAAAGACTTTGTATTGCCAGAGCGCTGGCAATGTTTCCCAAAGTTATTGTTTTTGACGAAATTTTAAGCATGCTGGACCCTGTATCACAAGTTCAGATCGTTAATCTTTTACTGAATGTTCAGAAAAAGTTGGGCATCTCATATGTATTTATTACCCACGATAAAAAATGGCTGGAAGTATTTACACGTCGTGTTATTGACCTTTGAACGGAATTTTTAAGTATTAAAAAAGCCATCACAACAGAAGACTGTTTTCTGTATATTCAAAAATAGAAGGGTCATTCCATTCCGAAAAAGTTTTACCTGTACCGAATTTTTTAAACCAGGTATTCTGCCTTTTTGCATATCGCCTGCTGTTTTGTTTGATCAGTTCTATTGTTTTTTCCAATGTATTTATATTTTCAAAATAGTCGAAAAACTCGCTGTAACCCACTGTTTTTAAGGCAGTTTTATCTTTGAAGGGTATAAGGGCACGAACTTCTTCTTCCAAACCATTTGCAATCATGTCATCTACCCTACGATTGATGTTGGTATATAAAATATCTCTTGGTGGTGCCAGTATAATGCCGATGGTTTCAAAGTCAGGTGCAGATGTATTAGGTTGAGAACCTAAAAATGAAGAATACGGAAAGTCCTGACTGAGACAAACGGACAATGCCCTGATTAATCGGCGGGGGTTTGCCAGGTCTACCGTTTTGTAATAGGTAGGATCATACTCTTTTAACAGGTCCTGAAGGTAAGGCAACCCCATAACCTCATATTGAGTATTGAGATATTCCAATGTTTCTGCTTTTACAGCCGGGAGATCGTCCAGTCCTTCTAAAAATGACTTTATATATAGTCCGGTTCCTCCGACCAAAACAGCAATGTTATGCGTTTCAAAATAGTGCTTTAGTTTTTCTGTCAATTCCCTTTGATAGATTCCTGCTGTAAAATGGTTTTGAATGGAAAGGTGATTGATAAAATGATGAGGAATGTCAGAAAGTTCCCGGGCAGATGGTTTTGCCGTACCAATATTCATCTCTCTGTAGATCTGACGGCTATCTGCTGAAAAGATTTCTGCGTGGTATTTTTTGGCAAGTGCCAGTGAAAGTGAAGTTTTTCCACTCGCCGTAGGACCGGCTATGACAATGACAAACTTTTTATTTGGCGTTTTATTAGTATCAAAGTTCAATTATTACTACTTTTACGACACAAAAGTAAGCAATCTCTCCCATGCTGTATAAGATATTTAAGGTTATTGTTACCTTTTCGCTAAAGTTGTATTTCCGAAAAATTGATTTGTCGGGTTTACCATATTTATCTGAAGGGAAAGCGCAGATTCTGGCGAGTAATCACCCGAGTGGTTTTCTTGAACCTTTGATTATGGCGTGTTTTTTTCCAAGACCACTTTATTTTTTAGTAAGGGGTGATGTTTTTGAAAACCGCTTTCTGAAACCCGTACTCACAGGAACACATCAGTTGCCCATTTACAGGTTTAAAGATGGATTTTCAAAATTGAGGGAGAATAAAAGCAGTATGGAAGCGGCATCTCAGGTTTTGCTGGATAAAAAGTGTTTACTGATTTTTGCGGAAGGAAGTACAAAAAGTATTAAAATGGTGAGACCTTTACAAAAAGGTTTTATCCGGCTGGCAGCGGATGCACAAAGCAGTAATCCGGAGCTACCTATTGAAATTGTACCTGTAGGAATAAATTTTTCAGACTCCACCAAATTTGCCGGTGACGTTATGGTGCGTGTAGGCAAACCTGTTTTGGTAGATTCCGCTTCAATTATTTCCGGCTCAGAATCTGCACAGTATACCAATTATTTACTGCAAAACACTTATGAAAAGCTGCAGGAAAATGTGATACATCTTGCCGAACAATCCCGCCTTAAGGTCATGGAAGATGTTTTTTTACTTGAAAAAATTCAAAACAGCAGACCGCTACACCCAAAAGTCTCCCATGATGACACATTTTTACAAACATCAAAGCACATTGCCAACAGGATGGATGCCATGGAAGAAAATATATTTCTGGAATTGAAGGAAGAGTTGAAAGATTTTAAAAAAGAACTGAAGGCAAGTAATTCGGGACTTGAAAAATTGACATTAAAAAAAGCGGGAATCCTGCAATATGTTGTTTTCATCCTGGGTTTATTGCCTGCTTTTGCCGGTTATTTACTTCATTTAATGCCTTTGGGATTGGCTTTGTTATTGGCGAAAAAGAATGCGACAAGTAAAGAATTTTTTGGGTCCATTCGGTTTGTATTGTCGATAGTTGCCGTTTTTGTGTATTATATGATCCTTATTTCCCTTTGGGCTACAGGAATTCTGCCGGGTTATTTCATTCTTTTGTGTGTCATTTTAGGTTATTTTGCTCGCTACTATTACGATTTTTGGCAAGAGTTTGTCTATTGGGGAAAACCTTTCTCTGGAGGCACAACGATTAAAAGCGGTGGAGATTTATCGCAGATATTTCCAAACACATTAGTCAAAATATGTATCCGGAAAAAGTTTAATAATGCTATATCTTAAACCTTTATAAAATTATACTATCATGCTCAAAATCGGTTATATTTTTTTGTTCCTTTTATTGAATGCTTGTCAACCTGTTAAAAATGAAAATGTGCATACAAAAAAAGAATTTGCATTGGTGATTCACGGAGGTGCAGGGGTGATAGAGCCCGGAACTATGTCGAAAGAATTGGAAAATGAATACCATTTATCATTATCAGAGGCGCTTGAAATTGGTAAGGTGATTTTGTCTTCAGGAGGAAAAAGTATCGATGCGGTAGAAGCCGTCATTACCTTTATGGAAAATGACTCCTTATTTAATGCCGGAAAAGGGGCGGTATTTACGCATGAAGGAAAAAATGAACTGGATGCATCCATCATGGTGGGTAGGGATATGTCAGCAGGCGCCGTAGCCGGTGTTACTGTAATCAAAAATCCGATAAAAGCAGCACGAGCCGTCATGGAAAAATCACCCCATGTTCTTATGAGTGGCAAAGGTGCGGAAGAATTTGCCATATTGCAGGGTTGTGAAAAAGTGGACCCCTCTTACTTTTATACCAAAAAAAGTTATGAATCTCTTCAGGCGGAAATAGAAAAACTTAAAAATAACAAAATGGGAACGGTCGGATGTGTGGCACTGGATAAATTCGGGGATATTGTGGCCGGAACTTCTACCGGAGGCATGACAAATAAAAAATATAATCGGGTGGGGGATTCTCCCATCATAGGTGCGGGAACATATGCGGATAATAATGTGTGCGGAATCAGTTGTACCGGACATGGAGAGTATTTTATCCGGTTCAGTGTGGCAAAAGATATTGCTTCAATGATGGAATATAAAAATATGTCGATACAAGAAGCATCTGATTATGTGATTAAAGAAAAGCTCGTTTCAAAGGGCGGTAAAGGTGGAATGATTGGATTGGACAAATATGGCAATATTGTCATGCCCTTTAATACTGTAGGAATGTACAGAGGATATTGTACACCGGATAAAAAAGAAACCTTTTTATATAAATAACAGTTTTATCAAACGTATTCATAAAAATTAACATTATGAGAGGTATAGTATTAGTTTTGTTTATAACGATAATGATGTCTTGTAAAACAGATAAAAGTACATCAGAGACATCCTTTAAAGCTGAAACAAGCCAGGATACTGTCGATCAGAATACACCACAAGAAACAAATTCTGACTGGACTGTTTATGAAGGGGCTGAAAATAAAAAACCTGCTGAAGTTTCTTTATTCGAGGCAAAAGGACTTCAGACGCGTTTAAAGTCTATGCTGAAAGATGAATATACAACCTTTCAGAAGGATTGGAAAGTAGAATCCCCTATTATAATACAAGATAAAATATTGTTTACCGCAGGCTGTCAATCCGGTGATTGTAAAGCCAATAAATATATACTTATCATAGATTTTATGGACAACAATATCAATATAATAAATTTTAAATACGGTAGAGTAAGGAGTTGGGAAGAAAGAGCTGTGATTGGTCTTCCGGATAAATTGCTTGCCCAATTCGAATCCATTCGCAAAGACCAGGGGCTGTAAGGTTTGTTATCGAATTTTGTACCTGATTTTTTGGTAGTTTAGGTATTCAGACCGAAGGTTCGGACAACCTCATTTATCTACCACATTGCGTATCTGAAGAAATCTTCTTGAATAGTAAGGGTCAAACATATGATCGATGGTGATTCCTTTTGTCACAGAGGAGTGTATAAAATAAAGTGTGTCATTGCTCCAATGGTGGACCATTCCAACATGACCGGGAATATTGTTGTGGGGATTCCGACCTTTAAAAACCAGAATGTCTCCGGGTCTAGCATCCTTAAGATTTTTTACACGATCTCCGTCTTTCACCTGCGTGACCGAACTTCTTGTAATTTTAATGCCGAATTTTGACATTATAAATCGGGTATATCCCGAACAATCCATAATTTGACCCTGAACTTTTGATTTGTACCTCTTGCCCAGATATTTTTCCGCTTCCTTAATGATGTCGGGTCTTTGTGAAATTATTTCCTGAGGTTTTATAGTTGCATTTTGTGTGCGCACATTACCAAAAAAAAGAAAAAATAGTAGGGCAAACACAAAGATAAATCTATGTTTGTGGGATACTGTTGTAAACGTTTTTGGGTTGTTGCAAATCAAATTTAAAGCTTTTCTGAATACAAAATTAGGCAAAATACATGAAAAGGAATAACATATTCCCAATTAGTTTTACCGGGACTTGAATCTGAATACCATTATTCCATCCGTTTGCAGCGAACTTTTAACGAAATTATAAATGTTTTTATTAGAAACTTCAACTACCTTTCCCGATTGGGAAGCGTGTAGAATGTGGGGTTGATCATTGATCAGTATAATCCATCCGACATGGTGAATATCGAGTCCGTTTTTACGGGAAGTAAAGGCAACAAGATCACCTGTTTTTAACCGATACATCATATCCAAAATCTTGTGAGAAGGTATGTAGTCAAAAGAAACGGATGAAAGTTGGTTTTCCGTGTTTATTATCATATCGGAGACCATTTTATCCGCCATCAAAGGATAATAGTTTGCATTCCGGCTCATAAAATTAATTTCTTTACTCCTTGATTTTCCACTCAGGGATTTTGAAATATTTGAACCCAGACCCATTTTTTCTGCCTGCAGAAGCCATTCTGAAAAATAATGTATTCTACTTCCATATCCATCTATCCTGCCATTGCGGTAACGAAGTTTTGTCAGGGTGGAATCAAATGATAGCGTTGGCCAGATGGTGGTTTTAAGACAGGTGGCGGCAGTATATTCAACAAAAGTGACACAATCAAATCCATCCTCTATGACCACCAGGCTTTCAACTTGATTGGTTTCCAAAGAATTGATCAGGTAGGGTTTACCAATATGTTTTTGTGTTGTTTGTAAAAGGCAATCCTGAAATGACTGGCTGTAAGCCCATTGATGGAGAAGTGTGGGCAAAATTAGTACCGCTATATAAAATTTTAATTTTTTAAGGTCTTTTTGTTGAAACGAAAGAATCACTGTTACCTGTTTTAAAAAAGATGATTATTATTTTACACTTATATGACGGTCATCATAAAGGAACAAATATATACATTCTATTTTTGTCGGGAATAATAAACGTATGAGTATTAAAAAAAGAGAACTTGTAACGCATATCATGACGAAACAACCGATGTCGGTAAGTCTCAGGAATTCTGTTGAAGAAGTTTATGAATTGATGCATGAAAATTGTATCCGGCATGTACCTGTAGTAAATGGTAATAAGTTGATAGGTATTGTCAGTAAAACGGATTTGGAACGAGTTTCTTTTGCTGAAAGCAGTGATACCGGTAAAAAACTGAAAATTTCCTTTTATGCCGGTTTTACCATAGAGCAGATAATGACTAAAAATGTTCAGACCCTTGAGGTAGACGATAGCGTCAAGGATGCAGCAGAAATGTTAAGTTTTGGCAATTTTCATGCGGTTCCGGTGGTGGATGGAGAGAATTTAGTCGCTATTGTCACCACAACAGATGTGATAAATTATCTTTTAGAAATGTATTCATAAAAATAAAGAATATAAAGATTTAAAGTGTTTTAAATTGTTGATCTAATTGTTTTGATTTAAGGAGTTAAAGGTATTTAACTCCTTTTTTATGCGATTTGTCTAATTAAAATAATAGTGATTTCAGATGGTTGAGTCTGAATCAAAAAAAAAGCATTCCAGAGAATGCTTTTTCCTTTTTCTGATTAAACAGATTATTGAATTACTCTGAATTCAGTTCGTCTGTTTTTCTGATGTTCTGATTCTGAACATTCAACTCCATTGGCACATCTGTTTAGAAGTTTTGTTTCGCCAAATCCTTTGGCAACCAATCTACCTCTTTTGATACCTTTGCTAACAAGGTAGTTAACAACTGATTCTGCTCTTCTTTGAGAAAGAGACAAGTTAGAATTGTCATCACCTCTTGCGTCAGTGTGAGAAGCAATTTCTACAGAAATTTCCGGTTTTCCAACCATCATTTCATAGATATTGTTGTCGATAATACTTTTTGCTTCATTTGTAAGTGCAGCACTACCCAAATTGTAAAGAATAGGCAATGAACTGTAATTTACCAATTTACAATCGATTTCAGTATAAGAAGTTACGCCTCCTTTTTAACAATCTCTGTTTTACTTACTGTCACATATTCCGGCTCTACTGTAACTCTTTAACATCTGCTGGTCTGTCCACAACTTGTTTTTTAATGGTTGCATATTCTGCAGGAATTTCTATTTCATCCATTCTTGCTGCTGTTTTTACAACTTGTTTTTGTAAGTAGCCATTTGTCCACCTACAGCGATAGTGTTGGTAGATGCATCAGAAGCTAGTCTTTGAACGTTGATTGTTCTTGAGCTTGCAGGCGTTTCAGTGTAACACAAAACCTG
>JADKAS010000025.1 GCA_016715245.1 Saprospiraceae bacterium
AAGGCCAAAAAGGCGATTGCAAGCACCGTTCCTTCCCGAATCTCCATGTATATTGAGAAGGAACGTTTTTAATTTATTTTATTTGAATTACGCCTCTCTCGTGGTTCACTACGTCAAAGCCTTGTGCGGCTTTGGTCTCGTCGAAGACGAGACTGCACTGAAATTATGCCGCTCTCGCGGTTCACTACGTCAAAGCCTTGTGCGGCTTTGGTCTCGTCGAAGACGAGACTGCATTGAAATTACGCCGCTCTCGCGGTTCACTACGTCAAAGCCTTGTGCGGCTTTGGTCTCGTCGAAGACGAGACTGCACTGCGTTCATTATCGCAGGTTTTTGGCCGGAAAGTCGTGTCTTAATAAAGTAGGTTTCAAATGGAATTGTGTAGTTATATTTATGTTTTGGAAAATTTGTTCAATTTGTCATACACACCAGGCAAATCGAGGTATTAGGATACATCTTCTTTGCCTGCGCCTTGGATCTGACTCATTTCTGACTTTTTCAGCAGACCCTATTTAACTTTTTGTTGATACTATTTGTTATTAATTCCACGTTTTCTATTTCTGATATCTTTGGTAATTTTTCTGTACATTCAGGATTATCGGGTGTACGTCAATGTTTCAGAAATGATTCTATCAACTATGTCATCAGGTGGCATAAAGGTTTATTAAAATGGTATTCATGAAAAAATTAATTTTTGTTTTTTGTTTTTTCTTCCTTCACGGGATCATTTCAGCCAATGATTTCGAAAAAGTGGAAAAGGAACTGGCCTTTCATGCTGATGTCATGCTGAATGCCCAAAAAGCAGAACATCGGATGTCGTCTGCCCATACTTTTTACAACTTGTTTTATGAAACCCTGAACAAAGAAGGAAGTTTTTCCTATTCTTTTGATTCCCTTATCTGGATATCCCAAAAAAAGCCTGATGACCGGAGTTTTCGGATTTTTACCTGGATCGTCGATGAAGGTAACGGAAGTTTTAGTCATAAAGGTCTGTTACAAATGGCTTCAGGTAAAGTATTTTCACTTGAAAACAGATTAAAACAAAACGATGACTGGGAATTTTTTATCAGCGGCAAAGATGACTGGATGGGTGCTATGTACTATCATTTAATGGAAGATGAATATAAGGGTGAAAAACAATATTTGTTGTTTGGTTTTCACAGGTTTGATGAAATGGAAAATATAAAGATGGTCGATGTTTTGTATTTTGATAAAAAGGGGGAACCTGTTTTCGGAAAAGAAATTTTTAAGAAGAAGGTGGAAAATGCGAGAGATATTATTAAAACAAGAATTGTCCTCAAATACAGCGTTGATTCTTATGTCGGTTTACATTATAACGAAAGTATGGGTATGATCATTCACGATTATCTCATTCGAAATATCTCTATGGGAAATAACGAGGGTATGTCTTTGGTGTCGGACGGTAGTCTGGTTGGATATGAAAAAAAGGACCGATACTGGGAATACATTGATAAAATTTACACGCAGATTCTGGATGAAGCACCACGGCCAAAACCGGTACTTGACAAACGCAATAAAAATTTATTCGGCGACAAACCTTAAAATTTGAATTATTCATAAATAAAATGAAACATTTTCAGATAAAAATACATTATTAGAGCAGAATTATTTTTTTTTATTTATAAATTTTTCAAAATGCACAAAATCACACTTTTTATTTTTCTTTCTATTCTTATATTCCAACCTGTGTTTGCTCAAAAAACAATAAATGAAGGGGTAGTAAAAATGGAAATTTCTGACATTTCTTCCAATGACCCTCAAACAGCCTCCGCACTGGAAATGATGAAAGGTTCTATATTTGAGATATACTTTACCGAAAAAGAAAATCTCACCCTGGTCAATATGATGGGTGGATTGATGGAAATGAAAATTCATGTCAATGATGCTGACAATGTTATGAATATGTACATGGATATGATGGGGCAGAAATATCTTGTCGAATCCAAGGCAAATGAATCGATAACAGCGGAACAAAAAGAAGCAGCCTCTAAAATGAAAATTGAGTACGATAAAAACGATACCAAAGAGATTGCCGGGTATAAGTGTTATAAAATGAAGATTACCTCCCCCTGACATGCAAGGTATGACGGTAAACGCCTATATCACCGAAGAAGTCAGATCCAATGCAAAAATCATTAAAGGTTATGAAGCCTTAAGTTATGCAGGATTTCCGCTTGAATATAAAATAGGGAATGATGCCTTTTCAATGACGACTACTACCAAATCCATTGAAAATAAAGTAGACGCTTCAAAGTTTAAAATAGATGGTACAGGATATACCAAAATGACGATGGAGGAATTTCAGAAGTCGTTTGGAGGAATGGGGTTTTAAGAACAAAAAAAAAGGGAATTCAGATATGAATTCCCTTTTTTTTTACTATAAAAATATTTCTGTGCCTGCAAAGTGAAAAGAACTTTCAATAGCTGCATTTTCATCACTATCGGATCCATGTACCGCATTTTCGCCGATGTTTTTGGCATACTTGGCACGAATAGTTCCGGGAGCTGCTTCTGCCGGATTGGTGGCTCCAATCAACTTTCTGAAATCCTCTACTGCATTATCTTTCTCAAGAATAGCGGCCACGATGGGTCCGGATGACATAAATGAGACCAATTCACCGTAAAATGGTCTTGCACTGTGCACCGCATAAAATTCTCCTGCTTTTTCTGCTGATAATTTTGTGTACTTCATAGCAACGATCTTAAAACCGGATGCACAAATTTGTTCTAATATACCGCCAATATGACCGGATGCAACCGCATCTGGCTTAATCATGGTAAAGGTTCTGTTTCCTGACATAATATAATTAAATTTTGTTTTTTTAATAAAAGAAGGCAAAATTACAAAAATGATTTGCAAAAATGATAAAAAACAATTAATTGTTTTGTTTGTAATTATTATTTATTGACCTTTGCAGCTCATTTTAATATGGATATTACAGACGTTAAACTTTGGTTGGAAATGCCCCGGAACTTGTCATTGTTTCTCACAGAAACCCTGACGGAGATGCTATTGGTTCCAGTTTGGGACTTTCTTCTTTTCTCAAAAAAAAGTTTCACAAGGTTACTGTTATCTACCCCAGTGAATATCCCAGAATATTTGAATATCTGGACGGAATATATGAGGTTTTAATCTACGATTTAAAACCTGTAGAGGTCAAAAAGGCAATTGAAAATGCAGAAGGAATATTTTGTCTTGACTTTAACGGTCTGGACAGGGTGGATAAAATGGGAGAATTTATCCAGTTTTCCAATGCAAAAAAGTTCCTGATTGACCACCATCTTGATCCTGAACCCTTTACTGATTATGAGTTTATTGACACAAATGCCTCCAGTACATCGGAACTGGTATATTTATGGATAAAAGCGTTGAATCAGCAAGACAAGATGGATGTAAAGATTGGTGAAGCGCTTTTTACCGGAATCATTACGGATACAGGTTCTTTTAAATACAATACACGGCCTGAGACATTTGTAGTGGCATCAGAATTGAAACAACTGGGTGTCAACGATTATCATTTACAGGATCTTATTTTTAACTGCCTTTTGAGTAAACACCTCAGGTTGCTGGGCCATTGTCTAGCCAACCGGATGGAGATTTTGGAAGAAAGTGGCATTGGTATCATATACCTTTCCAGAAAGGATTATATTGATTTTGATATCCAGAGAGGGGACACAGAAGGCATTGTCAATCATATGTTATATGTTAAGAATATTCAAATTGCCGCCTTTGTTACCGAACAACCCACAATAATTAAGTTATCTTTGCGTAGTAAAGGAGATATTTCTGTCCAGGAAGTTGCGACAAAATATTTTAACGGAGGAGGGCATAAAAATGCTGCAGGTGGAGGCGTTTACGCCAGTTTGCAGGATGTACTCAATAAATTGAAAAAAGTCCTTCCTTTATACATTCACAAGTCAACACATTAAATGTAATTATATGAATTTTAAATTTTTAATTATTACCTTGGTTTCTGTTTCTTTTCTGTTCAGTTGCAAGGATAAAAAAACAAGAACAGATAGTGGTTATGATTTCAGATTTGTAACCAGAGGTAGTGGAGAAGAAGCAAAAGAAGATACCTATGTGTATTTTACTTTGAAAATTGTCGATGAAAATGGCAAAGTTCTTCAAACCATGGATGAAGGTCCTAACATGCCCATTATGTTTTTACCGAAGGATACAGCAAGCAACGAAGCACCTAACCCTGTTTTAGATGTATTAAAAGAAACTAGAGTTGGAGACGTCGTGGTATTGGTGATGCCTGTGGATTCTATTCCGAATCCTCCTAAAGATATTGCAGACTTGAAGTTCATTGAATATGAAATGACCATCAAAAATGTAACAGACAAAGCCGGATATGAAAAATATATGGCCGACATGGAAGAAAAAATGAAAGGTGAAAGATTGGCTTCCATGGAAAAATTACCCGCTATCGAAGAATTGGTAAAAAATACCATTAAGGATTACTCAAGCAATACCCTTAAAACCACATCAACCCCTTCAGGATTGAAATATTTTATCATAGAAGAGGGAAAAGGCGACAATGCCAAAGACGGTCAGACAGTCAGTGTCCAGTACTACGGTGCGTTGAAAAACGGCACTCAGTTTGACAATTCCTTTACTCGCGGGCAGGCATTTTCTGTTCCGGTAGGCGCAGGTCAGGTCATCAAAGGATGGGACGAAGGTCTTAAACTTTTAAACAAAGGTTCAAAAGCATTTTTGTTTATACCTGCTGAATTGGGATATGGAGCGCAGGATTCTCCACAGATTCCGGCCAATTCGGAATTGGTTTTTTATATTGAAATGGAAGATATAAAATAATTATATAATTATTTCAAAAATATAGCCCGGCACAACAACAATGCCGGGCTTTTTTATTCATCTAATAAAGCAGGGCAATGACCATAGAGCAATTAAATGTGCTTAAGGAAAGATTGACGTCGGTAGGGAGGTATCTTTGACGTCGCTAACCGAAAAATACAGGTAGAAGAAAAAGAACAACTCACCCTCGATCCGGAATTCTGGAACAATCCTGAAAAGGCAGAAGCCATTCTCAAAGAAATTAAAGATCATAAAAAATGGCTGGAAACTTATCAGACCATATTAATGGCTATTGAAGATGCGGAAGTTTTATATGATTTTCAAAAAGAAGGCGAAGCTTCAGAAACTGAAGTAGATCAGAAATATGAGGAAGCCGTCGCTTTACTGGATGATGTAGAGTTCAGGACAACATTGGATCAACCGGAAGACGCCCTGCATTGTATTCTGGAGATCAATGCCGGAGCCGGAGGTACAGAAGCCTGCGACTGGGCAGAGATGTTACTCCGTATGTTTATGATGTGGGCAGAAAAAAATGACTTTAAAGTATTTGAACTCAACCGTGTTTATGGTGATGTTGCCGGCATAAAATCCGTCGTATTGGAGATATCAGGCGAATACGCTTTTGGTATGCTGAAGGGAGAAAACGGCGTACACAGACTTGTTCGGGTGAGTCCTTACAATGCGCAGGGAAAACGTATGACTTCATTTGCCAGTATATTTGTCCATCCTATGATAGACGATACTATCGAAATCGATATCAACCCGGCCGATCTCGAATGGGATACCTTTCGTGCCCAGGGAGCAGGAGGACAGCACGTCAATAAAACCGAATCTGCCGTGCGTGTCAAACACGTTCCTTCCGGAATTACAGCGGAGTGCCAGCAGGAGAGATCCCAGCACATGAATCGGGATAAAGCTATGCAAATGTTGAAGTCGCGCTTGTACGAAGTGGAACTTGAAAAACAAAAAGCAGAAAGAGCGAAGATTGAATCCGGAAAAATGAAAAACGAATGGGGCTCACAGATACGGTCTTATGTATTGGATGACCGCCGTGTCAAAGACCACAGAACGGGCTTTGAAACCAGGAATACCGATGCGGTATTAAACGGAGAAATAGACGGCTTTCTGAAAGCTTATCTCATGTGGGACGGCGAATAATTTTTATTCAGAATCCTGAAAATCGTATTATCGCCTAAATTTGTTTTTGACAATAAACGCCCTTCTATATCGGGGGCTTTAATGCCTTCCGTTAATAGATGTGGCGTATTGATAACCCTGGCTTCATGCCAATATCCGCTTTCCAGAAATTTTGTAAGGGTGTAAGCACCACCTTCAACGAGCAAATACAAGATTCCTTTGGAGAAAAGGTCTTTAAGCATAAAACTTATTTCCAAATCTTCACCTTCGTATTGTACGTAGGTTATGTTATTTTCCTGCGTTGACATCAGCCGATTATACACAATTATTTTGCCGTCCTTAGAAAATACGGCTGCATTTTTATCACATTCCAGATTAGGGTCGATGACGATACGAATCGGGTTTTTTCCATCCACATTTCTTGTTGTCAGTGTTGGATTGTCCGACATTACCGTATTTTTTCCCACCAGAATAGCATCATTTTCACTCCTCCACATATGGGTGACTACGTCAGTCTGACGATTGGACAACCAAATAGATTTATCTTTTTGTCCTATATAATTGTCTTTACTTTTGACACATTTTAATATAACCCTGGGCATCTTTTCCAGATGTGCCAGAAAGGGAAGTAAGAGTTCTTCTGCTTTGTTGCGGTGTTTGGAGATGACCACTTCAATACCGTGTTCTTCCAATACCTTTTTCCCGTTTCCACTGACCAATGGATTTGGGTCGGGACTACCTATCACTACCTTTTTAATACCTGAACGGATGATAAGTTCTGTGCAGGGAGGCGTTTTTCCATGGTGAGAACAGGGTTCCAGCGACACATACAAAATGGAAGAGGAAATAAACTTTCTGTTTTCTTCTTTGACAGAAGAAATAGCCGCCACTTCTGCATGAGGGCCTCCATAAAAAGCATGATAACCTTCGCCGATTATTTTATCATCAAACACCAGTACAGCCCCTACCATTGGATTACTTAGGTTTTTTCCTTCACTTTGTACAGCAAGGTCTAAACAGCGCAACATGTAGATTGGGTTTTCCATGGACTACCGTAGTGGGGTAAATTTTTCCAATGCGGCTATCAGTTGGTCGGCTTCATCCATGGTGTTGAAAGACGAAAAAGAAAATCTCACGGCCTTTCTCGCCACATCGTGCCCGATGGCTTGTAATACATGAGAATCGGCTTCCACACCGGAACTGCAGGCACTGGCAGAAGAACAGGAAATTCCGGCCATATCCAGATTCGGTACCAGAAGATCCGCTTTTGGACTTTCGGGAAACGATACATTGAGAACATGGACTAAAAAGTTGTTTTCCTGATTTCCATTAAACGTAATATCTCTGAATTTTTCCGTCAGACTTTTTTTGATATAGTTCCGGATTTCGACAATATAATGTCTGTTGTCTTCCATGTTTGAATAACACATTTCAAGGGCTTTTGCCATTCCTGCTATGCCGGACACGTTTTCAGTTCCTGCCCGCATATTCCTTTCTTGTGCCCCTCCGTTGATAAAAGGTATGATATGGTTGTCGTTATTGATATAGACAAAACCGACGCCTTTTGGCCCGTGAAATTTGTGTGCCGAAGCGCTTAAAAAAGAGACACGTGTTTTGGAAAGATCGATAGGATATTTGCCAATCGTTTGTACTGTATCACAATGAAAAAATGCATTATTTTTTGCACAGATGTCTGAAATGCTGTCCAGATTAATCATGGTGCCTATTTCATTATTTCCATGCATGATGGAAACAAGGGTTTTTCCTTCGTGGTTTGTAGAGAGAAGTGATGACAGATGTGTAATATCAATATTTCCAAGATGATCAACCCGTAAAAATTCAATAAGCGTATTGTGGTAGGTCTTCAAATAACTGCAGGTATTTAATACACAGGGATGTTCTGTTGGGGAGGTGATAATCCGGGTAACACCCAAAGAAAGTACAGACATCTTCAGCACCATATTGTTGGCTTCGCTTGCCGTACCGGTAAAAAATATTTCCCCCAGGGAAGCATTTAAAATATGGGCAACTGTCTTTCGGGCATTTTCAATAATAGATCTGGCTTTTCTTCCGTGGGCATGAATGCTGGAAGGATTGCCGTATTCATTTTCCATTACATCACACATCAACTCCTTTACTTCCTTGTAAAGTGGGGTGGTAGATGCATTGTCAAAATAAATTCTCTTCATGAATACTGTACAGAAAGTTCCGGTGTGTTTTCTACTTCCAAAACGGACTTTTCAAACCATTTTTCGACCAGGTTTTGTTCCACATGCGGATCAAATATATGTTTGAAATCATTGTGTTCTCTGCAATACATATAATCTTTTGCCCATTCCTTGTGATTTTTGGCCAAAGCCTTAATACTTTCAAGGATATAATCAATTTCTTCATCGGTCATGGTAGGATGAATGGACATTCGTATCCATCCCGGTTTGTTTGACAAATCTCCAATACTGATCTCGTGGGTTACTTTTTGAGAATATTCATAAGAAACTTCCAGTAAATAATGACCGTACGTACCTGCACAGGAACAGCCCCCACGCACTTGTATGCCGAAATGATCACTCAGCATTCTGACGCCGAGATTGTAATGCAGGTCTTCGATATAAAAAGAAAATACGCCTAATCGATCTCTGATGTTATTTGCCAAAAGGTGGAGATTGGGAATGGAGTCAAATACTTCAAATACCCTTTTTGATTGTTCGTGTTCTCTGTCCAGTATTTTATTTACGCCCATGGATTCTTTTAATAAAATACAATACGCCACCTTAATGGTTTGAAGGAAAGAAGGTGTTCCTCCGTCTTCTCTGGCTTCGATTTCATCGTGGTATTTATGTTCACCCCAGGGATTGGTCCAGTCCACAGTTCCACCTCCCGGATTATCAGGAATCCTGTTGTTGTATAGTTTTTGTGAAAATATTACGACACCGGAACTGGCAGGGCCGCCCAAAAATTTATGTGGCGAAAAATAAATCGCGTCGAGGTAGGCCTCTTTGTCGGCAGGATGCATATCAATATTGATGTACGGAGCGGAACAGGCAAAGTCCACAAAACAATATCCGCCGTAACGGTGGATGATTTTTGCTATTTCGTGATAAGGGGTAAATATGCCGGTGACATTGGAACAGGAAGTGACGGCTGCAATTTTAAATGTTCTGTGTTTATGTTTTTCGAGGAGTAAAACAAAGTGTTTCAGGTCAACTTTACCATTTTCGTCAGCCGCAATGATTTCCACTTTGCAGATGGTTTCCAGCCAGGAGGTTTGATTGGAATGGTGTTCCATATGGGTGACAAAAACCACCGGTCTTTCTTCATCAGGAATATTAATTTTGTCCTGGAACTTTTCGTGCAGTTTGACCCCGATGATCCTTTGCAATTTATTGACCACCCCTGTCATCCCTGAATTGGAAGCGATAAGGATATCCTTGTCCAGCGCATTGACGTGTTTTTTGATGATTTCCCTCGCTTTTTTATACGCCATCGTCATGGCACAACCGGTGAGATTGGTTTCTGTGTGGGTATTGGCCACGTAGGGGACCGATGATTTCCGAGATTTGTTTTTCAATCGGCGCATATAATCGACCGCTGGCTGTCCAGTCTGCATAGCAGAGTTTTTTTTCACCGAAAGGAGTAGAAAAACTTTGGTCAATACCTATTATGTTTTTTCTGAACCGGTCAAAATATTCCTGAAGCATATACTTTATTTAAACGTAAGAAATTACATTTTTTACTTTCTGTATCAATTCTGCCGCCATTTCCTGTGTCTGACTTTCGGCATAAATGCGGATGATGGGTTCGGTGTTGGACTTGCGCAGATGAACCCATCCAAGGTCAAAATCTATTTTGATACCGTCTATGTCGTTTAATTTTTCGTTGGCAAAATTTTCTTTGATGGTTTTTGTCAATTGCACTACCTGTTCGTCATTTTCCAGCGAAATTTTATCTTTGATAATGATGTATTGAGGAAAAGAGGCTTTGATTTCTGTAAGTGTTTTTTTCTTTTTAGCAACATAAGACAAAAACAGTGCAATTCCTGCCAGTGCATCACGTCCGTAATGAAGTCCGGGTACGATGACACCTCCATTACCTTCACCGCCGATAAGGGCCCGGGTTTCCTTCATGGTGTTGACAACATTAACCTCACCAACAGCAGCAGCTTTGTAAAAACCACCGTGTTTGTGTGTCACATCTGCCAGGGCCCTTGAGGAAGATAAATTGGAAACCGTATATTTTCCGGAAGTTCCTTCCAGCATATAATCCGCAATAGCTACCAGGGTATATTCTTCTCCAAACAAACTACCATCTTCACAGACAAAAGCCAATCTGTCCACATCGGGATCAACGCTGATGCCCATATCTGCCTTGTTGGATTTTACACTTTCCACCAATCCGGTCAGATGGGCGGGCAGTGGTTCGGGATTATGGGCAAAATGACCAAAATGATCCGCATTTAATAAAGTATATGTAACGCCTAAAACATCGAGGAGGGGAGGGATCGATATGGCACCTGTGGAATTGATACAATCCACTACCACGGATAAACCGGCTTGTCGGATAGCAGCAACATCAACATAAGGAAATTTTACTATCTCATCAATGTGGTCGGTTAAGTGATTTTCGTACACTGAATATTTTCCCAAAGAATCCACGTCAGTAAAAACAAGGTTTTTGTTTTTTATATATTCTATGATGGTTTGTCCGTCCTCTGCGGAAATAAATTCTCCTTTTTCGTTGAGAAACTTCAATGCATTCCATTCTTTCGGGTTGTGGGAAGCTGTAAAGATGATACCGGCACCTGCTTCGAGTTTGGTGACCATCATTTCTACTGTCGGTGTGGTGCTGAGTCCCAGATCGACGATATCAATGCCCATTCCCAATAAAGTCTGTACGGCTATTTGGCTGACCATAGGCCCGCTGATCCTTCCATCTCTGCCGACCACCACTTTTGTTTTTTTACCTTGCGCTTTTATCCACATACCGAACCCGGCGCAACACTCCACTACATCCAGCGGTGTCAGATTGGTCCCGGTTTTTCCTCCTATGGTTCCCCTGATGCCTGAAATGGACTTTATCAACGTCATTTGATCAAAATTTCTGCAAATTTATAAAAAATTATATGCAAATAGGCTATCCTTGATTTAACTTGTAAATTTGCACCATAATAATTTTTGGAATGGTATCAACGTGGGACGAAAACCTTTTTTATTGGATCAATTCCGGATGGTCAAATGTATTTTTTGATTTTTTAATGCCGGTACTTCGGAATAAATATACATGGATACCCCTGTACACTTTTCTGATGGCTTTTTTTTTATTCAACTTTGGTAAAAAAGGGTATTATTATATCCTGCTCACCATTCTGACTGTGGCTTGTTCCGATATGGTCAGCAATCACGGATTTAAAAAGAATTTCAAACGATTGCGGCCCTGCAATACGGAATTATCTGTTCCCATCGTCGAAAGAATTCCCTGTGGATCGGGTTATAGTTTTACGTCCAACCACGCGGCCAATCATTTTGCACTGGCCACATTTTTTTCAATGGTTTTCGGCTGGAAAAACAGGAAAATCAGATATGCCTTTATGGCTTGGGCGACCATGATAGCCCTGGCACAGGTGTATGTCGGACTACATTACCCTTTTGATGTGATAGGAGGTGCGTTGTTGGGTTCGTTTATTGGTTTTATCATCGCAAAAACAGGAGAACGGTGGATAGGATACGACACGGAACATCCTGATACAGTATAAAACAATATATGTCAAAAAAGGAAAAAATATATTCTATCATCGACATTGAGACCACCGGAGGCATGTCCAGCAGAGACAGGATAACGGAGATTGCCATGGTAAAGGTCAAAGGAGGTGAAATTATCGACCGCTATGAAAGTCTGATCAATCCTGAAAGAAGTATTCCTACGGAAATCACCAGGATTACCGGGATTACCAACCGAATGGTAGAAGACGCCCCTAAGTTTTATGAAATTGCCAAAAAGATTGTTGATTTTACAGAAGACAGCATATTTGTAGCCCACAATGTTAATTTTGATTACAACTTTATACGGGAAGAATTTAAGTCTTTGGGATATACCTATTCTAAAAAAGTATTGTGTACCGTCAAACTCAGCAGGAGGGCCTTTCCAGGGTTAAGATCCTATAGTTTGGGCAATCTCATACAACATTTCGGCATCAGCGTCATAAACAGGCACCGCGCCATGGACGATGTATTGGCTACCTTTGATATTTTCAGCAGAATATTACAGGGAGAGCGGCACGAAGAACAAATTGATGGACTGCTCAACGGTGGCATTAAAGAGTTTAACCTTCCGGGAAATATCACCATGGAATACCTGCATACCCTTCCTGAAGAACCGGGCGTTTATTATTTTTATAATGTACATGGAACGGTTATTTATGTAGGAAAAAGTATCAACATACGGTCCAGAATATTCCAGCATCTGGGCACGATTGATGCCAAAACCGAAAAACTGTCCAAACAATCTCACGCCATTTCCTTCGAACTCACCGGCAACGAACTCGTCGCCATGTTGCTCGAATCAAAGGAGATTAAATCCCTGCGTCCCGAAATCAATAAAGCCCAAAGAACACAGGAATACCCTTATTTTATTTTTTCTTACCGCGACGAAAAAGGATTCCTTTGTTTTGATTTTGACAGATCGGGAAAAAAGAATGAAAAAGACAAAGAGATATTATCGTATGTTGCCACCAAACAGGGCGCCAAATCTTCTATTTACCATGTAGCCAAATCGTTTGGTCTTTGTCTTGGGAAGTGCGGGTTGAATGAATGCGGAATGGATTGTTTTTATGTACATTCGCAGGAATGTTACGGCGCATCGGTGATGAAGGAAGACCCGATAGAGTATAATGTAAGGGCATTGGAAGGCAAAGAATTATTGTATAAAATATTCAGGGAAGATTTTTTTCTCATCCTCAACGGCAGGAACAATGACGAAAAATCTTTGGTGCTGGTACAGGACGGACATTATAAAGGTTATGGTTACATGCCGAAAGACAATATGGATATGGGCATGGAAGAGTGGTTTGAAGCCATTGAAACTGTAAGGACCACACCTGAATACGACAGGATAGTATCTCAGTACATGGTCCGGAATAATAATTACAGAAAGGTGGACATTTAGTTGAAAATAAAAGTGGCGTGTTCAATAAAGTGTTATTAAAAAATGGTATATTTGTTTAACAAAACACTTATTCTATGAAATTATGTCCTCATTGTCATTCAGAAGTTGAAGATAGTTTTGATGTATGCCGGAATTGCCAGTATAATTTTGCCGATGATGAAAAACATAACCCGGATAGCCAATCCGATTCAAGCGGACCAAAATTGTGCCTGAGGTGTGATGTGCCTATGGAGTATCAGGGCAATTTCAGATTTCACGAAGGTTCAAAAATCGGTGTCCTCGGCAATTTGTTCGAACTGTTTACCAACAGAGAATCTTTTGATTTATATCACTGTCCTGACTGCGGTAAGGTGGAGTTTTTTCTGCCGGGGTTTAAGTGATAAATGTTGTTTCAGTTCCACAAGTTTAAACCTTTGTTGTAATTTCCGGTCTTATATTAAATCGTTATGCATGCGAATCAAAATATTTTTATTATTATTTCTTTTTTCCTGTGGAAATGAGGAAATAACCCCTGCTGAAGAGCCTTCAGCATTTCGTGGAATTAAGTCAATTTCATATAACAATGTGAATGTGGATGTAGTCATTGACAAACCGGCAAAAAAAGAACTCGATGTACTTCTGGTTTTTCACGGGACGGTTCAATATGATAGTGTGATACTGAATGCCGCCAACAACACCCTGGAAAAGTTTAAAGAAATATTGGATAATAAAGACATGATGATTGTCAGTGTCGCTTATCCGCAGGAAAAAATTCTTTTTGGAGATAATATTATTCAGGCAGAAGCCGCCCTTTTATGGCTGAAAAATAAAGCAGGTGAAGAACTTGGAGCTACCATAAAAAAAATATTTTTAGGCGGACATTCTCAGGGGGGATATGTCGTCACCCGACTCAATACGATGCATAAAACAAACGGAGTAATTGCGAATGCCCCGGGCCCATTAAATTTAGTGTACCGGTGTAACCTTGAAGAAAACGGCCAGATACCCGCCGGAGCAGTATGTACTAAGTTACGAAACGAATACGGAACGACCCTAGCCAATCCGGATGCTTATTTCGATCGATCTTTGTTGAATTTTACCGATGGTTTTACATCGGATATTCTTTTTGTGCAGGGACTGAATGATGCGCCCATTCAAATGTACTCCTGGCCTGTATTTAAACAGGAAATAATAGATTGTACTGATTGTCAGGGACGTTTAATTGTCGAAATTCCGGGAGGTGAACACGCCTCTTTGTTTTCAAGCCCAATAGCTAAAACTGAATTTAATGCCTTTATCAATAACAGGTAGTGAATTTGTTGTATTCCCCCTGATTTCCATATAGAATTATTTTTTATCTGAACCCCTTATTTTGGTTCATCCAAGGTCATTTCTTTCGATGATATGGATCAATTATTTTTTTGTCATTACAATGTAAATTTGTATATTAAAATACATATCGTGGACAAAAAATTAATGATAAAAATCGGATTATTAGGATTCCTCTCGTGGTTGATTCCTTTTTTTGTTTCTTTTCTGTTTTTCAAACCCGGCGGTGAACTTTTAGTTCCATATGCCACTTTCAAATCGGTCATAACGGTAGTTGGAGTTTTGTCAGGTTGTTACCTGCTGTACAGGTATTTTATGTATGTGGACAAAGATTTCGTGAGGAACGGAGTCATCGTTGGCGTTGTTTGGTTTTTGATTAACATTGTATTCGATGCCATTGTGCTCATTCCTATGATGAAGACCACTTTTCAGGAATATTTTATGACCATAGGATTGAGTTATTTTTCTATTCCGGTCGTTAGTACTGCCATGGGATATCTTCTTGAGAATAAAAAGAAAACTGTATGAAAATAAATAAGGAATGGCATGAAAAAAATAAAATGCCAAAAAATGCGACATTTGAACAAAGAGCAAAGTGGCACATGGAGCATGTAAAACATTGTGAATGCAGACCTGTACCGGAAAAGCTGCTGGCAGAAATGAAAGAAAAACATATTAAGGTAGAATAAAACAGAAACTGTCGGAGCTAATGACAGATGGGTGTAAGTGTGTTGTTGTGAAAAATACAAAGATGGTTGAATCACCCTTTACATCCTGCCTTTTGAAAATTCATTTTGCCAAAATGATGACCATTGTTTCATACATTCTCTTGATGTCGGTTTTGAATACATAATCGCCAGGAGGCGATGGAATATCCAAGCTTAGCGAGACGCTAAGCTTATCGTGCCGGGCCAAAATGCGGGAAAAACTTTTGTACAAACCTCAATGAACAAATTTTCCTGATGTTGTTTGCCTTAAACCATACCTGCCCGTGCAATCCTGAAAGGATTGAATACCAATAACCCCAGGTGCCACCCGGGGTGTACATCAAATCCCTTCCCCAATAAGCCATTGTTTGTGGTTCCTTCATTATAAAGTCAAATTTTATCCCTGACGTTTTGCCCTCCCGATAATCATCAGGACTAAAGGGAACCATCAGTGATAAAACTTTTACTGCAGAAGAAAAGGGTTAAACCTGATATCACATCAAACCTAAAAACCCCCGAAAACATCCATCAGCTTTTATTCCTTAAATATAATGCCTGACGAGATATCTACAAAGACAATTTTGTTTTTCATGTCGAAAGGAATGATATTCCACATATCTTCAGATGGTTTTGAATATCTTCCGGGTGAAGTTCCCGGTATAATATGTGTTAATGTATTTTCCGGACTGATGACAGCCGTTTCATGTAAGTTTTCGAAACTTATCAGGATATAACCATTGTGAGATTCATATATTCGGATATTGTGACGTAATGATGTACCGGCAGCAGTATGAAGAATACGGCCTTGCCAATCTCGTAATTCCGTAAATCCATTTATATTGGTATTACAAACAATCCTACCTGGTAAAAGAATATTCAAATCCTTATAGCTGAATGGTAATATTGTTTTTCCAAGTGTGTCTAAGACACCTTGAAGACCCGTTTTTTTATCCTTTGCAGTAAAATATTTTATTCTCCAATGGTCGCCTCGATTATATACACGATCTGCTTCCAGTCCGGGAAGTTCGCAAATGATTTTTCCTTCCTGATTCATAATGACATCCAAAATACCCTTATTTTTGTCGCGAATGGTCACTATGTTAATGCGCTCCAGAAATCTTCCTCCATCAACAAGATTGTCATCGGTCAGTTTTTCACCTGAAGAATGATAATATGCGAATTCATTGTTTTTTCCGGCATTACCCATCAACATGGTAAAGTTATTGTCCGGAGTAAATAACCTGAAAGCAATCAGATTGACATCAAATGTTTCTATTGTTTTGCCGTTTTGTAATCTGAAAATTTTGACTTTTTCAATTTCATCACTTCGAAAATTTGTATTTTGGTCGGCTCCTCTTTCCGCAATCAAATTTTCTGACATTGGAAAATAACGGACTCCTTTTTTCGCAGGTAACACCCATTCTCCTTTTGTGATTTATGACACCACAACTTTCTTCTTTTCCGTCACGTTTCATTTTGTAAACCGTGATGTAACCGGTTGATATTTCAGGTGCATAAAATCGGTTTCTGGGTATTACAAACCCTTCCGGAATAAAAGTCTTTAGATTTGAATTCAACATCATTACAGGATCAGTAAAATCGTTACAAAAGAAGCGCTCTCCGGTTGAGATTTGTAATTGTGGCCATTTTTTGTATTTGTTGATGATAGAATCATGTACTATGCTACCGTCGGGTAAGATTATTTCATGAGTCGCTTTCTGTTTTGATGCAATGGAATATATAGACGATTGCGATAAAAAGGGAATGGTTTTACTACTATTGTCTAACGAACCATCAGGTACACTATACCGCACAAACGATTTGTCAGTTTGTTTTTGAGCCCACCATTCTGGTTTTTGTACATTTCCCATTATCTGCAGATATTCTGTGGCAAGAAGAATGTTTCCCTCTGTGTCATAAACGCCGTAAAGACTGTCTTTCATTACAAGATAATAATCCTTTTCTGCAAAGTTGAATTTTTGTATTCTGTTGAATTTTCCTGGTATGATTTGTTTTCCTTTGCCATCCCGAACACCCTTTTTGTCATCATAGTAATAATCAACTCCCCCGTCATTGACATAAAAATGGACTTTCGACCTGTCCTTCAATTCAACGAAACTGAGAATGCGGGTTAGGCTATCCTTATAGGTGAAAATAAAATTTGTATCTGCCAGACTGCTTAAATTGTCCTTTGAGATACATTCTATTTGAAAACGTTTGTGTAGGCCCAATCCCGTTGCAACAATGTGTTTGTAATCTTTATCAAATTGTTTTTCTCCCCGACTGTTGATGATGTTTTGAGCCAGGTTAGAATATTCAACCCTGAAATAATCATCGAAGTAGTAAGCTATACTCACAAAATCCTGCGGAAGTACCCATTTTCCGGAATAGTCCATAATACCCGATTTTTTTTGGTTAGACACCAGCAGATACCTATCGGAAAATGCATAAATACTATGATGTATGGTGTCAATCACCAATTTTCCGGCATCATTTACAAGACCTACTCTTGGTTTTATGTTTTTCCCATAAGCTTCTTTATCTTGATTGACGATAAAAAAACCAGGTTTTTTGGACATTTCCAATTGATCCCAAATCAAAGGAAGGCGAATTTTTCCATTCATGTCCCCTACACCCAACTTATGTTTTTGATTAGCCAGAATAAAATACCCATTCCCTGCAATTGTGCCGAAAGCAAAATCCTGTTGAAAAATTTCATGCAATGAAGTATCCACAAAGTTGACCTTTTCCGAATCTTTATGTACCCGATATGCTCCATAGTGGAACTTACAGGATGAATCATTGACCAGATAGCTATACTCGTTATACACCTTGAACCATTTCGGTTGGGTAATATTTCGCGAATGAAGATAATCTTTTTTTACCCCTGATTTAAGGTGGACCAACTCCATTTTTAATCCAAAATCCACAAAGGCCAGATTAGGGAGTATTTTACTTTTTCCTTCAGGTGTGATCCAATCAACTTGACCAGCGTACAGAGCAAATTTTACAATAGTACCATTCCGTATAAGATGAATAGTGGTCCCACCCAAAGTAATAGGATGTGCAACATCTGTTTTGGAAAAGACGCGAAGCGGCTGATCAATTTTAGTACGAAAGACAACCTTTCCATTTTCATCAGCAAAACCGTATGTGCCGTTAGAGCCCAACCATGGAATCAAAATTTGGGCTTTCATATAAAAAGCAGACAACAAAAACAAAAAGAAGAAAATAATTTTTTTTACACTATCTGGACTCACAATACGTGCTTGTTAAGATTAACGACAAAGTTAATAACTAATCATGATGGATAGTTGTTTTAATATGACTTTATTTCCTCGATTATGATGTTTGTATGAACGCAAAATTTAGATAAAAATCTATTGAGTCCATGGTTAGTCATATTAAAACATTTTGGCACAGCTTGATACGTAAATGTTGAAACATATTGTACTTTCCAATGAAAATATTGGGTTGTTTTTATGAAATTTGGGTAAGTTTGAAAATACGTAAGAGTTGTTTGTTTTGTTAATTTGCGGCACAAACCGTTGTTTGTTGTTCCTTCATTATAGAGTCAAATTTTATCCCTGACGTTTAACCCTAACCCTAAAGGGAACCGTCAGTGATAAAATTTTTACGACAGAAGAAAAGATGTAAAAATGAAAATTACCAAACAGAAGGTTATGGAATTGTATTCTTTTATTCTCTGTACGTATTTCTTTATTGTACTACCTTAAGGGGCAGGCCTGCCTGCTGAACGCAGTAAGGCAGGGTAAAACCAATAAAGAAATACCGGTCACTCAACTATGTTAGTTATTATGACTTATTTTTTTCCTGCCTGTTTTTTATGGTTTATCATAGCATTGATTAATATTTTTTATTAAAAAAATTACTCATATCGGTAACAATTTACCCGTATATCACTGTTATCAATGTTTAGTTTTTGTTTTTTAATAATATAGAAATGAAGTGGTTTACTTTTGTACTTTTTTTGATACCTCCCTTTATTTTGTCTGCACAGTGTAAAACCGGAGACGTACATATTTTTAATGAAGAAAAACTGGCGGCGTACATACAGGAATTTAAGAATTGCGATACGATTTCCGGTAATTTGATTATTGGTCCCGAAGTATCCGGAGGTCAAACCAGGCTGGTTGACATAAAGGGGCTGGAAAAAATAAAGGTGATCAAAGGTAATCTTGAAATCCGAAGCAATCAGTGGCTTGAAGATATCGCGTGTCTTCAAAATGTAGAGTTAATTGAGGGTGATTTTATCTTTAAGGACAATCCGAAAATGAAAAATGCTGTTACATTTAAGATATCTAAAGTATTGGGGAAGGTCGAATTTTTTCCAAGTCAGTTTTCCAATGCGTCTGTCGCATTTCCTTTTCTTACTTTTATCGGAAAAGATCTGTTATTTTCCTATTTCCAACAAAGGATTTCGGCTTTTCCGGTTTTAAAAACCATCGGTGAGAATCTGAGATATTATTCATATGCTCAATATTGTGAAGATTTAAACCAGTTGCAGAATGTAAAATCAGTGACCATGGGTTTCAGGCAGTCTAATGTCGAAATAAAAATGTTGCAGAAGTTGCGCAAAGCGGAAAGTTTTAGCCTGGATGTGGAATCTATCAGGCAGATAACTCTAAGTCCGGCGATGAAGGTTGATTACCTTACTCTAAATAGTGAATTTCCATACCCTTTAACTACTTTCTCACATAATAAAAAGTACAAAGGGCTTTCGGTATACAATATTCAATCAACAAAACATTTCAAAGAATTATTCGGACACATCGACAGTGTGGGATATCTTCTTCTCGAGTCCAAAACCGACCCGGATACTTTTTTATTCCATCAGATAAAATATGTGGAGGTTGCCATGTTGTACGGTGGAGCCATCAAAGTATTGCCTCAAATAAAAACCATAGGAAAACAATTACAAATCAGAGGGAGAATTTTACCCGGTTGGATAGAAAAATATGTCAACCGCAACGATTTTATTCCTGAAGTTAGTGTCAACGGTTTGCTGAGTACACAACTAAACGGAAAACCCCGGTTATTTTGTGACGTCTTTCGCATAGAACACAATTCTCACCTGAATGACTTAAAAAACTTTCAATTCAAAAATATAAGGGCAGGCTTGATAGAAATCAAAGATTCAAAGATAGACAGCATTAATTTTGATCTGACCGGTATTGACCTGACAAAAACACAGTTGGCTTTTGTCGACAATGATCAACTTTCGTATTGTCCTGCAGACTGGGCTTGCCGGCTTTACAAACAGCACGCCCTTTTTGACAAAAAGATATACGATTTTATTTTTTCTGGCAACAGATCCACCTGTAATGACCTCTACTTAAAAAATGAATGTGAAAAGTAGTTTTATGACATCTATAAAACAATGGGCAATTATATTTTTGTTGCCCCTTACCTGCAATATATCCTATTCGCAGTATGTTTATGATCTGGTGCCTTACCTCGATGGAAGGTTGTACGGTTTTGCAGACCTTAGTGGAAATGTAGTAATCAAACCTGACTTTGAAGAAGTGAAACCCTTCGATTCTCTGGGTTTTGCAGACGTTGTACATTACGGTCTGCATGGCAAAATCAACAGAAAGGGAGAGTGGGCCGTTCCTCCCATGGCGAATAATTATAAGCTGACCCAGGTAAAAAATTACAACGGAAAAGAAACGGTTGATGTCCCCGGTGTGTTTTGGGCCACGGTGTACAACAATGACAGGATGTGCCTGTTTGATACTAAAAAGAAGGGCCCGAACAATAATGTTTTTTATAAACATCACCGGGGATTGAAATATTTGAATAAAGATTTATCCCGGTATTTTACGTATGAAATTTTTGAATACGGCTTGAAAAAAGTAGTGTTTAAGGATAGCAGCACCAATCTCATGAGGACTGACGGAAGTTTTTTTTACAGCACAAATCAATACAATGTTGATGTGATAAATGAAAATCTGATTGTTAAAGCTATTGACCCGTCCTTTTTTCAGTTTTATGACTATAAGGATAATCTCGTTGTCAAGGATACATTTACCAGAATGTCTGTGCAGGGTGAAGGAAAATATCTTTTGGTAAATAAAAGCCAGAACGATTATTTTGGAAGTATATATATTCTTGATAAAAATGGAAAAAAAGTAATAGATAAAGCTTTTTACAAAGTTACCTACCTTTTTGATGATTTGTTTTTTGTGTCGGACGGGAATGGTAACAGAATTATTAATACAAAAGAAAAAATTATTGCGGACAACCTTGGAGATGAAATTCAAACGGCTTGTAAAAAGTATTTCGCTACTTCCGTAAGAGATTCATTATTTTTATTCGATAAAACAGGCAGACAACTTCTTGCACTTAAACAAGGATATCTGGGTTTCGGATATCAATATAATTACTTCATTATTTCTTCGGGAAATAATTATTTTTTATATAACGATGATCTGAAATTAATTTTTAAGAAAGAAGGGAGAATATTCTATGTGACGCCATTGTCAGAGAATTCAGATGAGCTTATTATTTCTGAAGAAGACAGTGAATATAAAACCATTATCAAAACAAACGGTACTATCGTACTGCAAAATGAAGGGGAAATTATATATATGCCTGCCCATAAAGCATATTTTATCAGATCAAAATCCAGGAAGGGGGTTTTTAGTTCAGGAAAGGGTTGGATTTATCCCCTGGCCTATCAGAGAATGGCATTTGAACATATGGAAAAGGCATTGTATATCACAAAAAACAAACTCATCTACAGAATACAACCGGATTTTAAGGAAGTAGAATTCATGAAGGATTCGAATGACGAAGTTTACACCATACTTGAAGGGGATAAATCCTTATTTATTTACCCTGACGGAGAAATTATTACTTGTCCGGCGTCCAGTAAAATCAGACCATTAATTGTGGTTGGAAGTAATGAGCGGAAATTGTTCTATGATCAATCCGACAAAAGTAAAATATATGATTCGACATTTACTAATATACTGCCTGATGGATTTTATTTGAATAAAGGCGACAGGTTTGTTTTGCTTAAAAATAAAAAAACAGGCTTTTTTGTGACAGATGGTAACCGGATTGGATTGACAAACAGCAAAGGACATTGGCTGATTCCACCATTGGTCGGGCAAAGAATCAGAAACCAGGATTTCGGTTTTTTCAGTGTGCAGACCCAAAATAAAATTGTTCTTTACAATCAGGATTATAAACCTTTGCCGGTGGCGGAAGGGCAACGGATAAACGTTATTGATGAAAACCTTCTGGCCTTGGGAAGTTATGACGAATCGGGCTATCAGTCATTTTTGGTTTGCGACCGCCATCTGAATCCGCTTTCAGATGTAAAATTTCACAGTTATAATTATCAAAAATCTGTTTTTGTCCGGTACACAACGGAAAACGGACAAAAGAAAACTTGTTTCTACAATAAAAACTTCAGTCCTGATACCTGTCTGCAATATACTAATGTGGCATTTATGAATGACAGTTCCGGCCGTTTTATCGTATATGATGGCAAATGGCACGGCGTGATGGATGCCGGCAAAAAGCTGATAGCGCCCCTGAAGTTTAAAACCATAGAATACAAGGAGCCGTTTTATTTTTTGCAGGAGTCGGAAGATAAAACATTATTGCTGACAGAAGAGAACGAAATTAAAGACCTGCAATGCCGCATGGAATCCGTCATGTATGACGAAGAAAGTAAAAACTACCTTTTGCGCAATTACGACAATGGACAGAATGTTATGATTGACCGAAAAGGAAGTATTTTGTCACGGTTCACCGGTGATTATGAGTTGCTGAAAAAGGATGACTATTATTATTTTAAAGATATGCTGAAGGGTATGGATGAAAGGTATAAGTCATATTATGTAAATAAATGGACGGGGGTGGTGTATAGGAGCGGTAAATAGGCAAGGTTTAAGGTTTAGGGTTTAAAGTTTAATGTCTAATGGGTTAATACATTAAAAGCAGCATTAAATGATCAGCAATACATAATAAAATCAATTCTTACCTCATCCCAAGGTAAGAATAAACCGCAAAACAATTTTTATATAGGCTTAGTGACATGTTAGAAATTTCTATGGTCAGGTATTAATTTTATGGTAAATTTTCAGGACCAAGTGTAAAGATTTTTACAATTAATCCTTAACGATACGATATGTTTCTGAATTTTTATCCGCCGAAATCAGTTTTACTATATAAAGGCCAGATGTCCAATCGTGAGCGTTGATAATTGCAGGAAAATGGTCAACTTTTTTTGAAGGATTATTCTTCCCGTTACATCTGAAATGACTACCTGAATTGGTGAATATATGTGTTCCTCCGCATCAATGAAGAAGTCCGTCGCAGATGGATTAGGAAATATGGAAAAGTTTGAGACATATTGTTCAGAAGAAGAACTGACAGAACAATCCTCTTTGGATCTGACCGGTTCAGTCATCACAGCCAGTTTATAAGACAAATCAAGGTTTGACCTTACAGCCACCATAAATAACTTATCTTTGATAGCCCGGAATTCTCTGGGTTCACTTTGCCTTGCTGCATCATTGACATCCAGAACAAATTCAATTTTGCCGTTTTTATCATTCCACGCAAACAATTCGCCTCTATTGGAATTTCCATCGCTCAAGTAAAGCCGGTTATTGAACAAAACCAATTCCCTTACAGGTATATCAGAAAGTTTTTTCGTTCCTTCATTGGTGCCGTTTGTTGAAAACAATTTATTACTGCCGGATCCGTCTGAGGCGATAAAGAAAAATTGTTTACAGTAATACACAAAATCGGTTGAGCCACTCAATTTCACATTATTGAATTCAAGCAGTTTGGTTCCCTGTACTGTACCGTCACTGTAAAGTGTGAATTCTGTACTTGTATCGCCGGTGGTATTTACCTTTGCCATAAGCTTTCCTTCAGCTGCCTTTACAATATTGTAAGAATAATAGGTGAATTCATCATAGGCTGTAAAATTGTCCATTAATGCAATTGTAGTGCTTGGCACTCCTTTGGAAACAAAAAGGGAATACTTCGAACTGCCATTCGGATACCAAAAATATACATTATCACCGGAAGGCATCATATTGATTGCCTTGGCAAAGGTATTAGTGGTGTTGAAGGTATGTAATACAGTCAGGGAACCTGTTGAAGGTTCGAAACTGATCAGTTTATTCCCGCTGAAATATCCCACAATCAATAATTTATCCTTGAAAGCGCAAATGCCAAAAGCACCATCTGTGGTAAAGGACATAAGTTCTTTTTTGGTTTTGCTCACCGGATCATATTCGACCAATTTATCTGCTACGCTCCCGGTTTTGGAAAATATATAGTATAATTTTCCATTCAGAAACGTCATACCTTTAAAAGATTTGGCTGTTTTTTCGACGTAGTCAAAAGTGGGGGATTTGTCTTTAAAAATGATGATATCGTGAGGGTCGTCATCAGTACCCAACGCTGTGTAATTGTTGTCATGTGAAAAAACACCCAGATCAGGACTGAAGAAAGCGTCAGTACCAAAAAATATAAGATGTAGCTTGTGTTCCTGCCGTGGTGCCGTTGGAATAATATAGTTTAGTGTCACCGTTCAGCCGGTAATAAATAGCATTGTTGTCAGCATAGATTATTCTGTCGTGAAAAAAAGTCCAGTTATTTTTGATGCCTTCAATAAAGCCGGCGGTCTGCCCATAAACGTTTGTAAAAACAATTATAGTCAGCATAAAACAGATAATATTCCTGAAAGTATTGCACATAATAATATTTTTTGCAAATGTAATCAACCGATTCTGAATATTAATGCATTTTTTCTGTTTGTGCCCGTTTTATGTTTCACTGAGGGTTATTTGTTGAAATGATATTTGTCAATCGTATTCGTAAAATTTCCATGTAATTTTTTTAAAAACAAACTTATCATGAAGGGTCAGGCAACATCCCACAGGGCG
>JADKAS010000026.1 GCA_016715245.1 Saprospiraceae bacterium
GAACTAATAAATAAAAAAGCTATAAATAAATATCTCATAATGTAATTCCTAATTTTTCTAATTTATTAATATTTTCAATTGTTAATTCATGACTTTTGATTATTGAAATAAAATGAAACAAATGTTTATAATTCCATGATATTTTAAACAAATTATATTCTTTTTCAAAACTAAATTTAATAACCGATATTTTAAAAATATTACAATGTGATATGTATTGTTTTTGAAATAAATATTCTTTTTCTAATTCAAATTTTATCATATCAATTCTACAATTATTGTTGGATTTGTTAATGTATTTGCAAAAAGTAATTGCCCTGTTATATTTACTGAATATTGATTTAATCCAGGTGCACCTGCAGTATAAGAGAACACAACACCGTTAACCGTTACTTTTATAGTTCCTGCATAATTCGTAATATCGAGTAAATTAATTCCTAATACTGTGAATGTTGTTCCGGTTCCCCCGTATCTAACAAAGATTCCTGATTCTGTCAATGGTTCTAAATATAGGTAAGTTTCTTTGGTGCAATCTCCCTGGGTGATGTTAAGCCAATAAATACCTTTACCGTCTATCACTTGCGTTGCCGCTGTGCCTATTACATTACGTCCTGCGCTTGTTTCAAATGCCCATTCATAAGTCGGCGTTGTTGCATCGGTGTCAGCTTCGAGTATTCCACCGTTTTCAATTATGTCTATTGTAAAATCGCAATCGTTATCTTCCAAAGTTACTGAAATTCCTTTTACTTTATTACATTCTCCGGCCGTTGCATAAACATAATATATACCATCTTCTAACGCCGTATAAGGTAAGGACGTTGCAACTTCAACACCATTTAAAACTACTGAGTAACTTTCTGTTTCACCATCCGGAACGTTTGAAACAGTACCGTTAATTGAGTTTAATGTTTTGGTAAGTTCCAATTGAAAAGCTGTACATTCATCAACGATGTAATAATTCGCCTTTGCTGTACATGCTCCAATCCTTACTTCTACTTTATAATCTCCGTACAAATCCGTTACTATTGAACTCGCACCACTCAAATAAATACCGTTACGATACCATTTATAAATCGGTGTGCCTTCTGGTTCGCCTGTTGTTATTGCGCTTAACTCTCCACCTGTGTATTGAATTTCAACCGTAAATCCTACACACTCTTCACCACCACCGCCATTGTCCGGGCTTATAATGTCATCGATATTTATAATATCACAACAGGTACTACCTTCTTGGAGTTCGTTCTTTAACTGATAAGAAAGTGTAAAAATTGAGTAACGTCCGCCTTCTTGCTCTTGTGCTTCGACTTCAATGTTTATTATCTCTTGCGAGTCAATAGTTACGGAATCATTAATTTTTAAACCGCTTAATATTTGAATATATCCAACAGGTGCAACAAATTGAATTCTGTATTTTTTATTAACTCTTAGTGTTTTGTCCTGTTGCCCGTATTCAGTTATTATCGTTTCGCTTTCTGTTTCAATGATGGGAGCAACTTCAACAGGATCAAATAAGCTAATCTTTTGGGTTACTGGGTCTGAATCCCAATCATAGTATTGGTTTGCGCAACTATTCCAACTTAATATTTCTCTTGTACATGTCGATTTGGTAATGACATCTGAAAAATATATTCCATCAACATTTAAGTAATACAAAACACCGTCACTCAATGATGCGCTTACCCTTGTGGCTTGAACTGTAACCCCTTTTACGGTCCATGTGACTGAATTGGTTGTTGGTGAAGTTACCGCACCACTAACTGCATTAACCAAAGTTACGCTGCCTATTTGCCCGGTTAAAATAACATCTAATTGTTTTATTTTGTATATCGTTAAATTATCAACATCGGTTTCCCTTGTGTTCCATAAAAAAGGATGATATATTCCGAGCATTATTTTTTACATTTTAACGTGATCAATCCTTTTTCGTTCACTTCGCTTGTATCTACTTTGAAAGTTCCTATGTCTGTTTTGATTGACATAAAAGGAAATAAAGTGTCCCAAGTTAACACACTACTGAAAAACTTAATCGTTGTTTCAAGTCCAATTGAAAAACCTGCAAAATCTGTATAGGTGTCACCTATTTGCCCTGTCTTGTATGGTCTGTTTAAATCATGTAAATTTCTGAAAATAGAATTCATTGAAAACTGATTGTTCAAACCGATTATATTTGTTCCATCTGTTGAAAGTAAGTAAAACAAATATTCATATTCAGAGCCTTCAAACTTTTTATTATTTAGAGTTGAAAAAACATCTGTTAAAAACTTTTTGACCTGATATTTTTTTTCGTTTTCTTCTTTGTATAGATCAGGAACATTGTACTTTACTTTGATTTTGTAAAAATTATCCGTTGTCGGTTGTGCCATTAAAAACAACTCTGAATCAATTTTTTCTTTGTCTGATTCCAAAGGTGAAATATCAACATCGGTTCTACTTGTTACATCATAGCCTTTTGTTTGGAAGTAACTTACATGCTCCCACCTTGCAATGTTTAAAGTTGTGTCCGTTGTGAGCATTAAATTAAAAAACAAACTCAAATCTGTTAATATGTCTTTTGATGTCAAAAAACCTGATTTGCCGAATGAATCTTCAATTGAGCTTTCCCGGATAATATCAAACGATTGAACTATTTTTATATCATGACAAAAGGAAGTTGCAAAGTCATAATATTTATTGGCAGGATTTGACCCGTCAGCATTAATATTAAAAAAATTGCTTACTAAATCTAATCCTGTGCACTCAAATAAACCCAATAAAACAGCGTTTAATGACACACAATTACTTATAGGAATATCTGAATAATTTAAAAATGTTCCGAACTCCCAAGTTGAATCTATAAAATTTAGTATAAAAATAGGTATAATTTTTTTTACTGGTGCCGACCATGATTTAACAGGAAAGAGAGATGGATTATAAAACCAAATTCCGTTAATATCAATCCAATCACTACTTATTTGTGTTCCTGAATATACGCCGACATATTGTACATAAATTTCACACTTATGACCCTTATATTGTTCAAATAAGTCTATTATAAAGTCATATTCAGGGACAGCCGTAACTTTAATATATTCTATTGCGTATCCTTCAGCTGTTTTGTCTGGAATTCCACCAAGTTCAATTAATACGTCATTAAGAGTATAATTATTACTGTCTGGGCCAAAATATACATACTTTTGTACTTCGTGTTTCTCTTTTGTTAAAACTCCCTGTACTAAATCTATAACTCCTGCCGGGTAGTCGAAAATATTAATATTGTTAACTCCGATCAAACAATCCAAAGGATTACCAAAACTTATTTTTTTGGTTGTCACACATCTTTTAAGGTCAAACGTGCCTTCATTGTGGCTTATGAAAACATCTTTCCCCCATGTTTGATTTTCGCATTCATGAGTTAATTGTCCTATTTCTTTATCGCTGCCTTTTAAACGTTCCCTGAATAGGTAATCATGATTTTCACCTGTGAACTTAATTTCGGTTTGAATTTCAGATTTGACAAACGTATTTTCAACTGATCTACTGAGTGTAAATCTGTCAATATAAACGTCATTTGTTAAAAATTCAAATCCTGCTTTCAATTGTTGCTAAAATTTTGTTTTTTTTTATTAAAAATTTCATCAATGGTATTTATTACTTCAAAGTCACCAATGACCGTAATTATCAATACGTGGTCTTCCATTTCTTCATATGCTAAAATATCTTCAGGTTTGATATAAACCTTTAATCCGTCGGTTTTTGTGAAATATCTATACATTGACTTTGTTTTTAAATAAATCGGGTCTCATCCGCCGTGCCATTTGATCACTCACCCAGTCTAATCGATGCCTACAATTATATCCACCGCAATCGATTAAAGCGTTGTACCCTGTTTCTGGTTTGCCATCCCAATTCAAACTTTCCCATTTCATTATTTCATCATCTGAAAAACATTTACCGTTTCTCTCTTCGCAAAAGTCTCTTGATGTCTTAATTAATCCACCTTGATAAACTGCATACTTTAAACCTAAATCTAACCTTATCCTATTCGCTCCAACTCTTTGCATTTGGCTATACAAATCATGTGTCCACCTTGCAAAGTACCTTTGTGCCAATCTGTTGCCAACTACCTTTGATCTTAATGCACGTCTTAATTCAACTAAATCAATTCCTTTTGTATCAGCCATTAAACTTATCGCATGTTGTTTTATGTCTAAAAATAATGGTTCTAATGTTAGGTTTTTATTTATTACCGTTGCCGAATGTCTTAATAGTTCGTCCGTAACCGTTGCTCCTGTTTTAATGGCTCTTACATCTATCTTTGATAATTGATCTGTTGTCAATCCCATCACCGAACCAATGCCCCGGATAATGTACTTTCCTATGTTTTGAATTGCTGAACTAAAACGACTTAATAAAGAATCAATGGAAGAAATAACACCATAATTCTGAGCATCAAATGTAATTCGTTGTTCCCGGACTTGAACCCGATCTGATAGATAATTCATAACTTCATTGAAGATTAACTTTTCCAGCTTCTCAAATCTCGAAGCCGTTCCTTTTACAAGTTCGTCTATCTTTTCGTCCAACTCTCTCACTTGTTTTTGTTTTTTGGTCCCCCTCCTTTTTTTTTTTGTCCCCCCCCCTATTTTGTCTTTTTTTTTTTGGGGAATACCCCCCCCCCCCCTCCTTTTTCCCCCCCCCAACCCCCCCCTCTTTCTTTCCCCCGCCCCCCCCCCCCCGAAAAAAAATTAAAAAATTTAAAAATTTTGTTGCCTTTCCCCCCCCCCCCCCCCCCCCCCTCCCCCCCTTTTTTTTTTTTTTTGTTTTTTTTGTCTTTTTCCCCCCCCCCCCCCCCCCCCCCTCCCCCTCTTTTCTTTTTTTTCCTTTTCCCTATTTTTTTATTTTATATTCAAAATCATGACCTTTAATCTTTGTGGTTCATCTTCTTGTAATTCAGCCCGAATAATCTCTACTTCTGCATTTATTAATTCTTTGCGCCTTTCGTCCTTATACTCGAAAAACTTATCTCCATGAACCGTTTCAATGTTTCTTCTTATCCTGCCCCAAAAGTTATACAAAATCTTTGATCTGTTGATGTTTGGCAGCCCTGCGAGTATTTGCATTGCTATTACGTCACTCTTATCATTAAACGGTCTGTATTGCTCCCAAACTGAAAACCTATTAATAAATTGCGGTGAATCTAAATGTTGTTTTCTTAGGATAGCCAAATCATAAGCCTTAATAACTTCTATTGGTGCATTTGCGTCAATTAGCTTTTTCCTGGTTTCGCTTAATGTTTCCACGTTTTCAAGTTTCATGTTTAACGTGTACCCATGCAGGAACTCAGCACCTTCAATACCTTTTAACTCTGAATAACATTCCATCATCCAAATGAACATGTCACTTACATGTTGGCCGAATTTATTTAAGGTTGAATAAATACCTTGCAGGTCAATTACCTTTTCTGTTGCTGTGACTTGAATTTCGCTTTGTGTAAGGGTAACGGAATTATTAAAGATTGTCTGCATAATAGCAACTTCCAACTCTTTGACATACTGCTTTTTAAAGCTGAATACCGTTTCCGGCATAAATACCGTATGGCTTAAATCAGATAGTTTTAAAGGTACTTGTTCGCCTTCGTTTGGGAGTGGAAAAGTAATTATATCTTGTGATGTGGTGTGTGTGACTAATCCAGTGCCACCGCAATTTGAGCACTTTGTGTTAGTGTTTATCCCATCCTTAAATAAAAAACCATGATGACATTCTGTTGAACTCTCTTCATTTTGGTATGTCCAGTTACATTTTTGAGCATAAGCATATTTTTGGATTACTCCATGTGCTGCTAATTCTGTGTCCATATCCGAACCCTGCCATATCAAACCCTTAAATAACTCACTTGCCGGGTCGAGCAAAGAAACAAATGTTTTGAATTGATTGTCGGCATCTCTTTGATAGCCACAAGGAAAACAAAACATTCTTTTGTATTGGTATTCCGTTACTATGAATTCACCATGCATTTGAGTTTCCTGATCTCTTGTTTTTCCTGCCTTGTTGGTGAAAACTAAAAGACCTTCATTGTGATATAGTTCAAAATCATAAACCGTTTGTTCTGCCACTTTACGCTCAAACCTGAATATAACATATTTAAACGCTCCGTTTTGAACCTTTAAATCATATAGATTATAAGCGTTGACTTCTTCAAATATTACTTCATCTTCGATTTGTCGACATACTATCCAGGCATTTGCATCTACTAAATTGTAATACTTACACCAATCAAAAGCGAGTTTTGCAATGTTGTTGTTGTAAATATAGCTTAATAGGTTTTCGCTTACTGTTTCGTTATCATGGATTACATTTATGGAAGGTTTATCCATAATATCCAATTGATCAATAACATTTTCAATCTGTCTGATGATATGTTTTGACCTGCCTATAGTTATTCTTTTGCGTTGTTCTTTTTGTGAGTCTGTTTCTCTTTTCCTGTAATCGAATAGTATTTTATCTAAGTCTTTTCCGGTGTAAAGTTTTCTTTGAATATCAGCGTCTTTGGTAGTCTTTTCAAGTACCTTGTTTGGGTTTTTACGCTCAATTGATTTGTATAATATTTCTGCAAACATGTGAATGCGATGTTTGCGCAAAAATATATGATTTGTTTAATATGTTATGTATATTTTAATTTACTAAAATTAGGTTCAATTTCTTGAACATATGCTCCTGACTGCAAAATCAGGACAATTCTCAATAATTATATTTTTACCGTTGTCTAATTCTGCAACAAAACAAGCTCCTGCATTTTTAATCTTTAACTCTTTATTTTTAACACATTCAAACTCTAATAATGGTTCTTTTGTGCATTTTAAATTAATGCAATAAGGACATCCTTTTGATAAGTTATATTTCATTTTAACTGCTTCTTTTTCTTTTTGAAACTGCCTAAATGTTGCTGCATATGCCTTGTACTGTTGGTAAAGTGTGTGAATGTCGCAATCTAAGTCTTTATCTTGTGCAAACTGTTGTACACACTCCCAAATAGTCAGGTCGTTATTCATTCCTTTGTCTTTTTACTGATTTCTACACACACATCAAATAAATCCAACATCTCAAAGATAGGCATTTGTTTGACATATTCAACTGAATAACCGGAATTTCTTACTACAAATATACTCATTTTCTCATATGTGTTCGTTAACTCTTTTTCTTTTACTCGTTCCCTTGATTTCTTTGCCTTTCCACTTCGAGCTTGTAATTTTGCTGAAATGATGGTATGTGCCTTGACACAAGCAAAAAAAAATCATTCATATCTATTTCTTTCCAATCGTTGTACTTTTCCCTGATTACATCTTCTGTTATCTCTCCAACATCTTCAATTACATTGCCTTCTTTGTCACACTTCAAACAGAATAAAGCTGCAAATTCAACTAATTGCGGTCTGCCTGTTTCATTGTATTTTACTATTCCGTTTCTCAGGTCTGTTAATTCGGTGTATGGCTGAATCATATCCCCAAATGTTTGCGCCTTGTTTACCCGGTTAATTACTGAATTTAAAGTTTTAATAAATGTATCCATATCCATACGGGTACTTATCAAAGTGCTCCAAAGTTCATATTTCGGCCATCTTCCAACGCTTATTTTTTCAGGGAGTATTTTATAAACCGTTCCTGATTTTCCTATGATTATTCTTTTTTCCCAATCTATTTTACTCACGCATTAACTTTTTATTATTTCAGATGCTTGTTTTATTCGCTCCATTATTTCAGATGCTTGTTTTATTCGTTCGTAAATCTTTTTACGCCTTTCTGCTTGCTCTTTTGATTCATATTTTTTTGGATCAAATATTAGTTTTTCTATTTTTACTCATTTAACTAAATATTTTTTATGCCTGAATGACCATTCTATTTTCCCCTGCCTTTCTAAAATTGAAATACGTTTTTTCACTTCATATCTGATTTCTGTTTCGCATAATTCTGATAACTCACTATACGTAATGAATCTATTTTGAACCTTTCTACTTCCTTTTGATTCGTACAACTCAATCACTTCTCTGGATTCAACTTTTGTTTTAATCCTGGTGTAAAATTCTGTTGCGCTCATGATAGTATCATTGTACTAACAAAAATAACAGTCGCTCCTAATGCAATGATTATCAATAACAACAATCTGAATTCTCTAAATTCTTCTTGATCTTCTTCTTTCATTTTCGTTTTCTGTTTCCTGTTGGTGAAAAATAATTACTAAACTTATAAGCTGTTAAAATTACAACATCGTCCACGCTATGCAATCCAATGTAAATATAACAATCATGTTCTGTTTTGTGAATAAATGCACATTTTCGGGGCTTTAACCTTCGACCAATGTTTAATTGCTTTATGTCTTTATCTGTTGCTTTTTTTACCCTTACCTTTGTTGGATCAGGACAACCCCTTAACTCAATTCTTTGCTTTGCGTGTTCAGTCAGGATTATTGCCATATGTTAATTCTTTCGGTTATGAAGTATAGGTTTTGGTTTGTGTATATGATTCTCTTAAAACAATCCTCTAACACTTCAAATGTTGCCCTTACTACAAATCGTTGACCGTCCATTACATCATATAATTTTCCTTCTATTAATTTATCAATCTTGATTTGTTCCCACATTGGTAAGTGATTTTATCATTTGCATCCGTTTCAATCTTAATGGGTCGTGTTCTGTCCTTAGTCTTTCCTCCTTTGACTATAAGATCTATTCATTTAAAAATACTTAAGCGTGTTCTCTCTGTTGTCCTATTTAAACCATTTATGAACAACAAAATAAACAACTACAATCGTTGTAGGTACTGAAATAAGACATTCAACACCATGACCTTTTATAATGTAATAAATTGAACTCCAGAGTGCTATCTGTCCGCCCAAACAATAAGGACAAAGTAATATCTTTTTAAGTGTTGGATGTTTGATATTTAGGTATACATATCTTGCCCATTCTTGAAGTAGCTCCCCCTGCCTTATCATTATTTGATATGCTATTGCAATGATTGAAGCAAAAAATATTATTTTAAGTGTAATCATGTGAATTTATTTAAGTTTGTTTTGTCCGCTAATTGACTGTAAACCATTTCAGTCGTTTTATAATCTTCAATATCTTTTGATACATGGTACATTAATTTTGCAATTATTATCGCATGATCTAAGTTTTGTTTTTTTAGTTTCTGAATTTGGTATAGAACCAGCAACAAGTTAGCACAACGACATCACTGTTAAAATTCTAACATACTGGTTCTAATAAGTCAATGTTCTCACAACTTGCATACGCCTTGAAAGGAACTATGATTGTTGCCATCTCTTGAAATGAATACTTTTCAGAACTGATCTGCAGAATCCTTACATCTTTGTATTGTCGCTTCAATAGTCCGATTAACTTCATTGGTATTTCGTAGGTCGCATTAATCCTGCCTATCTTTTTTGGATTAATAAAAACATTTATTGCCATTTCAACCACAAAAACACCTTTTATGTCCCTGTAATCAGTGAATGACCTTATGTAAGAATACCCGGAACTCTTAACGTTATCATTTATCGAATACACGTTTGTTTCTTTGGAACTGTTAACGCTCAATGGCTTTATTCCGTATGGCACTTCTTTGTCTGTTTTATTTATGCACCAATCACCCCAAAGCTCAATCAATCCTGAATCGGTTATTATGGTTGATACTGCATCAAAGTTTTCCTGTATTGTCATTTAAAAGGTTTTAAATTTACTTTCCAATCTTGTATGAATCCGTTTGAATCAATATCCATAATTACATAATCACCGTAACCGTTTTCTTTCGGACACATCATATCTATTACATATCCGTATATTCCAACGATAATGTTATTGTCTTTATCTAATAAATAAAACTCATTGTCATCGCATGATTTAAAATGAATCGAAGCATTTTTTCCTTCTTGCCAGTTTATTATTTTGCCAGTTTGCAATTCAATTATAGGAATCCAATTGTCACCACTTCTACAAGGTATTAAATTATCTGAATCTTCCCAATCTGAATCTTCCCAATGTCTTACTCCTATTCTGGCTTTAAGATATATTACATCAAATGTTTGCTTAATCTTTTTTGTAAATTTCATTTTTATTAATTTTTAAAAGGTAAATTATTACTAACGTAATCAATATTTGCGCTCCCACAATCAAAGCAAAACATGCCGCCAACAAATAAACAATTGCAATCATAACATACTTTAATTAAATTGTCCATATATTAAATATTGCTTAACACCTTCATTTGTTTTGACGTGCTCAATCTTTGCAGGTATCATTATTCCGCCTTTAGTGTAATCTTTTACACTAACATGTTCTACTTTGATTAATTCATTCATTTTTTATTGATTTAAAAGTTCATTAATACGTTCCTTATTCAAATCAGCTAACAAATCTCTTTCTTCTTTGCCAAAAGCCAAAATATTAACCTTTACAATTCGGCTATTGTTATCAACCTTCATTTTAGTTCTTGGGTCTTTAGGTCTTATCTCTACAATCGTTTTAAACTCATCATGGTAAGCAACAACCTGCTCAATTGATTGAAGCATGTTATTATCTACATTATGAGTCCTTATATCTGTGCGCCTTCCATATGCAGCCCTGAACGCTCTATACGAACCATTGTTTTTTCCTGCATTAGCATCACTTTTAAATTTCTTAACTACTTCGGATTTATAATAATTGCCTGGTATTAATTTATGGGCAATAAATGATTCAGAATACTTTGGAAACTTTTCACCCCTTGCATTAACACCCTTATTTACTAACCTATCTTGAGTTAGTGCATGAGCATCATGTGCATAGATTAACGCTAACTTTTGCCTTTGCTCTGGAAGTTCCTTTGCAATGGAAGTATATTTGTTTATAAGGTCTCTTAATCCACCCATTTGATTATTAATCCCATTTCTTAATGTATTTAAAGCATTCTAAATTCCCTACTCTTCCATCGTTTGTTTTCGTAAATGCAACTCTATGTAAGTCATCTTGTGGAAAACAATAAAAAGCAAGCGACCAACTTAAACGATCATGACTTACCAATACTATTTCGTTTTGTTCAAATGTCATTACAAAAAAGGTTCAATTTTAGCCTTTAAAACTTCGCTTATGTAAACCGATACAAATATAAAACATTAATTTGATACAATGAAATATATTTTAATATAGTTTTAAAAAAGTTGTGGCGAACCAACAGCTTCACTAAATGATACCTTTTTGGTCAACCGATTAAACCCGTATCTCATTCCATCTAATAAGTGATTATACTTATCAATTGGTATCGATGCCTTTTTATCATTCCACACATAATTGTCTAATTCGATTTTATAGTTTGAACTGTCAGGGTCTAAAATTATATCATACTGGTTTATTTCTCTAATGTCATCTTTAATTAAATTCTTAACAGCATTTTGAATATTAAAGCCTTTACTTTGTACGTTTGTTTTTGTTCTTGGCTCTGAAGTGTCGCAAATTATCAAATCTCTTTTATTGATTCCTGCATTTAATAAAGCCGTCGGAACATCGTTAATCATTGTACTGTAAATCTTTTCCCGGACATATATTTTTTTACTTCTTGAATCAATCGCAATTTCACCAACTGCCAACGGATCAGGATTGTAACCCCAATCTAAATGCAGACACCGCAAAGGTAGTTTATCATTGAATTGTCCGACCACATAATTAAATACCGTTCCGTCGGCTCTCTCCTTCCATCCACCAATATAATTGTAATAATAATGTGTTTTGTATTTTGCGCCTTTTTCTTTTAGTTCTCGTTTTTCAGCTTCTAATTTATATGTTTCCGCTTTTTCTAAAAACGTTTCATTAAGGTAGTTTAAATCTTTAGCGATGTGGTATGTTGTATGAATGTGTTCGACGTTATCCATGTTTGAAACAGTCACATCATAACCATATCTGTTTATTACTTTGTTTTTTGGCTCAATCCATCGCTTATAAATAAAATGTTCCCTGGTTGTTGGGTTTTGAATCCATATAATACGGTTTTGAACTCCAACAGCCCTTACACTGTCATCTATTGCGTCAAATGCCTTTTCATCTACAAAATCTTCGCCTTCTTCAATTAATACGGTTGTTATTCCTGCTAATGATTTAAGGTTGGCAGTTTGGTTTCCTGAAGATGTTTTTATTCCGGAAAACAAAATAAAAGAACCTGAATGTTTGTTTATGATCTTTGTTCCTGTTATCTCAAAGTCTGATTCAACATTAAGTCTTTCAAGTGCGCTTTTAAATTCAGGTATTACAGATTTTTCAGCACTTGTTAACGTGTATCTTAAAATTAAAATTCCATGACCTTTTTCATATGATAGCCTTACTATAAAGTCATGTACCGTTGTGGATTTAAGCGACCCCCTCCCGCCAGTCGCTAAAAATAACGCTTCTTTGATGTGTATAAGGGCAAAAACAATTCATTAATCTTTGTAGACATTGTGAATAAATATTGTTTTATTCTTCTTTGCTTTTTACCCATTCAATGACCGGAATGTTTATTTCTTTTCCGTTTGTGGTGTGGTCGTTGTAGTTTTGTGATAATTGCCGCCTTTCTTCTTCGCTGCAAATAGTTTTAAATAGTGCAATTTGTAATGTTGGATTGTCGCTTTCTGCCCATTTTGCTTTTAATGAATGTTTGGTTATTATCTTGTTGTCATCAATTGCCCTTTTAATGGTTTCCAATTTTTCCAACTCGTGATTATAAAATGTTGAAACTGTACAACCTTTATAAAATGCAAAAATATCCTGAATACAAAATATGTTTTCATTTTTAATTATTTCAAGTATTTCTTTTCGTATTTATCTCTTAGTTCTTTGTTGTCTATCACTCTCATATAAACGAATTTGTTTTCTTTTTAAATTATCGCACCTTCTGGTGGTCTAATTTGGCAAAGTTCTACTGCTAAATTAAATTGTAATTTGTTAATTTCTTTTTTTACTTCAATCCAATATTCTCGTCGGCTGTCATAATCTGAAAATGTATTCATTATTTCTTCAACCGCTATTTTTGCACATTGTTTTGCAACTTCATGCCTATCATCTACATATGATGATGCAAGTGGGTAGTATTTATCAAATAACTCTTTAGCCTTTTTTAGTTGTCATTTCAACGTAATTTTAACCGTATAAGAAACACCATTGCAATAACTCCGGGTTACCTGACTTTCTCCTTTCTTAGCTTGTATGTATTCGTCTTTTGTCAGGCATCCAACATAATTACTTGAAATAACTTTAAACTCCGGGTGTGAGTTTGCAATGCCATTGCATTTTTGACGTGCTGAGTTTTCACTCGATTCAGTGACTAAGTTGTAAGATGTGCATTTTGTTTCTTCTTTTGTGCACCCTAAAATTAAGATCATTGCTAAAATTAATATCTGTTTCATTTTTTTATTGATTTTTTTTTAAAAATGGGAGCTGCATTTCGGCTACAACTCCCTTAATACTCATTCTCAAACTAAGGTCTAACAATTGCTAAAACGGTAAAGTGTCACCCGATGGGATAAACGGCTCTTCCGCTTTTGGGATATCTTTCTTTTCTGCTTTGGTTATTTTGCCGTCAGTATAGAAAACTTTTCCATTGCCTACATAATATTTATCCTTTTTTGCTTCTCTTTCTTCTTTTGTCTGACTTACCGATACCGAAACGTTTTGACCCCATTGGTTTGTTTCGTCGTTTATTCCGATC
>JADKAS010000027.1 GCA_016715245.1 Saprospiraceae bacterium
TGGCAACCTTAGACAAAGAAACAGTAAATTGAAAATGAAGGACATTAACATACAAAAAGTAACAATTGACAATATTGACCAATTACAAAAATTGGCAGGCAGACATTTGAAACTTTCTCAGCGGGAAACACCAGAGAGAAAATAGAAACTATCTTGAAGAAGGTTTCTCTGAAGGAAAACTAACAGCAGAACTTAACGACAACAACGCTGAATTTTATTTTGCGATATGGAAAGATGAAGTCATTGGCTATTTAAAAGTAAACTTGGACAATCCCAAACTGAATTGCAAGACGACAAGGCCTCTTGAAATTGGAGCGAATTTATGTTTTAAAGAGTTTCATGGAAAAAGTGTTGGACAATTACTTTACGACAAGGCAATCGAAATTACGAAAGACAGAAACGTGTAGACTATGTTTGGTTGGGCGTTTGGGAAGAAAATCCAGAGCCATAAAGTTTTACAGGAAAAATGGTTTGTAGAGAGTTTGATAAACACGTTTTCAAGTTGGGGAATGACGAAAAGACAGACATAATGATGAAAATGAAACTGGAATATTAAACAACAGAAAGCCAGCCACCTGCATTGCTATGCTTAAAACCGGGCGATGGTACATGTCCCGTTCCAAACTGAGTCACTGATTCCGGAGCAAAGTGAACCACCATTACAAGTTTGATTTGATGGCTATATTGCCGTCGAAAATCTACAAGCCAATCCGGATAATATTCAAAACAAAGATGAAAAATCCTCCTGGTTTTCATCCGGCATAAAATCTTTGTATTACATTTGTTATATTATTACGGTGCCTGAAGAAAATCTGATAGCAGAAAATATTTGTACATATTTATTCAGGACTTCTATCTGAAAAACAGGCACCTGCAGATCATCATATAGACACCTTTTGTTAATAAATAAATTGAGCGTACAAACATCAGTAAAATATGGACATATTGTTTGGGTGTGTATTTTTCCGGAGGTTAAAACCTTCCAATAAACTAAAAAACGAAGAGTATAGAGTGGTTGATATATTTAATATAGATAAACAGACAAGTTGTATCCAATTATAAAAGCAAAAAACTAGCAACAATATCGTTAAAACTTAGTATTTTTGTAACAAATAAGCTTGAAATGACAGTGATAATAAAATCAACAGAAGACAAGGACAAGATAAAAAAAATACTCAAAAATTTGGAACGCAAAGGTAAGCTGGATGCATTTAAACATTGCGGCAAGGTAAAACTTAAAGAAGATCCATTAGAACTTCAAAAAATGATGCGAAGTGAATGGTGAAAATATTCTGATTGACACCAATATTGCTTTATATCTTTTATTTGGTGATACTGTCGTAGCTGAGATTTTAGATAGGAAGAATGTGTATGTTTCCTTCATAACAGAACTCGGATTACTTGGATTTGCAGGAATTACATTGCAAGAACATCAACGCATCGAAAATTTTCTCAAAGATTGTATTATTATAGACTATAACGAATCTATAAAACAAGCAACAATAAAATTAAAGCAGATTAATAGAATTAAATTACCAGATGCAATTATTGGAGCAACTTCCATTTATATGAACATTCCATTAATATCTGCAGATTCTGTCTTCGAAACGATCGATGACATTCAATTTATCAAGTATGAAAAAACAAACCGGATAGAACAATGCACTGAACGTACAGACCTGCTATAGCTTCGTCCGTCACCAGTGCAAACCGTTTTTGCATAATGTTGAATCAACCAAAATTCTAATTAAATGAGAACATTCCCGAAACTTTTATTTTTGACATTAATCTTTGGATTAGTAATGTATTCTTGTGACAAGAAGAGTAATTCAAAAGAACATACCGAAGAGAAAATAGTAGAATTTGACGTAAACGATGCTAAATCGAAAATTCAACAATTAACTAAACGTTTCACAGAAGCACATATTTCAAAAGACACATCTTTCCTGAATAACATCTTTACTGAAGATGCAAGAGTGCTCCCCCCAAATTCCGAAATTGTGACGGGCAGAAAAGCTATTTCACAATTAAATACTGATTGGGTCAATTATGGAATTTATGAGTTTAAAGAATTGACCACATCTTTTTATGGTAATCAGGATTATTTAATTGATGAGGGAACTTATTATTTAAGATACGGAGAAGAAAATACCATTGACAAAGGAAAGTACATTAATATCTGGAAAAATGTAAATGGCGAGTGGAAGCTTTACAGCAACATTTGGAACACAAACCTACCCATCGAATCCATTAACCTGGAATAAAGAAACACTATGTATGAAGGTATACATTATAATTGTCTGGAATGTGAAAAAAATGTAAAAGATTTCACTATGAATACGATTTTAATGGCAATCTAAAAATTAAAAATGGACACAAATATTCAAGCCTATAACAATAATCTGACATCAGAAGACCAAAAAATCTGCGAATTACTTGCCCATATTATAAATAACTATCTGCATAGTGCGGAAAGCAAAATATGGCACGCTCATCCGGTTTGGTTTTTAGACGGTAACCCTGTTGTTGGTTACAGCAAACAAAAAAAAGGAGTGCGTTTGATGTTTTGGAGTGGTGCGGACTTTGAAGAAATGGCTTTGCTTGCATCAACCGGCAAATTTAGGGACGCTTCTGTATTTTACAATAACATTTCAGAAATTGATAAAGATGACTTAAAACGTTGGCTTGATAAATCAGAAAAAATACAATGGGATTACAAAAATATTGTAAAGCGAAAAGGTAAATTAGAGAGATTAGTATGATTTGTTTTTCTAACATCACTAAATCAATCCTAAATTTACCGTAATCTTGGCTGTAAGTTGTTTATTTTTGCTTTGAAACAATGTACATGTCAGAAAAAGAAAAAAAAATATTTTATCCTGAAAATAAGTCAGTATGGCGAAGTTGGTTGCAAACATACCATCAGACAGAACAATCTGTCTGGCTTGTTTATTATAAAAAATCATCAAACAAACCTTCTGTCACCTGGAGCGAGGCCGTTGATGAAGCCTTGTGTTTTGGCTGGATAGACAGTAAAATAATTTCAATTGACCATGAAAGAAGTCAGCAGTTTTTCAGTAAAAGAAAACCTTCGAGTACATGGTCTAAAATCAATAAAGACAAAGTCGAAAAACTGATTGCAGCTGGGTTAATGGCAGAAGCAGGATACATCAGTATAGAAATTGCAAAACAAAACGGCTCCTGGACAATGTTGGATGAGGTGGAAGAATTAATAATTCCTGCTGATTTGGAAGCAGAATTTACTGACAACCCCAATTCAAAGGACTTTTTTTTAAATTTAAGTAAATCTTCAAAAAAGATCATATTGTCCTGGCTGGTTTTAGCCAAGACAACAGAAACAAGACAAAAACGAATCAGGGAAATTATTGAACAGGGCAATCTGAAACAAAAACCGAAACATATGGTGTAGGATTATACTTTAATGAGTAAATTTTTTCAACTCAAATACATTTCTTAATGTCCTTTTTGTACTCATTTATTGTAAAAATCCCCATTTTATGTGAATAATTAAAAGATGTCCAATACATTTGTAATTATAATACATTATAACACAATATTACTTAAAAACAAATCAATAAATATGAAGCAATATGTGGTTTTAAAGTTAATCGGATTGGTGATTCTGACAATGGCCATCCTGATAGGGCTGTCCTTTCTTGAAGTAGCCATTTATTCATATCTCATTAATCCGGGTCAGGATCAGAGTGTTTATGAAGCACATGCTAATGTTTCCGCACCCTATATTTCCGGTATTTTTGGTTTTATCATTTTTTTTCTTGTTGTAAAGTATTGGAAGAAAAATGAATATCCGAATGTTGCCAGACTTTCCCTTATGCTTCCGGTCACTTATCTGATTGTGGACATTATAATCCTTACAGCCGCTGGTGTAAAATGGTCTGACTTTATTGTGATTTTTGTTTTGGCGAATATTGCTAAATTCCTTGGTAGTTATCTGGGGTATACATTGACGAAGTAAGTACAGATCGTAATTAAAATTTACTATTTTATAAATGATTAACCAAAATTAAATGAACATATTGTGAAAAAGTTGGAATTCAAAATACCTATTAAGGCTCCTGCGTCAAGGGTATATGATATTATGCTGGGATTATCCAATAAGGCAACGTATGAATATTGGACAGCAGAATTTAATCCGACATCCACCTATGAAGGTAGCTGGGACAAAGGAAGTAAAATTCTTTTTATCGGAATAGACGAAAATGGAGAAAAGGGCGGTATGGTTTCCAGAATAGTCGAAAACATTCAAGATAGATTTGTTTCTATCCAGCATTATGGCTTGGTAAAAGGAGATATTGAAACCACTGAAGGCCCTGAAGTGGAAAAATGGGCTAACGGATTTGAAAACTACACCTTTGAAGAAAATGTTGGAACGACAACCATTACTGTTGACTTAGACACAACAGAAGAGTTTGTGGATTATATGACCGAGAACTATCCTAAAGCCCTCGAACAGTTGAAAAATCTTTGTGAGAAATAAGAAATTGGGTATTCAAGCACACAAAGTTAATTGAATTCCTGATCCGGTATAATCTTGTTGACTCTAAAGCGTGAATCTAAGCTTAATTGTTTGGTTCTCCCCCACAGGGGAGTCAGAGGGGCAAAAACAAATAAGCTTGTTGGACAATTTGTTTCAGATTCATTGCAATATTTTCCCAAATCACTTATTGAGTATTTAGTACATGAAAACAAATGTTGTCTTTATCGACTTCGGGCCTAAAAACAGTGATAGAGAACGAAGAATCGAAATTGCGTCTTTTGCCAAAACATGATAAAAAGTCAAAGCAAAACCTTCAACAGGCAAAAGAAAAAGCATGAAGATTCGAAAGTGAACGGTGCTTGCAATCACCTTTTTAGGCCTAGACTTTTTGCTTACTTTTTGTCAATGAAAAAAGTAAGTGCCCGCCTGCATAAGGCAGGTTGAAATTAATTGAACTTCATACCAATATAATCTTTAATTAGGCTAATATTCAGTTCTTTAATTTTCCTAATTTTGCTTTTGCATTTTATCGAAAGAATGAAAAGACAAACAATTACTTTTCTTTAACAAAAACACTTTTATTTCTTTTGCCGTTTAAGACTGAAATTTAATCCTTCCCAGTTAAAATACAAACATGAAAAACAGAATTTTAATAATGATGATGTTACTGATCGGGATGACCGCAAGTGCTCAGATTAATATGGAAGACACTACGGCCCAGGTAGTATCGTATTGGGAAAAAGGGGAGAAACAGAATTACTGGGTAACTTTTGATGTGTTTAAAGTTAATGGCTCTGACACTACTTCACGAGATAATCTGACGTACGATGTAGAAATTACCGTTTTGACCGCCGATGAAAAGTCGTATACTGTAGAATGGCGTTTTAAAAACGCTGTAACTACCAGCCAACTACCTGCGCTGAAAAATCAAGTGCCTTTAATAAACGGCAAAAAATAGTAATAAAAACAAATGAACTGGGTGCATTTCAGGAAGTGGTAAACTGGAAAGAGTTAAAGGCTTTTATGCAGACGGCTATTATAAAAGCTAAAAAGGAATATCAAAATGACCCTGAAAAGGACAATTATTTCAAGCAGATAGAAGGGGAGTATAAAACAAAGGAAACTATAGAGGCTTCGGCCATTAAAGAAATTCTTCAGTTTCACAACTTTCACGGTGGCAAATATAAACTGGGAGAAGTTCTCGAAGGAAAAACAACACAAAGTAATCCTTATGGACCTCAACCTTTTGACGTCGATATTACGGTCGTTCTCGACGAAATTAACGTAGATGAGGATAATTTTACGTTGAGATCATGGCAGGAAATAAACAAAGAACAATTGGCCGATGCTACATTTAATTACCTTACCAAGTCGGCCAATTCTATGAAGGTAAAACCACCGACCAGAGAAGATGTGAAAAATCTCACCAATGAAACTTTTACTTCATCTGTCGTTCACCCTACAGGCTGGATGCTTTTTACCATGGAAATAAAAACGGTGACGCAAGGAAATATCAAAAATATAGAAGAACGAATAATTGAGTTGAAGTGAGTAACATTCCTTTCCAAACCATAGACTGGTCTTCCATAAAAAAAGTTGAACACAGAGGGGAAACCGGAGTATCCTGGTGGCAGACTGTTCAATTTCCCGGACTAAGAATAAGAATTGTCGAATATTCACAAGGATATGTTGCTGACCATTGGTGCCAAAGAGGCCATATTGTTTTTTGTCTGGAAGGAGAGTTCGTCAGCGAATTGTCAAATGGTGAAAAATGTACACTCACAAAAGGGGAGATGTATGTAGTTTCTGATGATTTGAGTTCTCACAAATCACATTGCGCTTCCGGGGTAAAATTATTGATTGTTGACGGGGATTTTTTGAAAAAAGACGTTAATACGTAATCCTGAACAGAAAAGTATAAATAGCATCAATTTCTAATGTTCTTTTTTATCACAAAAATGTACAATATACGTTATATGAAAAATAGTAAGGTTTATACACCTGACTTTGATTATGTATTTAAATGTGCGGAACACATTTATTGTTGCAGATCATCTGATTTAAAGAGTTTTTAAAAGTATAGGATATAAAATGAAAATTATAAAAATCTATCAAATGAAGAAAATATCGATAATTTGTATTTTGGTTTTAAATATCCATTTCAACTCATATGCCCAATGGCATGAAAAGAATATTGCTACAAATAATCTCCTTACCAGTGTTGAATTTATTTCTGAAAATGAAGGATTTGTTACTGGTAAAAATTTGATTTATACCACAATAAATGGAGGAAATACAAACCTGTTATGAAGCAGATAATTCAATTTTTTTTGAAGACATTACTTCAATAAATAAAATGGTTATCATAGCTGTTGGATCTAAAAGTGGCACAGGTCGTTCAATAATCTGTAAATCAATAGATGGTGGAAAAAATTGGGAAATGCAGACTGGTCCGTTTTATTCTTATCTGAATGATGTGTTTTTTGTGACTGAATCAATTGTTTTTTGTGCCGGAAGCCAGGGAACAATTTTGAAATCAACCGATGGGGGAAATAACTGGCAAAAAATGAACTCGGGTACAGGATTGACTTTGCAATCAATTTTTTTCGTAAATGATACTATTGGAGTTGCAGTTGGAGGGTTTCCTTCAAGTCCGGTAATTTTAAAAACTATAGATGGCGGATTGTCATGGAATCCTGTGACTTCTCCCTCAAATAATTATTTGCAATCAGTTTTTTTTATAAATCAGGAAACTGGATATATTGTAGGATGGGGCGGGGAAATTTTGAAAACAAAAGACGGAGGCGAAACATGGGAGAATCAAAACTCCGTTTCTATGAGTGGTAACATGGAAATTACCTTTACAAATGAAAATACAGGCTATATAGTTGGAGGTTCTATGAATCAATCTCTGATTCAAAAAACTATAGATGGCGGTGAAACATGGCTTGACATCAGCCCCAATATTTCAAAAGGATTTTTAGGTGTTAGTTTTCCTTCACTCAATGTGGGTTATGTGGTCGGAAGCGCAGGTACCGTGGTAAAAACAGAAACCGGAGGAACAATAACTTCAATAAATAATATTGTATTTACAAATGAGTTTGATGTTTTTCCCAACCCTACAACTGGAATTGTGAATATTAAGGTTCAAAACACTGAATTGCTTACTAAAGTCAGGGTTTTTGACTTGTCCGGCAGGGTTATTATAGAATCTGAACCGTCTCCAATCAATACAATTGTTGATTTGTCAAACTTAGAGACAAATATATATATCATGGAAATAATTTCAGATAAAAATAGGGAAATAAAGAAAATTCTAAAACACTAATTATTGGCAGTAGCTACCATAATTAGATGATTAATATTTGGTGCTTTTTTGAAATCATCAATTTGATTTTTATTGTATCTTTGGAAAAAAGTTATGAAAGTATCCTTACTTATTGCCAGCCTTTTTATTTCCTCGTTTTACATTAATGCACAGAATACTCCGATAAACTTTGAAGCCGGAGGGTTCGGAGCCAACTGGACATGGACGGTTTTTGAAAACGGTACAAACCCTCCTTTGGAGATTGTGGCTAATCCTGATATGAGCGGAATGAATACTTCCACGACTGTAGCCAAATTCACCGCTCTTCAGGCAGGTGCTCCTTATGCAGGTTGTGAGTCTAAACAAGGTGTCGACCTGGGGAATTACCGGTTATCCAATGCCAATAGTATCATTACCATAATGGTTTGGAAGAATGTGATAAGCAATGTCGGCATTAAACTGGTCACTACAAGTCTGGGCGCTCTTCCGGAAATCAAAAAACCTAACACACTCATAAACCAATGGGAAAAGATTACTTTCGACTTCTCCGGATATATTAATAATGCCATTTATGCAGTTGAAGATGTCAATCAGATTGTAGTTTTTCCTGACTTCGTGTCCCGAAATGCAGACCGGGTGATATTTTTTGACAATATTACCATTGGAGATGGAACAACCAGTACCATAAACGGGACCACATCACACACTTTACACCTTGGGCCTAACCCGACAAAAGATATATTATGCAACCATTCTGAATACATTCTTGAGCAGGTCAAAATCCATGATTTCACCGGCAGAGAAGTATTGACTATTGCTCAGGTTCCTGTTGGCGAAACGATGGATGTAAGTACTTTGCCTGAAGGTATATATATTGTAAACTCTTTGGTGGGTGGAAAGAAGAAATATACCCGTTTAGTGAAATATTAATAGGGGAGAAACACTACATGTATTTTCGAAAAGGGTTCTATCACAGAGCGCTTTAAAAAATCAACAATATAAAAATATTGTTGCGCGCATTATCAACCACCATATGGCTTGTTATCATTACAAAAAAAAATTAAAAACAGATCAGATTTTTACTTCGGTGATAAGTATCAATGTATATTTATACCTTATTTAGCATTTGCGGCTTATAAAATGTAGGGCTGATATTTTATAAATTTGAATTTATGAAAAGTCTTTTGATATTTTTACTTGGATTCCTTTCTATAGGAGCGTTTTTTGGTGGAATACTCTTTATGTTAGAACCTGATGGTTCTCTGATGGGGATGACGGTTAATTTTTTGGAAAATTCACCCTTTAATAATTTTCTCATACCCGGTATTATTCTTTTGCTCGTGTTTGGTGTTTTTCCGGTTTATATTATCTACAGTATTATAAAAAAACAGAATAATCCGTTTATGCAGAAACTTAACGTATTGTATGATTATCATTTTTCATGGACATTTACAGTATACATCGGAATAGGCCTTATTATCTGGATAAATGTGGAAAGTTATCTTATACAAACTGTAGAATTAATTCAGCTATTTTACGCTATGTATGGGGTTTTGATTATTTGTATAGCCCTGCTTCCACAAACACGGAAAAAATTTATTATGTAAAATCATATATTCCCACATAACAATTTATGGAATAATTTTACTTGTGAAGGATATAACGACAATTTATCTTTCAAAAATAGGGAAAGAATTGTCCAAAATTAAAATGTAAGTATGAAAGATAAAATAGTAAATATTGTCTCCGATAAAAGGATTATTATTTCCATTTTTTTGCTTCTGGCCGTTTTTGCTAGTATACAATCACTTACAGGAACGACCACGTTTTTTGAAGGAGGGATAGAGTATAATAAATACAACAATTACACTATTTTTGAGAAATCATTCCAACACCTTAAAAATAATCAGGACTTATACATTTTATACCCGGAGGAACATTGGGATTTATATAAATATACACCTTCTTATTTGGAATCTTCAGTGTACTGCCTGACTGGCTCGGTCTACTTTTATGGAATATATTGAATGCAATGGTTTTTTTGATTGCTGTGTATTATTTACCTAAATTAAATAATTATCAAAAAGGGCTGATACTTCTTATTGTTATTGTGGAACTTATTACCTCCATTCAGAATGAACAATCAAATGCTTTAATAGCGGGATTGTTGATTTTGGCATACGGGTTTCTTGAAAAAAATAAGGCTTTTTGGGCGACTTTATGTATTGTATTTTCCGTGTTTATCAAATTATTCGGAATAGTGGGTTTTGCCCTTTTTCTTTTTTACCCAAATAAATGGAAGTCAGTTTTATATACATTGTTCTGGACCGGAGTCCTGTTATTATTGCCCTTAATTTTTGTGAGTGTTGACCAATATATAAAATTGTATAGCAGCTTCATCAATATGTTAAAAAATGACCATGATATATCTTATGGTTATTCAGTCATGGGCTGGATACATTCATGGTTTTCTGCGGTCATTAATAAAAACATAATTGTTCTTACAGGTGTCCTTGTTTTTTTAATACCATTTGTCAGAATAAAATTGTACAAGGAGTCAATGTTTACCTACCTTCTGCTTTGTTCTATATTGATCTGGATAGTAATATTTAATCACAAAGCTGAATCTCCGACATTTATTATTGCTATGGCCGGTGTTGCATTGTGGTTTGTGAGAAGTGAAAAAAATACACTGAATATAATTTTATTTGTATTGGCATTTACTTTAACCTCACTTTCACCAACAGACTTATTTCCTGAATACTTGAGAGATGAATTTGTACATCCATATTCGTTAAAAGCCTTTCCATGTATATTAATCTGGTGTAAGATTATTTATGACATGATGGCATTAAAAAGTGAAAACCAGGTCAATCCGCTTACAGGGCAACCCAATTAAATACATATTTTAACAGGGAAAATGTCATATGAATTAAAGTCACACCGGTGGACTTTAAATACTGGTATACCTTACTGAAAATCGATTTCAAATTTTTCATAAAATGTCAAAACATGACAATTTTTGTAATTTTTTCTGACTTCCAGGTTTTTTCGACGAATGTATACATTCCTGAAAACAATTAATCTTTTGGCTTCGTTTACTTACAATTGTTCACCTTTAATCTATTCAACCATGAAAATGTGTATAAAATGTTTCCTTGTTGTCATGCTGACTTTTCTTTCTGTACTTAATTATGCTCAAACCATGTTTAAAACGACCAAAAAAACATCTCCCGACGGAAAATATACCTATGAAATAGTGGAGGGCGACCCCACCAAAACCAGGTTTTACACATTGAAAAATGGCCTGAAAGTAATTTTACACCAAAATACTCTTGAGCCCAAAATCATGAGTTTTATTACCACCCGGGCAGGTGGAAAAAATGACCCTGCCACGAATACAGGATTGGCTCATTACCTTGAACATATGTTGTTTAAAGGAACTGAAAATATGGGTACAGTTGATTTTGAAAAAGAAAAAGTATTTCTTGACCAGATAGAAATGTTGTACGAAAAATATAATGTCAGTACGGATCCGGCCATTCGCAAAAAGATATATAAAGAAATTGATTCGGTTTCCACACTGGCTTCAAAACTGGCTGTACCTAACGAATACGATAAAGCTATGACTTCAGTAGGTTCTTCCATGACCAACGCTTTTACATCCAAGGAAATAACCGCTTACATGGAAAACTTCCCTTCAACCAATCTTGAAAAATACCTGGAGATTCAGAAAGAAAGATTTGAAAGACCAGTCTTCAGACTTTTTTCATACTGAATTGGAAACAGTGTATGAAGAAAAAAACATGTCTCTTGACAGGGGAAACAGCAAGGTTTTTGACGGTATGTTTGCCAATTTATTTCAGAAACATCCTTATGGAACCCAAACTATTTTAGGTGATGTTGAGCATTTAAAAAATCCTTCCCTTAAGGCTATCAGAAAATTTTATGATACATATTATGTTCCCAATAATATGGCGGTTATCATGGCAGGGGATCTTGATCCGGACGCAACCATAAAACTGGTGGATAAATATTTCGGCAACTGGATTCCAAAAGAAATACCGGCATTCAAGTTTGAAAAAGAAGATCCTATTACTGAACCAAGATACGTAAATGTATTCAGCCCCGATGAAGAAAGTGTGGCCATTGGTTTCAGAATGCCTGACCAAAACCATAAAGATGCCGTGACAGCAGATTTGATGGCTGCTATTTTGTACAATGGTAAAAGTGGTTTGATAGATAAAAACCTGGTTAAAAAACAAAAAGTATTATCTGCTTTCGGTTATACCTATTTGCTGACAGATTACGGAATGATGTACTTTGGAGCGAGACCGTTAAAAAATCAAAGTTTGCAGGAAGCTGAAAAACTGGTTTTAAGTCAGATTGAAGAGATTAAAAAAGGTAATTTTGACGAAAGCCTGATCAAAGCCACCGTAAACAACCTGAAAGTGGGTAGGGTAAGGGAGCAGGAAAATGCTGTCAATATGGCGTATACTCTGAATGATTTATTCGGGACAGGGACTTCATGGGAAACTTATCTCAACAATGTAGAAAAAACAGGCAGTATAACCAAAGCAGATGTGGTTGCTTTTGCCAATAAATGGTTTGGCGATAATTATGTAACCATTTATAAAAGAACCGGACCAGACACAACTTTGGCCAAGGTAGTTAAACCTGAAATCACACCACTCGAAATTGACCGTTCAAAACAATCTGAGTTTTTGAAAAAATTACAGGAAAAACCCAATAAGTCTTTGAGTCCTGTATTTTTGGATT
>JADKAS010000028.1 GCA_016715245.1 Saprospiraceae bacterium
CGGTCACCAATAATATTGGATGTACAGCTGTACCATCCGTAACCATTAATGTTAATACTAAACCTGTTGTATCTGTTTCAGGTCCTGCCAATATTTGTCCGGGACAAACGACAAACTTACTGCCAGCAACAGGCGGAACGTGGACAAGTTCCAATCCTGCCGTTGCGACTGTTACCAATGGTGGTGTAGTAACGCCATGAGTCCGGGCACTGCAACTTTTATTTTCACAAATTCAATCACCACTTGCAGTTCAAATGCAACTACTCCCGTCACAGTAAACACATACCCGTCATCACACTAAACGGTCCAGCCAATATTTGTGTTGGCAATTCAACCAACTTCTACCTTCTACAGGAGGTTCATGGCTTAGTTCCAATGCTGCTGTTGCAACTATAAATGCATCCGGAATGATTTATGGAATAGCCCCCGGCAATGTTCAATTTACGTTTACAAATTCCTCCACTGGATGTGTGTCCAATGCAAGTACCACTATTTCTGTAGGCCCATCTCTATCAGCTGCCATTAATTATAATGGAAATATTTGCCTTACTGATACGTCAAAATTATCTTTGATAACAACGGCGGAACACCAAATTATACCTATTCGTGGACCGGTCCTTTATCATTTACAGGAAATACACCAATAGTAAATATTACATCAAACGGAAATTATAATGTTACCGTGACTGATAGTTTTGGTTGTAAAGCAAATGTATCGGGATATGTTTACCAAAGATTTGACCCATACATTGTTAATATCGGATCCACTGTTTGTGAAGGTCAAAGCACAAATATCGGTAAACGCTTCATCAGCTGTAAGTTATCAATGGGGTGCAAATGCTGGAAATAGCAACTCTGCTTCAGTTACTGTATTTCCTTTTCCTCCTTTGACAAATTATTTTGTAACCGTTACCAATGATCTGGGCTGTAAGGCTGTTGCCAATGCAGGGGTCAATGTTCATCCCAAACCCATAATAAATATTACAGGACTCAATCCTGTTTGTTCAGGTCAAACCAGCCAGTTGTCCCCGAATACGGGTGGAACATGGGCATCACTTCATCCTGCCATAGCCTCGGTGACCAACACCGGATTTATAACCGGAATAGCAGAAGGGAGTGTTCGCTTCATTTTTACACAGGCAATAACAAATTGTGTTTCTGATACATCACAATTATTCGAAGTAAAAGCAGTAACAACTACAAGTTTTGATGGACCCAACAATCTTTGTACCGGACAACAAACTAATGTACAACCTTCATCAGGAGGAACATGGTCTCACTACACCCATCTATTGCAACTGTATCACCAACAGGTACAGTGACACCCGTTTCGCCGGGCGTGGCATCTCTTAGATTTACCAATTCTGTTGGTTGTGTCACAAATGGAGATTTATCAGTAGTCGTTAATGACAAACCTGCCATACTTTTAGATGGTCCCAATAGCATTTGTCCCGGTGAAACCACACAAATACTTCCTTCTACAGGTGGAACCTGGTCAAGCTCAAATATTGGAATCGCTTCGATTTCCAACGCAGGACAAATTACAGGTGTTGCTTCAGGTACTGCCCGATTTGTTTTTACAAGTACTTTTTCAGGTTGTATTTCAGATTCATCCGTTATCATTTCCGTAAAACCTGCCAGTGCCGTTTCTATAACCGGTTCTAACATCATCTGTGTCGGAAACCAAACCACATTATCTCCCACTACCGGTGGAATGTGGGTAAGTAATCATCCCGCAATTGCCTCCGTAAATAACCAAGGAATAGTAACCGGTATCAGCAATGGTACGGCGACTTTTACCTTTTTTGATCTGACAGGTGGTTGTCCTTCTCTACCCACTGCACCGGTAACCATCAATGCAAGACCCATTGTATCCATATCAGGTCCTTCCAATATATGTATCGGAGGAACTTCCCATCTTCTTCCTGCAACAGGGGGAACGTGGAACTCTTCTCATCCAATGATTGCTTCCGTGACCAATGGAGGTTTAGTGACAGGGTTGGTAGCGGGAACAGCAAGTTTTGTATTTACACATGCCGTCACAGGTTGTACTTCATTTCCTACTCCTTTAATTACCGTATATGCTAAACCAATTATAGATGTACCACAAAGTTCTGTCTGCGTGGGGAATACCACACAACTTATGCCTTCTTTTGGAGGCACGTGGACTTCATCCAATAGTTCTGTTGCCACTGTAAATAATTCAGGAATGGTGACAGGTATTTCAGCCGGATCAGCCCAATTTACATTTGTGGAGAGTGCATCAGGTTGTGCATCCAATCCAAGTGAAATCGTTATGGTTTTACCAAAACCAATCGTTAGTGTAACTGGGCCAAACAATATTTGTCCTGGCCAGACTACACAACTCAGTCCAACAAGTGGGGGAACATGGGTCAGCGAATATCCTGGAATCGCTTCTGTCACCAATACCGGATTGGTTACGGCCATTTCAGAAGGAACGACAAGGTTTATATTTACCACAACTTCGGGTTGTGCGTCCGATCCGGGTGCCCCGATTACCATCAATGAAAAACCAAATATTTTTATATCAGGTCCAACATCCATTTGTATTGGTGAATCTACCCAATTAAATCCTTCTTCGGGCGGAACATGGGCATCTGCACATCCCGGTATAGCAACGGTTACAAATGCTGGAGTGGTCAACGCCATCTCTGCGGGTACAACCAGATTTATATTTACCCCTTTGACTACCGGATGTGTGTCTGACTCTTCAGCCCTTCTTACCGTTAGTCCATCACCGGAAATTATTCTGGCAGGTCCTTCTCAAATCTGTGTTGAGCAGACAACCCAACTGAATCCTATATCAGGAGGAACATGGGTTTCTCTTCAGCCATCCATCGCTTCTGTTTCCAATACAGGATTGGTCACCGGTATCAGTGCAGGAATTGTTGGTTTCAGATATATTCAAAACAGTACCGGCTGTCAGGCTACTTTACCAAATGTTCTGACCGTATTGCCAAAACCATTGGTAGAGGTAAGCGGAGATCGCGACATCTGCATCGGAGGTAATACAAATCTTTCGCCTTCAATTGAATGAACATGTGCCTCTGTAAATCCTCTCATCGCTGTCGTAAATAATTCAGGTCTTGTTACCGGAATATCTCAAGGACTTGCCACTTTCAGGTTCACCAGTTCTTCCACCGGATGTATTTCAAATGCGACAACACCGGTTACCGTTTTGGGAGCAACAACACCGTTACTCGACGGTCCATCTTCTATTTGTATCGGTAGTACAACACAATTTTTACCAAATACAGGAGGTAGCTGGTCATCTTCCAACACCATGATAGCCACTATTTCTTCTACAGGACATGTAACTGCCCTTGATCAGGGGAATGTGTACTTTTTCTTTACAGACGAAAGTACAGGATGTATTTCAAATCCATCCTCTTCTATTACTGTGTACCCTAATGCGGATATTTTTGTAAGCGGCCCGACAAATTTATGTATAGGATATCAAACCATATTGGGATCATCTTCATTGGGCGTTTGGACCAGTACACGCCCTGCGATTGCTTCAACTACAACAAACGGGCTTGTTTCAGGTAATGCCCCTGGTAAAGTAAACTTTTATTTTACAGAATCCGTCACGGGTTGCCGTACGTATTTACCCAATGATATTATTAAAGTCACCAATTGTTTTGACCCGGACTTTAATGTAACATTGGTCAATACCCCTGTCAACGGAAGCGTCAGAACAAATGATGAAATACCGGCAGGGACAACATACCATCATACATATTATCTTTTATCAAAACCTGCAGGAAGCAATCCTTCTCTTGTCATTTTACCAAACGGAAATTATGTATTTCAGGTGATAAACCGGCATGTATGAATTCGAAACCCGTATTTGTTTTCAGGGAATAATTTTAAATTGTCCCGGTTCAAATATTGTGATTCATGTGGTAAATTCATTTTCTGAAATGCAGAATGTTGTTCCAAATACGGATATCATATCAACTTACGAAAACCAGGCAGCCACTTTGTATACAAGTTATAACGACAGATGTATCCTCGCTGCAGATTGTAATATAGATACCTCTAAAATTACCATAGTTTCTATACCCAAAAACGGCGATGTTGTTTTGAGTACCAACGGTAATGTTACTTATTCCCCTAAACAGAATTTTGTTGGTCAGGACACCATTATATACAGTGTCTGTGCTTCGAACAACCATTTTAACTGTAAACTCAGTAAGCAGATAGTAACCGTTTTGGCGAATAATGCAGATAATACACTTGCGGCTACAGATGACTTTTACTATCTTTTTAAGGGAGGAACCATAGGTAATCAAAATCTGTTGGTGAATGATTTCGACCCTGAAAATGAAAACTTTACGATAGTTCCTCAGGGCAGTCTGACAAATAAAATTTCTATTCCAAGCGGGCAATATTACATATTATCAAACGGAGAACTCTTTTTTACGTCTAATCCTGATTTTACAGGACCGGTGGACATTGTGTATACTATATGTGATAATGAAACTTTTTGTGTAAGTGCTACAGTACACATCCTGGTGTTAGACAACCTTAAACTCAGAATCAGAGCTTACCTTGAAGGGGCTTTGATGGAAAACGGCGATGCCAGATCCGCAGACAACAGACCATTGATGAGAGACAATCTCAGGGTTAATCCTGTCACGGGTCAAAATCATATACCTGTAAGAGATCCGCATTTTTATCCTACGCTTTTTAATGATATAAGTGGATTATACATACATACAGGCGCAGGTAGCCAGTTCAGATATACAAATATTTCTGATTCAGCTAGCGTATTTAGTGTTACTGGGGATAATGCCATAGTAGACTGGATATTTATTGAGTTGCGTTCAAAAGATGATAATACCGAAATAGTAGCAACCAGATCTGCTCTAATCCAAAGAGACGGTGATATAGTTGAACTTGACGGTGTAAGTGATGTTGAATTTCCCGGCTTAAATGCTGATAGTTGTTATGTAGTTCTTAAACATAGAAATCACCTTGGTGTCATGTCGACATTGCTTGGGGTCAACAGTCTGGTTGACTTTACATTGCCTACTACACCTACTTTTGATTTTGGAACGAGCCTGAACAATGGATATGATTATACAAATATGTCACAGAAATCAAATGTAATTCAGGATTATATGGCAATGTGGGCGGGTGATTTTGATGGAAACGGAAAAATCAAATTCGTCAATCCTGATGATGATCAAAACTTTTTATTTATTGAAGTGATAACATATCCGACAAATTATGAATTTACATCAAATTACAACTACGCTTATGGATATCTTCAGGAGATTACAACCTGAATGGAAAATCAAAATATGACAATCCGGATGACGACAAAAACATGTTGTTTTATCAGTTTTTTTATCCATTAAATGAATTACATTTCAAATTTTAACAACTTTATTCAACAGATTCCACCGGCAAGGCAATTGATAAAAAGATATTTTCACATTTTTTGCCTTTGATCAAGGTTTCAGACTTGTGAATTAAGATTCAAATTTATTAAAGATAAGGATACTAAAATAAATTATACAAAAAATCTATATTCTAATTTATACTTTTTAAAAGACAAATTATTATTTATTATAAAAATTAAATTTTATAAATTTTATACTATTTTTAAAACTATATTAATGTTAAATTAAAAATTTATTATTAATTTTTGAGGACCAGAAATTATTTAGTCTGTTTCTAAAACCTGTTTGAATTACTTTACAAAAAATCCATATCTCATAGGGGAGACTTGTTTAATGTGTCCAATAATATGAATGTGAGATGTAATATTTTACAAAAAGTTAAACCCTGATATAACCTATACAAACCTTGAGAAATTAGTTTTACCATTTACTGCAGGAACTGTAGACACGGCCTACCCGTATTGGCTTAACGTGTCCTTAGTGTACTGTATGTAAATAATACCTATATTATTAAAACCCGTTACTATGAAAGTATTTTTATACTTTCTCAACTCCCTTGTTGCAGAAAGCCGGAACATTTGTGATGCCTTATCAAATTGTAAAAGTGTCACCATTGGTATTATTGGGATTCCTGATTATATCTTGTTTTTGTATTACTGAAAATATAAAAGCCCAATCCGTAAATTTTAACCGGATCATTGCCACCAGTAGCGATGATGCTGAGGAAAACATATCCGCCACAACAGTTGATTTAAACAGTACTGATCTGGAAGTTGTAATCGGGTGGATGTTTGTGCTGCTCAGATAATTGATTACGGTTTCCTAATATTACGATTCCTAAAAATGCTGTAATTACCAATGCCTATGTTGAGTTTGAAACGGATGTTGCATGGTCAAATTCAACAAGTGCCGTTATACATGGCCAAAAGCAGACAACCCCGGCACTTTCTTGCCACCAATGGAAATATATCTACGAGACCAAAAACTACTGCCTCAATTGTGGAATCCGGTAGCATGGAATACAGTCGACCAAAAACAAAATACGCCGGACATCAAAAATATTATACAGGAAATCGTGAACAGGTCAGGTTGGGTAAGCGGAAATGCTTTGTCCATTTTAATAACAGGATCATCCGGGACCAGAGAAGCAGAGTCCTGGGATGGTGAAGCTGCAGCAGCCCCAAGATTATATATTACGTATACTCCACCATCGGAAATTTGTAATAACGGCATTGATGACGATGGTGATGGCTTTACAGATTGTTTGGACTCAGATTGTGCCATAACTGGAATACCTTATGCCCGGAGACCTTAGACAAACTTTTATCCCATGTCCATCTTCTAGATCCAACAAATATTTCAGAAATGCAGAGCCCATACTTGATGTGCAACAAAAATGTAAACCCTGAATTTGATAACGGATCTTCAAATTATTTGTTTTACAGTTCAAACGGCGCAGCTGCCACAATGAGTATAAATAATGGAAGTCAATTGTCCGGGGTCAATTCTGCTTTTATTGATGTAACTACTCCGGGCACAGAAGACTGGCACATTTCCTTAGAATCAAATGCGTATTCATTTACCCGGTAAAAAAGGGGGTGTAAGTTTTGAGGCAAAAGCAATAAGCAACAGGACCATAACAGCTGTCCTGCAACTGAGACAATCTCCCTGGACTACCTATTGGTACAAAACGGTAAATTTGACTACATCAAGGCAAACCTTTACTTTTAACAATATTGACTTAGGTGCTGCAACAAGCAATGTAGCTTTGATATTGTTTTTTGGAAAAGAATCACCGGATGTATATGTGGACAATATAAGAGTGTTTGAAGAATGCGGAACTATATCCTCTCCTTCTTATCAATGGTATTCAAGGACACAGACAAGTGGTGAATGGAATAGCTGGCAAATAATTGCCGGGGCAACCTCATCTACATATGACCCTCCTGTAGTTACACAAAAGATACAGTACAAGAGGGTATTAAATGCCAGTGGTTGCAGACCACAAGCTGAATCTAACTTTATTGAATTGGTTCCTTGTCCAAATATTTTTATTTGTGATTCTAAATTTTATCAAACCAGAGAAATCAATAAGGAATATTTTCTTGCAAGAATTGAAACTAAACCTACAGTAAGTATAAATAATCTTGCCAACCTCACTCAAAATGGTGTAATCGATGGCATCAATTCCATCGTTTTTAATAAATTGGATGGTTATATTTATGGTCTTGCTATGACAGCTCCTTATTATCTTTACAGGGTAGGTTCGGATTACAAAGTTCAGATCATTGGTACAGTAACAGGATTTCCGACTGACGCCTTTGTCAATGCCGCAGAAATAGTAAATGGAAATATTGTCTATAGAAACAGTTATGATGAAGATTTATACCAGTTGAATATTAATACTTCAACCGTTACAAAACTATGTGATTTTACATTTACTACGAGTCCTCAAAGTAATGTTGGTGATATAGCCTTAAATCCTGTTGATGGAAGATTATATGGAACCAGAGACCACTCAAGAAAATTAATGCAATACAACTTAAGCAATTGTACTTTTCAGGAATTAACACTATCGGACAGTATTATTGGCGCACATGGAGCCTTCTTTATCTCAGCGGACGGTCTGGGTTATGGGTACCAAAACGCAACTGGAAAACTTGCAGAAATAAATTTGTCAACGCGCCTGGTAAGGACTGTGGGTCAGGATATAACTACTTCTCAAACAGATGGATGTTCGTGTGATGGTTTAAAGTTCACCAAAGAAGTATTACAGGATACAGCCTATGCTTGTGGAACCTTTACTTATAAGTTTACCTTCTACAACAACTGGACACAAGCCATAAACAATATAGCTTTTGCAGACTCTTTATTAAACGGATTGGTCTGGAATTCAGCTCCTTCCAATATTACAGGTGGAATTACACTTGGTGCCTCTTCTATTATAGGTAATGCCAGAGCTAATTTCAATATTTCCTCTATCCCATTGGGGGTTTCAAGTTTTCAGTTAACCGTTTCAGTACCGCAAAACTATTCCGGTGCTCAAAATTATAATAATCAGGCCTGGTTGAGTGGTTTGCCTGCTCTTTTACCTAGTGTCAAAGCTTCAGATAATCCAAAAACGGCTGCTATAGAAGACGCAACACCAATCGTCATCAGAACCATCGTTCCTACGGCTTCAGTGACAGGTACAAATATAATATGTTCCGGAGGTAGTACAACCTTCACCGCAAGCGGAGGAGGAACCTACTTGTGGAATACAACTGCCACAACACCGGCAATCACTGTAAGTACGGCAGGAACATATACCGTAACGGTAACAAATACGTACGGATGTACTTCAACCACCAACAGAGTTTTGACAGTAAATGCTGATCCGGGAGTGGCAACTCAACCTGCAGGAACTTCAATTTGCTCAGGCGGCAATCATACCATGACAGTATCCGCTACCGGAGGTACCCCTTCCCTTACTTATCAGTGGCAGTCCAGCCCTGACGGTACTACATGGACAAATATATCAGGTGCAACCACTACCTCTTATACAACACCGGCGTTGGTAACCACAACCCGTTACCGAGCCGTCATTTCAGCATCTGGAATTGGATGTGATAATATTAATTCAAATGTAGCCGTCGTCACGGTGGTTGCCGATCCATCTATTTCAACGCATCCCGCCAGTGCCACCATTTGTACAGGAGGAACAAGAAGTTTGACAGTGATCGCCTCAGGTGGTACGCCATCATTAACTTATCAGTGGCAAAGCAGCCCCGATGGAACTACCTGGACAAATATCTCAGGTGCTATTTCCAGTACGTATACAACTCCGGCATTAAGCACTACAACACAATATCGGGTAATCGTAGGTGCTTCAGGTTCGGACTGTAACAGTGTGAATTCTAATGCTGCCATTATTTCAGTTGTGGCCCAGCATACAGCTACCATTACCGGAAATCAGACGATTTGTACTGGAGGCACAGCCTCTTTTACAGCCACTGTCTCAGGAGGTTCCGGAACGATAACATATCAATGGCAAGACAGCCCTAATGGCACCACATGGACAAATATATCAGGTGCAACCTCAGCAACATATATTACACCCATTCTTACTATCAGCACACATTACAGAGTGGTTGTTGCCCGTTCAGCTTCAAGTTGCGGAAGTGTCAATTCTGCTTCTTCACTGGTAACAGTAGTTGCAGATCCAACCATATCAACACACCCTGCTGATGCCACAATTTGTAGTGGCGGCAGTACAACTTTAAGTGTCATCGCCACCGGAGGAACACCTGTTCTTACCTATCAGTGGGAAAGCAGTCTGGATGGTACCACTTGGTCTCCCATCTCCGGTGCAACAAATACAAGTTATACTACAAGTTCTCTGGCTTCGACCACAAGATATAGAGTTGTCGTAAGTGCTTCCGGAAACGGTTGTACATCAACAACATCCAATCCTGCCATCATAACAGTAGTATCTCAACACACATCGACTGTAACAGGAAACCAAACCATTTGTAATGGAGGATCAGCTACTTTAACAGCAACTGTTTCTGGTGGAACAGGTACCATATCCTATATCTGGCAATCCAGTCCTGATGGAACCACCTGGACAAATATCTCAGGTGCCACCAATGTCTCTTATACCACACCCGCTTTGTCATCCACCACTCATTACAGAGTAATTGTCTCAAGAGCCGGTTCCAATTGCGGAACCGTTAATTCTGTTGCTTCCATTGTAACGGTCGTTAATGATCCGGGTATTACCACACATCCTTCCAATGCAACAATCTGTTCTGGAAGTACAAGAGCACTAACGGTTACCGGAACAGGAGGCACACCAGGTTTAACCTACCAATGGCAATCCAGTCCTGACGGAACAACCTGGTCAAATATTTCAGGTGCAACCAATGCCTCTTTTACAACTCCTTCACTTACCAGCACAACGTACTACAATGTTTTGGTTGGTGCTACAGGTAATGGATGTAACAATATAACTTCCAACACAGCCATAATTTCCATCGATAATGTGAGTACGCCGCTCGTGGGCACCATAACACAACCCACTTGTATCATATCTACAGGAAGTGTAGTTTTAACCAGCCTTCCTTCAAGTGGATCATGGACAATAACCCGATCTCCGGGAGGAAATACGTATACAGGAAGCGGTACCAGTTATACAGTTACCGGACTTCCGGTCAATACTACGTATACTTTTACAGTGACCAATTCGAACAATTGCTCTTCTCCTGCTTCTACGAATGTAGTGGTCAATGCAATACCATCCAATCCTTCGCTTGGCGGAGCAAATTATGTTTGTGTGGGAGCTACAGCCAATGTGACACCCAATTCCCTTGGAACATGGTTAAGCAGTAATACAGCCATAGCTACCATCACCCATGTTGGTGTGGTAACAGGTGTAGGAACAGGTTCAGTAACTTTAACCTATACCAGAACATCGGATGGATGTAATAGTAATTTACCATTCACAGTAAATGCTCTTCCAACTGCACCTACTACCGGTACAGTGACACAACCAACGTGCAGTACGCCAACGGGAAGTGTAGCAATGAGCGGATTACCCGCTTCAGGTACCTGGACGATTACAGCAACGCCCGGAGGAGCCACCTATACAAGTACAGGTTCAACTTATCTGATATCCGGACTGGCTCCCAATACAACGTATTCATTTACGGTTACCAACAGTAACAACTGTACTTCACTTAGTTCAACCTCAATTATAATTAATGCCATACCCGGAGCTCCTGTTCCTGGCGGGGCAACATCGGTATGTTTGGGTAATACAGCCAGTGTAACTCCTTCTACCAACGGTGTTTGGACTTCAAGCAATAACAGTGTTGCCACCGTAACCAATGCAGGAATAGTATCCAGTGTATCATCAGGCTCAGTCACCCTTACCTATACAAGAAATAGCGACGGATGTAATGCTTCTCATCCATTTACTGTTTTTCCCAATCCATCATCACCCTTGATTGGGACAATAACACAGCCTACATGTAGCACACCAACAGGATCTGTAAGTCTTTCAGGACTTCCATCTTCAGGCAACTGGACACTAACCAGAACACCGGGAAATGTAACCTACAATGGTTCAGGAACAAGCTATAATGTAAATAATCTACCTGTAAATATTACCTATACTTTTAGTGTGCTAAATGCAAATAACTGTTCATCATTATCGTCAAACGAAGTTGTAATCAATGCAATTCCGGGAGCTCCGGTTCTTGGAGGTCCTACTTCAGTCTGCCTGGGCTTAACAACCAATGTTACACCAAACAGCGGAGGAAACTGGGTTTCAAGCAATACATCTGTAGCCAGCGTTACCAATGCGGGACTGGTTACTGCTTTGACCTCTGGTTCTGTGACCCTCACCTACACCCGAACTCTGACGGCTGCAGCAATACGATGCCTTTTATTGTTCACCCTAATCCATCAACTCCTGTAGTAGGAACCATAACACAACCTACATGTGTTATACCAACCGGAAGTGTAAATTTAACAGGTCTTCCCCTTCTTCCGGTAACTGGACCATTACAAGATCTCCCGGAGCAATTACTTATTCCGGAACCGGCACTTCTTATACAGTGACAGGTTTACCGGTTAACAACACATATAGTTTTACCATTACAAATGTCAATAATTGTATATCTTCCGCATCGGCAAATGTTACAATAAATTCTGTTCCCGGTACACCTGTTCTGGGAGGACCTTCTGAGGTATGTATAGGCCAAACCGCAAATGTTACACCTTCGACAAACGGAACATGGACATCATCAAATAGTAGTATTGCAACGGTGACCAATTCAGGTCTTGTCAACGGTCTTGCAGCAGGTACCATTAATCTTACCTACACCAGAACCTCCGATGGTTGCTCCAATTCAAAACCATTCAGTATATACAAATCCTACAACACCGTCTGTAGGAATCATTACACATCCTACCTGTACAACCCCCACCGGTAGTGTTACGCTCAATGGTCTTCCGGCTTCCGGGTCCTGGACGATAACATGTACACCAGGTGGTTCAACATTCACAGGTAGCGGAACAACCTTTACGGTTACTGGACTTCCTGCATAACGCTACCTGTACTTTTACAGTAACCAATGCCAATGGATGTATTTCACCTTCGTCAGGAAATGTTGTAATTAATGCCATTCCAAGTCTTCCTGTATTGGGAGGCGCTACTTCTGTGTGTGTTGGTTCTACTGCAAATGTAACTCCATCAACAAATGGTACCTGGACGTCGGGTAATGGTGGAATTGCCACTGTTTCCAACAGCGGACTTGTTACAGGTATTGCGGCAGGAACGGTTACACTAACATACACAAGAACTTCAGATGGTTGCAGTAATTCAACTCCTGTTACCGTAAATTCCAACCCCACTATACCGGTTGTAGGAACCATTACGCAGCCCACTTGTTCGGTTTCGGGAGGAAGCGTTGTCCTTAGTGGTCTACCTTCATCAGGCACATGGACCATAACGAGAACTCCTGGCGGGGCAACCAATACCGGGACAGGAACTTCCTTTACAGTTACAAGTCTCCCCGCTAATGCAAATTATACATTTACAGTTTCAAATACAAACGGGTGTACATCAGGTTCATCAAGCACTGCTGCCATAAATGCAGTACCGGGAGCGCCTGTCATAAGCGGACCTTCTTTTGTCTGCGTTGGCTTGACTGCAAATGTAACTCCTTCCACAAATGGTACCTGGGTATCAAGCAACAATAGTATTGCAAGTATTACAAATACTGGTTTGGTCACTTCCGTAGCCCCAGGTTCCGTAACACTTACCTACACCAGAACATCTGACGGCTGTAGCAATACCTTGCCATTCTCAGTTATTTCATATCCTTCCATGCCTGTAATCGGTACAATTACTCAGCCGAATTGCGCTATAACAACAGGTAGAGTGGTTCTTAACGGTCTTCCTTCATCAGGAACCTGGACCATCACACAGAATCCGGGTGGAAATACTTTTTCAGGAACAGGTACATCGTATACAGTTACTGGTCTTGCACAAAACACAACCTATACTTTTATCGTTGCCAATCAACAAAATTGTGCATCACCTTCTTCAAATAACGTAGTAATCCCATTACTCCGGTGCCTCCTACCGTTAATATTAACTACATGGGATCCATTTGTGTAGAAAATAACAAACAAATCAGCGCAACTGTGACTGGTGGTACAGCTCCTTTTACCTATAACTGGTCAGGTCCTTCAGGATTTACAGGGAATACACAAACTATAAATATAACATTAAACGGGAATTACTACCTGACCGTCACCGATGCCAATTTATGTACTGCAGTGACATCAGGATTTTTATATGAAATATACGAACCCTTTATTGTGACACTTCAAACCAATATTTGTGAAGGTACCAGCATTACTTTGGATGTAAATAGTACTTCTGCTATAAGTTATCTTTGGAGTCCTAATGCCGGCAATGCTACCACTAAAATGGTAACCGTGACGCCAGCCGTGCCTTCCAGTACCTATCTGGTAACCGTGACCAATGATATAGGCTGTACTGCCGTACCAAGCCTTACCGTTAATGTGAATCCTAAACCAATCGTTTCTGTTACAGGACCTTCCACCATATGTGTGGGATCTACTACTACATTATCTCCTACTACAGGAGGTACGTGGACAAGTAATAATCCATCGGTTGCTACGGTTACCAATGCAGGAGTCGTTACGGGAATAAGTCAGGGAACTGCATCGTTTGTATTTACCAATTCAGTGACTAATTGTCCATCCAATGCAACAACACCTATAACCGTTAATGCCAAACCGGCAGTGAGTATTACCGGACCTTCCAATATTTGTGTAGGTTCAACCACAAACCTATCTCCAACATCAGGAGGTACCTGGACCAGTTCAAATACTTCTGTAGCCACTGTCACAAATAGCGGTGTGGTTACTGCGGTAGGCCCGGGATCTGCCAGCTTTACTTTTACCAATTCCACCACATTATGTACATCAAATGCCACCGCTTCTGTTTCTGTAAGTGCGGCATCTGCCGTAACCATTTCAGGCCCTGA
>JADKAS010000029.1 GCA_016715245.1 Saprospiraceae bacterium
CATTGAAGCCAAAGGAAATATTCCAAGAAGATGGAAAGTGAAAATGAATCACCAATGGAAGATTGATAAGCTTAATGGATCTGAAACATCGATTGATGATAAATAAAGACTTAATTTATAGAATTGCGGCACTGTGAAAAACAAGTAATAAGATTTGATGATTTCTATTTTGATTCCCAAAGATATCTAATAACCCTATTTAGTGGACTATTTCATAGATTAAATTAAACTCAAGTTCAATTTTTACTTGAAAATTGGTACTGTAAAACATAGATCTTTCTTATATAAACAAACTTCACAAAGCTACATTGGAATGGAACTTAATGCAGATGTGTACGATATTGATTTGGATTACACATTAGACAAATGGAGTGAACTAAAAAGATTTAACTGTGAACTATTGGAAAAGGTAATTAAATTTTCTTCTTCAAGAAAGTTGATCTAAATGAAATAGTTAATGATCAAGCATTCGATCAGTTATGTATAGCTTCAGGTGGAGTCCCCTAGAGACCTTTTAGTACTTTTTATCAAATGTTGTGCAACTTTATCGAATGATTCTAATCGAATAAGTGTTCCTAATGTCAGAGAAGCTGCGATTGAAAACTATTCTAACAAAAAGAATGCGTTAGAAAAAGATTCATTAGAAGAAAGCAATATTTTAGAAACAGTAATGACCTACTTAAAGGAATTTGTATTTACACAGAAAAGGACAAATGTTTTCTTAATTGATAATGTGAATTTTGATCAAAATGATAGTGTAAAATCAATTATTAAGGAACTTATAGATTTACGTTTTATACATGTTATTGATAGTAATACCAGTGCTGCTCCTTCTGATGGGCGAAGGTATTCTGCATATCTATTGGATGTAAGTTTGTATACTAATGGGCGACCTAGGGAATTCAAAGAAATTGAGCCAGATGTAAAAAAGAATAGAGATGAGATCAGAAGTGCCCCAAGAATTAAAGTTGAAAATATTAATTCAGCAATAAGTAAATACAGTCAGTAACAACGGCTATGATGAACAGCTTCCCTATCGGTCAGCCGTCACATAGCCTTGGACGTTACAAGCAACCGAATGACAACAAATAACGAACATAACTGCATCGACAAAAAATAAATTTTCGGCTGACATTGAAAAATTCGGCTGGACAGTTTTATTAATAGAAGCAACCGACTATTTACCGTCATTTGCATACACTGTTGGACTTTGGAAAAACTACAAACATCCTGAAATTATTTCTTTCGGCTTAACGACAAACACTTTGCATTTAATACTGAACGATGTAGGAGAAATTGCAAAATCTGAACGAACAATTGAAGTTGGTAAAAATTAGACGACTTTTTGAAAACAGCAACACTCAATTCGTAAATGTTGACAAGAAATATTGCAGATTATTTCGGACAAGCAATAAACTTTTATAACTCAAGAAACTTTCCAGCAATTCAACTTGTTTGGACTGACCGAAACAATAAATTTCCTTGGGACAAAAGACTACGAAAAGGAATTTGAATTTAGACAACCTTTGCTTGACAGAAATGCCGATTTCAAGTTTAGAGAATCGAAAAATCTTGGTATTTTTACAACTAGACAATGGTTAGAGCTTGACAAACCAATTCTTCGAGTAATTCACGACAATGATGGTGATTGGCAATTCTTAACAGGCGACCAATTACCCGAAGATGCAAAACTTGTTGCCTTAGAACAAATGATAATTAAAGACAATACACTTAATGATGTTTTCAATCTTGAACACGGAGAGCAAGCAAAAAGAGAATTTATTGGCGGAAAGTGGACACGAACAATAACAGAAGATGAAGACGAAGAATAGAATGGCAGCTTGTAACAATGGCTATGATGATATTTTGGCTATCGCCAAAAACATCACATAGCCTTGGACGTTACCAGCAAGCGTAGGACGATCGACACGACCACCAACAGACGAGCAAAACTCGGCAGGCAATTTCGCTGTAACTTGACACAAACCGATCAAACTTTTCTGACACTCAAGCCGGCCCAAATGGGTTTAAAAATTTTCCCACCGCACATTTTAAAATAGTTTTCCCAACCGCACATTGGCACATTTGCAAAACCGCACAAGCCGACACACAACCCGAGTTTTGCAAAAGAGCCAATTTCCCCACCCTTATAAGATTTTTATCGCATTGAATATCAATGATGTAAAATATTTTCTAAAAAAATCTCAGAAATATTTTGCATAGTTAGGATTCCTTACTATATTTGCAGCGGCAATAATGCCAAATAACAATAAAAACATAAAAAGAAATGGCAAAATCAATTTCTATCACGCAGGATGTCCTGTATGTGTGAGTGCAGAGCACGACATCGTTAACCTAATTGGAGCAACTAATGTAGAAATCGTTCACATTGGCGAAGACCGTAACCGAATTGCGGAAGCGGAAAAAGCAGGTGTAAAATCTGTTCCAGCCTTGCTAACACCAAACGGCAATGTATTACACATCAATTTTGGTGCGTCTATGGCTGACGTAAAAGGCTAAAAAAAATTTCTACTTTAAAGTTAGGAGTCCTAATTTTAATTAGGATTTCTAACTAGGTTTCAAACAATTAAATTTCAAAAAAATGAAACAAATATTTCTTCTTCTCGGACTTTCGATTTTCGCAGTTCAAAGCTATGCTTGCGACAAATGCGGTAACTACAACAATGATGATTTCCAAATCAAAAAAGTAAGTGTAAAACACTCACCTGAAATTGGAGCAACAATCTGGGAAATTACGGTAAAAGGAACAGCAGGAAAAACAACACCTACACCAGCAGGACAACTTAACGGTGCTCCAGTTTTGGGGTATGTTTTTCCTACATCTTTGAAACCTTCTGATGTTGGATTTAGCAACACCGAAGGCATTGTAGCTCTTGCCTTAACTTCACATCCTGATTTTGACGACACGCCACTTTGGGATGAAAACAATGATGGCAACTATGGAAATGACGGCATAGTGTGGCATCCACATTGGGTGGTATTAACAGAAGACAAACGTGTGGAAGGTGGTTTAGCAGTAAAGCAATTCGACCCCAAAGACACAACAGTCGTTTTACCTCCAACTAACCCTGGAATGCCAATGTATATGGATTCTCCTGGTTTTCAAGTTATCACAAAAGGAAACACAATAAGAGTAGTTGTTCCCGATTATCGAATAAACAACAAAACGGATTTTTCCTTTGACGGTGTTGCAGCCTTTATGCAAGTAAATACAGGCGGAGATGGTGGGCACGGTGGCGGAGACAAACCAATGCTTGGCGTTTACAAAGTGTATTCGGTAGCTAGTGGTAATTTATCCTTACCATACAAAGTAAAGTGATTTTATTTGCCCCTGCATTGTTAGGAATCCTATCTTTGCAGGGCTTTATCTTCTTTAAAGTAAACAAAAATTATGCTAAATACATTAATACATATCATAGTTATTGTAGCTATCATCGAGCATCTATATTTTTATGGTTAGAAATGTTTGCTTGGGAAACAGTAGGAAAAAAAGTATTCACAATGCTGCAAAAAGAACTGTTTAAGCCAACAAAATATATGGCTGCTAATCAAGGGTTATATAATGGTTTTTTAGCATTGGGGCTTATTTGGACTTTTTTTATATCAGATCCTATTTGGATTAATAACTTAAGAATTTTCTTTCTTTTATGCATCAGTATCGCAGGCATATTTGGAGGCGTAACTATTTCGAAAAGGATTTTTATCATCCAATCAATTCCTGCAATTATAGGTCTAATTTAATCTTTATCTCAAAATATTGACACTTAAAAATGAAATTATTATTAAATATTGTTTTGCTCTTAACCTTTGTTCAAGGAAACAGCCAAGCAGAAATTAAAACAATCAATAAAATGGAAGTAGCAGTATGGGACACCTATGTAACTAAGAAAGATGGTAGTGTAATGCATTTTGACATTATTGCTCCATCATCAGTAAAAGACACTGCCGTTATTTACGAATATGGTAGAGCATATTTAAAAACTAAAGGACAAGAAGGACAGCCCTTAACGTCAAAAGAATGCAGGTTTTGCCACGTTAGAAGTTTGCAACCACAATGGGAAGCAGACATAAAAAAACAAGGATATTTTATTCTTGAAATGGAAAATTGTGATTAAATGAAAAATGACATTCAAAATCGTTCTGACATTGAATTATTAGTAAATACCTTTTACGAAAAAGTAAGAGAAAACAAGATGTTAGGTTATATCTTTAATGATGTTGCAAAA
>JADKAS010000030.1 GCA_016715245.1 Saprospiraceae bacterium
AATTGACCAAAGTTGGTTAGCTGAATTATATAAGCCAACAGACGAATGTTCAAGCTGGATTTGAAAAAGAATTAAAATGAATGAAATATTATCATAACAACATAATAAATTTATGACAATATCAGAGATTAAAGAACTTATTCAATCGTATGTCGACGAACCTATTATTAACTTTCAAATAGAAAGAAATATTTTTAAAAATGATAAAGGTAGAGAGTATTTAATCAAACTATAAGAAATAAATGTAGAGACTAAATTTGGGGTTTACATTTGGGTTGAAAAGAACAGAGGAAGTTGTATATATTGGAATGGCAGGTAAAATTAAAACTGATGGAACTATTGGTGACCATTCAATTCAAAAGAGATTAATTGCATCAAGAGGAAAAGTAAAATTGAAAAGGATAAAAATGAATTCAATGACTACGGGAGAGATTTTATGAATACAACCAAATAGATTACTAGATTTCTATATAATGGCCCTAAAAGGAGAACCACCTGCATACATTGGTACACTTCTCTGCTATATAACTTTATAAAAAAATCACAAACTGCCAAAACTAAATAATTCATTCTAACATTCATCAAAATGGAAGTAAGATACATAAAACCCGCCCATAACATGGGTTTGGCAAAAGTGGGGCTTTACGACCTTACCTTGAACATTTTGTACTTTCTATTAGCTTTGTACTAAATTTGAACTTTGGTGCTTTCTAAACCCCACCTTCGTCAAGCCCAAAAACGTTGGCGGTCATTCTAAAAGACAAAACATAAGCGGGGAAGCTGAAAACCGAAAAGAGTAAGCACAACAAAAACTAAATTAAAATGGGACTATTTGACGACTTATTTAAAAAGAAAGGTATCCCCGAAAAAATGAACTTTCTCGGAAAGGAATACGAAATCAATCCTGACGCTATGGTTTTTTCTCAACAAGGCTTGGACAAATATCAGGAGCAGGATTATTCAGGTGCAGTAACTGCATTCACAAAAGCCATTAATGCACAGCCAACTAATCAGAACTTTTACACAATGCGTGGAACTGCATATGAAGATATGGGTAATGATATTGAAGCTGAAAAAGATTTCAAAAAAACATTAGAGTTATTACCAAATGATTTTCTTTCTGCTTATCGGCTTGGAATGGTTTACTCAAGAAAAAAAGATTTTGAAAATGCTGTTAAGTGGCTAAAGGTTTCTTACGATAATCATCCAGGATTAAATCTCGAGCACATTGGTATTGGTAAGAATAACATTCTATTTATAGATAAAAAAGTTGTTTGTGGCAATCTTGGAAATTTCTTGACACAGCTAAAAAGATTTGAAGAGGGAATAAAATATCTTGATGAAGCAATTAAGATTGACCCAAATTATCCCAACGCTGTTCTAACGATGGGGCTTGCATTAGCGCAGTCTGGTAAACCAAAAGAAGGAATTCCATTTATTGAAAAAGCAGGCAAACTTGGAGTTGCTCAAGCACCTATGATTTTACAAATGCTAAAAAATATGTAGCCATTAATGCAAAATAATTATGAATCTGAATTTCGTTTTTAAATCACCTGACCATTTGAGATACGAAAATGGCAGACACGTTGCAGGTCCACACGGAGGTGCAGGACGAGCAGTAAAAGTTGAACCAAACATTAACGGGTGTGAAGGATATAATATTAGAGGAGGGGATGGTTATATTGTAACTGTGTATAATTTAGACGGCAACCACCCTTTATGGCAAAATAATGTCCAGATGACACCAAAACCGATGAAAATTACCAGTCAATCGTCTGATAAAATTGTTTTGCGTGGATATCAAGTTCAAGCAAAGTCTCCTTTTGGATGGGTTGATTTCAATGGTGCAGATTATGGATTGAGTATTTTTCTAAAAGCTGGACAGATAGATAAGTGTGTCTTGCATATGCATGACAGAAATGTTGACATAGAATATTTAAAGGGAGAAGTTATATTTTCTGCAAACGAACCTGAAATTGTTTCGTTAGCAAGAAAAGCAAATGCACAATATCAAACTGAACAAGTAACAGATGGACGACAGTTGCTAATTCAAATTTATCGTTCTGTAAAAGCTGACCCAGGTCAATTAAGAGACGTGAAAGACTTTTCCGCACTTGGAACCTCATTTTTGATGATGCTTGATCAAAATCTCTCAGATGATATAGATACGTTGCAAATGATGGCAAGTATAAGTTACTTGTGCATTAGCAAGGCTATTCAAAATGATAATGAAAATCTGAACTTTTATAAAGACAGATTATTGCTTCTAAGAATTGGACATGAACCATTCAGTTATACAGTTATGTCGGCTTTGGGTTTAGCTGATAGTTTTTTTTCAATTATTCCACCCCAAATGACTGCCCGAGATGCAATCTATAAAATGGAAATTGCAGACCTGGAATTAAACCCACACCTATACAGACAAATCCCGTTTTTCAAGGAGAGAAAAGACGAATTTGATGAGAAAATAAGCAGACAATTTTTTATGCCCGAAAAGACACTTGACAATGTAATTAAGTCAGGTGTTGAAAATCACATGAAACTACTGGACTATCTTGAGAATAGAGTAATCAAAGAAGAAGATGTGGACTTTTAAAACGAAAGAAAAGAACGAACCGCCAACAAAGTGTATATGCCATAAGGGTTTCAGTGGGTATTCAAGCGTTGTAGCCCGCTCAAACTTTCGTGTTAGTGGACAGGAAACTACTCCGCAATCCCTTACGGCACATACACTCGACCGTTATAAGCCATTTTAAAGGACGACAAACCAAAATATGAAAATCATCAACTATTTAGCTGACAAACTATTCCGACACCAGAAGAAATTGGAAATTATTGCAATATTTCTTCTTTGCCTGACAATTAGTTTTCGTTTCACAAATTTCAAAACAGAGTGGCTATGGAGTGACAAAACTTACATTGCTGTCATTTTAGTTTTAATGTTAATTTCAATAGCACTTATTTGGATAAAAATTGAAAAGGTAAAGACCGATAATTTAATCAAACTTATAAAAACTGAAATAATTGCAAACAGAACGAACACAGAAAATCAGTTAGACAAATTATCAGCTAAACAAAAACAGGTTTTTGATTTGATAGTAACTGGAAAATCAAACAAGGAGATAATGGATGAATTATGTATTGAGTTAAGCACTCTTAAAACACACATAAATAAGATTTATAAAATACTCGGAATAACATCACGACAACAGATTAAAAAGTTGAAAATCTGAGACTAAAACCCTTTATGCCGACAATTATTCAACAAATCAACCTTTTTCAACCCTCTATCAACCCCTATCAACCTTGACGGACAGCAACGAACAGACTAATTTTGCAGCTCACAATTTAAATAAAGAGAAAATGAAAAAAAGAAATCTGTTTATGTCCACAACAATAATGTGTGGACTTTTTGTTGCTGCATTTACGTTCAAAGGTGACCAAATTACTTGGTTATGGGCTGACAATAAACCCGTAGCAATTATTTTAGGCATCTTAGCTATTGTATTAGGAACACAATGGATAAAGTATCAAAGACTATTGAATAATGCAAAACAGAATTAGAAGAATGTAACAAAAACGGCTTATAACACGGGTTTGGCAAAAGTGGCGGTTCAGTGCTCCGCAGACACATTTGTGGTTAATCAAACATTTGTTCATCGCATCAACATTTGTGGTGAAAATCGCCACCTTCGCCAAGCCCTAAACCGTTAGCGGTCAGCTTAAAGACGACAGTACCAACAGTATAATGAAGAAATATAAATCAATACGAAACAAATTCTAACAATACCAATCGGACTCTTTTGGACAGTATCAGTTTATGCTTGAACTGTCAGAACAGGACTTCGGGTTTTCCTGCGGACAGACAATTAAGCCAAAATTCGATTTTCATCCTTGATTCGGCTATGGTGGAAAGTCAACACGTAATTTTAGGACTTAACAAAAAGCACAACATTTACCTTAAAAGCGAATGCAAGAGAATCAAACTTCTTGTAACCGAAATCTTTGTAGGACAATTCCTATTTGACATAAGCTGTATTAAAACCCGAAACAGAATTAGAAGCAGGGCTTGAATATACAATGTATATTGACAGCTTACCTGAATATGAAAGTTTTAATAAGTGGACAAATAGACAACTCAGAAATATGAACCAGACATTTTGAAGTTGTCGCATGAAAGACAATGAAAAACCACAACTTTTGCAAACCAAAGGAATTAAGAAAGAGACTTAGTCTCAATAGTAGGTTGCGGACCTTCAATTAACGTTGTTTTTAGTAATCCAGCAAAAGACAATTCAGACATAATCGTAAAAACAACTGTAAAAGACTTAAGGACAGGGAAGAAAACA
>JADKAS010000031.1 GCA_016715245.1 Saprospiraceae bacterium
AGTGAACAAAAAAGTAACGATTTCTCAAGTTAGCCGGGCTTATGACGTGAGTATGACCAGCATATATAAATGGATAAAAGCATATGGTAGCTCTAAAGAAGTTTATGAACATGTTATTATCGAGGATAAGAGTGAGACAGCTTTACTTTTAAAATATGAAAAGAAGATAGCGGAGTTGGAACGGCTTATAGGTCAAAAGCAAGTGGTCATTGATTTCCAACAGAAGATTATCGAGTTGGCAGAAAAGGAATACGGGATAGATATTAAAAAAAAATCTTAAGATTGACCATGATATACTTTTGGGAAAACAGGGTTGAATTAGGAGTAAGTCTCAATGAGATGTACCGGAGCATAGGCGGGACAAAACAAGGATTTCACCAAATGATGGACAGGCGTATAAGGTACAACGAGGAGATGATTTATATAAAAGATCTACTTCACCAGATACGGGAAAATCATCCAACGATGAGTTGCCGTGCCATGTATTACAAGATTAATCCTTCTACGATGGGAAGGGACAAGTTCGAACAAATGTGTAAGGAATTAGGATTTATAGTGGAGAAAAGAATAAAAAATTGCCGTACCACGGATAGTACAGGAGTGACCAGATTTGACAACTTACTTACAGATCTTGAATTGGCGTATCAATCAGGTATGGTCCAGTGACATTACTTATTATGAAGTTGGCGGGATATTTTATTACTTGACCTTTATTCTGGATAATTACACCAGAAAGATCATTGGTCATAGTGTTTCAGGAAGGTTAACAACTGAACACACAAGCTTGCCCGCGATTAAAAAAGCTATAAGCATGACTGGTAAGGATGAAGTGGTTAAATCTCGTATAATATTCCACTCGGACGGCGGAGGTCAATACTATGACAAGAAATTCCTGGAATTGACCAGAAAATATAACTTCCAAAACAGCATGTGTGAATATGCATATGAAAACGGTAAAGCAGAACGGGTGAATGGTGTGATTAAAAATAATTACCTGGTCTTTTGTAGTATTGAAACCCTTGATCAATTAGTAAAAGAAGTTGACCGGGTGGTTAATTTATACAATAATGAAAAGCCTCACAAAGGTTTACATTATAAAACACCATCAGAGTTCGAAAAAATGTGTTTATATTTGCAGGCAAATGACTCTGAATTAGCTAGCGTTTCAATTAAAGCAATGAAAAAACAACTGCAAAAAATTGAATAAAAACGGTCAACGTTATTCAGGCATTGACACAACTATTAACTTTTAACTTTTAACTTTCAACTATCAACCTCCGAACTTACCCTCCGTGTCAATTTTCGTTGTTTTTTCCAAAAAATTATGATTATATTTGAGCCGCAATCACTTTTGTATGAAGGTACTCATATATGACGATCATAATTTTGTGGCCAGAAGCAATAGCCTCTTATATAAAAAACCAAACAGATGCTGAAGTGACAGCCTGTTGCCATAGCATTGATGAAGTCAGGCAACAACGCTTTACAGGAACCGGATATCATCATTTCTGATATCCTTTCTGATGAAGATGCCGGCATTTTCACTTTTACCTTTGACAAAATCTTATCCTGACATAAGGGTTGTAGCCTATACGAGTGTTACCAATACCTTTATTATTGATGCACTTTATGACTCAGGAGTTTTTGCCGTTGTCAATAAAAAAGAACACATTTCTGTTTTATGGGAGACGGTGTTGAGGGTATGCCGCGAACGAAAATCTATGTCTAAAAATACAGGCCCAAAAAATAATCTGCCTTTTCTTACTGTCAGAGAAAAAGAAATTGCCATATATCTTTCCAAGGGACTTGCTGCCAAAAAATTGCTGATTTACTCGGCACCTCCGTCAACACTACTAACAATCAGAAAATGCCTTGCTTGAAAAATTTGATTGCAACAACAGCACAGAACTGTTTGTAAAACTCAGTCAAATGGGATTGTTGGGAATTTTATAAATCAGAGGATATTGGAGGTTTTGGTTGAATTGTTAAACTGATGAATTGTTTAAATGTTTCGACCTGGACTTCCTCAATAAAGTGAAGACAAAGATAAGTTGAAAAAAAAACTTATTCTCCCTGATACCTTTTTAGCCTCTGAGCACATCCAAATTCATTTTAATGATTTATTGTTTCCGGGAACATGGCATATTAAATTCCACCGGCTTTCTGTTATCAAATCAGATGTCCGGTCTCACCCTTCCAGTTGCGAAAAATACCACAGAGGTAATGACATTTATTAAAACGTACAATTTTTATGCACTGTTTACTGGTTAAAAATAACTATATATAAGAAAACATGAGTGTTTTACTTTTGCAGATATTTATTTTATTTACTTTACGGAAATTAACATTTTATTTAACTAATAATTTTTTAATATAAAATGTTAACGGTATTAACAAAGATCAACATAACCAAAACAATGAAAACCAAAAAAACATATCCTTCAAATTATTTCCATTTTTTATTATCTTAAGTTCTCAGATTTCAGGTATCTCCAAAGAACCATAAAAGGTTATGATCACGTTATGCATCAAGCCCGCAACAGACGTGAGAATTTGTCAGAAGGTGTCGAAAAATCCTCCCAGGGACACAACAAATGCTAACGGAGAATTTAGAATTTTCTTCCTGCAGGCGCAAAGTATATAGGGTTTCAGGAAAAAATGAGTTTCACAATCACCATATTAAACTTGGCTCTAAAGATACCCTCAATTTTATAAATGTCAATCTCGATAAACTCAAAGGTATATTCAACTGAAAGCTGAAACTTCACTGGCAGCATCAAGTTCATTTTTTTCTGTGTCAGTCATCCGGAAACAACAACAATATCTCGACAATCCTTAGTAAAGCGTTGATTCATCTGGAGGGAAAGGGGAATACACCGGCTGACGGTTTTATTTATTATACGGACAGTCGTTTACAAGCCTGAAAATCGAAGACCAGGACGGCATACGCGCGGTAAAAGCCAATGCAAAAAGCGGAGACCTTCTGTCCATAACTTCGAGTTTTTCTGAACAGTTTTCCGGTATTTTCACCTGTCAGCTCTCGCCAATATACAGACAATGGTGCCCGGATACAGCGATTCCCTTATGCTTTGTACCAGAGGAAACGAACTTACCTTATTTAAAATATTTTTCACCGGTGACTTTTAATCTGGCTGTTGGAATAGATTACAGACCCAAACCAATATCTCAACGTCTACTATTCACCCCTGCGGACTTGATATTTTGTATGTAAGATTGCCGGAACTGAGACAACAATTTGGATTGAAAGATGCGTCTAAAGCAACGACTTTCGGATCATTTCTGAACATGAACTACAGACGTCAGATCATGAAAACGTTGTTTTTTCCACAAAACTTCAACTGTTTACCAATTATTTAAAAAAGAAAGACAACCCGGCATTTGAACGCCCCGGAGCCATTGATGTTCAGCTATGGCAAAACTCCTTAAATTTTAATTTTAACAAGTATATATCCTTTTCTATCACGACGACAATAATTTATGATGAAGACCGTAAATTCCGGTTGCTGGAAGGGGATGACAAACTGGGCCAGAGTACCGGAGCAACGGGACCGAGAACGCAGTATTTTCATAATATTGGCCTGGGATTGAATTATAATTTTCAGAGTAAAAAACATTAGGTCTGATGTTTTTTATGACCCTTTCCCGGTTTGATTTATTACATAAAATGAACAATAAAATAAGCATTAATAGTTAAAAATAACTATTGTTTCATCCTTTGCGGGGAAGTAGTTTTGTATCAATAAAAAATACAAAATATCTGAAGCAGATACAGTCGGTTAAACAAACTTTTTTTTACACCAAAACAATTTTTATTTATGAAAACATTAAAATTTATCGTTCTTTTTGCCTCCATGATTTGTGATTTGGAGTTTGACATCACATGCACAAACTTCAACTGTAACCGGCAAAGTATTCTGGAGAACTGATCAAACCATGGACAGCCCGTTTGCTAATGTCAAGGTATGCCCTGTCGGAAAACCGGAGACAGCTTGTATCCGCACAAACATAACCGGTGACTACAGCATCCAGGCAGATGCTTCTGTCACTCAATTGTCATTTACTTTTGAACCATTTGATTGTAATCCGGCCCCCTTTGCACCCCAAATACTTGATATTCCTGCAAGTAAATCTGTAAACTGTAACTTTTATTTGATGGCATGTCCATAAGATAAATATAAAGAGATATTAAAAAAGGCGGTCACCGAAAAGCCTTTGGATAAGAGTAGGTATTTATTTTTTCAATCACAAAATTTTAAAATGAAAACAATCATGAATTTTTTATCCATTTGCTTAATTGGGATATTAACTATCGTTAATCTGCAAGCCCAACCTAGCAGCATACCATTGGGTTCAACTTATCATTTATCAGAGACCACTCGAAAAATTGAAATTTTGAAATCACAAAACGGAAAATTTATTTTAACCCTTGAAACAAGTGGAATACAAACATGGAGTGTCGACCATTCAAGATTTGTTTGGCAAGTTAGTGGTGCACCAGATTTTACAAAGACTTTTTCATTGAATAACCATGGGGTATTAGTAATAATCAGTAATACAGATAGATCGCTATGGAATTCCGGCACTCAGAACAGAGGAGCACAAACGTTATCGCTAAATAATAATGGAAATCTAGAATTGTTAGGCGGGACTTCTGGCACCGAAGTCTTGTGGACAGGTACAGCAAACCTGAACCACCAATGATTTCGGAAATGGAGATGCGCAACCATGATTAGTCATTGAAAATAATCGCAAATATCCATTTTCTCCACCAGATTAAAATGTCAAAATGCCATTTCAGGCGGACATAGAAATATATAAAAAAAGGCGGTCACCGAAAAGCCTTATAATAGAGTAGGTATTTTTTAAACAATTAAAATTTATAAAATGAATAATTTAAAATCTTTATGCTCTTAATGCTAATGATGGTTGTCTGCGGAGCCACTTTGAGCGCACAGTTAGGTCCTGAGAAGTACTTCGGGAAGGAGTTTCTGGGACTTAATGGCAAAATTGAATTTAATCAATCTAAACTTGTATTGGAATCAGATGGTAACATAAGAGTCTATTGCAAAGGAACAGAAAAGTGGTCATCCAACACTGGAGGTAGTGGAGGAAATGTCTTGAGGATGCAAAACGATGGTAATCTTGTTTTGTACAAAAACAATTCCTCTCAGTCTCATGATGCAGTATGGTCATCAGGTACATACGAAATTTTCGGTACAAACGCAGAAAAACTTCGTTTCAAATATTTAGGCTTTGAGGTTTTTTCAGAAGAGCTTTGTATTTTCGCTTCAAAGAGTTGCTTCGGGCCAAATGCCAACCCAAATGCAAATGGTACAGCTATGTGGTCTTTGTTTCATAATGGTCAATGGGCTGCAAATGGTTCTAATGGATTCAAAACAAATAATAAACTGCCTTGGGTAACCGGACCTAGTTATGAGTACACAACAAAAGATTTAGTTTCGCCACGACAATTACCACTTGGATCAAGTTCTACTTATGAATTTACCAAAGGAAGTGTAATGCGGGAGTTACTCCTGCGACAATGGACAAGGTGCTTCTTTGTGGTTTAAAAATAACTGTAATATGGTTTTGTATTGGAATAAGGTTCAAATTACGAAGAAAAACTTTGGGAATCAGGAACTGCAAACAGAGGTGGCAATGTATTGCGTATGCAGGGTGACGGCAATCTGGTCATGTACAAAAATAATGGCACACAACCAAACGATGCTGTATGGTCATCAGGTACAAATAATCAAACTTGTCCGGATGAATGTTCATATACGTTCAGAATGCAAAATGAGTGCGATAAAAAATCGTCTATTTCTCTTTTCATAAATAAAAGTTCTAAATATAACGGACGCGGTGAAGACATTTGGAAAATGTATGGAAATTAAAACTCATCTAATATTCATTTTGTATTAGATATTCTAAATTAAAACCCAGACTGTCATCGAAATGCCATAATGTATGCTCAATTATAGTATCACATTTACATAATTCAATACTTAGATAGCGCACCTTAATAGAGTAGGTATTTTCTTTTATTTATTCAGAATTTATTCAAATGAAAACATTAAAATCAAGATCTTTAACTTCCAAATGGCTGTATTTTTTGCATATAATATCTCTGCGCAAACTGACAAAGGAAGTCTTTTGGACTTGACTTTAAAACTGCAACTCAATGAATGTCTGTCAGCGGGACAAAACAAATTAATATTAAAACCAGACGGAAATCTGGTCTTTATGATGGGCAGCACACAAGTATGGGAATCAAATACAGCTAATCAAGGGGTTAAGGAACTTGTACTTAAAACTTGTAAAGCTGTATTGATTAAAGCCAATGATGCAGGTGATGTTTGGTCGTCCGTAGGCTTAACCAGGTGTGCTGTAAATGCTTATCTCGAAGTGCAGCCAAGTGGATTTGGAATAATGAGAGGTCCATATATAAATGTAAATGGTGGAAATTCTGCATACCCTGGAGATTCAAGAGCCATCTATGGTAGTGTAACGCCACCAGATCCAAACCTAAATGCTACAACTACCAGTCCAGGCGAACCTTAAATAATAATATCAATACAGGCGGTCACCGAAAAGCCTTGGTATAGAGTAGGTAGTTTTAATCAAATTAAAATATTTTTTATGTTAAATTATAAATTTCCATTGAGCTTAATCATAGCTTTTATTGGTATATTTTCTGGTCTGCAAGCACAGCAGGTCAGAGATTTAACCAGTAATGTACATTGTA
>JADKAS010000032.1 GCA_016715245.1 Saprospiraceae bacterium
TGTAAATGCCCCTTTTGAAACTGAATCGAAAACTAAACCGCGTACCTTTGCCCTCTTCACTTTCTACTTCTATTTGGCTATTATGCAATTCTACCAGTTGTTTGGCAATACTCAGCCCAAGTCCTGTACCTCCATAATTTCTGGTATGCTGAAAATATTAGCCTGATCAAATTTTTCAAAATAGTTTTTTGTTTATCCGCAGGAATCCCAATACCTTATCAATAACTGAAAATCGAATTGTTTGAAAGTCATCCTTACTTAATTCCTCCAGATATTCTGCTTGCAACGTAACGGACCCTTTATTTGTAAATTTAACCGCATTTCCGGCAAGGTTCATCAGGATTTGAAAAAGCCTGGTGGGATCGCCTTTCAATACAGAAATGTTGTCATTTATCAATGAAATAACTTCTATATCTTTTCAGCAGAGATACTCTTTTTACTAAATGCACAACCTGACTGAATATTTCTTTCAATTGAAAAGCAATGGATTCCATCCTAATTTACCTGCTTCAATTTTTGAAAGATCTAAAATATCAATTAATAATATTAAGCAGCGTTTCAGAAGATTTTTTATTCCGTCAAGATAAAATATTTGATCTTCTCTTGGATTCCTGTTGAGCAAAATATTGGTAAACCCCAATACTGCATTCATTGGAGTACGGATTCGTGACCCATATTGGCCAGAATTGCCTCTTAAATTTTTCTGATTGTTCGGCATTATCTTTTTCCAGCCGGAGTTTTGTTGTTCATTTCAATACTTGATCTTGCCTGCTGAACCGTCTGGATTGTTTTTCAATAGTAATGGACAGATCCTGCCTGTCGATTGGTTTTGTAATAAAATCAAATGCCCCTAAATTCATGGCATTTTCTGATACTTGACTTATATCACCATAAGCTGATATCATAACTGATTTCAGAAGTAAATCGCGCTTATTAAGAATGGACAGCGTTCCAGTCCATCCATTACCGGCATATTGATATCGCTCAAAATTACATCGACATCCGGGTTTGTTTCCAATAAGTCCAAGCCTCTTTTCCATTCCGGGCAAAAATCATGGAATATATTTATTATTGATCTCTTTCTGAACATGTTTTTTTAATTAAATGTTCAAGATCCTCCTCATCATCTACAACTAAAATTTTGGTAACTGGCTTTTGTTTGGTAGGTATTAAAATACATCAACCTATTTTTATTACCTTAACGGTAAAAAATCATTTATAATACTTTTATCTATGTCACAAAAATAATAAATATTTAACTATAATAAATAAGATAAATACGTTTCCCGGAAAGCCACGTAATGTTACTTTCAAAAAGAGATTTTTCTAATGGTTTGCTCAAAATTTTTGACATTTTTCAAAGGTGTCGGATGAAAGTTAATAGAAAACAGAAATATGGGTACGATCTCTTTAAAATGCCTGTTACTAATGGCGTAATACTCAAAATTCAATTCCCTCCACCTTTCCCAAAAGGATCGGCATTTCCTTCGGCAGGCAGGCTCTCTACTCTCAACTCACCGCCATGCGCCTTGATAATGTCAAACGCCAAACTCAAGCCCAATCCCGTTCCCTGCCCTGTCGGTTTGGTGGTAAGGGTTGGAAAATTTTATCTTTGATGTGGTCCAGGATACCACCTCCATTGTCTGTGATTTAATTTCCACCATGTTGCCCGTATGCTTGGTACCTATGGTGACTTTTGGCTCGTGGTGCACATCAGACTTTGAACTTTCAACTTTGGACTTTTACCACTGCATAAAAGGCATTGTTGATGATGTTGAGAGGACTCTGCCGATGTCCTTGAGTTATCTCTTTATTTTAGGTAAGTTGGCATCAAAATGGGTTTCAATTGACGCATTAAAGGATTTGTCTTTAGCTCTTTCCAGACCATGGAAGGCAAGCCGAGAATTCGTACACATAAAGCATTGATGTCAGTGGTTTCCTTTTGGCCATTACTGATACGCGAATGCTCAAGCATACCTTTGACAATGCTACTGGCGTTTGCCGTGAAGATTAATTTTATCTTGATTTTTGGCTTAAATCACCAATTATTTCAGTGCATATGCTTTATCTTTTCCAGGTATTTCGAGCTTTTCAACTTCTTCTTTTAGTTCCTTGGTCAAATCTACGCTTAATTCACGAAATTATTGACAAAGTTTAACGGGTTTTGTATTTCATGGGGCAATACCAGTGGTAAGTTCGCCCAGGCTGGCCATTTTTTTCTGATTGGATGAGTTGGGCTTGGGTGGATTGGAGTTCATTTAGCGCAGTATTGGCTTTTTCCTTTTCTGCTTCTATGATTTCAGGTTTTTTAGCTGCAATAATTTCTGCGTTTTTCTGGTGAAGAAGTCTGGAATACAATCCCAAAGCAAACAATAAAGTGGAAAGACCTAAAACATTAACCAGTTTCGGGTGGACTTTTGTTTGTTTAGCTGATTTTGAAAATGGAGGTCAGATTGTAGTTGTTTTTGTTTGAATTGGTTTCTCCAACTCTAGCCTGGTTACTTCGCTGCTATTTCTCCACTTGGCTAATGTATCTTCCCAGTCTGTACATGCAATCATAATTTTTTTAGTGCATTTTTGTTATCTCCAACGCCCTCATAAGCGTTGGAAAGTATGTCATATTTATCCGATACACATCCTTATTATAGGTTTGTTCTGATACTTTTAAAGCATTGATTGTTTGAATAGCATTGTTATACTTTTTTCAATCCCAAATAAGTTCTTGCTTTTTCAATGTAAAAGGGAGTCAGGCTTTTGTCCTCCACCTTCTTTATTATAGAATGCTTCTACTTCTTTCAGTTCAGTTAATGCTTCGGAATAGTTTTTGGATAAATTCTTAATACCTGCATTTAATGTTTTTTTGCTACATTATAACAAGGCTCACAGTGTTTGACATTTTCATTACGTACATGGCAGAATCTACATATAGCTGTGCATTGCTTCATCCTTAAATTTCAACATTAAATTGGATTTGCCTAAATATGGGCACTACCCATTTGGAGAGCTATCTTTTATCGAATGACAAATCTGCAGACTCTTATCAATGTATTTTTCTGCTTCTTTATAATTTCCCCTATTTGGGGTATGGATATTTGCAAGTGTTTGGTAGTTTCGGCTATAATGAAAGTCAAGTGTCTTCAACTCTTCCGATAAACGCAGGGATTCCAGAGATAAACCAACGCTTGAGGATACTTTTCATTCACTAAACCATTGTTCTCCTAAGCTAAAATTGGCATCTCTAAGTATTTTAAGGTCTGAAGGTTTTTATTTGAAAGAGCTTTTATTTTATTGAATTCATTTATAATCAATTCTCGTCTTTCATCTTCTTCTTTGCAATCAAATTTTAATGTATAATATGCCCAAAAATGATTGGTAATTTGGAGGTATGATAACCTTTGCACTTTCTATGGCATTTTGGCATTAATACACATACATTCTGTATTGCCTTCACAAACTGATATATTCATCACATAGAACAGTGCCAAATACCCCTTTTATTGTTTTTAATAGCCAATTCAATGGCTTCCTTAACTTCGCCATCCCATTTTCCACCACTCAGGTTCTTGATTGGAAGGAATCTATATCGAATCTCTTATAAATGGCGTCTAATATCTGTTTCGGGTTTTGTTACATCACACCAAATGGCACGTATAGATCGGCATCCGTTTTGGATTGCCCATGCATGGTGATGGAAGAAAAAGAATTCCAAAAACAATAAGAGCATATTTTCTTAACCGAATTTGCTTATTGGCAAGTAAGTTATTAATAGTAAAAGCAATTTTTTCATTTTCAGATCGTTTGAAAAGGTAAAGAAATAATAAACACTGAGCCTGTCTGTCCGGTAGGCAGGCCAGATACCCTCTCCGCTGTTGTCGGGATTTGCAATAATACTTTCCACCCTCCAAAGTACCCCCATGCGCCTTCACCAAATCATAACTCCAAACTCAATCCCAATCCGGTACCCTGCCCGGTCGGTTTGGGGGTAAAAAAGGGCTGAAAGATTTTGGCTTTTATATGCTCCGGAATACCACCGCCGTTGTCTGATATTTAATCTCCACCATATCGCCCAAGTTGGTGGTGCTTACGGTTACTTTTGGCTCGTAGTGCACATCAGACATTGAACTTTCAACTTTGGACTTTTCACTCACCGCATAAAAGGCATTGTTGATGATGTTGAGCAGCACCCTGCCGATGTCCTGAGTTACCACTTTTATTTTAGGTAAGGTAGAATCAAAATGGGTTTCGAATGACGCATTAAAGGATTTATCTTTGGCTCTCAGACCATGGAAGGCAAGCCGGAGATATCGTCACATAAAGCATTGATGTAGTGGTTTTCCTTTTGGCCATTACTGGAGCGAGAATGCCTCCACCATGTACAATTGACGATGCTACTGGCACGTTTGCCGTGAAGGTTGATTTTTTCTTGATTTTGGCTTAAATCACCAATAATTTCACTGACATACTCTTTATCTTTTTCAGGTATTTCGAACTTTTCAACTTCTTCTTTTAGTTCCTTGGTCAGATCTACGCTTAGTTCTGAGAAATTATTGACAAAGTTTAATGGGTTTTGTATTTCATGGGCAATACCGGCAGTTAGCTCTCCTAATGAAGCCATTTTCTCAGATTGAATAAGTTGGGATTGTGTGGATTTAAGATCTTCCAGGGATTTTTTCAATTCAACTGTTCTTTCTTCTACTTTGGTTTGCAGATCTTCTTTTCTTTATGCAGGTTCCTTTCACGCCAAAGACTGAATATTCTTAAAGCTCCTAAAAACAACAAAACATAGATGGTATAAGCCCACCATGTTTCCACCATGGTGGTAAAATGGTAATACTGATGGATACACCTTCTTCATTCCACCCCATCGGCATTACATGCTTTTACCCTGAAAATATATTTACCCGGAGAAAGATTGGTATAAGATGCTTTTCGTTCTTTGGAAGGAACAGACCAATCTTTATCGTAATTTTCCAACTTCCAGCTGTAAAGGTTGTCTTCTGAACGAAGGTAGTGCAAGGCGACAAAATCAAAACTCAGATCTTTTTGCCAATGTTCCAATTCAAATTGCCTGGTGTAGGCAACTGATTGTCTAAATATTTTTCCATCGGGTTTTGAATAAAGAGTGTCATTGATCGAAACCTGTGTAATAACAATGGAAGGAAGTGTTGTGTCTTTCTTAAGCAGATTTTCCGGTACAATACGGTTAAGTCCATGAGAACTACCGATCCAAATATCACCATTACTTGTAGAAAGACTGACATATCTCCTGTCATATGGCTGGAAACCGTCTTTTTCAAAGTAGGACACAAAAGTTTTATTTTCGGGGTCAAATACTGACAACCCCCTTTGTGTGGTCAGAAAAAACCTGCCGAGATAATCTTTCACTATTCTGCTGTAGTTTCCACCATTTAAATCGCTATGCAACAAACCTTTTGATTCATTAAAAGATGTTATAATTCGTTTTACAGCATCAACGGTTACCAGTCCAACAGAAGAATATGTTTCCAAACCAAGGTTCTCTTTTTTTGTCAGTCGTAAAAAAATTAGTGAAAGAAAGCAAAGTGGTATCGAAAACCGTAAAATTGTTTTTATTGTAATCGTATAAATTTAAACCATCATCCGTTCCTATCCATAACCGTTTTTTGCCGTCCTCAGCAACCAAAACTTACTTCATTACTTCTGCTAAGAGAATTGCTGTCCCCAGGCACAGGTAAATAATGAAAAAAAACCGTTTTTCTTTTTTATTCATACGATACAAACCAAACTCATTATCTCCTCTGTCGGAAAGCCAGATATTCCCCTTGAAGTCCTGGTAAAATCTATCAAATTCTTGTGCTGGTGAGAGATGCGGGATTTTACTATCCGAAATAAAACTTTCTTTTATTTTACCAGTATTTTTTTCCAATACAAAAACACCCTTATCCCTGATAGAAAGCCAAAGTCGTTTCTGGTTATCGGGGAAAATGAAGATACAATTATTGATTTCATCCAGTCTGTAAAAGAATCGTTTGAAACTGCCATTTGATTCCTGAAATTGGTTCAAACCATTCCGGGTTCCTACCCATATTTTTCCATCAGCATCTTCCTGCACGAAGTTTATAGCATTATTACTGATGGAGGAAGCATTTGATGGATTGTTCCTGAATATTCTGAAATTATTTTGATCGGTTTGATACAAAGCAAGTCCATTGGCAGTGCTTTATCCACAGTCTTTTTCTACTATCTTCAAATAAATTCCGATAGATCGATGTCAATCCGTTGAGACCATCAGGCTTGAAATGAAATAACTCCATCTGGTGTTTTTAGGCGCCTGCTTTTATAATCCGGGCGTGCCCAACCACAGCAAACCCATGATCTTCCAGACTTAAATAAGGTCGTGATACAGCAGGCAAAGGATTCTCAGGGAGATTAAATTTTCTATCGTAAAAGCTGAATGTTTTATCCATAAAGTTGTAACGAATAAAAAACTTTGGTGAACCATCTTTTCCAATGACTTGAAAAACGATACCATTCCTGTCTTGATGTAAAATGAAAAAAAAGTCAATTTCATTTATATCTTTTTGGAAAGGAAGCGGGCTGCTGCCATAAGCAAAAGTTTTAACTCTGTCAGTTACCGGGTCAATTAACGAAATTTTTCCTTGTATGTGTGTAAGCCATATCTGTCCTTTGACATCTTCGAATGCATACAAAACCGAATCTGCAATGCTTCCGGAATTTCCTGGTTGATGAATATAACTGTCTATTTTATTATTTTTACCATTATAAATATAAAGACCGTGAGAACCTATAAGAAACAATTTGTCATTACTTCCTTTAGATAAAACCCTTATAGTATCTGCCTTAGTGGTTTGAAAAAAATTTTTACCAGCAAGGCCAATAATTTCAAACTCATCTTTTTTTTGGTTCAATCGCCGGAGGTTGTATTTATTATCCAGCAACCATATGGTTCCTGAACATTCAACAATCTCACTTTTCCTTGTCAAAAAACGCCAACGATCTCCATTTTCAACCCTATAATTTTTAATAAAACCAGTTGATGGATCCAGACGCAGAATAGTGGTTTTATCCTCAAAATCATAATATCCTTTAAACCAGATATTCCCTTTTTCATCTTCAAATTCAGTGCTAAAGGATATTTCCTCCTTAGGATCACTTGCTGTTCTTTTGAAATAATAATTGCTGAATTTTTCAGTGGCCGGATTAAATGATGTAAGTATGCTTCCTTCGCCAGTCATCCATATTTTTCCATCCCTGGCTTTTATCAGTCCTCCCCATAAACTTCTGATTTGCAAAGCGGTTGTGTCTTTTTTATCAGTGGAAGCTTTAAAAATTTTAAATCGGTAGCCGTCGTATTTAACCAAACCATTCTGAGTGCCAAACCAGATAAATCCTTTCTCATCCTGAATCGGGGTAACAACGGCTTCTTCCGGAAGTCCTTCTGCAACACCGTATTTTTCAAACGGAATTTTATATTGCTGAGAAAATACATTCATTGCAGCAAAAACAATACATATAATAAGCGTAAGTTTTTTTACCATTGGTTTTAATTATATTATTTGAATAGTGAACCCGTTCCCTCATTTTCCCCTGTGTTTATATTGATTTCCCCGCTATGTGCCTTCATTATATCATAACTCAAACTCAATCCAAACCGGTACCCTACCGGTCGGTTTGGGCAAAAAAAGGTTGGAAAATTTTGGCTTTTATATGCTCCCAATACCACCGCCGTTGTCTGAGATTTTAATCTCCACCATATTGCCCTTTTTACTAGTGCTTATGTCTACTTTTGGTTCGTAGTGAGTATCAGCCTTTGAACTTTCCGCTTTCAATTTTTCACTCACGGCATAAAAGGCATTGTTGATAATGTTGAGGAGGACCCTGCCGATGTCTTGTGGTACCACTTTTATGTTAGGTAGGGTGGAATCAAAATGGGTTTCAAATGACGCATTAAAGGACTTATCTTTCGCTCTCAAACCATGATAAGAAAGCCGAAGATACTCTTCACATAAAGCGTTCATGTCTGTCATTTCTTTTTGTCCGGTACCGATGCGGCTATGCTGGAGCATACTTCTTACGATTTCTGATGCTCTGTTTCCATGATGCGATATTTTTTCCATGTTTTGTTTCAGGTCACCGGGTACTAGCAATCCTTCTTCTATATCTCCTTTTTTTAATTCTTCTTTCATCTCCTCGATAAGTTCATGACTCACTCCACTGAAATTATTAACGAAGTTTAATGGGTTTTGTATTTCGTGCGCGATACCGGCGGTGAGTTCTCCAAGCGATGCCATTTTTTCGGATTGGATGAGTTGGGATTGAGTGGATTTTAATTCAGCAAATGATTTTTCCAGTTCCTTGCTCTTTTGATCAATTTCGCTTTTTTGTTTTTGCAATATGTGCTGGCACTTTGTTTTTGGGAAATATCCAAAAATAATAAATCCAACAAAGCGACAATAAGGCAAGGCTGTATAAAAATAATTGCGTTCCTGGATTTTTAATGTTCTACTTCCACGTGAAAGTGCCAATGAGATGCATTTATTGCATCCTCTTTTCATGTCCACTTTAGCTACAGCTTCCTTACGTTTTTGTTCTGCTTCAACTCTGTAGTTTCTGACATATGCTGCTTCGATTCCTTGTTGTTTCAGTTCTTGTTCATATTTTAGTTTTTCTCTCTCTTTTCATTTTTTGCAGCGGCCTTTTTTCCTCAGGTTTATAGGTAAGGGATTTTAGTTCTATCTTTTTTAATAGTTCTTTTTTTCCTCGTTCGGCTTGTAAAAGTAGCTTCTCCTTTCATATTCAAATTGCATTTTGAGATGCTGTTATATTCTTATATTTTCTTCATTGAATACAAGTTATCATATTTGACATGGGGTTGAAGTTTGTATTTGCCATTTTCCAATCACCCGGATACTGTCTATTTTTTAAAGATAAAAGAATAGATTAATTTTTGTTTTTAACACAGATCTGACACTATCTGATTTTTCTAAATATTTTAAACCCTGAAAGTAAAAAGAATCAGCTATTTCTATTTTACCAAGTTTAAAATAAAAGTCATTCCAATTCCACGTCCATTTGGTCGGCAAACGCTGCACTCCATTGATTCCTGTACAGATTTTGTGATTTCTTGTAGTAATCCAAGGCTTCAGTAAAGTTTATGAGGGCTGTTTTTTTATCCTTATTTTGCTCATCCAATTCCCCTTTAAAGAATAACAAATCAGCCTTTTCATAATACGATAATGCTAAACCCCAACCAATCGCTTTGTCTCCAAGGTCAGCATAAACATGAATTGCTTTCGTAATATACCAATCTGCTGAATCTAACTGCCCTAATTCTAAATATGAAGAACACAAATTTACTAAAGATTGCCCAACCTATTTTTATCTTTTTGTGCTTCCCCATAACTTTAGCGCTTTTTTATGGAATTTAATAGCTTCTTTATAATTTTTTTGATAATTTTTTATTCGGGAATCCCAATGAATTGTAACATCCAGCTACTTGGATTGTACTTTCAAATATTCATATTCTCTTTAAGCTATTAAAAGATATTGAATCGCCTCGAGAATTATTCAGGTTTTCAAAATCATTATATAACAGAAATGCAAACTTTGCGATATCTTTTCTCGAGTTGATTTTTTGGCTATAAGCATAACCTTCTTTGGTTACTTCAAGGATTTTTTGTCTATTCACACCCCTACTATTTTCATACAACTTTCTTAAACCAAGATAAGATTGGACTTTCTAAGCTCGGCTGTCCCACCTCCTCTGTTGACTTCAATATTTTTTTGGTAGTATTCGAGGCATTGGTGCTTCAATTTTTAAATTTTTTTTTTCATTTATTTGTACAACTTTTTTGCTTGATACAATGTATCAATTAATGAATTTCCTTTACCAATACCTTGTATAAATTCCACCTGACCATCTTCAAAATCTTTGCTGAATACTCTTTTCCACCTTCACTTTTTGTTTCAATGTCCAAATGAAAATTGTCATAAAAAAACTACCATTGTTTGCAGCCAATACACAAAAAGCGATACGAGTACTATTAGAGTCAATTACACCTTCTATTGTATAGGTTTTCCATTCTGCACTGCGGATGGGTCTTTTTTCCATATTATCAAAAAGCCCGCTTTGCAGGATTATCCACACGAGCCCATAATTGGGTTTTAGCACTTGTGTCCTTAACCTCTACCGCACCAAGGCCGATAACTTAAATTTACAGCCTTCATAATCTTTGTAGTGGGAATAGTGGCTATGATAGGATACAATTTGGCTTTGAGACAATAATAAGGTGGGTATCATTACCCATAATAAAATTATAATCAGATGTACCATTTTCCATCATCTTGCCTTGTTTATTAAGTTATTCAAAATTAGTTTTTCAACAGGTAGTTTATTACAAACAAAGATCCTTCATTCATTTTACTATATACCTTCAACTCGCCGCCATGTGCTTTGACTATATCATATGATAAAGAGAGTCCCAAACCTGTTCCCTGCCCTGTCGGTTTGGTGGTAAAAAGGGTTGGAAAATTTTTCTTTGATGTGCTCCGGGGATACCATCGCCGTTGTCTGAGATTTTAATCTCCACCATGTTGCCCATGCTTGTGGTGCCTCTGGTGACTTTTTGCAACCGTAGTGCGTATCAGCCTTTGAACTTTCCGCTTTGGACTTTTCACTCACCGCATAAAAGGCATTGTTGATGATGTTGAGCAGCACCCTGCCGATATCCTGTGGTACCACTTTTATTTCAGGTACTGTAGAATCAAAATGGGTTTTCAAATGACGCATGAAAAGATTTGTCTTTGGCTCTCAAACCATGGAAGGCAAGCCGGATACATTCGTCACACAAAACATTGATATCGGTAATTTCTTTTTGTCCGGTACCTATACGGCTGTGCTCGAGCATACTTTTTACAATAGCATCAGCCCTTTTACCGTTATGGTTTATTTTTGTTAAGTTTTGTTTTACATCATCCGCTATGGCACTGACCTCTTCATAATTTCCCTTTTTGATTTCATCTTTCATTTCATCAATCAACTCATTACTGACTTCAGAAAAATTATTGACAAAATTCAATGGGTTTTGAATTTCATGGGCAATGCCTGCGGTGAGTTCTCCTAGACTAGCCATTTTCTCGGATTGGATGAGCTGGGCTTGGGTGGATTTTAGTCTTAAGAGAGTGCTTTGGATTTCTTCTTTTTGTGACGCTAACAACACATTGGCTTTTTTCTTTTGAAGATAACTATATAGCAGCACTACTCCAAACGCAACAAAAACAAACAGAGCAGTTAATAGGATATACATTCTCATTACCTTCTGCCTCTAATTTTTTGACGAGTCAAATCTTTAAGGCTAGTTGTCTTTGAGCAATACTTGTTGAAATGTGGCAAGATTCGAAATTGTTTTTTTAGTAAAAACAGCTCTTTCTATATTGGCAAGCTGTAAGTATTTAAAAGCACTATCTCGTTGTGAAAACCGCTGAAAGTGTTGAAACATGTTTTCATAAGCAGTCGCTAAATCAACTTTTACAACTTGTACTTTGATTTCTTTTAAAAGATTCAAAGATTTAATGCCATAATAATAGCTTGAATCTCTTTTGTTTAAATGTTGATAGACTTTGGATAAGCCCAGAGAATTAATAGATAAGCCAATTTCCAAATCAAAACTATTTTTTAAAGTATTCTCAATTCCTTTTGAGAATAAATCTTCTTGTTCATAATTACCTGCTTCTAATTTTATATCGCCTATAGAAAAAACTGGTAAAAAATAGTCCTCGCGAATGGATCGACAGGGTTTGCGAAAATTTTATTTATATAAAATTGGGCTGAATCTACTTTATTATCATGTTGGAAGGCAAAAGCAATATTACTCACGGACGATAGTTTGCTGCCTGGGTTATTTCTTACCTTTGCCATCCTACATATGCTAATTTAAAATAATGCAATTGCTCTTCAATGTTTGCTGTTACACCCATCAACACCCCAAAATTAAAGTATGGTTTAGTTATATCTTTCCCCAGAATCTTTCATAGTAGTCTCCCTTACTTTCAAGTTTTTAAAATAATAGCTGATTTTCAGTGTTTTCACAAAACATCAAACATTTAGTATAAGCATCAACACTTTATCAAAGTGTCCATTATTCATGTCCTTCAAATTACCCTCTTCTAAATTATTTAGGATTTCTAATATTAAATTGGCTTTTGTAGTATCATGAGTAGCTTTTCGAAGTTGAATTTGTAAAGAATCGTTTTTAAAAGATTTTGATATTTGAGCAAAGCCAATACCAATAATGAATGTTAGAAAGATGCTAATTATTAGTTTTTTCATACCTTATTATTTTGAATAGGTAATTTTAAAATAAAAGTGGTTCCTTCTCTTTCTACACCTGCCTGTCCGGCAGGCTGGCTTTCTACTTCAATTGTCCCCCCATGTGCCTTCACTATATCATAACTTAGACTCAAACCCAATCCAGTTCCCTGCCCTGTTGGCTTGGTGGTAAAAAAGGGCTGGAATATTTTATCTTTGATGGTGACTGGGATGCCAAGGCCGTTGTCTTTTATGGCTAACAGTAGTTGAGTGTTAGCTGGGTGGTGACGAAAACTTTTGCAGGTAGCCACCTGAAACACCCTTCCACCTGTTTTTTTTTGTTTATCGTAATGCGGTATCAAATCCGAACATGCCGTCATTATATTTATTTGACAGTGAAAAAGTTAAAAATATTTTCTTCGAACTCTATTACAAAGAACCTGTACCTCAGGCTTTTAATAAATCAACAATCTCTGATTTCAGCATATCAAAATCTATCGGTTTTGTAAAAAATCCTGTGGCCCCCGAACTTTTGGCTTTTTCATAATTTTCATGATCGCCATACGCTGAAATCATACTTACCTTAATCTCCGGAAACTCACTTTTGATAATATTCAATAATTCTAACCCGGTCATACCCGGCATATTGATATCCGAAAAAACATAAACAACGTCAGGTGGTTTTTGCCCTCTCAGCAATTCAAGGGCTTCCAAGCCGGAAAAGGCAAATTCAAGTTCAATAAGACCATCCCGTATCTCTTTCCTGAATTTCTGCCTGAACAGCAATTCTACATCCTTTTCATCATCTACTACTAAAAATTTCATATTCAATTATTATTAAAACTATATGTTAAGACTTATAATAAAAACCGAACCTTCACCCTGTTCTGACTCTACCTTAATTTTCCTTCATGTGAATTGACAACATCGTAGGCAAGTGAAAGGCCTAAACCGGTTCCCTGCCCTGTTGGTTTTGTTGTAAAAAAAGGTTGAAATATTTTATCTTTTATATGACCGGGAATACCGGGACCATTGTCTTTGATAATAATCTCAATTGTATTTTCGTATTTTTTTGTTCCTACGATTACAGAAGGTTCATATCCCGATTCTCCATTTTTACTTCTTTCATTCACCGCATAAAAAGCATTGGTGATAATATTAAGGATTACCCTGCCCAAATCCTGAGAAACCACTTCCAATTTCGGAATATCAGGATCAAAATCCGTAATCATTGCCGCATTGAAAGATTTATCTTTTGCCCTGAGTCCATGATAAGCCAGTCTCAGGTATTCATCGCATAAGGTATTTATATCCGTCAATTCTTTCTGGCCTGTACTTTTTCTGCTGTGATGAAGCATCCCCTTCACGATATCGCCTGCCCTTTTACCGTGGTGAGTTATTTTTTCAAGATTGGATTTCAGGTCATCGGCAATAATTTTTCCTTCATTTATATCTCCCTTTTCGAGTTCCGTGTATAATTCATCTATAAGCTCTACACTCACTTCGCTGAAGTTGTTGACAAAATTGAGAGGGTTCTGAATTTCATGGGCAATACCGGCTGTCAATTCACCTAAAGAAGCCATTTTTTCTGCCTGAATTAATTGTGTCTGCGTCAGTTGCAGATTTTTAATGGAATTGTTCAACTCTTCTGTTCGAGCTGTTACTCTCTGTTCCAGAATATTATTTTGTTCTCGAACGATTCGTTCATTTTCCAATGTTTGTTCCAGTAATTGTTTCTGAGCAATATTTCTTTGGAGGTCTGAATCTTCCTTTTCCCATTCAAATCGTTTTGACAATAAAAATGACAATATGAAAGCTTCAATGATTGTCGCCCAGGCCACAAAACTCAATTCTGCAACATAACCGGGAGTACCTATCTGAACGTAAGTGGCTTCTATAAGTACAAGTATAAAATATATAAGGTAAGCCAGTGCAAAATAAATACCCAGCCGGTTACCTTTTTTGTGTGAATGATAACCCAAATAACACATGCCAAAAAACGATATCAGTGCATGTAAAGTATTCAACGCAAATAATAAAGTTTCAGGTATCCAGAACTTGATAATGGCATAAGCTATAAAATAATAAATCAGCCACCACGTATATCTGTTTACCTTAGGTGAATATTTTGACATCTCCAGAAACACCAGTGCGTACATCATCTGCAAAGGAACACCTATAGTTGGAATATTTTTATACCAAAACTTCAGGTCAATATGGTCAAAAAAGTAAACAATAAAACCATCCATCACCATCCAGGCATAACTGAGATAAATGAGAACAATTCCTGAATAAAATAAAAACAGTTTGTTTTTTAGGGATATATAAAAAAACATATTGGAAAGTATGACAAAAAATATCAAACCCAGATAAAATCCGAAAACCAGACGTTGTCGGTAGGACTTTATTTCATATGAATCCACATTGTGAATTCGGACCGGCAATGGCTGTACCGGCTGGCCAATGTTGATAAAATATTTATATTTTCCTTTAAATACGGGAAATAACTGAAAGTGATGTTTCTTGAACTTTTTATGGAGGGGAAGGGAATATCCGCTTCTCAGTTTTTGCATAGATCCTTTTTCATCAATGGCATAAAAATCCACTTTTTCAAGATGTGTATGTGCCAATTCAAGCAACAACTGGTCATCAGGTGCATCCATTTCAAAATACAGCCAATATGATGATTGGGTAAACCCAAAATTCAGAATGACTTTATCCGAAGGTTTAAACTGTCTGAACAAAGAGTCAGAAACTATATCCTCTATGGTATATTGATTGCTTTTATCCTCAAGTATTGAAATGGCATCCCCAATATTTTTTTGCTGGTCACCGGCCTTCCATGTCACCGATTGACTCCACCCGCTAAAATAAAACAGGATACCGATGAAACCATAAAAAAATTTCCTCATATTCACTTTTTACTATTTGGCACTATTATATCTTCTGTATAAAATTTTGAAGGAATTCCCTGCATATAGGCAAAGGCTATCCACCATGCCCAACAATATAAACTAAAAGGTATATATCCCAAAAAACCCAGGATGGGCATTTCAAACAAATGAAATTCATTGACATATGGTAAATTATACCTCCAGAAGGCAGGTGCCATGGTAAATGTCACATCATCACCCGATCTGGATGCAGAAAAATAATTTTCACATTCCAGACATAAACCAGCCGCGAGATAAGTTAACGCGAAAACCGCCACCGGCTGCCAATTACCTTTACCGATACTGCGCACAGGAGTCCAAATTCCGATTTTATCCAACACCACTCCGATTAAAATACCGGGAGCTAACCACAACGAAAAAAATAAAGCATCCGGATACAAACCTGATGCAAACAGACCCACCAGACAAACAACCAGCAAAATATTTTTTATACTTTCCGGTAAAACAAATTTAGGTCCCTGTGTAAACCTGTTTTTGAAAAATGAAAATGTATTGAATAATTCATAAAACACAAAAGAAAGAGGAATCAACCCCGTAGATATGATGATGGCATACAATAAAAACTGTTCACTACCGATGATATCTCCATAAGGATAGTACCAGTTGTCATCGACAAAAAAATTGAGGTATTCAAATAACATCCATCCCATGGCGGATGATACCCCGATACCGACGATTTCCTGAGGTCTTTCACTCATCATGGATTTGCCACCATTGCGCACATACGTCCATCCGTCAATGAGCAAAACCAAACCCCAGAATAATGGAAAATCAGACCAGTGTAAAAACAACACAGGTTCATGAAATTTTCCCCACAAAAGTATGACAGACGTACCATAGGCCAGCAGTCCTATCCAAAACCATAAGGGAAAACCAACCTTTTTAACGTGAACCACCGGCTGTTTTTCAGGCTTTTTAAATCCAAACCATTGTGGAAACAGATAAAAAAATAATACCCCAAATCCGCCCAAAGCAATGAAAATAAATATGGGCCAGCTGAAAGAAGCTTTTGGTTTTGGTTCCAGCATCGGGTAATCAAAAAAACCATCAGGAAAAACACCGCTGTGATGGATATAAGAACCGATAAGAGGTAAAAAAATAATGGCTGCAAAAGTGAGTAGTATATAGGTAACTTGTCTGGTAGCTGTCATTTTTTTTGTATTTATAAATTTTAATCTTTTGTAATCGCTTTGGCTTCCTCAATATCACTGACATCCTTCATCATGACCAACATTTGATATTGAACAAATCCAAACAAAGCCATCATGGCATACACATGGATATGGTCAGAAATTGGAAATAAATTTTTTAGTACAATGTTGATAATAAATGCGGGTTCCAAAAACACCTCCCACGAGTACAAATACCCGTTTCCAAGTTTGACTTCAGATAAAATGGCCCTTCCCATATAAAAACCAAGGCAACTTAAAATCAAACTGAAAAAGATGGCACCATGAGCCCAACGGTCACCAAAACGCTGACGGAAAAGGTTGAACATCAATTTTAAAGAAACAAATCCATAAAATAAAGAAAGCATCGCAATAGAAAAAACGATAAACGTATCAAAAACAATGAGTTGGGGAATCACTGAGTCTTTTACCTCTTCATGCAGGTGAATGAGGTCACTGATCATATACGGTGAGTTGGGATAAAATAACAACCATAACATACTGCCCAGAATAAACCAGAAATTATTCAGCTTTCCACTAAAATAGGTAAGACATAAAGCTAAAATAAAGGGAGCTATTCCGGATAAAAGGTTGGACTTTAAAAAATTAAACATATGATCTCCCACAATATAATTTCTCAATGCCAGAATCGCGAGGTTGGCCAATGTAAAATACAACAAAATCCTGATATATCTAGGTATGTTAAAATCAGATAATAAATTGGTCATGTGGTGCTTGTTTTGATTTGTAAAATTTATTTTGATAAAAATTTCAAACGGTAAGCTAAAACTTAAAATTTGATTCTTGAATTACTCTAAAACTTCATATACTTTTACCGGATGTTTTTTATTTTTTAAATCCATCTCACCAATAAAATTACATTTAAAAGATTCTTTTATCTTTTCATTGGATTCTTCTGTAATGTAAATCTGTCCTTTTCCTGCAACGCCTTGTAATCTGGCTGCTACATTGACGACATCACCTATGACGGTATAATCAAACCGTTTTAATGTTTTACAACCTATATTTCCGGAAACCATGGTTCCTGAATTGACACCGATGGAAATTTCAGGGATAAATGACTTTTTACCGAAAGGAAGATTAATTTTGGCGACAGCATGTTTAATGGCGAGACAGGCATCCAGACAACGATCCAGATGAAAATCACCTTTAAAAACAGCCATTATAGCATCTCCGATAAACTTGTCTATAATACCATTTTGTTTGATAATTTCTTTGACGATAATATCAAAATATTCATTCAGCAAATGCACCACCGTATCTGCCGGCTCACTTTCACTGATAGAGGTAAAATCACAGATATCGATAAAAGCTACGGTGGCTTCCATCATCTCATTATCCTGTAGTGATTCTTCAAATTCGCGGGTTTCCATAAATTTGATGACCGTCTCATCCACATACATTCTGAGTATATTATTTTCCTTGATGGCCTGCATGGTTTTTTTCAGCTCATTAACGTGACTAATGGTTTTTTGAATCGTAAGACTCAGGTCGTCAAAATTAATGGGTTTACAAACAAAATCAAAAGCACCGCGGTTCATGGCCGTCCTGATATTGTCCATGTCTCCATACGCCGAGACCATCACCGTTTTGGTGAGAGAGGGTTGTTCATTGAGTTTCAGAAGCAATGTAAGACCATCCATTTCAGGCATATTGATGTCACTCAAAATGACGTCAATATTTTTTTCATCATGTAGTACCTGTAAAGCATGTTTGCCGTTTAAGGCAAAGGAAAAATCATAAACCTGTTCTCTGATTTCTTTGCGAAACTTTTGTTTAATGAGATGTTCGAGATCCTGCTCGTCATCTACTACTAATATTTTTGTCATTCCTTTCGGTTAAGCACGGGTTAAGATGACAAATATATACAAAATTCTTAAAGAGCATTTAAACTTGCTATTATTTTTTGCGGTTGAAAGAAATAAAGCAATTTTTTATTAGGTCAATGGGTGATTTATCAAACAATAATAAAAATGCGAATTATTAGCATTTTTACGTCAAATTAGTTTTTTAAAAGATTTCTTTAAAAAATGATAAAGTAAGTCCGGATCTTACATACTAAAATAAAGGTAATGTTTTTAAACTTTATACATAAAAAAGGCAATCCTTCCGGGATCGCCTTTTTATAATATTTATTTGTTTTTAAAAGTTGAATGCATATCCGACTGCAAAAGATGCACCCTGATTTTTTACTCTTACATCTATAATCGGATTGTTTAAGACATTGGCAAACCCATAAGTGTATCGTAAGTCAGCAAATATTTTACCGTTTCCTGCCTTACATTCTCCTCCCAGTCCGCCAGTGGCGGAAATATCCCATCTTCTGTAGATATCATTGGAAAGGTTCAAATCCTGTCTTGGCAGATTAAAGTCAATCAAGGCACGGACTACGGGTCTTACAAAACCATCAGCCGCATAAGCAACAGAAGGTCCGGCGATAGCATAAAATTTTGCTTTTTCATTTCCTATGGAATATTTTAACAACAAAGGTGTTTCAATATATTGTAGTCTGGTTTTTACACCGGCACCAACCGGAATATCTATATCTGTAAATCCTACCTGCGCCATAGTTCTGAATCCTTTTTCCACATAATTGATTTCAGGGCGGAAAGAAAAACCGTTCAACATTGGAATTTCAACATGTACTCCTGCTGTAAATCCTGAGTAGGTTTCCAATTCAGGAATGTAAGAATCCGCGAAACCTTCCACTCTGGCATCTCCAAAGTGAACACCTGTTTTAACACCAACGGATATTTGGGCAATAATCTGATTGTTGACTAAAAAAAGAAAAGAAAACAAACCCAATACAAAATGACGTCTCATGATAATAAATTTTAAAAGTTATAAAATATATTCGTAAGACGATACCCTTGATTCGGTTTAGTTAAACTTTATGTAAGGTTTTTTCTGTTTTAGTTAAAATTATCAGAAATTACATTTTTTGTTTTTCCGGCCATGATATTTATGAAACAATACCGGAAGGGAACAGGAATATTTTAATTCATTTCATATCCCACATAACCCATAAATATAATACTTCCGGTCCCGATGTGCCTCAGGACTAAAAAATACGGATGGTCAAAAATAAGGGAGGGCGGAGCTGAGGTAACGGAAAATCCAATGGAAGTGACGGCGGCTCCTTCAGCCCCTTTCTCATCAATTTCAAGCACGGATTTATGTTCCACCTGGCTTATATATATATTTCCTAAGGTTGAAGTTCCCATAGTAGAAAAGTCTGCCGTGTACGGCTTGAAGGCTTCCAGCATACCCAAATTTTGTAAAGATGGAATCAAACCTGTTTTGTATTCCAGTTTCATTTTCGGAAAGGCGACAAAAGCTCTGTCATATTTAACCTGTTCGAGCAATTTTTTGTAATCATTTACATCAGGAGGTGTGGAGTAATCATTTTTTCTTGAAATAAAACTCACGCTATATGTAGAATCTTTAAAAGGTATATCTGCCATAAAAAACTTATCATTTACAGCATATGAAAAATTGCGGTCAGCATTGACAAATTTTGTCAGAAATTCTTTGCCATCAGCTTTATTAAAATTTGCCTGATAGGTCAGATCTTGTGAAAAACCATTTGCCCAGTCCGCCTTAAAATAGAGGGCATTGATGAGGAAGGCAACATCAAGTGGTTTAATTGCTTCCACAATTTTATCGATTTTTCCGTTAGTTTTTTCCTCTACCCATGCATTGATATTGTTTTTCGCACCGTCTGCATCAGAAAAATTTTCTTCCTCAAAAATACAATCGTAATGATCTTTCAGAACTTTTTTGAAATTTTCTTTGACGGTGATTCTTGCCAGATCGTAAAAATATCCGTTTTCAAACAACAGTGTCGGGTGACCACTTTTCTGGGTCAATATCTCAATCATGGATTGGTACAGTTTATTGAGATCTTCATTGGTATAATTGTCCGAATACAGCATCTTTTTCATTTCTTCCAGCGTTTTTCCTCCGGCACCGTTTACCGCCATAGTCAGTGCGGTCTGTATACTGAGCGGAGAAATCAGAATATTTTTATTTTCACCTTTTTTCAATTCTTCCTGAAACACATCCCAGGCAAACTGATTTTGTTTATCCGTTAATGTGACTATGGAATTGATGTCTACATTCACATTTTGCGAATCCTCCTGCTTTGTACAGGAAAACATAAAAATGAACCCTAAAATTAATAATACATTTTTCATCTCTTAAGAATTATATTATAAAAAACTTACTTCCAAATCATTAAATCACTTAATCATTACATCATTTCAGCTCGGAGTTGGAAAAATTGAAACAAGCGAAGCAAAGTCCCGCCCAAGCGGGAATTGAAACAAGCGCAGCGAAGTCCCGCCTGAGCGGGAGTTGAAAATTGAAAATTGAAAATTGAAAATTGAAAGTTGAAAATTGAAAGTTGAAAATGGAAAATTGAAAATGGAAATTCAACAATTCAACAATTCAACAATTCAACAAATAATAAGACACCTATTTTGTGCAAAACGTTGGTGCAATACTCCAATTTTCTTTCGTTTGTTGCAGTTTCCAACTGCGATACTATTTTTTTTTTGGATTTTTAATCCAATGTCTACTATTTCAATACCAATCAATAAAAAACATATTTGTGACATTTTCTTGTACCTCAGTTATTACAAATTGCAAATTCCTGATGTATAGGATCGAAGTCAAAGACTTCGACCATCATAGTTTCTTCATTGATTGCTCATTTTTATTTAATGGTCCCATTCTGAATTTTTAACCATAAAAAAAGTCCTGACAAAATGATGTATCAGGACTTTTGTGACTCCGTCTGGATTCGAACCAGAGACCTACTGCTTAGAAGGCAGTTGCTCTATCCAGCTGAGCTACGGAGCCATTCTTTGATTTCAGGGCGCAAATGTACAAAATCTTTTACATTGGCATAAAATTTTACCAAAAAATTCTTTTCAGATTATACTTTCTTTGGTGGCAGGTCAAAAGCTTTTGTTTCCGCATCAAAATTTTCTTTGTGCGCACCATCGCAAAAGGGTTTGTTTTTCGAAAGTCCGCACCTGCAGAGGCTGACCGTTGTCCTCCCTGCCAGTCCGAATTCTTTTCCTTCTGAATCCACAATAGTAAATTCTCCCTCAATACGCGCACTGCCGTTTGGCAAAATGGTAATTTTTGTTGACATCATAAAAATATTTAGTGTATAGTATAAACACAAATCCGGGAAATTGTTCAACAAATTATGGAATCCATGGTATCACCCGAAATAAGAAAAAATTAATTTTTATGTATTTATTTATATACACCCCCCTTTTTTCAGGGGTATATCTCAATTTTTTTACATATTTTTTGATTTTGTGCTGATTTTTTAGGGGTTTCACAATATAATTTTATATTTTTGCGCCATTATTTCAATTATTTAATAAATTTATATATGTCCACCATAAGATTTGCCGCTTTAAAAGAATCTCAATCCAGAAAACCGGTAGAAGTCAAAGAAATATCTGCTTCCCGATCCGAACTTTACGGTGTCAATGTATTCAACGACAGCTTCTGCAAAAAATTTATGACCAAAGATGCCTATGCAGCGCTCAAAGATGCCATGGTACACGGTAAAAAAATAGACCGCAAAATCGCCGATCAGGTTGCTTCCGCGATGAAAGCCTGGGCCATGACCAAAGGAGCAACACATTACACACACTGGTTTCAGCCTCTTACCGGAGCTACCGCAGAAAAACACGATGCTTTTTTTGAACCCGCAGGTGATGGTACAGCTATTGACAAATTTGACGGAGGTCAGCTTGTTCAGCAGGAACCCGACGCTTCGAGTTTTCCAAACGGGGGTATTCGAAATACCTTTGAAGCCAGAGGATATACTGCATGGGATCCCACTTCTCCAGCCTTCGTCATCGCAACCACTTTGTGTATTCCCACCGTTTTTGTATCCTACACTGGTGAAGCATTGGACAATAAAACTCCTTTGTTGAGGGCTTTACAAAGTATTGACCATGCCGCTACAGAAGTAGCTCAATATTTTGACAAAAATGTACATAAAGTCATTGCCACTTTGGGCTGGGAACAGGAATATTTTCTCATCGATAGTGCCCTGGCCACTTCCAGACCGGATATAGTACTGACCGGTCGTGTTCTTTTAGGACAGCACGCTGCCAAAGGACAACAACTCGAAGACCACTATTTCGGATCCATTCCTGAAAGAGCACTGGCTTTTATGCGCGAACTTGAAATCGAATCCATCCAGTTGGGGATTCCGGTCAAAACAAGGCACAATGAAGTGGCTCCAAATCAGTTTGAGCTGGCTCCTATTTTTGAAGAAGCCAACCTGTCTGTTGACCACAATTCCCTCATCATGGACGTGATGAATAAAGTGGCCGCAAGACACAACCTGAAAGTTCTTTTTCACGAAAAACCATTTGACGGTATCAACGGATCCGGAAAACACAACAACTGGTCGCTGGCCACAGATACCGGCGTTAACCTGCTGAGTCCCGGAAAAACGCCCAAGAGCAATCTCATGTTTCTCACGTATTTCATCAATACCATCAAAGCAGTACACAGGTATGCAGACCTTCTGAGAGCCTCCATTGCCTCGGCTTCCAATGACTTCAGACTGGGTGCCAATGAAGCACCTCCGGCCATCGTTTCTGTCTTTATCGGACAACAACTTACAGCCGTATTGGATGAACTTGAAAGAGTCAAAGACGGCAATCTGAGTCCTGAAGAAAAAACGGATCTGAAACTGAATGTGGTCGGTAAAATACCTGAAATTCTTCTTGATAATACAGACAGAAACAGGACGAGCCCGTTTGCTTTTACAGGCAATAAGTTTGAATTCCGCGCCGTAGGTAGTTCCGCCAATTGCGCCAAAGCCATGACGGTTGTCAATACTATAGTGGCTCAGCAACTGACAGATTTCAAAAAAGATGTGGACAGCCTTATCGAGAAAAAAGGTTTGAAAAAAGACGATGCCATTTTTAATGTATTGAGAGAGTATATCAAAGAGTCCAAAATGATCCGGTTTGAAGGTGATGGGTACAGCGACAACTGGGTAAAAGAGGCCAAAAAAAGAGGCTTGTCGAATCTGAAAAACACACCGGAGGCTTTGCGCGCTCAGATCACTCCTGAAGTGAAAAAATTGTGGATGGACAACGGCGTCATGAATGATGTCGAGATCATGGCTCGTTACGAAATTGAAATGGAAGAATACGTCAAAAAAGTTCAGATTGAAGGTCGTGTCCTCGGAGATATCGCCACCAATCACGTCATTCCTACTGCCATCAATTATCAGAACCGTTTGATTTTGAATGTTCAGGGTTTGAAGGATATATTCGGAAAGGATTTTGAAAAATATGCCGGAGAACAAATCGACATCATCAAGGAAATTTCTTCACATATCACAGGCGTTAAATCCAATGTCGACAAAATGATTGAAGAAAGGAAAAAAGCAAATAAAATCGATCACGCCGACAAAAGAGCGGATGCCTATTGCCATAAAGTAAAACCTTACTTCGATGTCATAAGATACCACAGCGACAAACTGGAACTGATGGTCGATGATGAATTATGGCCATTGACAAAATACAGAGAGTTGCTTTTTACCAGATAAATTTATTTGATTTAAACCCAGATTCCGCATTGGACTTTGTCATGAGAGAAAATATGACAAAATAGTTACGAGGCTCGGTCTCGTCTTAAAGACGAGATTACCCACAGATATCTCGTAATATATTACGAGACATTGAGGAAGAAAAAATGAGAACCGAAGTAAATATGAAGTCAGATTTTTTCGTAATAAATTTCTAATGCGGATTCTGGGTTAAAAATAAAAAATCCGCTTCTGAACATCAAAAGCGGATTTTTTTTACCCGGAGATTATATCTTTTTTTGTAAAACCGGGAGTCCGGAATTTTTCTATAAACTTTTACAATTTTATAAATCTGGAAAAATAAAACTGATTGTTTATTTTTAGTTTTAAAATTTTTATGCCTGGTTGGATTGTTTTCAGGTCCAGGTTTCCGCTTTCAATATAAGTGGCTTCCAGTCTTCCTGTAGCGTCATAAATTTCTGCCGTTTCGGGTTCTTTTTCTGATTCTATAAGAAGATAGTCCTGCGCAGGATTCGGAAAATGAGTAAACTCAATTTTATTTTCTTCCTTAGCTGAGGAAATTAACTGGGTAACATCCACTACATGCGGTTCATGACCTGTATTATTGCCATTGGCAAAGAAAAACAGTTTGTCTTTATAAAAAGTAAGCCGTTCCGGTGTGGATTCATCATTTGGTGATATTTTTATTTCGTATGTACCTGCTTCTGAGCCGTCACTATACCAGAGTTCTCTGTCAAAAGCTCTTCCGCCTACAAAAAAGATAAATTTCTGATTGGCGATGAGGTCAGTCTGAAAATATACTTCACCTCCGGTTTTGGCCTTGAGATCAACCAATAATTTTGTATTTCCCGTCGCCGGGTCAAGTATGTAAATCTGGCTTCCCAAACCATTTTTACCACCAAGGTAAAATATTTTATTTTTGAAAGCCACTCTTCTCTTAGGATAAAAAGCGATAAATCCGGGATCTGTTTCTGTCTCAGAAACCTGCACTGTACCAGCTTCCGTACCGTTTGTTTTCCACATTTCAGTATTGTTGGCAGGATTACTTCCCGGAAAAAAAGCTTCATTTCCATACCTGAAAAAATAATGGCCGACATTATTCTGTGAAGCGGAATAAAACATTTTTTTAACCATTACAGTTCCATCCTTTGTACCATCCGTTCTCCAGATATCTTCATTGTAGGCATTTGAAAAAAGAATATAATCCCCCATGTCCGTCAGATATTTCGGGTCAAATTCCGGGTTGAATTCATAATCCTTTATTAGAACTGTTCCTGCAGGAGTTCCGTCAGTTTTCCAGAGACCTTCTGAATAAACTTTAAAGTATAAATTTCCTTTCCACTCTAAAAATCCTTCAGCTGACCTTTGAGGGTGATTCAACTGAGCGAGCTGCACTGTGCCGGCGGCTGTTCCGTCAGTTTTGTAAAAACGTATTCCGTTATTAGGAACATTTCCGTTGAAATAAAGCTCATTTTTAAACACATGAAAAAATCTGGATGAGTAGCTGTAACAACATTTTGAAAGACCTGAAGCACTACCAGGTAACAAGTCAATAAGAAGCTTTGTATTGGCTGTCGTTCCGTCAGTTTCCCACCATTCATAACCATGAACACCATCATCGGCAGCAAAAAGTAATTTATCTTTTATGATAAACATAAAATCCACATCCGCGCTTTTACTTCCCGGATTTATATCCATAAACAACTCTGTTTTGGTCCCGTCGTATACCCATAATTCCACACCGGATTCGGCATTTTTAGCAACAAAATAAAGTTTATCTTTGTAAACAATAGCAGGGATATCCGTATCAAAATTAAACGAACCCGCAGATCCCGGGTTTATATTTTTTAATAAGGTTGCCTGTTGTCCTGATACCTCAAATGACAATACGCACAAAACAATAAAAAGTAAAATTGGTCTCATAACTACTTAAATATATTTAATAATAATTGAAATAACAAGTGAGTAACATAATGTAAACCATGATGGTTTTGTTTTCCCGCCGCATAATCATTTTAAACTGACAATAAAATTAATACCCTACCTCTTTCACCGAGAATTCGTTTATTTATTTCAGCCTGTACAATTGTGACTTATGGGATTCAGAAGTGCATATCAGGTCATACTTCTCCAATTGTGAGATAATCTCTTTTCCATATTCATGATTTTTATGTTCTTCATTCTGACCAATTATCAAAACATACTCAATCGGGCCTTTTCCTGATTTTTCTGCGTAATGCTCAAAATCTGCCCTTGGAGGCCGGTTTTCAAAAGAGATTTCGTCCTTGTGAGTGGAACTATAAAAATTGATCCGGTTTTCTTTCCAGTTTAAAGGAAACCATGACATATGTGCCTGATAATTGTCGGATAGAATCAAAGGTTTGAATGTTCCCAGATACGCTGTTCCGTGAATAAACAGCCAGTTATAGGTTGAAATAAGCGTGCCGTCTGATCTGTTACCGTTGTATTCATAATTTATCGTCAGAATTTTACTTTTTGGCTCTATATATTTTTCACATTCAAGATAGTCATCCACCCACTCAGATGCTTCTTTATATACCGGGTAGCGTACGAAAGATAATATTATTAAAAAAATAAAGCCGGTACACATAATGAGCAATTTTGACCATACGTGATGGCGCAGTGTTGTCAACCAAAAAAGCACAGCAATATGTGGCAAAAATTTTAATCTGTCGCCGCCGATCATGCCTTCATCAATGAGATTGGCGTGAAACAGAAATACGAAAAAAAATGCCAGCAATAAAAGTCCGTCTCCCCTGTGGAGTAATGGGCCTCTGAAAATCCGCACCAAAATTCCAATAAATAACGCCACTACCACCAATTTGGCAATAAAGTATGAATAATATACTTCTTCCTGAACAATGGTCGCCAATGAATTGACCCTTACCAATCCGTCCCAATTCAGACTTTTTGAAAAATCGGTTTTGGCCATAAAACTGATATAGAGAAATACGGAAGGGATAAGAATTACGGCCAGTGATAATATCTTTTTGGTCTGTCCAATCAGTAAATTTTTAGCTTCTTCACGTATCAAAGGCTGAATCATTAGAACCAAAGTTGAAAAACCAATACCGGCAGCAGCATAAACATAGCCTATAGGATGCATAAGATAGTTTGCTGTGATGAGAAAGCAGAGTTTCAGGGCTGTTTTCCATTGGTTCAACTGATGCCAATGAGCTATAAAATAACCGATTACCCAAAAGGATGCGGCAAGACTCCAGGAATAATTGAGAAAACCTTTTATCATCAAATGATGATAAGCAAATAACAAAACAGGAATCACCGCCCAGTTACTGCCCGATTGAATGGTATTGCAGAGGTATTTTGCACCAAAAGCAAATGTAAAAATATAGAGGATAAAAAACACTTTTTCTGCAAGGAAAGGTGACAACAAAGTCTGCAGAACCGCAAATAAAAAATGATCCCACAGATTAGGGTTCAGGCTTGTATTTACCTTATAAAAATCGAGATAAAAATCTGCATGTTGTCCAAAAAATAAATCTTTCAACACCTTGGCATTGTACATGTGACAAGGACCATCACCTGTGACAAGCCAATGGTTGGTCAGTGTCGGATACAGCAACAACCCAAGACTCAACACAAAGAGAACCTTTGATATCTTTTGGAAGAGATGGTCAGGTATATTTTTCAAATAAGGCATTTTATATGGAATGAAAAACTGTTTGGTTTATCAATTGAAAAAACAGCAGATTGTCCTTGATTTCCATATCATTATCCGGTTTTGATGTCAAAAACAAACTCTGCAATCTTTCATTGAATTACAAATTTGACGGTAAAGATAGGCCTTTGATTTTGGGTCCTTTTCATTTTATTGGTAAAAAAATTCTTTACAACAAAACTTTTAAATCTTGTATGCAGAAACGGGAAGTCAGCATTTTATTCCGGACGCTGGTACTGATTATAATTTACCGCTTCAACCACCCGGTAATACTTAACCTGGGAACATTTGTTTCCAAAACTTCGTGTTCGAGCTGGTCACTTTTAAAAAATACACTTCTACCTCCTGAGGGACTTATTTGCTGCTGGCTTCCGTCCTTATGAAATATGTTTAATTCTCCGCCATCCAAGGTTTGCCAGTTTGTATTCAGATACATAATCATAGAAAACAGACGACGGTCATCATTGCGAAACCGGTCAAAATGCCTTTTGTAAAAACACCCTTTTTCGTAAAGCGCATAATGAAATTCATAACTTCTGATGCCGGTAAAACATGTTTCGTTGAGATAGGCGATAAAATCATCCATTAGAACAAAAAAAGTATTTTCAAACGGATCGTCGTGATTTTTGTCCAGCCAATATATTTTATCACTTCTGACGGTGGTATCTTTCAGAATGATATTTTTATTTCCGGTGCCAGCAGACATCATTACCTTTTTTTCAAATAAAGCCAGTAAATTGGTTTTAAGTCCCAGGGCGAGGTCCTTATTCAGAAATTCATTTGAAATACCAATGTTATCTGACTGATAACTTTCTATCAGGCTTTCATATATTTCTTTCACTTAGTTCTTTTTAGAACAAACTTTGGCTAATTGCCATAAAAGCTACAAGGTAAGTCTATTATGACCATATCAAAGAAATACACCTTTTTTTGCTCATGTTTTTGATCTTTTTGGTGACTTCATCCAATGTAGACACCCAACAAATCAAAGAGAGCAGGCTAAAAAAGAAGTTGTAAGAAATCCATAAATATCACATTGAATGGAAAAAAGTTATTAAGTTTGAGTTACAATTCATATTTAAATTGTAAAAAATTCAAATACTAAGATGATGATTCAACAATTGGGACTAATTTCAGCTATTCTCGGAGGATTCGCATTTACCTTTTTGGGGGCACTGTTGACCATTCAGCATGAAAAAAAAGTAGTGGATTTCACTATAGTGACGGGTGTTTTATCTGCTTTAATATTTTTTATTTGTGCGTTAGGTTGGTCTTTCCTTTCTACAAATCAAATTTCAGAATCCGAAAATTTGTCGAACTTAGTTGGTTCCAAGCACAAAACATTATCCATACTTCTTTTATTTGGTATCTTTTCTCTGACCATATGTCTAGCCTTAAGTGGATGGATCCGGTCAAAAAAAACAGGTTTCTTTACGACCTTAATTTCTGTGTTAGGTCTCATCATCATTTTGTCAATTTTGAGGGATTTTATCAGTTAGAAAAATGGGTAAGGTTGATAAAATAGTGGTAAAAATAATACAATCTGATTTTATAACCTCAATGTAAAATAAGGTGTAAACTGAGGCAGAAAATCATGATTGTATTATGAACATTAAAATTAAACTTTAAACCCGATAAAATAAAATTCTCCTCGTTTTTCCAACGCATATGAGCCAACCTTACATTTAAATTTTGCAGGCATTTTGAGTTGAAGTCTAATTGATTCAGGCAATTCCCATTCTTCTTCTATGGAAACCGTTTTTTTACCTTCAAAATACTGAATTTTATCAGGCTGGTTGGCTTTAAGTCCTTCAATTTTCACTTTAAAGACCAATTGTCCTGATTTGGTATTGTATGAAAGAGTTGAAAAAGATTTGGGACCGACATCCCCGGAAACGCTACATATCCCGAATTTGGTACAATCAAATTTTTTTCTTCCGAATTCAACATCAACATCTACTTCCACATCTCCCACTTCAATTTCAATTTCTACAGAACCGGCAGTCCTTTGGCCAGATATTTTTGTGGAGAATAAAAATACTATCGATGTAATTAATAAAAAATAACAAGTTTTCATGATGAATATATTTAATTAATATGTTAAACTGTTATTAGGTTTCAAAATGTCTTAAAATAAATGGTATACGTATCGCCTTCCTTTTTCAATGAATGAATCCCGGCTTGTAAATTACTTTTTTCCATCTCCAGTGCAGATTTTATTTCCTCCGGAACAGAATAATTTTCTTCAAGGGAAACACTTTTTTATTGTTAAAATATTCCGCTTTATCCGGTTGTATTTTTAAAAGTTGTGTGGCACCAAAACTAAAGCTCAGGATGGAGGAAGATGGATCATAATACGCTGTAGCATCAATGTGATCCTTCAATCCAAGGTCAGCACTTAATGTACAAAGGCCAAATTTAGGACAATTCGGAGGTCTTTTGCCAAATCTGATTTTTACGGATACTTCTTTCCCGTCAATTTTAAATGGCTTTCCATTGTTTTCAACAGAAGAAAATCCACTAAATACCATTAAAGTAATGAGGATAAAAACGTTTTTCAAGGTTAAAATTGTGTTCATCATTTCTAAATTTAAGATTAAAAAATAATTATTAATATTACACAAAATTACAGGGTGACAATTTCCTGATTTTCATCCGAAAGGATGAATTTTAAGGTTATTTCATCAGGCATATAATATTTGCTACAGGCAGCAAACGGGTAAGTTTTATGTCACTGGTAAATTGTGTGCGCAAGGCGAAATTGAGCAGGATATTTCTGTTCAATTTAAATTCGCCTCCATAAGCAATGGTATATTGTGTTTTGGTGTCAGTATTATTAAAATTGAGCCATCCTGAACCTATATCTTCTGAGTATTTTGCACCAAAAATTTCTTCATCATCAAAAGCAACATCCTGGTCAACGTCAAAATAATTGCCCAGGTTTTCAAAAACAGTCTCGACATAAAAATTGTATTTATTACTTCCGTACCTATAACTAAGTCCAAACATTTTGTTTGAGCTATCACCAATCCTGGTGTATTTAATAAGTCCACTCACCAACCCATGATTTCCAGCCTTCAGACATCCGTTAAGCCATATTGCATATCCCGCCCTTTTTACTTTTAAGCTGTCTTTTCCTCCGTTGTCATAGGTATAAACCGATCCGAAAGCAACATCAAGCATGGAAGAATTCCAGTTATCAGCGTTGTATTGATCCACCAAATTCCGGTATTTTTCCTTTGAAATATCCTGAACATTTTTTTGTTCATAACGAATAATATCCAACTCGCTTTCAATCTCTGCTTTCCGTTTTGGGTTTGTGGTTTTATACCTGAGAATGACAAGGGAATCTATCTGACGGTTATAATAATCTATCTGTCGTTGATATTCCTTCGCTAGTTTTTCCAACAGCAATGAATCGCGTAGAATATCATTTTTTTTGTAGAGATTTAGTTTCAGGGAATAAGACGCATGGTTGATATTGTCAATTTTGGCTGTACCTGCCGATAAGCTCAATGTGGATAATTTTTTAGCAACCATTCCTGAAGAAAGATACTCATCAAAACTTCTTTTTTTATAATAAAAATGCCATAGTGGCTGAGCTTCAAGTGCCAGATCAGGAGCCAGATTGTAATTTTTTATCCGCCAGTCCACTTTAAAACTCCTAAGGTCAGAAGGCCTCATCACAAATTCAGGATTTACTCCAAGCATAGCAAATGCCGGCGCAGAAGGAATAGATACTTCCGAATTTTTAAGTTCCTCAAATACTTCTTCCTGTGCCGTTATTGTCGCACAGAAAAAAAATAAAAATGTATAGGCTAAGGTCAAATTTCTCATGATTAGAATGATCACTTTGTGAAAAAAGATATTTTGAAATTAAAAATTCAAAAGCCGGAAACTCACCCTTTGACTATGCGGAAAAATTCATTTTTTATCCGGATTATGTACGTGCCTTGCGGCAAATCAAAAATGTTGACAATTCCCTCAGAGTAGATCGTCGAGACTGGAATTCCGGAAACATTAAATATTTCAATTTTAATTTCCTTTGTCAACCCTTCAATCCAAACGTAATCTCCGGCAGGATTCGGAAAAACCGATATTATTCCTTGCCCGGATTCATTTGTGTTTGAAATACATTTTTGGGAAATCTGATTGGTATTATTACAACCTTCGGCATTATTATTCACAAAACAATTTTCAGGTTTGGTTTGGATCAACCTACATATCGCGGGTGCGTTACAAATATTCAGCTTAGGATTATCATAGATAACCAACTGATTCCCTATTTGAAGAGATTCAGGAAGATCATATACCGAGATCAACTCGGGATTTTCGTAAATTCTCATAGTTTGGGCAATGATATGTAATTCCGACAACCCTGACAATGACTTCAACATCTTGTTTTTAAAAACAGAAAAATCTCCTCCAATAAATTTCACGTTTTCAAGTCCCTGCAAGGCCTCCAGGCTATCAGATTATAAATCTGAAAAATTCCGTTTATAGAATCCAGTTTAGATAAAGGACCCAGATTTTTTAAATGTTGATTATTGGAAATATAGAAAAAATCTCCTTTTACTTTTCGCAGGTTATTTAATCCATTCAGACTCTTTAAAATTTCATTATTCTGAATCCGTATATAACCTCCCACTTCATTCAATCCCGCCAAACCGATGATATTTTCCAAAAGGGAGGTATTTGAAATAGTCAGATTTCCGTGAATTTTTTCAATAATTTCCAATCCGTTCACATTCTGAATATTACCCGTTATGAAAAGATCTCCGGTGATTTCTGTGCATCCTCCGCTATTTGATACAAAAGCCTGTAAATCTGCCTGGCTCTGAAGTGTGAGATTTGGCTGTGAGCAAGGCTGCGAAAATAACAAATGGATTCTTATGAGAACGAGTAAAAATAAAAATGGTGTTTTCATTTTAATTGAATTTGATTTAAATAAATTTGAAGCAAAAGTAGGGTAAGTCAAGGAGTGGATTTCATACTTTAGGATGAATTTTGCTAGATGCACCCTTCATACCTTTGCCCGGAAATCAACATGAAAGTCAATGGATGACAAAATGAAAAATGATCAGAAAAATCAGGAAAATGATAAAGATCAAAATCCCGGATTTCTTTTGTCTAAGGAAGATAATCAGGTATTTTTGTCTGTATTGTATCTTGACCTGGAACAAATTTCAGATAAAATAGAAGAAAATTTCAAATCTGCAGAACCCCAATTATTAAAATGAAATATATTTGTATATCTTCATGTCAAATAACCTAATATGAAAATCCTCGACCATCAAAAAATTAATTTGTCGATCGTCATTTCCGGAATTCTTATTTTTTGTTCGTCGGCTTTTTTATCAGGTCAAACATCTTTGAAAGATCGGCTTCAGACTACTCAGGACAGCATTCAGAAATATTACCAGAAGCAACCTGAAATAGCACTTGACTTTGCTTTTAAATATGAAAAAATTGCCAAAGAATCTGATAGCCTGAAGTACAAAGCCAAGGCAGATAATTTTTTAGGTATGTGTTATTACACGAATGGTGAAATCGATAAAGCTATTCAGTTTTATGTCGCCGGCATTAAAAAATTTGAACAACTCAAAGATGTATGGTTTGTCTCCATGCTCAACAATAATATAGGCGCAGCCTACCAACACCGTAAAAAACCCAAAGAAACCATTCTGTATTATGAAAAAGCACTCAAGGGTTTTGAATCACTGAAAGATTCTGCCTGGATGGCTAATCTTTACAACAATATTTCCATTCAGAAAAACGAACTTGAGTTGTACGAAGAAGAACTTGCTCTAAAAAATAAAGCCTTAAATATTTATGTGGCACAGAAAGACACTCAAAGGATTTTGTTTACCAAAGGAAATCTTGCACATACATATTTTAAAACCGGGGATTATAAAAAGTCAATTGAAAACGCAGAGACTTTCCTGAATTCTCCTTTTAACAAAGCAGACTTGTCTGAAAAAGTTACCGTAATGCTGGCTTATTCCTATACCCTTCAAAAAACAGGCAATAGCACAAAGTCCATGAAGGTAATAAGAGAGACACTGGAACTTGCTGAAAAGAACGGATTTAAAGAAAACGAAATGAAAGCGCACAGCCACCTTGCCTCACTGTATGAAGATCAAAAAAAATTTAAAGAAGCTTATTTTCATTTTAACAAGTTTTACAGGCTGCAGGACACATTATTCAACCAGCAAAAAGACGAAACCATCAATGAACTTCTGGTAAAATATGAGACTGAAAAAAAAGATGCAGAGATTGTTTTGCTGAATACAGAAAACGAACTAAAAAACCTTCAAATTTCACAATCAACTTATGTGAAAAGGGTATTGATTTTCGGATTGATTCTGGTTTCTCTACTTGCCTTTTTAGCGTGGCGACTTAAAAACACTAAAGCAAAAACCAACAGGGAGCTGACATCAAAAAACCAAATGATATCCAAAGCATTGGAAGAAAAAAACATACTCCTCAGAGAGATACACCACCGGGTCAAAAATAATCTTCAGGTTATATCCAGTCTTCTTAAATTACAATCACAATATATTGAAGATGAAGGCGCTATCAGGGCTATTGCTGAAGGTAGAAACAGGGTGCATTCTATGGCACTTCTCCATCAGAATCTCTATAAAGAAGATAACCTCACAGGGGTTGATATGAAGGAGTACTTTACCAACCTCATTGAAGGATTGTTTGAAGCATATAAGGTTTCCACAGGAACCATTAATCTAAAAACTGATATACAGAATATTATACTTGATATCGACACTGTCATTCCTTTGGGGCTTATTGCTAACGAACTGATCAGCAATTCTCTCAAACACGCTTTTGTGGAAAATCCAGATCACGCTGAACTTGAAGTCAATCTTTATGAAAAAGATGGCAGGTTGATTTTCCAGGTCATAGACAATGGCAAAGGTTACAGTACTGAAGAAGCAGCTACCGGTAAAAAAAGTTTCGGACAGAAGCTGATACGTTCGCTTTCCGACAAACTCGAAGCAGACATGGAAATTATCAATGAAAAAGGAACCAAAGTCACCCTATTTATCAAAGATTACCAAAAAGCAGTTTGAATATGTCCGTAAGAGTTTTGATTGTCGAAGACGAACCCATCATATCCGATGATATAGAATCAACGCTATTAGCGAATGACTATGATATTGCCGGAAAGGCATACAGCAGTACACAGGCTTTGGATATGCTGATCAACAGGTCACCCGACATTGTATTGCTGGATATTTCCATAAAGGGAGACAAAGACGGTATTGATATTGCGGCTATAATTCGTGAGAAATATCACCTTCCATTCATTTTTCTCACCTCTTTCAGCGACAAAATCACTCTGGAAAGGGCAATCCCAACCATGCCTTACGGATATATAGTCAAACCCTTCAAAGACAGAGACATTATCACATCAATAGAATTGGCAATGTTTCGTTTTGCTTCGGAAAACAATACAACCTCATTGGATAAAACTTCGATTGAAAACAGATTTGGCATACAGCTGACCAAAATGGAATTTCAAGTACTATGGATGATTTGGGAAGGTAAATCCAATCAGGCGGCAGCCAAAGAATTATTTCTTTCGGTCAATACGGTTAAAACCCATGTCCGCAATCTTTTTGAAAAATGTAATGTTCGCAATAGAAATGAATTGATGGTGATGTTGCGGTGAGGTTAGGAATGTGTTCTCACAGATTCCGGAAACATATAGTCTGACAATTTACTCCGGCTTGTATAATCTTGAATTGATCGGATGTATTTTAATTCTGAACTTGATTTCATTGCCCACAGGTGTCACAAGACTGGTCTAATTATCATAGATTGGAACTTAAAGGACTATTTATAATTGTAGTATTTTATAACTCACTGGGAATTTTACCTGTAAACTTTTTAATCGCACGTTGAAAAGTAGCTTTTGAGTTAAAACCGCAGTCGTAGGCAATCGCTACCAGGGTCAGCTGTCTACTGGATGGATCTTTGATGGTTTTCTGAAATTCAAATGCTCTGTATTCGTTAATGTAGTCATTGAAGTTTTTTTCAAAATGATTATTGATGATTCCTGATAAAAAGGTAGTATTGGTATTCATTTTTAAGGCCAGGTCCCGCAAGGTCAAATCAGGGTTGAGGAAGGGTTTTGTTGATTCCATATAACCCTTCAGTTTCTCCTTGAAAATCAGTTCATCCGGAGTAAACGTTTTTTCTTTATTTTCCTCTGTTACCTCTTTCATATCTTCGTAGGCAATATTTTTCTCCTGTTTCTGATTAAACCCCGAAATACCTACATATACTATCGTAATGACAGTAAAAAGTTGCCAATAATAATCCTGATCATAAGGAAGATTATAAATGACATCCACAATAGTATTAAACAAGTGTATTATCGCACCAATAAGGAAAAAAATTAAAAAATTTCGGAGCCATTTTAACTCAATTTCATAAATATTTGAATATTGGTTTTCAGCCCAGGATTTATAATTTCTATATATTTTTAATGCCTTTGTAAAATAATAAAATATACCTCCATAATTGAGCACATACAAAAATATTTCCCATGGAACACCAATGGAAGAATTGTATAAACCCTTCTGTGGTGTGAGACCTAAAAACAATAATACTATAGAAATGCCAACATAAAAAAAATAAGGGATAAGGTGATAGAGATGTTTCCATGTAAATCTGAAATGTACATTGGTTTGAGCCAGAAAATAAAAATATACAGAAGCCGGAAATAACCATGGAAAATGTCGCGGCCATCCATCCAGTTCCTCCCATAGATAATTGATGCCTTCAAATCCAAAGGTGTAATCCTGTAGAAGCATGGCCATAAAAAACATTACCAATCCTAATATGATATCAGATAATTTTTCTTCACGAATACCCCGAATTACAAATAATATAAAAAAGAGCAAGCCAAAAAAATATCCGAATTGAAGACCTGTGGTTTTCAAACTGATCATCATTGGCATTAACAAATTGAACATCGTTCTATTTTTATAAAGGTATTCTAAAATTATTCAGCAAAAGTAAGTTAATAAATTTTTATAATTTGTTTTTGATAATTTTTCCGTTTCCGATGATATTTGAAAATGGTCTGGAAGATCCTTTTCCCACTTGAATCACATCTCCGTTCCCGGTGCCCTTTACCCCAAATGAGTCTGAAGCTTTTATTTTTATATCACCGTTTCCAATCGTATGGATGCCAGCGGAAATACAATCCAAATTATCTGCCAAAACGTCTCCGTTTCCTGTTTTTGAAATTTCCAGTTCATCAATATTTCCTTTCAGTACTGCATCGCCATTTCCCTGTTGTTCAAGTCTGAAATATCTGCCCGTGATACCCGAAACAACAATGTTGCTGTTTCCTCTGTGTTTTATCACTGATGCTTCCGGCATGGTAATTTTTATTCTGGCATTGATATTTTCCAGATACAGTCTTCCGTTTTTGTTACCTGCCATACTGATAGTCAATTCATTTTCTGCTTCATTGAGTTCAAACTCCACCCGTCCGGCCAAATTATCATCCATATCAATCACTACATAATGTGGTTGTCCGATAAGTATTTCTATCTTTCCTTCTAAATCCAGAAGGTTAATTTTGTCATATCCGGTTTTCGAATACCTGAGTGTACTTATTTTCCCGCTTCCTTTCAAAGGTGCATTTTGTGCGAATATATTCGTGTTTATTAATAAAATCATCACGGTTGCAATGTTAAATATATGTTTCATGTTTTTTGATTTAAGATTTAATGTTAAATTTTATTTTACAGATGATAGTCTCTTGGGTCGTTTCAAATAGAATTTTTCTGTTGTCATGATACTGAAGTTCAAACGCTCCATTTAAACAAATTTTACTTCTGTAAAAAGATAACCCGTTACAAAAGTGATATCGATAGCATACATACTATCTTTAAAAACAGGTTTCATTTCTATGTCTGTTTCCCAGTTGAGGGGACTTTGTGCACCGCGTATTCCTACAGATTTAATATTGTCAATTCCGCTGACATCCAGTAAAAATTTTACCTTTCTTTTATAGGTTTTTTGTACACAGGAATCCAAAGTTGCAACGACCAATATTACCCATATAAACATCAAATGTTTCATTGTATTATATTTTTAAATGGTTATATATAAAATAATCCAAACCGAATCTACCGGAACCCAAAACCATGTAAAAAACACTTAGCCATAAAAAACCTAAGTCGGGAAACATATTCCATGTCCCACTATTGCTTTGCTGGAAAAAAACAGCCACCAACATGGTACAAAAAATGAAAAAAGATGTGAGACGGGTATTAAAACCAAAAATCCAAAATAGTCCTCCCACAGCTTCACTGAATGCTGCCATCAAGGCAAAAAATACAGGAAACCATGAAAACGGAGGACCAAAGGCTTCCACATCTCCGGGAAACCAAAAAGCCACTTCAAACAAACCAAGATTATTTTCTTCCGGTGACCAGGGCATACCAAATTTTGCTGCACCAAAGTTGGTAGCAAGAAGAAAACCATATACCACTCTGGGAATAGTAAGGAATAAATCCTGATTCTAATCAGGCATAAAAATGGGCTTAAATATTTTCTCCATCATTTTAATTATTTTTATATCCCATAGATAATCCAATATCTCCTCTTACGCGCAGACTTACACTGGCTGAAACAGAATGATGGTTTTCAATTCTAAGCGCAGTGTTTTTATCCACTTTCACTTTAACCGTTTTATTAGGTAGGACATCCAGAGGTGAATGTTTTCCTCCCTGGACAGGTATTTCCCACAACCGGAGTTCCTTGTCAGAAAGATTTTTTATTTTTACTGAAAATTTTCCATGAACATTATTTCCCAATTCAAAAGATTCATTGGGTTTAATCATGGTAACAGATGTCAAACTACATGATGAAAGTAGGGTAAGAAGAAATGAGATAGTGATGAACGTTTTCATTTTATTATAAATTTTAGGGCTACGATATTGTAACAAGGCAAAGGTGAAAGGTTTTAAAAACATCGAAGTTGCTTTTTGTAATTTGAGACGTCTCAAATCATATTTTGAGACAAAAACAGATTTACATTCCTATTAATTCATTATAAAAACCCTGCATAATCAATAGAAAATCTCTCTTTAAAAGAAGGGGAGATTCATCTGATTCCTGACCTCTATGAGAAAACTGAAGAAAGCACCGTCATTTTAATTAAAGAAATCGGTGTTTCTTTCAATAAGCTATTGGATACTGGAAAATATCAGCAATATTGTACATCGATCCCGGAATTTGCAGAATATTCAATTTAAATCTATATGTTTTGAGTATTCACTTAATAGAACGAATTGTTCTCAAAAATCATCTCCGCTTTTTAAATTTCTCTGCCTGGAAGTTTAAACATCTCATCTTTTTTGATTTTATAAAATGTGCACCATAAAACATTCTGATTAATAAAATCCATACATGATAAATGTACGCAGTGTTTTTAATAGTAAAAAAACAGGACTTTGTCGAAAATTTCAAGAATCCTATCTCTGATGTAAATAAAAAGATATACATTGATTTCTTTTTCCCATTTAAATGTAAAATCATGATTTTTAACAGTTTATCCTTCAGACTATTTCTTCCGGTTGTGTTATTTTATTTACTTCCGTTGTTGAGTGATGCGCAGGCTTTAAGAATTCCAGGTACAACAAATTATCCTTGTTCAGCCGGCAGAAAACTAGGACCTTCTGAGATTAATATTCACTGGAATGCTCCCGGTGTAAAAGGAAGAGAAGGAAAAATCTGGGGAACAGATATAGCGTATTTCGGAACTACCGTACTCGGTTTCGGTTCAGAGGTCAGTTCTCCCTGGAGAGCCGGATCTGATGAATGTACAACCATCTCCTTCAGCACGGATGTTACCATAAATGGCCAGTTGCTCAAGGCAGGTAAATATGCATTTTTTATTGAGTTGGGCAACGAAGAATCAACCCTCATTTTTAATACGAATACGCAGGCATGGGGCAGTTATTTCTACGATAAAGGCAGAGATGTATTGCGGGTAAATACTAAAAATCAGAAAAATCAGTTGTCAAGTAAAGAAAGACTGGAATTTACATTTTCCAATCAAAAGCCGGGAAGTGTTGAAATTGCCCTTGAATGGGAATACTGGAAAATTCCATTTACAGTGGCCGTTGACCTGAAAAACACCATACTGGCTGATATCCAAACACAGATGAGCGGCGCCTTAGGTTTTGATCCTCCGAGCCTTATTGCTGCAGCCAACTGGTGTTTACAAAATGAACTCAATTATGAACAGGCGGTTTTGTGGATCAACTCTGCAACGAACCCTAACCTGGGTGGTGTAAGTAGTTTTTCAGCGCTTTCTGTCAAAGCCGGACTCCTTAAAAAACAAGGCAAAAATGAAGAGTCTGAAAAAACGATGAATCAGGCTTTGGACAATGCCACGGCTATTGAGCTTCATCAATACGGCCGTCAGTTACTCAATGAAAAAAGAATGGATGAAGCCATGGTGGTTTTTGAAAAAAATTATACAAAAAACAAAGGAGCCTGGCCGACAAAAGTAGGTATGATGCGGGCTTATTCAGCAAAAGGAAATATTAAAAAAGCATTGGAATTTGCCAAAGAAGCACTTAAGGAAGCACCAGACGACATCAATAAAAAAAATCTGGAAAACGCTATACAAACGCTTGAAAGCGGTAAACCCATTTAAAACAATCGACTGCTGTGCGTCGCATCGCAGGGCGAACCTTAAACGATGGTTTGACTTAAATATCCGGTCAGGTATTTTTAGTTGAATGTTTCAGAAGTTGAAACCTCAATTAAATTTTCCAAATGGTAAATTGGACGCAGTTCAGGCTGTTTTCTGAATTCGCTGTTTTTCCTATCTTTGCTTTTCAAAACCGCGGTAATTTGCTTTCAGACCAACATCAAAAAGCCATCTGGCTCACCGTCATTGCTGCCATTCTCTGGAGTACGGGAGGTCTGTTTGTCAAACTATTGACTCTCGATGCATTTACCATTCTTTTTTACAGGAGTTTTTATGCCGCTTTGTTATTTATCGTCATTTTCAGAAAACAATTGCTCGTCGTCAATAAACTCACCTTTATAAGCGCTTTGTTTTATGCCCCGTTACTCATTTGTTTTGTAAGTGCAACAAAGCTGACCACCGCTGCCAATGCTATTTTTTTACAATATACAGCACCTGCTTTTATTCTTATTCTTGAACCCTTTTTTGTGAGAACAAAATTATTAAAAATCAATGTGATTACGGTCATCCTCACTTTCCTGGGCATGCTATTGTTTTTTTTCGATGATTTCTCTGGACCAGACAATATGTTGGGCATTATCCTGGCTTTGGCTGGCGGAGTCGTACTGACAGGTCTGCTGATATCACAAAAAATGAATGCCCCTGCCTACCAACCCGGAGCTGTGTTCTGGGGCAATATCCTGGTTTGCCTTATTACCCTTCCCTGGGCTGTTCAAAACCCGTTTCCTGATGTGGTTCAGAACTCCTATCTCATGATTCTTGGGTTCGGACAACTAGGTCTGGGTTTTGCCTTGTTTGTATATGGCCAGAAATATCTTACAGCGATTGAAAGTTCGTTGATATCCATGCTCGAACCCGTTTTGAATCCTGTCTGGGTCATCATCTGGTACGGAGAAATTCCCGGATATTTTGCCCTTACCGGAGGAGCCATCATAGTTTTTACATTGATGTACAGAATGATATTTCTGCACAGGATGAAAAGGAACTTGATGAGTTGACAATTTGAAGATTTGTTGGATTTGTCAATCTGCATCGTTACTTCGTACTTTATGTTTTGATAGTTACAAGGAGAAGCGTACTTTCAACAATCTAAACACTAAACCTTCAACCCTAAACAATCCCTGATACCCAAAACCTAACACCTAAAACCTAAAACCTAAAACCCAAAACCTCTTGTTTTGTAAGATTTGTTTGATTTGTAAGATTTGTCAATCTGCATCGTTACTTCGTACTTTATGTTGAGGTAGAGAAGGGAGAAGCGTACTTTCAACAATCTAAACACTAAACCTTCAACCCTAAACAAACCCTAACACCTAAAACCCTAATACCCATAACCTAAAACCCAAAACCTCTTGTTTTGTTGGATTTGTAAGATTTGTTGGATTTGTCAATCTGTATCGTTACTTCGTACTTTATGTTGAGGTAGAGAAGGGAGAAACATACTTTCATCAATATAAACACTAAACCTTCAACCCTAAACAATACCTAAAACCCAAAACCTAACACCTAAAACCTAAAACTTCTTGTTTTGTTTGATTTTTAAAATTTGTTTGATTTGTCAATCTGCATCGTTACTTCGTACTTTATGTTGAAGTTGAGAAAGGAGAAACATACTTTCATCAATCTAAACACTAAACCTTCAAACCTAAACAATACCTAAAACCCAAAACCTAATTCCTAATACCCATAACCTAAAACCCAAAACCTCTTGTTTTGTAAGATTTGTTTGATTTGTAAGATTTGTCAATCTGCATCGTTACTTCGTACTTTATGTTGAAGTTGAGAAAGGAGAAACATACTTTCATCAATCTAAACACTAAACCTTCAAACCTAAACAATACCTGATACCCAAAACCTAACACCTAAAACCTAAAACCTAAAACCCAAAACTTCTTGTTTTGTTTGTTTGGATTTGTGCAGTTAGATTTGTTGAATTTGTCAACCTCCTACCCGTACTACTTATGTTTTGATAGTTAAAGGAGAAGTGTACTTTCATCAATCTAAACACTAAACCTTCAACCCTAAACAATACCTAAAACCTAAAACCCATAACCTAATACCCAAAACCTAAAACAAAAGGATTTCCCCCTGCCCCGAAACAAATCCCTCTTTCAGTTGTAATATTTCTGTTGAAAATCGTAATTTTGCGCAAAATTTAAAGATAAGTTTATGGCCTTTGACATTAATATGATCCGTTCCGTGTATGACAATTTTGCGTCAAGAGTGGATGCGGCAAAAAAAACATTCGGCAGACCGCTGACATTGTCGGAAAAAATTCTTTATGCTCACCTCCACCCTGACAGTCCGTTACAGGATTATAAACGAGGTAAAGATTATGTGTTTTTTGCACCGGACCGGGTAGCTATGCAGGATGCAACTGCACAAATGGCACTGCTTCAGTTTATGACCGCCGGCAGAAGTAAAGTTGCTGTTCCTTCAACAGTACATTGTGATCACCTGATTCAGGCCAAAGTAAACGGCGACGTCGACCTCAAAGGTTCTCTTGATATAAATTCTGAAGTATTTGATTTTCTTCAGTCTATTTCCAATAAATACGGAATCGGTTTCTGGAAGCCGGGAGCAGGCATCATCCACCAGGTTGTCCTTGAAAATTATGCTTTCCCCGGAGGAATGATGATCGGTACTGACTCACACACCGTAAATGCTGGTGGTCTCGGAATGGTAGCCATCGGAGTCGGAGGTGCTGATGCTGTGGATGTTATGGCAGGAATGGCCTGGGAATTAAAAATGCCGAAACTGATTGGTGTAAAACTGACCGGAAAACTTTCAGGATGGACTTCTGCCAAAGATGTGATTCTTAAAGTTGCCGGCATCCTCACGGTAAAAGGTGGTACCGGAGCTATTGTCGAATATTTTGGGGACGGTGCCATTTCCATGTCCTGCACAGGTAAAGGCACCATCTGTAATATGGGTGCTGAAATCGGAGCGACAACATCCACCTTCGGATATGATGCCTCCATGTCGCGCTACCTGCGTTCCACAGGTAGGGAAGAAGTAGCGGAAATGGCAGATAAAATTGCACCCTATCTCACAGCCGATGCTGAATGTTATGCTGAACCTGAAAAATATTTTGATCAGGTCATCGAAATCAATCTCTCCACTCTGGAGCCACACATCAACGGACCTTTTACCCCGGATCTGGCCACACCTGTGTCACAAATGAAAGAAATTCTGAAAGGCAAAGATTGGCCTGTGGAAGTCAAAGTAGGTTTGATTGGTTCCTGCACCAATTCTTCCTACGAAGATATCTCCAGAGCAGCTTCATTGGCAAAACAAGCCATAGACAAAAAAATCAAAGTCAAATCGGAATTCACCATCACTCCGGGTTCAGAGCAGGTAAGATTTACCATTGAAAGGGATGGGTTTATTGACATTTTCGAACAAATAGGCGCTTCTGTTTTTGCCAATGCCTGCGGACCATGTATCGGTCAGTGGGATCGCGCAGGCGCCGATAAAAAAGAAAAAAACACCATAATCCATTCATTCAACAGAAACTTTTCTAAAAGGGCAGACGGCAATCCGAACACTCATGCATTTGTGGCTTCTCCGGAAATCGTCACAGCGATCGCCATGGCAGGTCGTCTGGACTTCAATCCGATGACAGATACCCTGACAAATGAAGATGGTGTACAGGTAAGGCTAGACGAACCAACAGGTTATGAATTGCCACCAAGAGGTTTTGCTGTTGAAGATGCCGGTTTTATAACTCCGGCGGAAGACGGCAGCGGTGTTGTCGTCAAAGTTCACCCGCAATCTGACAGGCTTCAGCTTCTTGACCCGTTTACGCCTATTACCAATGATCAGGTTCAGAATATGAAGCTTCTGATCAAAGCAAAAGGAAAATGTACCACTGACCACATATCTATGGCAGGTCCGTGGCTGACCTACAGAGGACATCTGGCCAATATAGCGAATAACACGCTGATTGGTGCTGTGAATGCTTACAATGATGAGACAAATAAAGTGCTCAACCTTGTGGAAAACCAATATATGGCAGTACCTGATTCTGCGAGAACCTATCAGGCAAACGGCATTGGCACCATTGTTTTCGGTGAGGAAAATTACGGTGAAGGTTCATCCAGAGAACATGCCGCCATGCAGCCTCGATTTTTGGGGGTTAAAGCAGTTGTCGTAAAATCCTTTGCCAGAATCCACGAAACCAACCTTAAAAAACAAGGTATGCTGGCCCTTACTTTTGCCAATCCGGCTGATTACGATAAAATCCGTCAGGACGATTCTATCTCAATCATTGGATTTGATACAATGAAGCCGGGAGAACCATTGACCATATTGCTAACACACAATGATGGTTCGGAAGACGACATTTTTGTCAACCATACCTATAATCAGGCACAGATTGACTGGGTAAAATGGGGAAGCGCCCTCAACCAGATACGTGCTGAATTACATGTAAATCAGAAATAATTGGTGTTTTTGTATACATCATGTGGTCTTTAATATTATTTTCGTCATACATTTTTATTTATTCTTTTTTAAAAATTTTAAATCAAGACAAATGTTAAAAGAATTTAAAGATTTTGCCCTGAAAGGCAATTTGATTGACATCGCTATAGGTTTGGTGATGGCAACAGCGTTTGGTACAATAACCAGTGCTTTTGTAGATGGTATTATAATGCCTTTAGTGAGCCAGATTTTCCAGGTTGGCGATATGAGCGGTTTAAAGATTGTTTTGTCCCCGGCTGAAATGGACACTGCAGGAGCGGTTGTAAAACCGGAGTCTGCATTACTCTACGGTAATTTACTCAGCGCCTTTCTTAACTTCATCATTGTAGCCCTTGTCATGTTTTAGATAATTAAAGGCATCAATTCAACGAAAAAAGCAGAACCTGCACCACCTCCGGCAGGTCCTACACAGGAAGAATTGTTGGCTCAGATTCGGGACCTATTAAAAAAATAATATAAGAGGAGACGAAAGTCTCCTTTTTTTTTCTTAAAATATAATCTCAACAACTTGATCGGAAACGATATTAATTTTGCTTCTGAATTGCTGAAAACAGGAAATGTCGTTGGCATTCCTACCGAAACAGTGTATGGATTGGCAGCAAATGCGTTGAATGTTGAAGCAGTATTAAAAGTTTTTGAAGTTAAAAACAGACCTCATTTTGACCCATTGATCATTCATGTTTCAGATGTTTCTGAAATGGATAAATATGTGAAATATATTCCTGATGTACTTCGGAACCTTGCTGAAAAATGTATGCCGGGCCCGATCACTCTTTTACTCGAAAAAAAAGAAATCATTCCCGATCTGGTGACATCGGGTTCTCCTTTTGTTGCTATCCGCATACCTTCTCACACAATGACAAGACAACTGTTGCAAAAGTGTGATTTCCCACTCGCAGCTCCTTCAGCCAATCCATTTGGTTATATAAGTCCAACGACAGCTCAGCACGTTGAAGACCAACTGGGAGATAAAATACCATATATCCTTGACGGCGGACCATGTGAAGTCGGCCTTGAAAGTACCATCGTTGGTATCGAAAATGGAAAAGTAACTGTATTCAGAAAAGGTGGTTTACCTGTTGACACGATTGAAAATATTTTGGGTCATCCGGTTGAGTTAAAACTTCATTCTTCATCACAGCCTTCGGCACCGGGAATGTTAAGTTTACATTATGCTCCTCACAAACCATTCTATATAGTACACGATGAAAATGAATGGGGTAAAGTTATAAAAAACAACGAGGCTTGTGTGCTTAGATTTGATTCTTTCTTACCCGATTTTCCTGTTGAAAAACAAAGGTTATTGTCAATCAAGGCTGATATGAAAGAAGCGGCAAAAAATTTATTTGCTTGTATGAGGGAACTTGACAAATTGCCTGGTGAAAATATTTATGCGGAACTATTGCCTGAACGAGGATTGGGTCTTGCTATCAATGACAGACTAAGAAGGGCAGCTGCAGAAAGATAACATCAGAAAGCCAAAAAATCATCGGCTGTTAGTTTGGATGCAGTTTTGTATATTTAATTTCTCTGTTAAAGTTTTTGCCTAACAAATACTTTACTATTTTTATGCTGATTTTATAACCAGAGATGATATAACTTATGGAAATTTCAGATAAAAAATTAATTAAGTCAAAAATATTTTTTCAGCCTCTGGATAATATCTGGGAAGCCTGGACGACACATGAAGGGCTCAAAAAGTTTTTTGGAAAGGATAATTTTATAGAACTTATCCCTGGAGGTGCTTTTGAAATATATTTTTTAATGGACAACCCTGTGGGCCTGAGAGGGTCAGAAGGCTGCCGGATTTTGTCATTTCTTCCGAAAAAAATTCTATCCTTCTCATGGAATGTCCCACCCCAATTTGAGGATGTAAGAAATTCCGTTTACCATACCTGGGTCGTCATTGAATTTATATTTGTAAGTGAACATGCCACCAGAATTATGCTTACACATCTCGGGTGGCCAACAGATGAAAAATGGAACGTAGTATATGATTATTTTGACAAAGCGTGGGATACTGTTTTTACACAACTCTCAGCCCTAAACGACACAAGTCAAAATCAGGTTCCAAAAAGAGCAACAGGTGTAGGTGGTATTTTTTTTAAATCAAAAGATCCCGTTGCACTTAAAAGTTGGTACCAAAAACATCTTGGGTTTAATACCGACCAATACGGCACCAATTTTGAATGGAGACACAGCGATGACCCTGCCAGAAAAGGGCACTTGCAATGGAGTCCTTTCAAGGATACAACAACATATTTTGCCCCTTCTGAAAAAGATTATATGTTCAATTACATCGTGGAAGATATGGAAAATCTGGTAACTCTTCTCAGAAATGAAGGCGTCGTTGTACTGGACGAAATTGAAAAATATGACTACGGCAACTTTGTGCACATTCTTGATCCTGAAGGAAATAAAATCGAGTTGTGGGAACCTGTGACGGAAGTTTATGATGAATTGGTCGACGGGAGAACAAAATAATTTAATTTGGATCGGCAATAATTATTAATCTTATAAAAAAATATATGACCATAAAAGCTTCCACACCAGATGAATACATAGCTTTTGTTGCAGAGGATAAACGGGATGGCGTATCAAAATTGAGAAATGTTGTAAAGGCAAATATTCCAGCCGGATTTGAAGAAACCATCAATTACAATATGATTGGTTACGTAGTTCCTCATTCAACCTATCCCGGAGGTTATCACTGCGACCCAAAACAACCACTGCCATTTCTGAATATTGCGGCACAAAAAAACTTTATAGCCCTTTATCATATGGGAATGTACGCTGACCCCGATTTATTAAAATGGTTTACAGAAGAATACCCTAAACACAGTTCTTACAAACTCGATATGGGTAAATCATGTATCCGGTTTAAAAGTCCTCAACACATACCTTACGATCTAATCGGTCAATTGGTAAAAAAAATGAATCCTGATACCTGGATTTCCCTTTACGAAAGAGTATTTAAGTCAAAGTAAAAAATGATTTTTATTCTATTTTATCGTTCTGTTTTTTAAAAATCGCGAAAGGTGTCCTTTTTTCATAATTTATGTAATATTAAATTTATGTAAAAATTAAACAAAAAAAATATTTATGTAACAAATCATTATTATATTTCGTATTTGATTGCAAATATCCTGTATTATATGTAAATGTTTCCTGTTAATAACCAAATATATTCATATGGTCCACTGTGCCGAAACAAATATCATCCCTTATGCCCCAAGAACTGACAAACCGTGGGATTTGCGAAGGGCAGTTCATTTATTCAGACGCACTACATTCGGAGAGGATGTACTGACGATAAAAAACAGTCTCAACCAGAACCCGGTTTCTATTGTAAATGCCGTAATAGACAATGCTAAAAATCTTCCATTAGCTGCACCTCCTGTCTGGGCCAACTGGACACTTCAAAATTACAGCCCCATTCCTGAACAAAGAGATGCTCAAATTGCGGAGCAGTTGATTGAATGGGGAACACAATGGGTGATTGATATGAAAAAAAACGGACTCAGAGATAAAATGTCTTTTTTCTGGTCCAATCACTTTGTTACTAAAATTGATACGTATTTCTGCCCTTCCTGGATGTATCGCTACCATATTCTGTTACAGAAACATGCGCTGGGCAATTTTAAAACTTTTGTAAAAGAAATGGGTATTAGTCCTGCTATGCTCGTTTTTTTAAATAATATACAAAATACCCGGTTATCTCCTAATGAAAACTATGCAAGGGAATTATTGGAATTATTTACTCTTGGCGTTGACAACGGTTATACACAGCAGGATATAAAAGAAATTGCCCGCGCTATCACCGGATGGAACGGAATCGATCAGGCCAACCTGTGCGGTGAGGTCAATTTTGTTTCTCTCTTGTGGGATCCGGGAGCCAAAACCATTTTTGGAAAAACCGGCAACTGGGGATACAATGATGTGATTGATTTATTATTTGCCGAAAGGCCAATTCAGATCAGCGAATATATATGCAGAAAACTGTACATTCATTTTGTGAATCCTGACGTAAATGAAGAAATGGTGAAAGAACTGGCTGTCATTTTCAGAAATAATAATTTTGAATTGGCTCCCCTTATGAAGGCCATGTTTTCCAGCGAACATTTTTTTGATGATGCTACAGTAGGTACTGTTATCCCCGGGCACATAGAATATTTTCTGACTTTTCTGAAAGAAACAGGGTTCAGAGATGAAACTGAACTCCTTTATCTTGTAGGGTATAGCGCAGGAGAATACAATCAACAGATATTAAATCCAACCGATGTAGCCGGCTGGCCTGGCAACCGAAATTGGGTAAATACAGGTTCGTTTGCGTATCGCGCAGAAGGAATACTCAACATCATGGTTTATTACTACCAGAAAAACGGAAATAAGCTGGAAGAGTTGAGAAATCTTGCTAAAGAGCTTGTCAGCAATCCTCTTGAAAATGATCCTGCCATCGTATGCAAAGCCATCATAGATTTTCTACTGCCAAACGGACTTCAAAAACCTTCGGATTATGCAGATGCACTGGTTGTTTTTAAAGCTGAAGTGCCTGAAAATTATTTTCAGTCGGGACTGTGGAACCTGGAATGGGAGTATGCCCCCGGCCAGGTATTATATCTCATTAATCATCTGGCAAACCTGCCTGAATTCCAATTAAAATAAAAGAGATGGTAAAAAGTAATAAAAACGGAAGAGGTCTTGATTTATCAGACCTGACAGCACATCAGCAAGACCATAAAAACTGGAGCAGGAGAAGTTTTTTACAAACCATAGGAATGGCAGGAGGTTTAGGTCTTGGCTTAGGGGGATTTGGCTTAACTGCATTAGGATCTGTGCCCCTTGCTCTGGCCACCGCCACCAGTACAAATGACAGGATACTTGTACTTATCCGGTTAAAAGGCGGCAATGACGGCCTCAATACCATTATACCTGTCTTTGATTACAGCAGATATAAAAACAACAGGCCTACCATTGCCATTCCTCAGACTGATCTTATCGGATTGGGCAATAACAATAAATTTGCCATTCCTAAATCCATGTCAAAAATAAAACCTTTGTGGGATGAGGGTAAAATGAAAATTATCAATTCTGTTGGTTATCCTGACCACAACCTGTCTCATTTTACATCGTCAGATATCTGGAATTCCGCAAATCAAAACATTGAATCCGACATGGACAAATCAGGCTGGCTTGGAAGGTTTCTACTCGACAGAAATCCGGATTATCTTGAAAATTTACCAGAAGTTCCCGGAGCTATAAAAGTAAGCAGCGGCAGTAGTATAACTTACCATACGGCTGACAGAATTGATCTCGCTGTCAACTTTAATACGCCTGACAAACTGATAGAAGTTGCGGAAAAAGGTTTTGTATATGATACAGCCAATCTTCCGGATGAATGTTATTACGGAGAACAAGTGGGATACCTACGGTCGATTTTAAATATTACGTACAAATACGCACCCGCTATCAGTCAGGCTTATTCCGGCGCCGTCAATTCAGTGGCTTACAGTAATAACGAACTGAGCAGACAACTTGCCATTGTTGCCAGATTGATTAAGGGCAATCTGGGCACCAAATTGTATATGGTAACGCTCGATGGTTTTGATACGCATGAAAATCAAAATGTAAACCATCCAAGATTATTAAATGAAGTTTCATCTGCTATAAGTGAGTTTTACGCTGATCTTGCAATCGGACAAAAAGACAATGATGTTTTGTCCATGACATTTTCTGAATTCGGAAGAAGACCTAAAGAAAATGACGGTGGTACTGACCATGGTGCGGCAGCTCCGGTTATGTTTTTTGGCCCTGCTCTTGACGGCAATGCAGTTTTTGGCAAAGATCCTGACCTTGGCGATCTTGACCCTGTGGGCAATCTGAAACACGACACCGATTTTCGTTCTATATATGCTACCTTGCTAGAGTCATGGTTGTGTATTGAAGCTTCAGCTGTTGATAATATTTTGGGTGACACTTATGAAAGAATTCCACAGCTGGGATTTGATTGCACAGGTGTAAACAGCACGCAAAATGTATTGACCCAATCTATCAAACATAGAGTCAGAACCAATGCTGACGGATCCTATACCATTGAGTACGACTTGTCGAGACCCGGAAATGCGACGGTTGAAGTCTATACCATTTTAGGGCAAAAAATAAGTACGCTTGTTGAAGAATATCAAAGTGAAGGCAGACATGAAGCCCTTTTTATCAACCGGCAATTTGGACTGAGCGGAGCCGTATATCTCTATGTAATCCGAAGTGGACAAACAAAGGTCAGTGGAAAGTTTTTGTAAAAAGTTAATTTTCCTTAGGGTTTGTTTTGAATATTACCTGCTTAATTCTTGGATGTGGTTAAACTTTTTCCAACCACATCTTACAAAAGATATTAACGAAGAACTCCGTTTACATAAATTTTAAGATTGGGTCTGCTCTTTTTCATATCATCATAAAAGGCAGGGTCAAAATAATGGGTGTCTGTTTCAAAATGTGTAAGGTTGACATTTCTTTCTATAAAAGTATTGAGTCCCTGTATATTGGGGCACCCGTAAAACGTAGCTTTAGTAAGATTTGGCAATGACATCCAGGAGAATGGTATATAAGAAAGTGCTGGGCAGTCCTTGAGGTAGATCTCTGTCAGGCCTTTCAGTTTTTCCATGGCTTTTGGAAAATGTTTTTCTTTATATTGGTATATCTGTAAGTAACTTGTGTTCGGAAAATATTTTAAATATTTTAAAGGTTCAGCACCGTGAATCTGAAACCTCGCCGGAAATGAAACTTTATATTTGACCGGAGGAATAAATGAATATATCTTGATATCAGAATCTGAAAAATATTTTTGTTTTCGATAGATAGGCCAAAATCTTCTCATATTATATGACCTGGCAATTTTCACGTCATAAAAATATTTTGGACTATGATAATAATACAATACCATTTCTCTCTCGGGTGTCCTCATTTTTTCAGAAAAATCAATTGTACTCAAAAGCCTGTAATACATGGAATGATTTATTGTATCCAGTAAAACGCCTCCAATCAAACTGTCTGAGAGATAGTCAACAACAAATATTTCATTTTCTTTAACAGGTAAAGAAATTACATCATATTGATGAGAAAACAAAGTGGCCTTTAATGAACCATCAGTCGTCAGAATATATTTATCCGTTATTTGAATAAATTCAAAATAAAACGGAAATTTTTTGATTTGATTTCCATCAAAGTCAAATTGTATTATATATTCATCCGATTTGCCAACAATATATTTTCCAAATAGCTCATACTGGAACAGAGAATTTCCGCCGTTCAAATTTTTTTGATGCAAATGAATTTCTCCTGATTCATTCAGAAAAACAACCTTTCCGTTCTTCAAGTGTACTTTACAAAGTCCGTTTACATAAGAAAATACATAAAGTATTCTCTTTTGAAGGTATGAATCCAATAGTTTAAGATTTTTTGTTTTTGCATTGGCCAGGTACCATTTTTTGTCAGTGCTTTTTCGTAAAACAGCTATATTATTTTTAAAATTATTTAAATTTAAAAAGGATACGTCATCAAATAATACTCTTCCTATACTGTCAATATAAACCAATTCTTTTTTGTTCTCTTTATTGTTAAAACGAATTGCCGCATATATCTTCTGTGATGGTTGCAATATTTCCAGAAACAAATTACCAAATTTTTTCACTATCCTGCCATCGCGGTTTATCCAATACCAGCCGTGTTTTCCCTGCACCGGTAAATACCCTTCTTTAAAGTCGTAAACAGCATACCTTGCCCATGAATCCAAAGCAGTAAATACATCGTAGAAAAATACTTTCAGACTTGGTCTTTCCGTGGAATCAAGTTTAAATATTTCTTCATCTTTATCATTGTAACCCAAAATGGAAGTCTCAGGCAATGGTTGACTCAATACGACAACGTCTCTGTTTATATGCTGCCCCTTCAAAAAGGTTGAGACAAATACAAAAAGAAAAAGCAGAAACTTTTTCAATTTATATTTGGCAATAATATTTTGTACTGTCAAGATCATAGGTCAACAAACACCTGTCATTAAGAATTCAAATCAACCTGAATAGAATTTTCTTATTATACAGGAGCTTTAATTTTTTAATATTTTGAAAACTACCACCCCATTATCTGCAAAAATAAAATTTTATTTACAAATAGCCTATTTTAAATGGCTGGTATTTTTATTCCATTTCAATCATTTTTCTCTCTTCGTCGTGTTTTTCCTTGTATTCGTCAAACAGAGTATGTTTCGATGCCACCTTTACCCATAATTTTGTGTCATATTATTGATAAATGTTTTGCTGTTAATGAATTTACAAAATTTAATTTTAAAATAAGTAAATAAAAAACAGTAAAACAAAATTAAAAAACAAATTAAAATTTATAAAATGAGAACAAACATTTCTTTATCCGGACCTATGGGCAGTGGAATCAGACCCAAAAAATATTTTGGGGCTACCAAAGAATTGATGCGACAAAAAGTTTTGAAATTTTCACCGGTACTTAAAACTTCAGAAGAAGTAGACCCTGGCAATGTAAAAAACAAATCAACCCGCTAAATTTAATGAAAGCTGGAAAATGAAAGAAAGTCCGTCGTAGATATTGCGACGGATTTTTTTATGCCTATTGTTAAAAAATAAAAAAAGTCCGTAATCAAAAGACTACAGACCTAGGTGCCCGGAACTGGACTCGAACCAGCATGCCTTGCGGCGCTGCCTCCTGAAGACAGTGCGTCTACCAATTTCGCCATCCGGGCAAGAGAATGCAAAAGTAAAATATTCCTGACATTTGACAAGAAGAAAAAATAATTTAATGAAATAAATGATCTTTTGAATCTAATTTTTTGTGAATACAAAAGCGACTTGAGTAAAAAAAAAAGAGCCTGCTACATAGTAACAGACTCCCCAACAAATTCCTGATACTCTCTAAGTTTGTTTTAAGGCAATAAAACAGTGTCTATAACATGTACCACTCCATTACTGGCAGGTATGTCAGCTCCGATAATGGCTGACGCTGTATTATTGCTTTTTCCTTTTACCGTACCGTTTGAAGCATTTATCGATACTTTTCCACCCTGTGCTGTTGTCACATCACCTGTGGTCAGATTGGTGGAATATACTCTGGCAGCTACAACATGGTAAGTGAGAATATTAGCAAGTACGTTTGGATCTGCTTGGTTGATCGCAGCTTCAGTAGCAAAACCTGCCGCTTTGAAAGCGTCATTGGTCGGTGCAAAAACCGTGAAGGGTCCTGCGCTTGAAAGAATGTCCACCACCTTTGTGGAACCCTGATTGGCTCTAAGTACCGCTGCTACTAAAAACGTTAGTTCAGGGTAAGTCTGTGCAACACCCACTATATTTTTGATTTCGTTTAATATTACTGCATCAATCACGTGCACGATACCTCCATTTTCTGCTTTCAGATCGGCTGTCGTTACTTTGGCTCCGTTTACTGAAACACCGGATGCATTTTTTGTAACATAGGCTTTCCCTCCGTCCAACATGGTAATTTCTGTATTATTGGCTGTTTGAATAGCTGAAGCCGGAACTGAAGATGGAATGACATGGTAGGAAAGAATCGCAGCTACTAAAGTTTTGTCCAGAGCGCGAATATCAGCTTCACTTTCGATGCCAATGGTTTTGAATGCGTCATTGTCCGGGGCAAAAACTGTAATTGTACTGCTTTTTAATGCTTCTGTAATTCCTGCGTGAATGACGGCAGCTTCCAGAATACTGCAATCAAGATTCTCAACCACCAGATCAACAATGGTTTTATCGTCATCTTCACTGCAAGATGTAAAACCAATAAAACCTCCTAAAATAAATAAAAATAACTTTAAAGATTGCATAATTTGTTCTTTTTTTAAATGATGTAATACCCTTAAAGTGCCATTCATTTAAAAATAGTTGCTTTTTGTTTAATCTTTTTTAAATATTTATTAAACAATATTAATTTAAGTTGCTTCCCCCCTATAAAAAAACAACCAATAATTTGATCAGCAATGTTTATAAAAAAAGAAAGTAATGCGAAAAAAGTAACTCAGCCTTTGGCTTCATTTCTGAGGTAAGCTATCCAGTAAATACCGGCCACCAGAATAGATCCTCCGACAATATTTCCCAATGTGACGGAAAGCAGATTGTTGAAAGCACCATTCATTGAAATCTGATTACCCTGGTCGAGCATCATGCCCATAGGAATAAAAAACCAATTGGCTATTGAGTGTTCAAAACCCATAGTGACAAATGCCGTAATTGGAAATAATATAGCAAGAATTTTATCCGTTACCGTATGTCCCCCCATAGCCAGCCACACGGCAAGACAAACCAATGTATTGCACAAAACACCCCTCGAAAACCCAACGGCAAATGTAAGATTTGATTTGGCCACAGCTATGGATTGAAGGGTCTCTCCAAGTCCGCCCTGAGCCATTTGAGCTGTTTCAGCAAGATATACTCCCGCGACGACAAGTAAGGCTCCGATAACATTTCCCGTATAAACAATAACCCAGTTACGCAATAATAATCCGGTAGTTATCTTTTTACTTGCCCAAGCCATGGCCAGCAGGTTATTTCCGGTAAATAATTCAGCACCTCCGATGACTACCAGCACAAGCCCAAGGCAAAAACTCAAGCCTCCGATGAGTCTGGTAATACCGAATCCTAAGGTTGAATCCGTTACGACGACAGAATAAAACAACCCGCCCAACGCAATAAAAGCACCCGCCATTACCCCAAGGACAAACAATGTAACAAAGTCAGCATTTGCTTTTGTTACACCCATATTACTGACGCGTTTTGCAATTTCTGAAGGTGCATAAGCATCGCCAAACATCTGATGATTGGGTTCCATTTATGAAGATTAAAGGTGAAAATATGTTACAAAGGTAAATGCTGGATTAAAAAACTTTCTATACTTACCGTAAATAATTTTATACTATTAATGTACACTCTCGAATAGCAGATTTTTTTACGCTATGTTGTACCTTATCTTAAAATATAAAACCACTTTTTCTTTTGAAAATAAAGGTCAATTAATATGGAAAACGTTATTCAATTTATTTATCTGTTCCGTATTACCAAGTACAATTATTCGCCCATTGGTATCTATCGGCATTCCAAGTTCTGGATTAATAATATACGTTCCATCTTCTTTTTTTAAGCCAATAATGGTGCAGCCGGTTCTTTCTTTTATTTTTATTTCCTCAAGGGTTTTGATATCCGGCAAATCCGCTAAAACTATTTCCTGAATGTTCATGTGATTGTCAGATACCACAGAAATCCGGGTTAAAAATTCGACGAGATCAGGTGTTACAATCAAAGATGCCATATAATCACCCCCTATTTTATCAGGCATGATGATATTATCGGCACCTGCTATTTTCAATTTTTTAATACTCGATTCTTCTGATGCCCTGCTGACAATGGTAATGTTCCTGTTGAGTTGTTTTGCCGTTAAGACGATGAAAAGGTTATCTGTATCCTTTGGCAGGCAGCTTATCAGATGCGAAGCATTCATTATCCCCGCTTTTATAAGAACATCATCATCTGTCGCATTTCCTTTAACAAAATAGCCTTCTTGTTTTTCCAGTTCTTCGAGAGCTTCCTGATTGTGATCTATCACCACAAATGGTTGTTTATAATTATTTAAACGTAGCGATGATTGTTTTCCGTTTCTTCCGTATCCGCATATGATGGTATGTCCTTTTAAGTTTTTAATCTCTTTTTCCATTTTGTTTGAAATAAAATTAAAGTTGATATTTATTGAAATAATATAGGCTGACAATACTGAAAAGGCATAGGCAAAAATAAATATACCTACAAGAATAATAAATGACGTAAACAATTTCCCTCCTTCAGTAAGGGGTTCCACTTCACTGAATCCTACAGTACCAATAGTAATAATGGTCATGTATAATGAATTCAATAAAGTAAAATCAAAAACAAAATGATAAACAAAAGTTCCTCCCAAAATTACGACCAGAATAAGCAGAAGAGCTATCCTGATGTGATTAATGAGATAAGAATTATTATCAAAGACCATAGGGCATGGAAAGAATAAATTATTTATAAGTAATTTTCCAGCTATACTTTACGGGTTAATTCTGAAAAACCTTGTTTCGTTAATATTATAACAAAAAGATTATAATTTTGTTAAGCTTAGTGATTTATATCATTCCTTGAATAAAATATTGTTATTTCTTTCCAAATCTACAACCTGAAAATACCGTTTTTTATAGCATACAAAACAAGACCCACCCTGGACCTGACATCAAGTTTTTCAAAGAGTACATCCCGGTAACCATCGATAGTTTTTGGACTGAGGTGCATTTCATCAGCAATTTCCTTGTAAGTTTTCTCCGTACATATGAGCTGTAAAAACAAAACCTCTTTTTCTTTTAAATCGACCTTATGAGAGGATTTATGATTGAGTGCAGAGATCAGGGTTTTTGTGAGTTTTTCACTATGATAAAAACCGATGTGTAATATATCATCGAGTGCCTTTTGAAGTATCTGAGGTGTTATGTCTTTGAGAAGATACCCTTTAATTCCCATTTTTATCAGTTCGAGCATCATATTGTCATCGTCCTGCATAGTGAGAATGAGTACCGGGATATCAGGATAGTTTTTACTAAGCCAGGCCATAGTTTCCACACCATTCATCACAGGCATGTTGATATCGAGGAGTATAATATCCGGTTTTATGCTTTGTTGGTCCTGAAGTTTAAATATCAGTTCTTTGCCGTTTTGTGCACAAAACTCCACATAATAGTTGTCAAACTGATTGATCAGGACCTGCAGAGAATTGCTGAATAAAGCATGGTCGTCAACAATAAAAACATTTTTTTTCATCCCTTATAAAATTAATGTCAAGCAATAAAATTACCTTGCAAATTGTAAATTTAAAATATTTTATCCTGAAATGCTGTCAATTTTAACACAAACAAAGATTATAAAGATTTTTTCGGATAAACAACACTTACTTTAAGTCCTCCGCCAGTCACCGGTTCAAGGTTTGCTTCCGCTCCTATAAGTATTGACCGGGAAACAATATTTTTCATACCGAGTCCGTAGTTTTTGGAATGTATATTCATTCCTATACCATTGTCTTCACAAATGATGGTAAAACTATCGGTACCATATCTGAAAATGATGTCAAATTTTGTTGCTCTTGCATGTTTGATTACATTGGAAATACATTCCTGGATAATCCTGAACAAAATGATTTCATGATCGTCAGCTACCTCAAAAACATTTCCTTCCACCCTAAATCCGGCATCAACAAACTTCAGCCTGTTTAATCTCTCCATTTCAAAACTAACTGCTTTAACCAAACCTAAAAACATAAAAGACTCTGCGTTGAGCGCCTTAGAAAGGTTTCTGACATCTTCGAGCACTTTGGAAAGAATTTCCCGGGTATCTGTAATAAGTTTTTTATCCTTTTCATCCAAACCTGAAGAAACCATGGAGAGCTGGAGGTTACTCACCGAAAGTAATTGTCCTATATTGTCGTGCAACTCATAGCTCAATGCTTTAAACAGATGTTCCTGGTTTTCAATCCTGGACGCTTCCAACTCTTTCTTATATCTTTCCTGTGCATTTTGTTTTTCACTGATGTAATGAAGCCTTCTTTTGTTAAAAATGAAAAAAAGGCTGAGAAGAATAACAACAAGAATCAGAAGAGTCAGAACAAAATAAACGGTGAGTTGATTTACCTGCGCAAGGTCCATTGAAATGAAATTACAAAACAAATATGCATAAAAATTATCAATAATGCCCTTAAAGTGTTTAAAGATTGTAAATCAAAGAGCATGTATTCGTAACTGACAATAATGGGAATAAAAGGAATACAAAAAACAAGAACACCGCAACTGAACCAAAAAGACCTTGAACGGTAAAAATCGTAAATTTCATCAGACTGAAGAAAATGTGTCAGATATCGGATAGATAATACAATAGTACAGAAACAACCAAATATAAAAGTTTTGAACTGGAGTTTGGTGAAAAACTGATTTTCATAAAAATTGTCCCATAAAAAAAACAATATCAGCCCGATGGTCATGGCTTTGATTACCTTTTTCCACAGGGCTGATATAGTGAGTGTATAGAAAACTGCAAAATACAAAAGAAACTGAATCAGCGTATAAAAATTATATATACTATAATTCTCAAAGGCAACATATCGGGGAATATAGTAACCTAAAATTTCAACTGTCAACATCAACACAAACGTCGTTCTGAGATATATATCTATGTCAGTTTTCTGGTTCCGGGGTAAAACAGAGCTAATTAAAGAGAATAGAGGGCCAAGAAAAATAATCCAGGTATGTATGTTCATTTTATGGGTTCACATCAATTGGTGTGCGGATAATCTTTTTTAGGCGGCATTCCGGCACTACCGTAATTTAATGCACCAAATCCAATATCCGGATCATTTGCTTTTTCAGCAGGAGGATTGGTAGTGGGTGTATACGTGGCAGATGCTACCACTCTTAATTCATTAGCATCATTTTTTCCAAAATAAATTCTTATACCTGATATTTCAGGTGTATTTTGCATTTGTGAGGCTGTGTGCTGTGCATAACTGAGGTAATTCGTAAGAGATTCAATAGAAAACCAAATATTATTACCTTCTTTAAATTCAGGGCATTTACTTGTCCATACTTCCAGATTTTCCTGCAACTTTACAACATCTTCCAAACTTATTGTATCCAGCGCTTGATTTGTATAGGCGGGAACAGAACAAGGTTGGGTACAGGAAGAGATTAATACACTGATGGAATAAAACATGATACTTGCATAAAACAAATTTTTAGTTTGTAACATTCTCGTTAAGTTTTGACGGTTAAATAATGGCAAATGTAACCAACATTCCCGATGCCAAAATAAGTCTTTTTCTCCTAAAAAAAGGGGAAAAACACCCTTTTTATCAATTTTTCTTTATGAAGTACTATTATCACCTATTTAGTCTTCTTCCGGACCGTGTTTTTTACCATTATAATCATTGAAATAATATTTCATTTTTTTTAAACCGCAACTTTATTTTTATCCATTCCCGATGATTACAAAACTTTTTTTTATTACTTATAAAATAATTACCACCTTTACAGGTTAAAATAATATTAATTCTCTATTAAATTTATGTTTCAAGGTACACCCAATTTGTTTTCCTACGCAGAAGGATCTTTGTACATGGTTTTGATTACGGCCGTTCTCACTATTTTACTTTCTCTGGTGCTCGTATTTACCTACGACAAAACCACCCCTCCCGCAGGCCGCTCAAATTCGTTTATTCAATCTCTTCTGCTGATGTCTACTGTTGCCGCTATGATTATGCAATCCATAGGCGATAGTCTGGCTCTCAGTTTCGGAATATTCGGCGCCCTTGCCATTATCCGATTCCGATCCAATGTATCGGATCTGAGAGATATTTCGTTTATTTTCGCTACCATGGCGATAGGTATAGCCTGTGGGGTACATTCCTTTTTAATTGCAGTGATCGGAACCTTTACTTTTTCACTTCTTGTATTTCTTTTGAAACTAAGCCCTTTTGACCCGAAACACAATGTCAAGGGAAATCTACGGATCGAAGCTTCCGACAGTGATCAATCTCTCATCAACGTAGAAAAAATTCTGGAAAAATACGGACAACACATCAATCTCTCCCGATATCGGATGAATATAAGCCCGGAACAATCCGAAATCAATGAATTTGAATATTCCTTTACCGTCCGTGATGTAAAACTCGGAAATAAACTCAGAGAAGAACTCACGCTTCTTGAGGGAGTGAAGATTACCAGAATATTGTTTGAAGACTATGTTTACACTACCAATAATAATTAATATCCATGAGAAACTTTAATATATTTTATTGGATTATAGCTCCTTTGCTTCTGCTGGCTCTCCGTTATTTTACCAACCAACTCAACATCAGCCATAATGAATATTTCGGATTTGCTGAAAATAAAGAAACGGAAATCAATCTTGACAAAGATGTTTTTATTACGGAAATAAAAGTGGTCAGCGGCCAGAAAGTAAAAAAAGGTGATACCCTGCTCATAGCTGTAAACCGCGATCTTATAACAGATCAGGAAGAAACCGGTATTCTGCTTTCAGGAATAAAGGTAAAAGAAAACCAGACCAATGCAGAGATAAAGTCTGAAATTCTTAACCTTCAAAAAGATAGAGAAAGGGTTCTCTCGGATCTACAGATAAAACTGAAGGAAACAGAAAATGAAATCAACTTTTACAAACAATTGTCAGGCGATATTCTCAAACCCGCTTCCGACTTTCACCCGAAAGAATCCTACAGGGATCAATTGAAAACCGAAATAAATGATATTACCAAAAAATACGACAGTCTGATTGAGCATTACACAAAGGTGTATAACCAACCCAATGAAACTGAAACCGAAAAAGCACTCTGGGCACAGAAACAAAAAGCGCTGAAAAATCAAAATACACTATTAACAGTGGTGGCACCTTATGACGGTATCGTCGGTAGTTTACACTTCCGTGAAGGTATGTACGCAAAAGCTTTCACCAACCTGATTTCTTTTGGCCAAACTTCACCCGTTTTAATTACGGCCTATCTTCAGGAAAAGTATATTGTAAATGTAAACCCCGGGGATTCCGTTTCCGTTTCCTCTTTGTACCACCAGGATAAAATAATCAATGGCGTAGTGTCCTCCATTGGCCAACGTATTGTCGAAATTCCCGAAAAATTCAGAAAAATTCCGGAGGTAAAAATATATGGCCTCGAAGTTTTTATTGCGATTCCGGCCAATAACACTTTCTATCAGAAAGAAATCATGCGTATAAAACCGTTTAATAAATGAAGTTGATGAGATATTGGGTTTTGACATGTTTCTTATTTATCATTAATACATATCTCAGTAGTCAGGTTTCGACAGATCAGATTATTTTTTTCAAAGATCAGGATACAAAAAAAGAATCCTGGCAAAAACTCAATGAAGGCATTTTTTCCATTCGGTACGAAACGCCATGGGTCGACAGATTTGAATTCAGAACGGAAACAGATCGACTAATGACCAGCCGCCAGGAATTTTTATTCAGAACAAGCTTCAACTCTTTCCGACAAAAAAAAGCAGACGGGGCAGTGTTATTTCATTTGGCGGAAAGAAAAAAATGGGAATTTTTGTCTCAAAAAAATGACATGACCAATCAAAGGTATTTTCTTACGCTGGAAGCCATCAAAAACAATTGGAATTAAAAGGTAAGCTAACCAGGGAAAGTTATTTTCTCAAAATGGAAAAAACATATGAAGCCTACATACAGTCCGGCGAATCCTTTGATCTGGCAGATTATCTGAAAAATCACGAAGATCTGCAAAGTATCCGTTTATCTGTTGTACTGTCAAAAAAAGAGTTATCAACCATACTTTTTAATCTGGGTTTTCCGGAACAGGATTCCATGGAGATACGTGATTTAATTACAGTAAAAAATATGGCTGCCATTGCCGGCAATGTTATGGTTGATGTCGACAAGCACCCTGAATTTCATGAATTGGATGCAAAAAACTCATTTCTGGATGCCAGGTTACACAGTGACAAAGTCAAAGACGGTAAAATTCTTGATTTTGCTCAGTTAAGGTATAGCGTGCGCAATGACCTCCTTCTTGAAAACCGATTTTCTGTTGGCGTAGGACTTAACTTTCCCTGGAGAGGTTCTTCCCGCACCAAATACAGCGATATTCTTATTGATAAATTGGAAACCAATCACGCAAAGGAAGAAAAAAGAATTGAAATGAAGGAAAAACTCACCACATTACAAAACCAGTTGGCCCATCAGAAAAAAATGTATGAAGTATTCACCACTGCTTCCGAAAATGCGGCTTTTAATAACGTAAAAAAAACCATTCTCGGTTCCGGCAGAGTAAACTTACACGATATTCTCTCTTTGGAAAAATACGAATTGAACAAAGCTGAAAAGGAAACGGAACTTTTTCTCGATATTTTGAAAACGTATCTGGACATATTATCACTTACAGCTACACTGGGCAATCAACGGGAAGTGAATTATTTCAAAAACCTGGAGTAAATATGGATAAAGAAATATAACAATAAAAGAAATATATGTAATTATTATATTTGCAACATTAACAATAATAATTTGTAAAAATGAAGATGTATGAGCCCTAAAAAAGAATACTCATTTCCTTTAATCATTATTGCCATTGTTTTAGGTTGGACCATTTTTAAACAATTTGATTTTGAGAATGTAAAATTTGAAAAACCTGCCATGGCGGTCGTGTATATATTAACATTTTTAATGACCCTTTACTTTATTTTTAAAAAGGAAAAATAAAATTAACGGTAAACTACCATTCTATGTAAAGTAAACTGGTATAAAGTAGCTGTATTCTACATCACTTTTGCAGTATGCCCGGACTATTTTAGACCGAAACAAAGTGTTTTCATTTGATTTTTGTATAAGGTTATTTCTTATGATTATTATGTAAAAAATTTCTAAAAGTACTTTGCCTGCTTTCTGTCAGGGATATAAATATTATTAAAATGTAATCAAAAGATTTTAAAAAATTCTTTAGCTAAAAAAAATAGTTTGCCAAAGCAAAAAATAGTCTTTGTTTTACATTTGTTTTACTTCCAAAAATATCTTTATTACTGGTTGCCTATGTTAAATTAAAACAACATAAACAAGCTGATTACCTTAGTAAAAAAGGTTTGTTTTTTTGTAAAACTATTCTATCTCAAGCTTATATTATCCCGATACCTCAGACAACACCCATGTCTTAAATTTCTATAACCAACCAAAAATTAGAGTTCACATCTTTATGGATATTGCGACAATGAACTATATTTACACTTAATACAAATTCATTTTTCGATGGTCTATTATTTCATAGAAGCAGACAGACGTCATAGGATTCAAATACTGATTTTAGCGGCGATTTTTTTAATTACTTTTTTTGGTGTAATGTTACCCTCCAATGCACAGATCGTCAAGGCGCAAAGATCAGGATTTACATGGATATCTACGGAAAATGTTGAAGACAAAAATTATGGATCCGGTTATACTATGTACAGTGCCGCATGGCCTGCATTTAAAAAGTATCCGGGCCCCAATGACTTTCAAACGGGATTGAGCAGTAGTTGGATGACAACACAAAGAACAGGTAATGAACCAAATCAATTTTATACCACTATCGAAGGTGGTTTAGGGTGGTGGCATGATACAAGGTTTGGCACCAAAATACCTAAGTTTATCATGGGAGGTGTTTCTTACAATTTTTTTGCATGGGCAAACGGACCCGGTGCAGGGCGTAGTAATCTCTTGCCCAACGGTCAGAGGGACTGGAGTACTCCCGGCGGCAAATACGGTGTTGCGCAGTTATCCAACAAATTACTTTGGGCACCGGATGGTTTGAATATGGCCCAAAGTCTGAACGGCGAAATGCTTGGATACGGGTATATACCTTTACCCTTGACAGACCCCATCCCAAATACAAATGGCACCAATATAAGAACCGGCAATCAATGCTGGACGTTATTCCTGAATTCTACAAACTTCAGAGGTCCGGCCACGTTTTTTTTACCTACTTTCTGGACAGAACCCGCATTGCAGAATCCGGCTTTGGAAGGTTTATTTCTGGACACAAGACCTTCGGAACCAAATGTAGGTTTTGGTGTCGAACATGCAGGATCTCCGGCGCTTATTTCCCGGGAGAGCAACGGACAAACTTTTGCGAAAGTAGAAAAATTGTTGTTCCCTATCAGCGATGAAGATAATTCTTTTATCCTTAATCAAATTTCAGTCTATTCAAAAAATGCATTATGGGATGAAATGGAAACCTGGTTTAACGGAGGCCCTGCTGTCCTTCCTGGCATTAAAGAAGCGGGAACACAAGCTGTTTCGTTTACAAACAACGGAGGTGCCATGGCTGCTGAAATATCGGAATCCTCATCGAATGGAATCAAACATGACATTGATTTAAACTACATCGATAATGTCCAGCAAAATACAAACCTGATGGGGTTTAAATATGATCTCAATATTGTCGAAAAAGATGAAAACAATTTTTTATTGCCGGAATATTTCAGACTGGACCCTGATAATAAATGGCGAGCTATTACAAAAAAAGATGTGCCTTCTTCTTCAAAATTGATAACGACCGAAGTTCCCAGAAGTCCGCGACCGGAACTTACTTATCTGACCCCTTTAGAATCAGATTGTCACTGGCAGGATCCCAATGGTCCCTGGAATAAACCAGGACCTATCACAGGACCCTTTACCGCTGATCTAGGTGATGGTACGACCGTAACTTATTACTGGTATCGTTTTGTGGATCAGCCCTCAATCATCCACGCAAACCTTCCGGAAATTGTTCGTACAAAACTTCAAAACAGCGTCGAACTTTTGCACTCAAGCTGGAGTCACACCGATGAATACCTGACACCGCCATCCATTGGAAAAGTGGCTACACTGGATCCGGCTGTCATTGTAAAACCACCTGCGGGTTTAGAAATCGGATATGTCCCTATTGTTACAAGACAGGAAAAATCAAAACCAAGAGTTAGGGTATTTGTATTGGCGGGTCAGTCAAATATGGAAGGTTATGGTACCATTGACGATGCTGAAAACGATCCCGGAAGTTTACACGATGTTATTCAAAATGACGTACAGGGATCATGGTCTCAAATAGGAGAAAAAGATAACTGGACAATATTGGATAATGCCTTCCTTTATTTTGAAAGAAATGGGGAAACGATCAAATCAAAGGTTACGGTTGGTCAGGGAGCTTATGCCGGCTTGATTGGACCGGAGCTAATGTTTGCTCACCAACTGGATGAATTTTATGAAGACCCCATACTTATCATAAAAACTGCATGGGGAGGAAAGAGTCTTGCGGAGGATTTTCGTCCCCCTTCCGCAGCAGGTGCGACAGGGGCATATTACGATGAAATGATCGAAATAGTGAGAGATGTGACCGGTAATTTGGCCAACGAATTTCCAGAATTCACCTCAATGGATTATGAAATTTCGGGCTTTGGTTGGTTCCAGGGCTGGAATGATGGCGCCTCTGATGACTTTTTAAATGAATATGAAAACAATTTATACTATCTGGTGAATGATATCAGAAAAGACCTGAATATACCCGATCTGCCAGTTGTCATTTCCAGTTCCGGACAAGGAGGGTATGAACAAATTGATGATCTCTGGGTGCAAAGTATGCAAAATATAGTTTCATTAGCTCAAAAAGTGGTAGGATGCAATGATACCCTCTATGGGGGAAAAGTCGGTTTTGTCAATACCAAACCGTTTTATATTCATCAATCATCATCACCGGAAGATGCTATTTATCATTTCAATAATAACGCTCTTACCTTTTTAAACATCGGAAAATCAATGGGTGATGAAATGATTTTAGCCATCAATGATATGGCATTTTGTTATGAAGACTGCAGTGAGCCTGTATCTCCCGGTATTGTATCGATAGGCAACAGAATATGGAATGACCTGGATCAGGATGGCCTGCAAGATCCGGATGAACCCGGTATCCCTGGAGTTTCTTTGGTGATATGGTCGGATTCTGATGGGGATGATATCCCTGATTGGCAGGGTTTTGGAGGTGTTCGGGTGACGGATGAAGATGGATACTATAGTTTTACTGGTCTCCAGCCCGGAAACTATGTGGTATTTGTCTGGAGTGTCAATAATTGGGGACCGGGAGAACCGTTGGCAAACTTCAAATCCACAAATGGTTTTCAAGCTGATGCCAACAACGATGTAGATTTTGATAATAATGGTTCCGGCAATCCATTTACGGATATCATGTCGGGCATTGTGACGCTCAGATCAGATGAAGAACCTTTGAATGATGGTGATCCTGTCAACTGTTATTTTGATTACGATGCAAGTGGTAATAATACCGTCGATTTTGGTTTTTATAATCCTGATGTAAGTGCTGTATCCGGAGAAATAATCAATGATGATTGGATTCAGATTTTTCCGATACCTGTACAGAATATATTTACCATCCAAGGCAAAAAAGGTGTTTTCCGTATTGAACTATATGATTCTTTTGGTCGAATGCTTCGCAAAATCGACGCTAACGAATCTTTTCACACCATTGATATTTCATCTTTTCCCACCGGTCTGTATTTTGTTAAAACCATTCATAAGACAAATAATTTTATTAAGATGCAAAAGATAATAAAACATCAATAAAAACTGCCAAAACATATTCGTCAGACGTAGTATTTGGATGAATATTTCCATTTTAAAGGCATAAAAAATCAGTATGTTAATTCATCAGCATTTTAAAGCAAGATTTATACATTGGAAAAGTTGAAACAGGGAATGGTTAAATCTGGTATGTTGACTGAAATAAAATTTTTAATTGAATATAAAAAGCGATGACCATTCCTACATCAAATCTTTGTTATGTTTCTGATTTTTTTGCTTACTTTAAACTTTAAACCGGGTTAAATAATGAAAAAAAACATATTACATTCCATTGTTGAAGATAGTCTGCAATCAATTGAACAAAATCTTTCTTTCTATTTACACCATCATTCTCCGGAATACATACATAAAATAAGGTTACATGTTAAAAAAATAAAATCTGTGTATGCCTTTGTCAATAAAGTTTATTCAAAAAAATATCCGTCACCTAACCTTTCAAAATTATTTAATGAAGCCGGAAAAATAAGGGAAGTTCAGTTGAGTGTACATTTTTTTAATTCATTACCGGATACTCCGGAGGAATGTATTGTCCGTCTGAAAAAAACAGAAAACATTTTAATTTCTACATTTACCCAAAAAACAGGACGATATCTTAAATCCGTAAGAAAATTTCAGGAAGTTGTTTTTTTTCCAAAAACGTTACCGGATAAAAAAACAATTAAAAAGTTTTTTGCGGATCAGCATAAAAAAGCAAATAAAGAGCTTAAAAAAAAGAATAGAAAAGGGGTTCACCAGTACAGAAAGAGGTTAAAAAAAATAATGTACGTATATCAACTTTTACCAAAAAAATTACAAAAAAATATCTCACTTGATACATTTTTTACGGATACCTTGCAAAATAAAATAGGCCAGTGGCACGATATTTTTCAACACTTTCATTATTATCTCAAAAACAAATGAAGAAAGGAAATGAAAAATTACTGTCAAGTTTAAAAAAGGAAGAAAAACAACAATTCAAAACATTGTCTGAAACCTTGTCATCCGAAAACAAAGATAAGATTAACCTGGTCTGAATCAAGATGATGAGAAGGTAAGGAAGTCCTAATTATATTATAAGTATCTTTGGAATTTTTATTAGTATTCGTTATGTGCACAGGATATTGTGATACAAACCATAAATTTTCAGTCCCTTTTCCAGATATTCTTTAAATACATATACATTTGTGAATATATTGATATATAATAAGCCTGAAAACATATTGAATGTTTGCATCTTGTTTCAGGCTTGGTTTGTGAACATATAAAAACAATCAAAATAATTAATTATGGAATCAGAAACCAAGAAGAAAGAAACAAAAAATGATTGGATATTCACTCTTTTATTAATAACTTCCATCTTACTGATGATGGTATATCCTTTTATCCTTTTTGGGAATATTATGTCGTTTGCTGCGGCTGGTAACAACACTGAACATGATTTTTGTAACCTGGCTTTTATTTCTTTTGCCATTTTCTCAACACTTTATCCTGTCACTTTTATTGTTAGCTTACTATTTCGGAAAAGAAAGATTCTGATTATATCCGCTCTTCCAATTTTACATGTTTTAATTACGGTGTTGTTAGGTATAATTTGGATGTATTGTGGAAACTAAAAAAAGGATCAAATGAAATTAGAACACCTCAAACAGAAAGTAGTCCCCCTGCGTCATTTTATCTACAGACTTGGTATTTATGGTCTGTTTTCCATAGGCTTAATCCTATTTTCAGTTGCACTGGGAATGATGGGTTATTATTATTTTGGAGAGATTTCCTGGCTCGACAGTTTTTATATGGCTTGTATGATTCTGACAGGTATGGGACCGGTTACAGAAATGGCATCTTCTTCAGCAAAAATATTTTCCTCCCTCTATGCCCTTTACAGTGGAGTTGCCTTTTTAAGTATTACCGCTGTATTTTTTGCTCCCATCATTCACAGGCTACTTCACATTTTACACGTGGAGAATGACGACATTGAAAATTAATCTGGAATCGTCATCAAAAATAAAAATCGTTTAATATATACCCAAATCAGTCCGATTAAACTACTTTTGGGAACAAAACGAAAGTTTTTGGAAATTAATCCTTCAGTTGCGGAAACCTGCAATGACAGTCAACACAAAAAGATTATTGCACAAAAATTAAACTCAACAACAAACGAGACATCATTTTGAGATATATTTCACGTACAGTTTGGATTTTATCATTGATCAGCCTGTTTACCGACACGGCCAGTGAAATGTTGTACCCCATTATGCCCATCTACTTAAGAACAATAGGTTTTTCAATCGTTCTTATCGGAATACTGGAAGGGGTTGCAGAAGCCACAGCAGGACTTAGTAAAGGTTATTTTGGCAAACTTTCTGACACCTCAGGAAGAAGAGTCCCTTTTGTACAAATTGGTTATGTTTTCAGTGCTATTTCAAAACCGATGATGGCGATTTTTACATTTCCATTCTGGATATTTTTTGCAAGGACTATTGATCGTTTTGGCAAGGGTATCAGGACAGGTGCAAGAGATGCCATTCTTTCAGATGAAGCTACGCCTCAGACCAAAGGGAAAGTATTCGGATTTCATCGTTCAATGGACACTATAGGCGCTGTTATCGGACCAACTCTGGCTTTGCTTTATTTATATTATTTTCCTCAGGACTATAAAACACTTTTTTTTCTTGCCTTTATTCCCGGATTATTTGCTGTAATATCTTCATTTTTTCTCAAAAGTGAAAAAATAAATGAGAAAAAAACAAAAGTAAGTACGCCTTTTTTTTCATTCTTAAAATACTGGAAAACAAGTCCGCCAGAATACAGAAAACTTGTTTTCGGGCTTCTTTTATTTACTTTGTTCAACAGTTCAGATGTTTTTCTTCTGCTTCAGGCAAAACAATCGGGACTTGACGACACAATGGTTATCGGTGTGTATATTTTTTACAACCTGATTTATGCGCTGTTTGCTTTTCCGGTTGGTATTTTTGCCGACAAGGTTGGATTAAAAACCATTTTTATTGTCGGGCTTATGTTGTTTGCTACCGTATATTTCGGTATGGCAGTAAATACAAATCTTTATATGTTCTTTGGGCTGTTTTTCCTTTACGGAATATATGCTTCCTCTACAGAAGGAATTTCAAAAGCATGGATTTCCAACATTACCGACAAAAAAGACACAGCCACCGCCATTGGAACATTTTCGGGTCTTCAAAGTATTTGTACCATGCTGGCAAGCTCGTTAACAGGGCTCCTTTGGTTTCAGTTTGGTGCAACAGCTGCTTTCATAACTACAGCGACCCTAACCCTTTTTGTTATAGTGTACTTCTTTACCATCCCCGACCCTCGTTTGATGATCAAAGGCTAAAAATAAGGAGACAGGCTAATTTTAAAATGAATCATTTACGTCCTCCCTTATGTATATTGTTAATTCCATCAATTTTAGAAATGTATGACACAAAAAAGCATACATCAGATACCTTCCTAATATGAAAATTAAACAAAGACAAATATATTCAGCGACATAAAAGATATCAGATTAGTTTACGATTTTTATTTCACTTCTACCGTATAAAAACCTTCCGGCGCTGTGCGGGGTTTGTTTTCTTTTTTACCTGAAAGAGAAGCAGCAGAAATATAATATTCAAAAATCCCTTTTTGACCTTTTTGTAGTGATATATCTGTTTTATATCGGGTGATGTCGCCATCTTTTTTCAAAGGTATTTCATTCCATTCTTTTTTACCTTTTGGCCGCCAATATAACTTTTGTGCATCTTTCTCCAATCCCTTTTTACTGTAATCGATGATGGTGGCATACACTGTCAATGGTTCTCCTGCCTCCACCATTGCCGGAAGTTTTTTGAAAGTAATAAACAACATGTCTTTATCCCAAATCGCCCTTGTTCTGCAATGCAGCGCATCTCCGTGATTCCAACCGTAATCACGATAATGCTTTTTCATTTCAGGACTGACCAAAGGTTCATCTTTTAAAGCAAAGGTAAATCCTTTAACAGTATAGCCTGGCATCACTTTTTGCCACGTTTCGAGCGCTGTTTTGTCTTCCGGAATCTGAAATAAGGGAACATAAATGGTTTTATTAAGAATAAGTGAATTGGTGTACGCTGCCAGGTTATCAAGCCTATAAGGTGCCGTTTTGATTCTTAGGATTTCATAAGGTCTTCCGTAACTATTGGTAAGATTTTTTAATTCATTATTTACTATGTTTTCATAAAGTGGAAAAAGTTCATGGTTGGACGGAGGTAAAGCGACCAACATTCGTTCCTCATCCAGTAATTTCATAAAACAATCGAGATGCTGAATTCCGTTTTTTTCAAAATTGGAAAGGATGTGATAATTTTGGTATCCGGAAAGTGTTTTGTTGAGTTGAAAAAACTTTTCTTTCGACACCTTAAAAAACTCATTTTCATTGAGGAGAATGCAAGAAGAAAAGGCAGTCCCCAGACCATCTGTTAAAACATTTCCACCGGTATTGATATAGGGCAAATCCAATACAGGAATATTCAACGCTTTTCCTACCGGCAGGGTAGCGTAGTCATCGATTTCCGTCTTTATAATCTCATTGTTATCATTTTTATAAATAAACTGCAAAGGGGCTTTACATTCAGGACCTGAATTGGGAGTAGCATAAATATACTTTCCGTCCCCGAGATGCAGGTTACCATCATTGGTAAAAATACCTGAAGGACCCCAGTCTCTTGTCCACCAACCATCGATACCTAAAGGAGTAATAATAAAAGTATTATTAGTATCAGAAATACCCCATTTTTGATACCAATCCTCTGCTTCATTTTTTGATTTTACGTCAGAAACTAATGTATAAAGGTGATTGTCCTTAGCCAGTTCGACCGCAAGTTTGAAGGGAATACATAGTGGCCATGTAATCAAAGTGCCGGACGACGGTTCCCATTCAGCAATGGTGCGATTGTTTTTTCCCAGTGTAAAATAATGAATTTGCCATTCGTTTTTTCGACTATCTGAAGATGAGGTACAACCCAATATTACCAATAATAAAAAGAATCTGAAGTATTTGTTGGTCATAAGGTTTAATATGTTTATTATCATCAAATCTACAAGGTTCAAATATAATTTTTTTAGCCACGATAAAAAAGTTTGTTCAAGGAAATAAATTACACCCCATTTTCAGATGATCTTTTTAATAGATTTTTATGCGTTTGACTGCCTACTTGTTTACAAATCATTATTGTGCGGAAACAAAAATTATTTTTGATTGAATGTATTCAATATTAATAAAATTAAAAAAATAATAGTTATTGTAACTTTTGAAAAATTAATCAGTTTTAGCATAAAAATGATTTAATTTTAAAAATAAAATTATTATCTTTGGTCTATTATTCACCCTTTTAAACAAAACAGAATGTACAAAATTTTAGTGGTTATCTTTTTTTTGATAGGAGTCAATTCATCTTATGCTCAGCAATATTACACATGGGATGAGTATGGAATTTCCTTTTCCCTTGCTGATGACTTCAAAGAAGTAGTCAACAACATTGAAGAATTTTCTGCCGTTGGGGACGGTATGGAAATGTCGATAATTCCTTTTGCCGACGAAACTGTAAGTACTGACGATATTACCGTTTATACCATGGCCGTTGCTGCATCTCTTAATCTCGACAAATTCGACGACATCAATACCATCCAATTAAATGGTTTTGAGGGAGGTTATGCTGAAGGAGTAATTCAGGGTGAAAAAATATTCCTGATGGGTTTGATAGACCCAAAATCAGATGTCAATTTTTTTGTTATCATTACTTTTCTGGACAATGATCAGAATGCCATTGAAGAAGCCATTGAAATCTGCAGAAGTTTCCAAAAAATATAGAACACAACCATCTTCTAAAAAAGCACAACTGTCACATAAGATAAGTTGTGCTTTTTTTTTATTATTATGTGAAATGTTACCTATGTTAGGTATCAACACTATTTCAGAATTTTAACCCGCCGCTAAGGGTTGTGTCAACTCTTTTCCATCGAAATATCTGTTTCCAAAAGTTAACAAAGCAAACATATTTAAATATCGTCCGGAAAAAAAAATGTCTTACCTTTGCCCTCATACATTACATAAGACTTAATAATAGTGAATACCCTCTTGCTGTTTTTTACTCAACCCGAAGAATTATGATCACCTTTTTAAAAACTATATTATATAAAATCTTAAGTCAAAAAACATATCTCAAATGTATGCACATTTTGTTTTTTTTTATGTTTGACACCCACATGCTAAAAAACAACAGCATTTATAAATACCATTATTTTGTAAAAAAACTAATCAAAAAAGGCGATACGGTCATTGATATAGGTGCAAATCTGGGATATTATTCCGGAATTTTTCGCAGACTTGTCAAAAACTCAGGAAAAGTTATTTGTTTTGAACCAATGCCTCCCTTTTTAATGTTCTTACATGGGCCTATTCGTCCAAAACGAATATGACATTACATAATGTCGCTTTGGGCAACGAAAACAAGACGACAAAAATATTTCAACCTAACCCTGAAAAAAGTTATTTCAGAACCGGCTTGTCAAGTATTGCCAATCAGGATACGGACCTGAAAAAAGGTATTACCTATGACATTGAAATGAAAAAGGGAAGCAGTTTACTGGAAAATCTGCATGAAATACAGTATATTAAAATGGATATCGAAGGTTATGAAAAAATTGTTCTTCAGGAATTGGAAGGAATCATTAAAAAATATCAACCCATCGTTCAGGTGGAAATCTGGAAGGAAACCGGGATGAGGTGTTTTTATTGATGGAAAAACTATCCTTTCAACGTTATTCCCTGTATAAAAATAAATTGATAAAAGATTTTGACAACAGCATAGAACCCGGAGATTACCTTTTCATTCATAAAAGCAAAGAAACCGAAGTATTGGAAAGACTACAAAATTAAACCCAACATGATTGTGGACTAAGTTTTGTCATTTCATCATGTTTGAACTCAAAATAAAATTTACCTAAAAATAATAGAAATGGTTTTAAAATTTTGAACTCTACTCAAATAATCTAAAATAAATTATAATTTTGTATTGATTTAATCACTTATTACAAACACTCAAATAATAACCATGAAATCCGGAAAACAACTTTTATTTTTTTCATTCTTTCTATTGCTCTTTTTTTCCTGTGCTAAAGTATATCACAGTCCTGATGCCAAAACTTTGGCGGGTAAACAAAAAATCATAGCTATCATACCGCCGGCAGTTTCTATCGCTGCCAATAAAAAGATAGATGCCGAATCAATGAAAGAACAACAAAAGACGGAATCGATTAATTTTCAATCAGAAATGTACTCCTGGTTGCTTAGAAGGAAAATGCAGGGAAGGATATTTCAGGAAATTCAGGATGTGGTCACTACCAATGCAAAACTGAATGCAGCAGGGTATCCGGAAGTACCATTGACGTCTGATGAAATGTGTAAGGTTCTTGGGGTTGACGGTATCATAACTTCAAATTTTGGATTGTCTAAACCTATTTCAGAAGGTGTAGCCGTCGCAGCTGTTTTTTTAGTAGGCGCCTGGGCACCCACCAATGAAGTCAATGTCACGTTAAGCATCAATGACTGTTCAAAAAGTAAAATGATCTGGAACTATTCACATAAATATTCCGGTAGTTTGGGCAGCAGTCCGGCGAGGCTGGTAGATGGATTAATGCGGGATGCAAGTAAAAAAATGCCGTATTAATTATTAAGTCGGCATTAAATCCGGATCTGTCAATAAAGAAGAATTATTTAATCCTTCTTTCTATTAAAAATCATTGAAAATAATTTAAGTTTTCCGGAGCTGGGAAATTTTTCTTTGATCCGGAAAACTTAATACTTACATTAAAACTTTTGGTTGGCTGTTTCAAATTGGTTTGTAATATATCCTGATTACAATTTAGTAAAATGAATTTTATGATTTATACTGACCTAAAACCCAACCCATCACTCCCGCCGCGAGTAGTGAACAGGTGGAATTTACCGCTACGTCAATGATTGCTGTTGGCAAATTCATCTGTGGAATATAGGTAAAAGCCCATGCATCGTACCAAGTCATAATTAAAATAATGATTAGCCAGCTCCTTTTTATGCCATTCATAAAAGAAGTTACATTATTATACCGTAAAATAATTAATAAAATTATAGAAAAACATAAATGGGCAATAACCATAGGCAAAATGGGTGGTTCCTGAAGAAAACAATCTCCCATATTTTCCATGAGTTTGGAAAAATAGGATTTAAAAATAACTTCATAAAACAGAAATCCACTGAGCATGAGTGTGACAAACCCGGCGAAACAAGTAAAAATTGATTTGGTGTTCATAATATTAAATTATTTATTGGTTACGAAATTTTATAGAGATTAATTCTTAATCTTTTTTGTTTTTAATATAATTATACACAGCCGCTATCTCTTCATCTGAGTGAGCACCCAAACCGGCAAACGGCATAAAATTACCGTCAAGTATCTTACCCTCAGGTGTTTTACCTGTTCTGAAAACTGATATAAATTGTTCCTGTGTCCATTTACCAAAATTACCGGTTCTGGAAATATCGGGAACCGGAGGCGATACCGGATCAGGTGATTTTCCTCCTTTCAGATCTTTTTTATGGCAATCATTACAACCATGGATGGAGGTCAGGTAATGGCCGTACTCTTCTGTAGACCCTTCAGGGATATGTTTAATATTGTTGGTAATTTCATGATCAATTAAGTCATAATGAAATAAATCTCCAAACAGACCGGCACCAGCCATAATCTGAGCTGTAAAAGCAAATTTCCTTTTGGGAAATGTGTTTTCCACCTTTGGCAATGTGTTAATAAAAGCTATAAGACATCCCAGATCTTTGTCACTGATTTGTGAGGTTGACTTACAAGGCATAACCATTAGTCTGTTGCCTGCCTTATTCAAACCATGTCTGATAGCTTTTACAAAATCCTGATTGGTGTAATGTTCAGTCTCTGAACCTTTCGCCCTTGTAAGGTTGGAGGAGGGCAATGTTCCAATAGTGGGGTCATCAAAAAATACTTTTCCTGCCAGGTCCGGTCCGTGACAGCTTCTGCAATCCACAGACAAAATCCTTCCTCTTTCAATAGAAACTGAATCCTGTGGAATAATAACTTCCACCGGTTCAAATGTTATGACTTTTTCAAATTCTCTGTTGAATTTAGATGAAAAAAACAGTGCTGCCATCAGCAAAACAAGAATTAAGATACCCAGCCCATACAAAATGATTTTTACAACACGTTTCATACAATATACTTTTTAAGGTTTAAAATGGAGTTTACAAAATTTGAATTAATTAAAGCACAAATATGCACGTGGAGGGTTGTCACGGTATATCAAAATTGTCGCAATAGATATAAAAATCGTCGCTCCAGCTATAATGTACTGAATAACAAATAATTAACCAAGAAAAAAGGGTGAAAAAGATATATGATAAAGCCGCTGACTATAAATCTTCGCCAGGAGTATGCCCAAAATAATCCTTATAACATTTGGAAAAATAGGCAGGAGAACTAAAACCACAGTTGTAGGCGATTTCTGCAATGGTGCCTGTTTTTTTGTTAATAAACATTTTTGCTTTTTCAAGCCTCATATGCCTGATAATCTCATTTGGAGTGAAACCCAAAAGTCCGGTTACTTTTCTGTGCAATTGGCTTCTGCTCAAAGAAAGATCTGCTGAAAGTTCGCTGACACCGTAATTTTCATTTTGAATGTTTTTTTCAACAAAGGCTTTCAGGTTGTTTAAAAACATAGCATCCATAGATTCATAAACTTCTTCCTTTGGAATAAAGGCCTGAAGAATTCTTTTATAATATTCCCTTAGTTTTTTTCTTTGATCCAGTAAATTATGTAATCTTAACAATAACTCATCTGCGTCAAATGGTTTAATAAGATAGTCATCTGCACCTTTTTTTAAACCCTCCAATTTATCTTTTTGGTCACCACGGGCAGTCAGCATAATTATCGGCACATGGCTTGTAATTTCACTTGTGCGCAACCTTTCACAAAGTTCCATACCATCCATTTCCGGCATCATGATATCTGTAATAATTATATCAGGAATTTTTTCTTGTGCAATCTGAAATGCTTTTTTACCATTTTCAGCTGTCATTACTCTGAAATCTTCTTTACAAATATTTTCAATTAGGTGTTTTACATCGTTATTATCTTCAGCAATCAATAAAAATGGTTTGTTGTCAGAAACGAAATCTGCCGATCGGGTGATATTTATAACACTTGGTTCAGAGTCTTTGGTATTGTCAGGAATTTTAATCAATTTACCATCGTTTTGCAGGTTTTTACTGATAATTTCGTTTTCTCCATACATTTTTTTATTCAGATTTAATTGAACAGTAAAACAGGTTCCCTTACCTACTTCGCTATCCACTTCAATTTTTCCTTTATGCAAATCGACCAATTCGCGGACAATCGACAAACCAATTCCGCTGCTGTTTTGCAAATCTGAATTAGAAAAAGATATAAACCTGTTAAATAACTTTCCGACATTTTCTTTTGAAATTCCTATTCCTGTATCTTTAATTGAAATCTCAATTTCATCTTCTGTTTTTTTAACCAACGTACAGCGGATGATTCCTCCGGAAGGTGTAAATTTGAAAGCATTTGACAACAAATTCACGAGAATTTTTTCAAGAATATTTTTGTCAAAATAACCGACAACATCTTCATCAGGAAAAAGTGAAGTGAATTCAATATCCTTTTGGTTTGCAATACTTTCAAACATTCCACATAAAGTCCTGCAAAAAACTTTTACGTCATACAATCCCGGATTCAATTTTTCACTTCCACTCTCCAGTTTGGAAAGTTCCAGCAATTGATTTACCAGTCCAAGCATTCTGGATGCATTTCGGTGTATGATTTCGAGATAGTTTTTTTGATTTTCCTTTACCCTGTTATTGAGAAGTTGTTCAGCCGGATTCAGGATTAAGGTGAGAGGAGTTCTCAATTCATGGCTGATGTTGGCAAAAAATTTACTTCTCAAATTATCCATTTGTTGTAACCTTTCCACTTCAGCGTGTTCAATCCGTGCTGAAAGCTTTGCACTTTCTGCTTCAATTTGTGCTGCCTTGCGTTTAAGTTCCTGTCTGCTTTTAAAATAAAAAAACATTAATACAACACTTAGTATCAAAACTGATGAAATCCATATGATTAACCTTTGTCGTGATGATTGTTTTTCAATAGTCAATTCCTGTTGGGTCAACTTATTTTCTTTTTCTTTGAGTTCATACTTAGTTGTCATTTCCATGAGATTCTTATCGTAAAGGGCACTTCTCAAAGAATCCTTAATACCTATATAAACAATTGCCTTTTCATAGGCTTTTTTGAAGTCTCCTTTTTCAGCATAAATATCCGAAGCATTACCTACCGCATAAAGAAGATTCTGAGGGCTGTTATACTTTTTTGCAGCATCTTCAGCATATTTTATGTATTCCTGCGCCTTTTCATAATTTTTGAGTTTTAAATAACCTAAAGCTACATTATTTGCTCCCAGACTGATATGATCCGGATCTTCTTCAGACAAGGCATCTTTATATACTTTTTGAGCCAACTCAATCAATTCTTTGTATTTACCTTGTTTATATGCAAGATGACTGAGGTTCAAACCCGCGGTAAGTCCGATTTTTTTTAAACCATCAACTTTATCTGCGATAAAAATACCATTCTCATAATAATGGGTGGCAGAATCAATCTTGCCCATATCAGCAAACATTAACCCCATATTGATATAATACCTGGCCATCAGGGCACTATCCTTATCAGATAAAATAAGAGATAATCCTTCCCTGTGATACTGTTCGCTTATGTCATATTTTTTTTGCTGACGCATGATGTCTGCATAATTCAGAAGAATTTTTGCTTTGCCTTCTTTATCACTTCGTATCGAATTGATTTTAAGCGCTTTTTGCGAGAATTCAATAGCAGCCGCATATTGTCCGTTAAGTTTTAAGGCAAGACTTTTGATATTGAAGGCATTTTCCAAAAAATATTGTGATTTCAATTTTCCTGACGTTTTGTATAATTCATCAGCGAGGATAAGTAGTGTGTCAATACTATGATATTTATAGTAATCAGAAGCTTCAATTAACTGAAGACATTTGATACTGTCATTTTTTTCCTTTAATATTTTTTGATAATTTACAGTTTGAGCATTAGTCAATACAAATGACAATGTCAATAATAATGAAAGTTTATATTTAAGCATAATCATGATAAATTATACTATATTAAAAAGTTTCATCAAAATTATATTTTTGTTTTAAATATGCATACTTTTTAAAAATATTTTTCACTGGTTTAATTATCTGATTCTGAATATATTTGTTTTTTATCTTCGTGTATGTAAAGAACCAGAACCGTTTATTGCAAAATTCTGCTTTTTTTGTTTTCAATCAGGTGTAAAAAGTCACCTTTTCAAAACCGGTTTTATTAAAATAAGTATTATTTTCACGTTGTTTTTAACACAGTCATCTTTTCAAAAATGAAAAACAATCTCCTTTTTTGGATATTTACCTTGATTTGTTGTTATCCGGCGTTGGCACAAAGTCCTGAAGAAAAACTAAAAACGCTGAACATTGAACTTCCCAAAGTAAAAGAACCGATTGCAAACTACGTACATTGTGTCAGGTCCGGCAATTTACTTTTTCTGTCCGGCAAAGGTCCATACGATAAAAATGGCAATACCATCACGGGAAAAGTAGGCAAAGATTTAACAGTGGAAGAAGGGCAACAAGCAGCCCGTTCCATTGCATTGATGCAAATAGCCGTTATAAAAAATGAACTGGGCAGTCTGAACCGGGTCAAACGTATTGTAAAAGTATTAGGCATGGTAAATTGTGAGGATACCTTCACCGATCATCCGAAGGTAATAAATGGTTTTTCGGATTGTATGGTGGAGATTTTTGGTGATAAAGGAAAACACGCCCGTTCAGCTGTGGGTATGAATTCATTGCCGAATAATATGGCTGTGGAGATTGAGTTGATTGTGGAAATTGAACCATAAACCATCTTAAGGTAACACCATGGATTTAACTATACAGGTTAATTAATAGTCAGATAAATATTTTAACATGAAACGTATATATTACATTATTGCCGTCTTTTCATCAGCCGCTTTATTTTTGATTTCCGGTTGTAAACACAATTCAATAAATGAACCCATTTCCTATTTTTCAAGGACTTCAGAAGGAATTCAGACTGGTGGTATCAGGATGATTCCCATACAAACCAAAACAGGAGAATTTAAGGTCTGGACAAAAACCATTGGAAACAATCCTTCAAAAAGACTTTTATTACTCAATGGCGGGCCTGGTATGACACATGAATATTTCGAATGTTTTGAAAGTTTTCTTCCTGCCGAAGGTATTGAAATCATCTATTACGACCAGCTCGGTTGCGGTTTTTCTGACAATCCGAAAGACACCTCAATGTGGGATTTGGCCAGATATGTTGACGAAGTGGAAGAGGTAAGAAAAGCGCTCGGCCTGAATAAAGACAATTTTTATCTCCTCGGGCATTCCTGGGGAGGAATTTTATGTATGGAATACGCACTGAAATACCAGGAAAATCTCAAAGGGCTCATCATTTCTAATATGATGTCTGACGCTCCTGAATATGGAAAATACGCCGATGACGTTCTGGCAAAACTCATGGATCCCAAAATACTGGATACCATCCGGATGATCGAAGAAAAAGATGATTTTTCAAATCCGAAGTATATGGAATTGCTTATGCCTCATTATTATACCAAACACATATTGAGATTTCCTACGGACAACTGGCCTGAACCTGTCAACAGGTCCTTCGGAAGGTTGAATGCTTCTTTGTATGTAACCATGCAGGGACCAAGTGAATTTGGAATAGCTGGAAAACTTGAAAAATGGACAGTCAAAAACAGATTAAAAGAAATAACAGTGCCGACATTGGTTATCGGGGCCAAACACGACACCATGGACCCCAAACATATGGAATGGATGGCAAAAGAAGTCAAAACAGGAACCTATCTATATTGTAATAATGGCAGTCACATGTGTATGTATGATGATCAGGAAACCTATTTCAAAGGATTGATTGATTTTTTAATGAAATAGATTTTGAAATAATAAAAAAATGACAAGTTCCAAACCAGTACTTTCAAATGAAAGAGAAGTTTTTATGGACATTCTGAGGGGTTTTGCCATCTTTGGAATCCTCATCGCCAATCTGACAGCAGGTGGTTTGGGTTGGGGACCCAACTCTGAAGTGGAAAGTCAATTTTTATTGCCTGAATGGGATAAACAGCTGGACTTTGTCTATACCATTTTTATCGAAGGTAAGTTTTATTCCATTTTCAGTTTATTGTTTGGATGGGGTATTGCCTTACAAATAAAAAGAGGTGAAACCAGCGGAAATCAATCCATCGGTATTGTAAAACGACGTCTGATGTTTATGTTGTTATTGGGTGCTGTTCACATGTTGATATGGCCGGGAGATATCGTGCTTTTTTATGCAATTCTTGGATTTTTTCTTCTTCCCTTCAGAAGATTTTCAAATAAAACACTTGTGATTACAGGGATGGTACTAATCCTGAGTCCGATTATTTTGTACGCTGCAAAAATTGTTTGGCCATGGGTAAATATACCTGCAGAAATATTACGATCTGCGGGACAATATACTGACCAATATTTTTCGGGCCCATAAATGAAGATGACGCTGACGCTTGGTTCACAGCACCTCATGGTGGGATTTTTTTTTATATAATATATCAGGATTTTTTTATTGGTTTGGGTATTTGTTTTTTGTAAGTTGCATTCCAAAAGTACTGGGTATGTTTTTACTCGGTTATGTTTTAGGAAGGTCAGATTTTTTTAAAAATTTTTATCAGAATAAAAAGGTCATTTATTGGATTATAGGCTTAGGTTTATTTATAGGCTTGCCGGCAAATTATTTTTTAGCCTATTATACAAGTAATTTTGCATCAGATTATTACGGACTAAAACTCAACGGGCTCTTCCAAACCATTGCTTACGCGCTCGGAGTTGTTCCTCTGGGAATGGCCTATACCGGGATGTTGATGGTATTTTTCCAAACCCAAACCGGAAAAAAAATATTATCCATATTTGCTCCGGTAGGAAGAATGGCATTTACCAATTACATCATGCATTCTTTGGTCTGTCAATTTGTTTTTCTGGGTCCCGGACTGGGTTATGGCGGTCTTCTGGGTACCTTTTATGTAACCATTTTCGGTATTTTTCTTTACATTTTGCAAATTCTGATGAGCACCCTTTGGTTGAGATATATGAACTATGGTCCCGCGGAATGGATTTGGCGGAGTCTGACATATTGGAAAGCACAACCCATGCTAAGAGCCAAGGTCGTGCATCCGGATTGATTATTTTCAAGCACTCCTTATTTTTACATTCAAAACCTTTTTGAAAAAGATTGATAAAATTATTATTTATCGGCATTCAACCACTCCGTGGTTGGGATAACCCATCCGCCATTTACCCCGGCATACTTCCGGGGTTATTGATATTCAATCCTTTCAGGATTGCGTGTATAATAACAGTTACTGTAATTTGCAAGTATGAAAGGGATAAATAATCTCTTTGGCAAGGTCACATAATTCCCTTCGGCTCCTAACATGAAAATCAAACCTCGTTTCTGTTTTGTGCCTATTCATTTACTAAATTTTCAAGCCTGAAAGACAAATATCATCTCTGTGCTGAGGTTCTTCATTAACTATATTTCCCAAGCCTGAAACGCAAATATCATCTCTTTGCTTAAGTTCTTTACTAACTATATTTCCCAAGCCTGAAAGGCTTGAATATTGATAACTCCGGGTGAAACCCGGAGATAATACGTACCATATCTCACAACCACGGAGTGGTTGAATATTAATTTCATTCAATCCCAATATGTTTAAGGCAATCCATATCCCAAATTCAAAGTCTATTGTTTCTAATACACTTTTTTTATCCATTTTTCCAGTTCCACCGCATAAAAAACGATAACAGACGCTCCGATACGGATACCCAGTTTCTCCAAACTCAATGGCTGAGTATAAAATATTTTCTTCATACAAGGTGGATAGAATTATTCTTTTTCGGCTTTCAAAATATTTTCAATTCCTCTGATTAAAGCATCAGGATTAAATGAGATACTGTCAATACCCTCTTCCACCAAAAATCCGGCAAAGCTGGAATATCACTTGGTGCCTGACCACATAGCCCTACCTTAATATGGTTTCGTTTGGCTGCACGGATAGTTTCCCTGATCAACCCTTTAACGGCCGGATTTTCTTCGTTAAACAAATAACTGATTAAAGAAGAATCTCTGTCTAAACCAAGGGTAAGCTGTGTAAGGTCATTCGAACCTATTGAAAATCCGTCAAACAGTTTTCCAAATTCATCCGCCAGCAAAACATTGGATGGAATTTCAACCATTACATAAATTTCCAAACCGTTTTCTTTTTGCCTCAAACCATTTTTTGCCATTTCTGTCAGGACATTTTTCCCTTCTTCCACCGTTCTGCAAAAAGGAATCATTAGTTTTACGTTGTGCATTCCCATTTCGTTTCTCACTTTTTTCATAGCTTCGCATTCTAGTGCAAATCCTTTCTGTAAAATTCACTGTAATACCGGGATGCACCGCGCAAACCTATCATCGGGTTTTCTTCATGTGGTTCAAAATATTTACCACCTATAAGATTGGCATATTCATTACTTTTGAAATCGCTCATGCGGACAATCACATCTTTGGGATAAAATGCTGCCGCCACTAAAGATACTGCTTCAGCCAGTTTGTCCACAAAATATTTTTTACCGTCGGTGTAACCCTTGGTCAATTCTTTTATATCGGATTTTATTTTTTCATCCATTACTTTTTCAGTTTCTATTAAGGCTAACGGGTGTATTTTTATACTATTAGAAATGGCAAATTCCAGACGCAACAGGCCTACACCCTTATTAGGATAATTACTCAATTCGTAGGCGCGGTCGGGGTCAGCGAGTATCAGCATGGGCGCTGTTTTCGGAAAAGGAAGTTGGCTGAAGTCTTGTTCTTTTACATCCCACTTCAATATATTTTCATATACATTTCCTTCTTTACCTTCGGCACAGGAAACTGTAATTTCCTGACCGTTGTGTATTGTTTCTGTCGCATTTCCACAACCTACAACAGCTACGGTTCCCAGTTCTCCGGCAACTATAGCCGCATGGCTGGTTCTGCCTCCTTTATTGGTAATAATAGCAGCTGCCTTTTTAATATCGGATCCCAATCAGGATTAGTAATATCTGTCACCAGAATTTCTCCTTTTTGTAATTGGTCTCCATCCTGTGGTTTATAAATAATACGGGCTTTGCCGGAAGCTATTTTATCACCTAAAGCAATTCCTTTGGTCAGGAGTTTTCCTTTTCTTTAAGCGTAAAGATTTCCTGATCTGTTTTTTATTTTTCCCTGTACCGTTTCAGGTCTTGCCTGGACTATATACAACTTGTCATTTATTCCGTCTTTCGCCCATTCGATGTCCATGGCTTTTCCGTAGTGTTTTTCAATCGTATAACACCATTGAGCAAGCAAAATTACTTCTTCATCAGTCAGTGAAAAGTTTTTCTGTCTGTCTTTTGGTGTATCAATATTTATTATGGTTTTATCTGCCGAAACGTCTTCCGTATTTTTAACATAGGTCATGGTGTATTCTTTACGACCACACAATTTTTTCAGTACAGGATTATATTTTTCTTCAAAAAGAGTGGGTTTAAACACATGCCATTCATCGGGTGTGACCCGGCCCTGAACAATATTTTCGCCTAATCCCCAGCATCCGTTGATAATAATTACGTTTTGAAATCCACTATCTGGGTCAATGGTGAAAGCTACACCGGATGAAGCGATATCACTTCTTACCATTTGTTGCACGCCTACAGAAATGGCAATATCTATATTCGTAAATCCCATATCGTGTCTGTATTTTATGGCGCGATCGGTAAATAAAGAAACATAACAGCGATGTATGGCATCAAGCAATTGTTTTTCACCGCATATATTAAGATATGATTCCATTCTGCCCGCAAAACTTGCTGTAGGCAAATCTTCTGATGTAGCACTTGACCGAACGGCTACATTGGGATTATTCATTCCACCTTCATAAGAAAGTGTTTTATATGCTTCTGATACAGCGTTACGGATTTCATCGGGCATGGTTCCCGACATAATCAGCGTTCTTGCATTTTCTCCGATGGAATGCAAATTGGAAAATTGATCTGTATCCAACTCCAGTAATAAATCATCCAGCTTCTTTCAAGGTTATTTTGTTGACGAAACATTCGGTAGGCATCTGCCGTCAGTGCAAAACCATTGGGAACATTGATACCTTTTGGATTCAGGTGGTTGTACATTTCTCCGAGAGATGCATTTTTACCTCCCACTTTGTTGATATCTTTGATACTGATTTCCCGAAAGAACAAAACAGGTATAAATTTTTCCATTTTCATATTATAACAAAATTGAACAAATAACTTTAAACCAACAGCAAGTTACGTTAAGTTACAGCAAGTTCAGAAAGACCTGTGTCATATCAAAGCATGATGTAAGTATGTATAAAATGTATTATTTCATCGGTTAGACAGCAAAAATATAAATCAGTAAAACAGAATGTAATGAAGCTGGTTTTCAGAAGTATAATTCTCTTCTGTTGTTATTTTTTATACACTTTTTTTATCCATTTTTCAAGTTCCACAGCATGGAAAACGATAACCGACGCTCCGATACAAATGCCAAGTTCTTCGAGGGTCAAAGGCTGGGTCTTGAAGATTTTATTCATAAAAGGAAGATAAATCACACCCAATTGAAGTAAAAAAGTGATTAACACAGAAATCAGCAAAGGCGGATTACTGAAAATACCCTGTTTATATAAAAAAGTTCTGTCGCTACGTACAGCCAGAACATGACCGAGTTGTGAGAGAGATAAAACGGTAAACACCATGGTTTGCCAATGTTGAAGGCCATGGTATAATGACCATGCCTGCGTGCCAAGGGTAACACCTGCCATCAGTAATCCTACCCAGAGAATATGATACCCAGTCCCATCCGCAAACAAGCTTTCATCCCTTGGGTGTGGATTTCGTTGCATCACATCTGCTTCAGCTTTTTCATTTGCCAATGCCAAGGCTGGAAGGCCGTCCGTCACAAGATTTATCCATAATATATGAATAGGAAGTAAAGGAATCGGCATACCCAAAACAGGTGCCAGAAAAATAGTCCAGATCTCTGCACCGTTGCAAGTCATGATATATTTGACGAACTTTCTTATATTGTCAAATATGCGTCTGCCCTCTTTTACCGCTTTAATGATAGTAGCAAAATTATCATCGAGCAATACCATATCTGCAGCTTCTTTGCTCACATCCGTTCCGCTTATTCCCATAGCAACACCTATATTGGCCGCTTTGAGCGATGGGGCATCGTTTATTCCATCACCGGTCATCGCTACAAAATGACCTTTTTTTTGTAATGCCCTGATAATTTGCAATTTTTGGTCAGGGGTAACACGTGCGTATACCGATATTTTCTCTACCTGTTCGTCAAATGTCTCTTCTGTCGCCTGATGTAATTCCGATCCCGTCATGACGATATCCCGCTCAGTTAAAATTCCGATTTCAGTAGCAATGGCCCTGGCGGTGGCGGGGTGGTCTCCTGTTATCATTACCGGTCTGATACCTGCAGTTTTGCATTCAGCTACAGCCAGTTTTACTTCTTCACGGGGAGGGTCAATCAAACCAGCAATACCAGACAGTATAAGGTCTTTTTCAACCGAAGTATAGGAAAAAGGTTCCGGCAACACTTTGACAATACGGTAAGCATAAGCAAGAACTCTCTGACCTTGTGTCGCCCATTCTTCAGAATATTGAGATAGGATGAGCTGATTATTTTTATCGGCTAATGCTGCCCCTATTGATTCGTTTGCCCCTTTGGAAATGATAAGATACTCATCTTTGTAAAAGTGCACAGTAGTCATACATTTTCTGTCAGAATCAAAGGGCAGTTCGGCGACTCTTTTATAATTTTCGTGCAATTCCAGATAGTCCTCATATTTTATTTCCTTCAAAACATGCTGCACCAATGCAAGTTCAGTAGATTCTCCAAAAGGTTGTCCGGCCTCATTAAATTTAATATCGTGGTTCAGGGCAATACACAAATTCAAAAAGTGATCATACTCTTTTTTATTTCCTTTATTGCCAATCTCTTTTATACTGACCACACTCATTTTGTTTCTGGTCAGTGTTCCTGTTTTATCGCTGCAGATATAATTTACCGAACCAAGTGTTTCCACCGCAGGTAATTTAAGTACCAGAGCCTGTTTTTTGGCTAATCGCGAAGCACCTCTTGACAATGCAATGGTAATAAGTGCAGGAAGAGCTTCCGGTATAGCAGCCACAGCCAGACTTATGGACAACAACAAAACTTTAAAAGGATCCTCGCCTCTCAGAACTCCTGTGACAAACAAAATAATACAAATCAGAACTATGATGTATGACAGGTTTTTACCAAACTGGGTCATACGTATCTGCAAAGGGGTCATTGCTTCTTTTTCCTGAAGAAGGTTGGCTATTTTACCTAATTCAGTGTTCATCCCGGTAGCCGTAACCAAACCTTTTGCTCTTCCGTTGGTGACCAGCGTACCTTTAAAAACCATGTTGATGCGGTCGGCCAAAAGTACGTTGTCTTCCTCTATGTCCACACATTTTTTATCAACGGGAAAAGATTCTCCTGTAAGTGACGATTCGTCAATACTCAGATTGAATGACTCCAGAAGGCGTATATCTGCAGGCACCACATTGCCTGCCTCGATGATTACAACATCGCCAGGCACCAATGTCGTGGATGAAATTATCAATGGCTGAGCATTCCGCAAAACATTGGTATTGGTAATGTTCATTTTTTTCAGCGCTTCCATTGTTTTTTCTGCCCTGTACTCCTGAACAAAACCCACAATAGCATTGAGCAGAACAATAGCAAGAATAATAATGGTATCTGTTATTATCACCCATGACGCCGGATAAAACGGCAGCCAAAATCAATATCAGAATCATAAAATCCTTAAACTGCATTACAAAAGTAACCAGACCGGGTTTTTTTTCCAACACTCGTTCAAACCATACTTATTCAAACGTATTTCAGCCTCCTCTGAAGTTAAACCTGAAGGTGTAGTATTCAGATGTTGAATAAGGGTTTGAATAGTCTGTTGGTACATTGAAATATTACATTATTTCAGTTATTATTAATCTCCCAGCAACTCAGATAAATAACGAAGAGATGGTGTATTGTCGGCAACCAGTTTTACGATACTTATCATGGGAATAAAAAGAATCATTCCTGCTGCCCCCCACAACATACCACCTGATATGATCATGATAAAAACTACAAGGGTATTGATCTTCAGTCTTTTTCCTACGGCGAGTGGAAAAATGAGGTAAGCTTCAAGGAGTTGTACGATGCCAAAAACAAACAAAACAGCTATAGGATACCAGATAGAATTTTGCGTCACCCAAACCACCACAACCGGCAGGAGGGCACCAACCATAATTCCGATATAAGGAATAAAAGTAAGTATCGCGGCTGTAAATCCGAACAATAAAGCGTGGCACACCGATAATGGCGAGACCCGCACTGTTGAGAATACCCACAAGAAGATAAACCAGCAGCATTCCTTTTGCAAAATTGTAGTAGGTGAGAATGGTCTCTTTGAGTATTTTATATATAGCATTGCGTTTGCCCTTTGGAAACATGTAATACAAAGTATTCACCAGTTTATTGCGGTACAATAAAATAAGAAAAGAAAAAATCGGTGTCAATAGTAAAAAAACAAAACTATCCGTAAAACCGGTAAAGGCACTGCCCAGCAGAGAAAATATTTTATTGCCTGTATTGCCCGCTATATTCTGAATAATTTCCGATTGTTTGTCAGCACTCAATCCAAGGTTGTCAGCAAGCAGAACACTGACATTTTGTAGTGCTTCAATGACCTTATTATTGATATCAGACCATTCGTATGTCAGTTCGGCCAGTTGGGCAAAAAGCAGATAGGCCAGACTCCCCAAAAAAATAGTAGCCAGCAGACCAGGGAGGATAATGGTGCCAATACCCGCGGCATTCCTTTATTTTCCATCCAGCTGCTTACAGGAAATAAAAGAAAACTGATAAGGACTGCAAAACTCAGTGGAATAAACAAAGTGCGTCCCATGTACAAATCAGGCAAATGAGTACAAAAATACTGTAGAATCTGCAGGATACGGGTGTTTACATTGTGTGTACTGTTTTGTTCCATGATTCTCCTGTTATAATGATATGTAAAATTTGATTTCCTTTTGCATATTAAAAATAAGGAAAGCATATAGACAAAGTTAGTAAAAATATTCGAGACAACAAAAAGAATGAGAATAAAAATGGAAGGCTTGTTCTGATAAGAAGTAACTTATATTAAACACAAAATATTCTGCGTTGATTTAACGTCTGCACCTCTGCAGACTCAAAATATTAACCAACGATATGTATTCTGAAACACTGCAAAACCCTTTCATTCATGAATAATTGGCTGAAATTTTCTGCAGACACCTTTCATTTTAGTTTGAAAGCTCCATGCAAAGCTGCAGACATCAATAATTTCAGTTTGAAGACAGGCGGCAAGAATTTTCATCCTTTCATTTCAGTTTGGAAGCACTCTGCAACGCTGGAAGACACTAATTATTTCAGTTTGTAGACAGTCTGCAAGAATTTTCAGCCTTTCATTTCAGTTTGAAAGTACTCTGCAACGCTGGGACACCAATTATTTCAGTTTGTAGACAGTCTGCAAGAATTTTCAGCCTTTCATTTCAGTTTGAAAGCACTCTGCAACGCTGGAGACACCAATTATTTCAGTTTGAAAGCCTCGTGCAATGCTGCGGACACCTTTCATTCATGAATAATTGGGTAAATTTTTTCTGCAGAAAAAATATCAGGCTATGATTTCTCAAAAACTTTTGTAGAGAGTAAATAATAGCCGATGATTTGTTTAAATTTTTTGCAGACACCTAATCATAGGCGATGATTTGGGTTCTGCAATGTTGCAGACCCAAAATAATAGTCGATGATTTGTATTCTGCAACGTTGCAGACTCAAAATATTGGGTGATGATTTGGTTTCTGCAATAATTGAAACCTAATGTATCGCCCCCTCTATTTCAAGAGAGGGGGTAAGGGCCTGCCTGACTGCCGCCCAAGGCAGGCAGGTGGAAAGACATAAAACAGTAAAGTTGACTACTCCTGAAATCGTTTTACACTAAAATTTTTCATTTCATTGCTGCGGCAATGAACTGTTATACCCCATCCCCGATTTAGCCACAAGCCGTTGTTGTGGTTCCTTCATTACTGAGAGAAATTGTTCACTCAGTTCTCTCCATTCAGTCGAGACCATTCAGTCATCCCTGCCTTGCGGGCAGGCAGGCTTAAAAAAGGAAGGTGACGCCAAGGTTTGGGTTTGTGATATAATTTAACCGATTAACGACTTTTCAATCAAGGGGGATTGTATTACTTTTGTATAATGGACGAAATAAACCTAATGTATTCCTCTTTTTAAGAGAGGGCAAGGGGTGAGTATAAAACCTCTGACTGCCATTTTTAGGTTCACAAGCGTTGACTATAATATATCTATAATCGAAATTAGTGCAAATAAAACACATGAAAACTTGTCTGTTATTTGTCTATAACGGTAAAACCAAAGTTTTGACAATATTTAATCTCTTTTATCTTTATTACTTTTTCTCGTCTCGTCACCAAAGACGAGACGATGCTAAAAGTAAGCAATCCCAGATAAAAATCGGGAAGGTCAAAAAAGGCGATTGCTTTGCACCAGTCGTTTTCGGATCTACACGCTACCTCATTTGCCTGTTGTAGCTTTAGTTTAACTGGCTTAAACAAACGTTGCTAAATTTAACATTTGTACCAAATATGCAAATGACGCGATTTCTTCCGATAATTCCTGAATCCGCAACTGAGCTGGTTGATTTAAAAGAAATAGTTGGTTTTAGGTTATTTTGACAATGGAATTTCCTTTACTAAGTGAAGTGCCTTCTTTTTGGTTTCTTTTGGTCTATAGAATAGCTTAGATTGTGGTAAAAAACCAATTAATTTAGTACCAGAGACACACTATCCTGTTCAGAGAAGATTTCCGTTTTTTTGCGATCCTTTCTTTGCCTTAGAGGGTTGCGTATACCCTTAGATACCATTGTCTGGATGCTTTCCAAACTGCTGGAATGACTAGAAATTCTAAAATAAACGTTTCAATTCTGTTGTGAATGTTTACTGTTTTATAAACCTAGATAGATTGGATGTAACCACGTTGCAAGGTTGGACAAATCCCACTAAAATATAGAATATGTATTTTTTGACAAGTTTGAAAATGGTAGATAAATCCAACCAAAATCGTTTTTCAAATATCAAATTGCTTCCTCGCCAGCGCCTCTTCGATTATAAAGCAGTTGATAGCTCTCATCCAAGGATGAAGAAAAGTCATTTGTCACAATGGCATGATAGTCGCATAAGACTCGTTGGTAAAACTATCTTGTTGGGCTGCCCGTCTTTTCTCAGTTTTTTTTTCTTCGACCAGAGCCTGTATTTATTATCTCTATTGCCTTGTTGTGCAAAAGGGTCCGTACTCTCTTTCTTATGAAAAATGCATCTTTTCCCTGTTTTGATCTTTAGTTTTAACTAATCCTCAATCAGGCAAAATATTTTCCATAACTGTTTCTGGCCCCGATATAAAAGGATGTAACGTTTGCCTCCACCGAATTTTACAACATCATACTGGAAAAGCGGCATCTGCCCTGAATTTGTCAAATCTGAGAGATGTTGTTGTCTTTCAGTTAAATGTTGGAACATCTTTTCCAAGGTATCCAATTGAAAGGCCTTAGCGTCACTATTTCCGTTTCGTTTTCAATATATAAAACGTTTTGCTCGTTTAAGATACCTACGCTAGGTTGATAGCCATAATCACGCTTGTAGGTCATTTTACACCCTTCTTCCCTTGAAAATAATGGTGTGTCTCATAATCAAGGACCACACTTCATCTTTATTAAACTACCAAGCTTTGCTTAAGTGACTTAATGTTCATCTCAAAGTCATGGTCGGTTATACTATACTGGTGTTCTAAGACACCTCGTTTCCGTATTACAAAGATTGGTCAGTACAGTGATCACCCATCCTACGAAGTAAAGTGTCAGGGCTACATAAGTTGGATTTGGGATTATTTCCAAATTGGTTTAGTATATATCGGTCTTAGTATCCTCCTCTGCGTAGTTTCACCACAGAAATAAATACTTGAAAAAGAATAAAAATATCTCTCTCCAACTATAGGAGGACTTTGGGCTTAAAGAAGGTAAATTATCATATAAAGATTGTCAATTTTCAATTTATCAAATTCTTGAAGAACAAAATTTACTCCTCAAATGCGTTAATATTATTGTAATAATGTACTTTCATGACACTTATTGTTATGTCATTTCAATATAGGTGAATAGCGGTGCAAACAAGTTATGCATCAACATTTTGCCTTTATTTTTTAACAACTAGTTGCGGAATCTAGGAATTATCGGAATTCACCCTTATCGCTGGTTTTTGGCCCTTCCAGCCTATTTGTTTCAACTAGTTTTCATATAAACTAATACCATTCACTCTTTCCTGCCGGAAAGATTTTCAATCTTTCATCATTTCTTCTAGTTTCCAATAGTTTGGCATCAGCGGCTTTGCGGTCTGATTTGGACAATCTTGGAAGGACTTTCCCATCAATTTTTTTTGTACTTTTCCATAAGGATTTCAATTTGGCTTTTTT
>JADKAS010000033.1 GCA_016715245.1 Saprospiraceae bacterium
GTTTCATTCTGTAGTGAATGTTTACATTTTATAAACCTTCGATAAGATTAGATATAACCACGTTGTAAAGGATTTGCGACAAATCGCACTAAAATATAAGAATACAGTATTTTTTGACAAGTTTGAAAATGGTAGATAATTCCAACCAAAATCGTTTTTAAAACTATCAAATTGTTTCTCACAAGCGCCTCTTCGATTATAGCATTTGATAGCTTCATCCAAGGATGAAGAAAAGTCATTGTCACAATGGCGTGAAGTCGTAAGACTCGTTGGTAAACATGTTGAGCTACCCGTCTTTTCTCAGTTTTTCTTGACCTTAGGAGCCTGTATTTATTATCTCTATTGCCTTGTTGTGCAAGGGGTCTGTACTCTATTTCCCTATATAAACATCTCTCCTGTTTCCAGATCTTTAGTTTTTATTCAATCCTCAATCAAGGCAAATATTTTTTCCACATAACTGTTTCTGGCCCCGATATAAAAAGGATGTAACGTTTTTTCTCCACCAATTTTACAGCATATACTGGTAGCTTAGCATCTGCCTGAATTTGTCAATTCTTGAGATGTTATTGTCTTTCAAATGTTGAGACATTCTTTCAAGGTATCAATTGAAAGGCCTTAACGTCACTGTTTCCGTTTCTGTTTTCAATATATAAAACGTTTTACTCGTTTAAGATACCTACGCCAGGTTGATAGCCATAATCACGCTTGTGGGTCATTTTACACCCTTTTTTTCCGTGAAAATAATGGTGTTATCATAATCAAGGACCGCTTCATCTTTATTAAACTCACCAAGCTTCTTCAAGTAACTTAATGTTCATATCAGTCATGGTCTGGATGGTATTATACTGGTGTTCCACATTACCTCGTTTACGTATTACGAAGCAATTGGTCAGTACAAAGATCACATCCTACGAAGTAAAGTGTCAGGGCTACATAAGTTAAATGTGGGATTACTTCCAAATTGGTTAGCAAGAATGGTCATAGCATCCTCCATGCAGTTTCCACCACGAAGTAAATACTTGAAAAGAATAAAAAAAATATCTCTCCAACTATAGGAGGACTTTGGGCTTAAGAAGGTAAATTATCATATAAAATATTGCCAATTTTCAATTTATCAAATTCTTGGAGGCAAATTTACTCCTCCAAATGCGTTAATATTATTAGAATATCGTACTTTCATGACACTTATTGTTAGTAACACCAATATAGGTGAATAAGTACAAAAGGCAAAATGTTATTAATCAACATTTTGTCTTATTTTTTAACAACTAGTTGCGGAATCTAGGAATTATCTGGATCTTTTGTTTCTTTTATTTTTATCAAGAAAAAAAAAGAAAAAAAATATCTCACTATGTCAATTTTCTTCCTTTATAGCCAAGTTCAAAACAATTCTGGAAGTGAATTATGCAATTTGTTTTACTCACATTTGCCTGAAACGAAGTCTTTTCATAAAGATGAGACTGGCTAACAAAAAATAGTAATATTAGAAAACCTCAAACACGCTTTCCACCAAATTGTGTTAAAATACCGTGCACTTGAAATCAAGAATAACGCTTCAAGTTATTTATTTACAAACTATTTTGTGTTTTTCAGCAGACCCTAAATACTGCAGCTTTTGATCAATCCTTCATAGTCAGGTTTGTCAGCAACGGAATTATGAATAAAACTGGCCTGAACTACCCCATCCTTCAACAAAAATACACCCGGCATCTGAAACCCGTCACCGACCCTCTTATTCGATGGAATCATTTGTTTTGTGACAGCGATTTCAAATCCACGTATCCATGTTTTGAGTCCGAATAATTGGCTGAAAGACCCTTTCACCAATCCAAACGTGGCATATACTTTACATTCCACGTCAGATATATGTTCAATGTCATGTAATGAAAACGCATTCATATATTCCTCTGCCACGTTGTAATCAGCCATATGTACCATAACAACATGGACGCCGTCTTTTTCGAAATTTATTTTTTTCCTTGCAATATCCATCATGGATTCCTTGCAATAGACACACCCAAAATGCCGCAAAAAAACAAGTAACACAGGACTTTGGTATGAAAGATCCAAAAGGTTATTTCCTTTATTGGTTCGGACCAGCTGAAGAATTTGTTTGTTGATCATTTTTTTAGCTGAAACTTATTCCATGAAACCAAAATCCTGTGTAAATGTTTACGAAAAATTACATTTTGTCAAATACGTCCATCACTTCTTTTACTGCTTTTGCAGATTCATGAAGAAGGGCAAGCTCATCTTTTTTCAATTTGAGTTTCAATACCTGCTTGATACCCCCTTTTCCCAATTTGACAGGAGCACCTACGAAGATATCATTTAATCCGTACTGACCTTTTAAAAGTGTACAAACCGGGAATATTCTGTTTTCATCCCTGACGATGGCTTCAACCATTTGAGCAGCAGCTGCACTCTGGTGCATACCATGCTGAGGTTCCCATTAATTTTACCAATTCTCCACCTCCTGATTTTGTTCTTTCGACGATGGCATCAAGTTTTGCTTTAGCTACCATTTCTGTTACCGGTATGCCGGCTACGGTAGTATATCTCGGAAGGGGAACCATAGTATCTCCATGCCCACCCATAAGTACTGCCTGAATGTCTTTTGGGGATACACTTAGTTCAGTGGCCAAAAAAGCCCTGTATCTGGCTGTATCCAAAACACCGGCCATTCCAAATACTTTATTGGCAGGCAATCCGGCAGCTTTAAATGCAGCATACGTCATCACATCCAATGGATTGGACACCACGATGATAATCGGATTTTTGGAATGTTCCATGATACTTTTGACAACAGACACCACTATATTCGCATTGGTGGAAATCAAATCATCCCTGCTCATTCCAGGTTTTCTGGGAATACCGGCGGTGATGACCACAATGTCTGAATTTTTAGTGTCCTTGTAATCACTGGTTCCGGAAATTTTTGTGCTGTAGTAATCTATAGGCGCCTGTTGCCAGGAATCAAGTGCTTTTCCTCTGGCCAGATCTCCTACAATATCCAATAAAACAATTTCGTTGACAATGTCTTTATGTGCCAGAACATTGGCAACAGTTGCGCCTACATTTCCGGCGCCAACAACGGTTACCTTACTCATTTGATATGATTTTTATATGATTTAATATTTAGCGATGCAAAAGTAATGATTGTTGTACTCAAAATGACAAAATCAGTAAAAAATCAATGTTTAGATTTAAAATAAATGTAATTTTGCCCGCTCATGGAACTTTTTTGAAACGATATCCATTTCTTTGTAATAAATCAAATCCAATTTTATGAATTGTAAAAATTTACCTGTTTTTTTCATCATTTTTTCTTTTGTTTTTATACAGAATGTTTCATCTCAACATTTTATGAAAGGTGTATGTGGTGTTCATGCGCATCATATGGATGAAATGGAAAAACTATATCCCAATGATCTTAAAGGCATACAAAATACAGACAGAAATGCGACCATGCATATCCCTGTTCAATTTCATCTGGTAGCCAACGATGCAGGAGTAGGCAGAATACCTCCTGCCTTTGTACTTAAACAATTATGCAAACTGAATGAAGATTTTGCCGGTACCAATATGAGGTTTTATCTGCACAATAATTTTTTGCATGTAAATAATAGCGGCGTATATTCTGAACCGCAATCTAACGATAATTCTCTTCGATCAAGAAAGGTAGCAAAAGCGGTGAATATTTTTATCACAGACAAAGCAACTCCACAAGGAGACCTGGGTACAATACTCGGATATTATAACCCTGGGGGAGATTACGTGGTTCTGATAAAATCGGAAGCAATAGGCCTCACCAATACGTTGAGTCACGAGGTCGGACATTTTTTCAGTCTGCGACATACCTTCAACGGCTGGGAAAACGATCCCTGGAATGCCGCCAAATATGGAGACACCATACAATCCCGGTTTACTTCGTCCGGTGCCGAAATAGAATTTATGAATAGAAATAACTGTACTACAGGCGGTGATTTATTGTGTGACACTCCTCCTGACTACAACTTTGGCAATTTGAACGCCGGTTGTACTTTTACTCAAGATATATGGGATTTTAATAAAGAAAAAATTATCCCACAAAAAGAAAATCAGATGGGCTATTTCAGTTTTTGTCCTGATTTTATTTTTACGCCGAATCAGATCACCAGAATGGTCAATAATTACAATTCCTCTCCCAGAAATTTTTTAAAAAACAACCCGCTTCCCAATCTGGATACGATTGTCGGTCCTCCTGTATTGCTAAAACCTTCTCAGGGCGAACAATTAAATGTATTTGATGGCGTATTGTTTGACTGGGAGGATGTTCCCAATGCAACACATTATGTTATAGAAATAAAAAATCCATCTACCACAGAACATTTAATTGTTGATAAATCAGAATATTACGCAACCAATCTAAGAAAAAATCTGCAACATACCTACACCGTAACTCCTTTCAGTTTTGGAAGTTTTTGTGCTGTCAGCAAAAGTGTTACTTTCAAAACAGGTAGCCAGTCTGTAACCTCTGTCTCAGATGAGGAATCACTTTTGAAAATGGTTTTATATCCCAACCCTGTAGAAAGAGGACAAATCATTAACCTCCAGTTTGAAACGCCTTATTCTATGGACATCGATTTTTCATTGACCGATATACAGGGAAGAATTTTGAAACAACATTCTGAAACTTTCGCTCAGGGAAAAATGAATTATTCTCTGGAAAGTGATCGTTTGGCTTCAGGTATCTATATGCTTAAAATTCAATCCGAAAAAGAAACAAAATCATACAAGATACTCATTCATTAATCACCACTTTTATAAATGAGTATCGTATGTAAAGTCGTCGAAACAAAAAAAGACCTGAAAGCTTTTATTGATTTTCCACACGATCTTTATAAGGATGATAAAAACTATGTTCCTGAAATATACATCGGGCAACGAAGTATGTTTGATAAAAAAAGTTATCCCTATTATAAACACGGGGACGCCTGTTTATTTCTCGTCTACAGGGACAAAACCATTGTCGGTAGAATTGCGGCTATTCACCATCCATTATACAATGAATACCATTCATCAAACGCTGGTTTTTTTGGTTTTTTCGATTGTATCGATGACGTCGGCGTGGCAGGAATCTTACTGGAAAAAGCCCGCCAATACAGCCTCAAAAAAGGATATACCACACTGATGGGGCCGACAAATCATACCACTAATGAAACAGCAGGGATGCTGATTGATGGATTTGATTCACCTCCCATGATCATGATGACGTACAACTTTCCTTATTATGTTGACTTAATGGAAAAAAATGGTCTGCAAAAAGAAATGGATTTATTGGCCTATTATGTGACACCACAAAAAGTGGAAAAAAAATCGTTGGCCTTGAGCGATGCTATAAACGCAAGATTAAAAACAAAAGGTATTGTTGTCAGAAAAATTTCAGTTCATGCCATTGAGAAAGATGCAGCTATGTTTGAAGAAATCTACAATAACGCATGGGAAAAAAACTGGGGATTTGTGCCTTTTACACATGAAGAATTTGTGTACCTCAAAAATGATCTTGTCAGAATAATTCAACCTGATTTTGTTTATGTTGCCGAAAAAAACAATAAACCCGTAGGTTTTATGATATGTATTCCCAATATGAATGAAATTCTCATTCATAATAAAAGAGGCAGACTGCTTCCATGGGGAATATTCAGACTGTGGTTCGGCAAAAGTAAAATCAAAACCATCAGGGTTCTTGCAATGGGCGTGATTGAAGGTTATAGAAAACAAGGAATAGAAGCGGTTTTTATGTCCAATGTGATTAAAGAAGCGTTGAAGCACAACATCACAGGTGCAGAAGCTTCCTGGATTCTTGAAAATAATACCGAAATGAACCAGAGTCTTCTAAACGCAGGAGCTAACGTGTACAAGACCTATCGCATCTACAGCCAGTCCTTAGTCTGACAAAGCCTGTTCAATATCCCAAATGAGATCATGATAGTTTTCCACACCTACCGAAATCCGGATCAGTGCGTCGGTAATGCCCATTTCTATTCTTTTTTGAGGTTCTATTCCTACATGTGTCATTGTAGCCGGATGTTCCGCAAGGCTTTCTGTACCCCCCAGACTGACCGCCAGTTTAATGAGTTTTAACGCATTTAAAAAACGGAAAGCTTCCTTTTCTCCTCCGGCAATGTCAAAAGACAACATCGCGCCCGTGGAAAGAAATTGTTTCTGAAAGATTTTATGCTGTTCACTGTTAAGAGGAATATTGCCCAGAAAGTAAACGCGCGTTACTTTTGGATGCGCTTCAAGATAAACGGCCACTTTAGCCGCGTTGAGGGCTTGTTGTTCCATGCGGACTTTTAGTGTTTCAAGACTGCGCATCAACATCCAGCCTGTCCAGGGACTGGCCATATTACCAAGGAATGTCCTTAATGTTTTAATTCTTGTTATAAGTTCGGAACTCCCTAATACCGCCCCGGCTATAAGATCACTGTGTCCACCGATGTATTTGGTGGCTGAATACAACACGAAATCTGCACCATGTTTTAGCGGATGTTGCCATAAAGGTCCCATATATGTATTGTCCACTGCAATCCGAATAGTTTTTTCTTTTGTACTCAATTGCGAAGCAACCGATTTGCACATTTCGATGTCAATGAGGGTATTGGTAGGGTTGGCGGGTGATTCAATATATATCATGGCCAGGTCAGAAGCCACCTCATTTTCACGAATTTGGGACAGAAGTCCCTCTTCGTCCAGTTCCGGTGAAAAACCAATAGCTTTGATTCCCCATTTAGGTAGAATATGCTGCAAAAAATGTTCAGTACCTCCGTACAACGGCATGCTGTACATCACAACATCCCCCGGTTTTAAGAACTCAAGGAATACGGTGGTAATGGCTGACATACCACTTTCAAAAACAGCACATTCTTCGGCTTTGTCCCATAAACAAAGTCTGTTTTCCAGGATTTCAAGATCGGGATTATTGATGCGGCTGTAGATAAGTCCTGTCTTTTCACCGGGTTCTTTTCCTCTTAATCCGTAGGCGACTTCAAAAAAAGCTTTACCTTCTTCTGCCGTGGCAAATACAAATGTCGACGTTTGGAATACCGGACACTTAATGGCACCTTCTGACCAGGCAGGATTGTAACCGTAGGACATCATCAGGCTTTCAGGTCTGAATATTTCTTCTTTCTTGAACATAAATTTTATAATAAATTATCCAACAAAACTACGTAAGTAAGGTAAATAATAGTAATAAATAAAAATATTCAGATTATTAATCTATCATTGTCAACAGTAGTAGTATTTTTGTCTTAAACTTTTCATATTTATTATTTCACAAAGAAAAATTTTCTTCATGATTGATCATATTGACAAAAAGATACTTTCGCTGCTGACACAAAACAGCAAACTTACCATCAGGGAAATCAGCAGGGAGGCACACCTCAGCCCAACACCTGTATATGAAAGGATCAAAAAAATGGAAAATGAAAATATAATTCAAGGCTACACCATTGTGGTAAACAACAGCAAACTGGATCTGAATATGGTGGTCTTTTGTCATATAAACCTTGAAATTCATCACAAAGATGTCATTGAACAATTTGAAAAAGACATCCTTCATTTTGAAGAGGTGATTGCTTGTTATCACCTGGCCGGCGTGACGGATTATCTTCTGCATGTCATCGTAAAAGATATGGTGGCGTATCAGGAATTTCTAAAAAACAAACTGGCCTCCGTAAAAAATATCAGAAAAGTGCAAAGCGCCTTTGTGATGGAAGAACTAAAAAAACGAAGATAAATCATTTGAAAATAAAACAATTACATATAGACAATAACACCCAACCAAAATTAAAATCATATATGATAAAAAAAAATGTAAAAAAAATATCATATTATGTTTTTTTATAATATGTTTTATCTTATGTTTGCATCGTCTTATGACAAATTAATGAGAAGTTTTTTATTTTGAGATCCTAGTTTAGAGTCATAACCAACAAACATCGAGAAGCTTTTGATCCCCAAGAGGTCATCCCAACAACCGAATCAAAGATGACTAGGATATTTGTTTTCTCTTTCTCTGAATCTTTATAAACACGTAGAAGAACGAGTGAGGTTATGACTCTTTTTATTTTCCCCGCCCAATATTTAAATTTATTTTTAAGGTAATCCACATCCACTATGGATTACCACCAGCTAATCCCAATACGTTCTCCCCTTTCTGCAGAAAAATTAATTGTATATAACACCAAGACATTTCTGTCACTTTAATCATGAATACCTTTAATGGATATATAATAATGTAGTATATTTGACCCTGTCGAATCTATTCAACAAAAGCCTTTATAGGCTTGAATGCTGATTTTTTGAAACAAAAACATCTATGTTTCATTACATAACCTGGTCATCCGCTTTGTCAACCATTTATTTTTATGTCTTAAATAATTCTTTATGAAAAAATTATTTCTGCTAGTACTACCCATTTTCGCTCTTTTGTATTATATCCTTTCGGAAAATAAAGTGTATTATCCTTCACCTGACAACGGAGAAACCGAAGTAAAATTAGATGCGGAAGAAGGTGACAAAACCAAAAAATTGAAGTGGTTTGCTTTGTTACATCAGGCAGCTCCGGGTGTTTCATGGAGAGAAATGGAACAAAATAATGCTATTGAAAATCAGAACATTATAAATTCTATACGAAAAAACGCTTCATCAAACAGAAATGATGACGAAATGGTAGCGGGTGGAAATATTCTCGGCAGTTGGTATGAAAGAGGCAGCAGCAACCAGTCAGGAAATGTAATTTCCTCCGCTTATGATAAAAAAACCGATGAAATATTTATGCTATCAGGTGGTGGTTCTCTTTTTAAAGGTAACCGTTCAGGATTGGGATGGGAAGTCATCAATCATGACCTCAGGTTTTCTTCCAATCTAATGGAGTGTGTATTTATGCCCGATGGAAAAAGACGGTTATTGGCATCAGTCAACCACAGGCCTTATTATTCAGATGATGATGGTGTAAACTGGTCGGAAAGTACAGGAATCATCGGTATCGGTGACGGATACTTATATCACCCTAAAATTTCGTCCGGTCGACAATTATTTTTCTTGCAAAAAAGTAGTTATTGGGCACCTATTCACTTGTACTCTTCTGTAGATCTTGGTGAAAGTTACCAGAAAATTATTAATTTTAATACCCATGATGACCGCAATATTGCCATGGATATCGATAAAGCCAATGACGATATTTATGTAATTTCACAAAAAGCGGGAAATCAAAGTGATATTTACAAATTCAAAGCTTCAGACAATTCCTTGTCATTATTGACCCCGGATAGCCCAATTGGATTCGGAGAAGATGGCAGCGCCAATTTGAATGTCGTCAATAAAAACGGAATAGTAAGTTTTTATGTCTATGATGGACAGCAAAAACTGCACGTTTCAGAAGATTTAGGTGTAACCTGGACGTACTTATCAACACTTCCTACCCGACCCTGGTCAGTTTCACTTTTTGTAAGCCCTTCCAATCCAAAACATATGATATATGGAGAAGTTGATGCTTACCGAAGTCGTGACGGAGGTAAAACATGGCTGAAAATTAATGCATGGCATGAATACTACAATAATGTAAATTCCAAACTGCATGCAGACATCATGGCACTAAAGAATTTTCTGATGAAGATGGCCGCCCTTTTATCCTTATAAGCAATCACGGTGGTGTAAGCATTTCGTATGACTACGGCGTAACCAATGACAACATCGGTTTATTTGATTTAAATGTAAGTCAGTATTACGATGTCAGATCGTATCCTTCAGACCCGAATTTTGTATTCGCCGGATCACAGGATCAGGGTTTTCCAGAAAGGTTTTATTCCCGGAACAAATCCCGAACCACTTGTACAGGTAATATCAGGCGACTACGGACATATCGTCTTTACAGAAAACGGCCAAAGGTTGTGGACTGTTTATCCTGGCGGTTGGGTTACCTATTATCCTACCCCCAGATCAAGTGGCAGTGTCGCATCTTATGAAATCAACTCAGATGAAGAAAGTGTATGGATTCCACCCCTGACTGCATCACCCGTCATGTCAGAAAACAGCGTCTACATGGCAGGCGGGAATATAAACGGAGGTAAAGGTTCGCACCTGATAAAACTTACCTACAAACCACAAAATAATGATATTGAAGCTATTCAATTTCCTTTCAATTTTAAAACCTCAGGAGGAGAATTAAGTGCCATTGCCTTTTCTCCTTTTAACTCCAAAAAATATATTGCGCCACTACCAACGGGAAATTTTATATTTCTTCAAATGGCGGTAATAATTTTACTGTCCAAACTATAAATCTCCCAGGTGCACAGTATATGTACTGTTCTTACATTCTGCCGTCAACATTGGATTCAAACCTGGTCTACTTATGTGGTACCGGTTATTCCAACGCAGGTGTGATGGTTTCCAAAAATGGAGGAAAAACTTTTTCAGCCTTAAAAAATGGACTTCCGAATACCACCGTTTTCAAAATAGTTTTTAATGAAGATGAATCTCTTATTTACGCAGCCACTGAAGCCGGACCTTATGTGTATGTTAAGTCGCTGGAAAAGTGGTTTTTACTGTCGGGTTCCAATACGCCAAACCAAATTTTCTGGAGTGTGGAATATCTTCCTGCGCTTAAAATTGCCAGATTCGGAACTTATGGCAGAGGTATCTGGGATTTTCATTTCAAAGATTTTATAAGCTCGTCATCCAGCGAAGTCACAAAAGAAAACACCATTTCTCTTTATCCGAATCCTGCTTCAGAATTTTTATATAGTTCTTTCAAAGGCGACAACACAATACTAAACCGTTTTGGTATTTTTGATGTTCAAGGTAATAAAGTGGAAATACCTGTTGAAAAAATAAATGACCAATTATTTAAAATCAATACATCCACATTGGCGGATGGTATATATTTTATAATAAATTACCATTCAAAAAACGAATCAATAAAGAAATTTATAAAACTAAAACAATAGATTTTTATGAGTGAAAAAAGTATATTAGGCATAGGTTCAAGAGTCAAACATCCTGCTTTCGGAGATGGGGTTGTCATTTCTGCAGATGTGGCTGCATACCGGGTGTGTTTTATCACTTTCGGGATAAAACTGGTGGGTAAAGAATATCAAAACTGGGATATTATAGAAAAAATTGAAGCAACGGAAGCGGTAAGTTTTAACGAAGCTGAAAAATCCCTGATCAAAATATTAAAGACCTGGTCGGATATTTCAGAAGTTGTGCCTTTGGGAGACAAATGGAAAAACGGCGTTATGATTATTAAACCGGAGGATGTTTCTCTTAAACCAAAAGAAGTACCTATTGATGCTTTTTTTCATAAAATCGTCATGGTGAGGGATCGTGTACGAGTGATGGAACAAAGAATAAACAGCAGCGACCTCAATGATGAAGAAAAAGTAAATCTTCAGCAATACATTACAAGGATTTACGGCTCTCTGACGACATTCAACGTTTTATTCAAAAACAAAGAAGATTATTTTGTCGGTGAAAAATCAAATGAATAACTTAAGATGATACAATTTCCGGTCTCTTTAAAAATCTGGATTTCCGTCCTTTATTTATTTCAGGTTTGGTTCGTTTTTAATTCCTGCGTTCAACCTAAAAAAGAATTTGAATCTGTACCTCTTGGGCCATGGAGAGGCGTTCTTTTACTGGACAGATCTCCGGTGGTAAAATATGGAGATGATCGGGATATTAAAAAAAATTTTGACTTTGACAGCGAACTGGCTTTCACCTTTGACATCGGAAAAGATTCGCTGGATAAATTGTTTGTTGAATTTTATAACGGATCGGAAAAAATAAGGATTTACGATGTGACCATGGGGAAAAAAACCATTTCTTCCAAAGACACCCTTCACATTGATTTTATCGAATATGATACCTATATAAATGCTATTTACGAAGATGGTATCATGGAAGGCAAGTGGATTGTCAACTACAAGGAAAATTATTCCGTCCCTTTCAAAGCTGTTTTCGGTCAAAACCATAGATTTGATCATAAAACGGAAACATCCATGTTTGATATTTCCGGAAAATGGAAAACAACATTTCAACCCGGTAAACAGGAAGAATACCCGGCCATTGGAGATTTTACCCAGGAAGGAAATATAGTTCGTGGTACTTTTTTGACAGAAACCGGCGACTATAGATTTCTGGATGGAAATATTATTAAAAACAAACTGTATTTGTCTGCTTTTGATGGTGCGCATGCCTTTCTTTTTGTGGGTAAATTCACCCATAAGGACTCGCTCATTGGTTCTTTCCGTTCCGGAATAAATTATACCGAAGAATGGATTGCCCATAAGGATGAAAGTTTTACATTGTCAGACCCTTTTCAACTGACTTCAAAATCTTCCGATAATCCTCTGAATTTTGTTTTTCCCAATACTGAAAATCAGATGGTTTCCATCAATGACAATAAATACAAAAACAAAATTAAAATCGTTCAGATTATGGGGACATGGTGTCCAAATTGTTATGACGAAACGGTAATGTTAAAAGATTATTTTAAGACATCACCATCTGATGAGGTAGCATGGATTAGTCTAGGCTTTGAAAGATATAAAGAAAAAGAAAAATCCATAAAACAACTGGCAGCCTACAAAAATAAAATGGGACTGACCCATGAAGTTTTATGGGCCGGGTATTACAAAAAAGAAGAAGCGATTAAAAGTATACCCCAACTTTCAGAAATTAAGTCCTATCCCACCCTTTTGATTATTGACCAACAAAACAAAATCAGACATATTCACACGGGTTTTTCAGGCCCGGCCACGAAAGAATACACAAAGTTTAAATCAGATTTTGAAAACCTCATTAATTCTTTAAAAGATGAAGGAAAAAAAAGATAAAATCATCAAAACTGTTTTGGTCACCGGCGCCACTTCAGGGATAGGAAAAGCAACCGCCACTTTGTTTGCAAAAAACGGATACAATGTCATTATGACAGGCAGAAGAGCCGCCAAATTAAAAGAATTAAAGTCTTACCTTACCGGAAAATATGGAGTGGATATCGTTTCCCTTTGTTTTGACATCAGGAATTATGAAGAAGTAGTCAAAGCAGTTAATTCTATAAAAAGAAAGTATAAAAAAATTGATGTCCTCGTAAACAATGCAGGACTCGCGAAAGGTTTGTCACCTGTTCACGAAGGAAAACTTGAAGACTGGGAAACCATGATTGACACGAACATCAAAGGGTTATTGTATATAACAAGGCAAATCAGCCCGTTAATGGTGGAGGCAAATTCAGGTCACATCATTAATGTCTGTTCCACCGCCGGCCACGAAGTATATCCCAATGGCAATGTCTACTCCGCAACCAAATACGCTGTTGACGCTCTGACCAAATCCATGCGGCTTGACTTGTACAAACACAATATCAGGGTTAGTCAGGTTTCGCCGGGGCATGTGGAACAAACAGAGTTTGCATTGGTCAGATTTGACGGTGATGAAAAAAGGGCTAAAATATATGATGACTTTACGCCCCTTACATCAAAAGATGTGGCTGATACCATCTATTATATTGCCAGCAGACCCAAACATGTAAATATCCAGGATGTCCTGATTATGTCAAGTCAACAAGCAGGAAGTAACTTTATTAACCGCAACGGAAGGATAGTTTAAAGCTATATTTTAAACAAAGCTATACAAACCGTTGTTTCTCCTTTTTAATATTTTAACCCGCATTGAAAACATATGGCAACTGTAAAGTTCAGATTTGAAGATACCTCCCTTTCAGATATTCTTGTTGAAGGAGTGGATGAAGGTCTTTCCATTCTGGAAGTGACAGAGGAAAACGACATCCATTTAAATCATAATTGTGGCGGCGTGTGTGCTTGTTCAACATGCCACATCTACGTTCAAAAAGGAGAAGATTTTTTGGAAGAAATTTCTGATAAAGAAGAAGATTTTATAGACAGGGCCATCAATCCAAGATTGGAATCCAGACTCGGGTGTCAATGCATTATTCTTGATAGTGATGCTTATATTGAAGTCACCATTCCCGACCAGTCACAGATCATTGGTCATGAACATTAAAAACAAATAAAATGTCGTTTGATAATTTTGACAATTTGCCCATACAATGGAATGATCATGAAGATGTGGCCATGAAACTATATGAACGTTTTGGCGATGATTTTTCTGAAAGCAAAATATACAGAATCAGGTTTACAGAATTGATAGAATGGGTGTTGGAAATACCCAATTTTGTTGGAAAAAGAGAAGAATGTACCGAAGGTCACCTAGAACAGATTCAGGCCAAATGGGTATATGAATGGAGAGATAATCAATAAAATATGTTGAAACATTCTTCTTTTCTGGATATTACAACCTTTATTTTTGATGTCGACGGAGTATTTACGGACAGCCAGGTTTTAGTAATGGAAAATGGTGATCTGTTGCGTTCTATGAATACACGAGATGGTCAGGCTGTAAAAATGGCATTACATGCCGGATATAATATTGTTATCATCACCAAAGGCTTGAGTGAAGGTGTGCGTAAGCGATTTGAAAATTTAGGTGTTGCTCATATCTACGACAAGGTGGACAAAAAAGCATCCGCTTTCGAACATTTTGTCCGGCTAAAAAACATAAGTAAAAAGGAGGTTCTTTATCTAGGCGACGATATTCCGGATTTGGAAATTTACCCCTTAAGCGGAATCTCAGCTTGCCCGGCCGACGGGTCATTTGACAATCTGAACCAAGCAGATTATATATGCAGGCTTAAAGGTGGAATGGGATGTGTCAGGGAAGTCATTGAAAAAGTGATGAGAATCCAGGGAAAATGGAATTTTTAAAAAACACATCTGCTTATTTTTATATCCTCCGGCCTAAAAACCTTTTTCTGATTGCTTTGACGATGACCATATTACAATATATGGTAATTATTAATTTTACTCCGGGAACACCTGTTTTACACCAAATCCATTTTCCAATTTTTGTTCTTATTACCCTCATCATAGCGGGTTCAGGATATTTGGTCAACGATATTTTTGATTACGAAATTGATAAGATCAACAAACCTGATAAAATGTATTTTTCCGAAAGTTTTTCCTTACAAAGTGCGTGGAAATATTACTATTTTTTAATCATTACAGGTTTATTACTTTCTGTTTTTATCGCAGTTAAAACATCTCATATTTTTAACTTATGGATTTACCCACTGGTTGTTTGGGTGCTTTATGGATATGCAAAAAAATGGAAATCCAGCGTCTTAATTGGCAATATTATAGTGAGTTTGTTTGTAGGTTTTGTGTGGGCTATTTTGTTTTATGTAGAATTTACAACAGCGGATTCTTCTGCCCGCCCGGAAATAAGCTCCGGACTGTTGCTGGAATTTTTTATCGTTTATTTTGTATTTGCTTTTCTCATCAACCTTATGCGGGAGGTAATAAAAGACATTGAAGATATAGAGGGCGATAAAATGCAGAATATCAAAACCTTACCATTGATTGTTGGTGTAAATAATGCTGTATTTTTTGTAATGATAATACAAAGTATTTTACTCCTTTTGATTGCCATTTGGATTTGGAAATCAGACGCTACACAATTATATGAAATCAGGATGTTTTATGTACTTTTTATAATTTGCCGGCTTTTATACATTTTTATCAAACTGTTGCAGGCACGGAATAAAAAAGATTTTTCTCTCATCAGCAGACTCATTAAAATGGTTATGTTTTCTGCGCTGATAGGAATAGTACTTATTGGAAAAAGTTTTTAAATAACAACATGATCACCAAGTGCATTTTAGGTTCGCAATCTCCAAGAAGACAGGAATTGATGACACTTATGGGTATCCCGTTTGAAGTCAGGGTTTCAGATGTTGAAGAAAATTTTCCGGAAAACATGGATGTAAGAACTGTAGCTGAATTTCTGGCCATTAAAAAAGCAAATTCCCTAATACCTTCATTACAGGAACACGAAATATTAATCACAGCAGACAGTACGGTCATTTGCAACAATGCCATTTACAATAAACCTGCGGATGAACAAGATGCCGCCCGGATTTTAAAAGAACTGTCAGGAAAAAAACACGAAGTCATTACAGGGGTTTGGATAGGAGATAAAAATCTCGGTGAGTCATTTAGTGAAAAAACGTACGTTACATTTTCACCATTATCTCATGATAAAATAGAATATTACATTAAAAATTATCAGCCTTTCGACAAAGCAGGTGCCTATGGAATTCAGGATTGGTTTGGCCTGACTTGTGTTACTGAAATTCAGGGGTCATATACAAATGTCATGGGTCTTCCGACACATTTAGTGTACGAAAAACTACAAAAGTATTTTAAACTAAATTCCTGAGTTTAATACATCAAAAACATTTAAAGTTATTAAAACTTGGTGACAGTGTATAAAAAAAAAGGCCTTCAATCAGAATTGAAAGCCTTTTTTTATGTATACGACCGGATTATTTTTTATCCGTTTTAATAGCTTTTGGAGCTGCAGGTTTTGCTGCTGCAGGTTTTGCTGCTGCTTTTGGAGCTGCAGGTTTTGCTGCTGCTTTTGGTGCTGCAGGTTTTGCTGCTGCTTTTGGTGCCGCTGCTTTAGGTGCTGCAGGTTTTGCTGCTGCTTTAGGTGCTGCTGGTTTTGCTGCTGTTTTCGCTACGGCAGGTTTCTTAGCTGCAGGTTTTGCCGTTTTTGCAGGAGCAGATTTTGCAGCAACTGATGGTAAATGTAATACACTATTGTTGATTCCTGCAAATGGAGAAGGTACATAATTGTCAGCATGGAAGTCATTCTCCCAGATCATATTATCAATAAGGTATCTGAACTCATATGTACCAGGGTTTAACTCTATGGTTGATGAATATTCATTTTTACCTAATTTCAATTCATGCGCCTTTGCGCTGTCCCAATTATTAAAATCACCTAATAGTTTTACACTTTTTTTTCCTTCTGATGCTGTTGCCGGAAAAGAGAATGTGACCTTATAAACTCCTTTTGCCGTTACACTTTTTTTAATACTCATTTTAATTTATTTTATTAATTCAATATTTCTACATAAAACCCCCCAAACTTGAGGATGGTTGTTGGGTGTGAATTTGTTTCACAACACAAAACTACAAAACATTATATATGTCAAATAAGCTTTATGCAACATTAAACAAAAATTAACAATAATTTTTTTCTTATTTGTAAAATTTAATTTGGTTTATATCTCATATTTATTTTTTTCCCTGTAAAATAATAAAGAAAATGGTTCTCACTATGCCTGTGCGAACATTTTTATAAAGCAATAACGTAAATATTTAATTGATTTCTGAAAGAGTTACACGAAAAACCATTTAACACAAAACACAAGATTTGTTTAGGTTATTATACAGGAGGCATCTGATGAGCCTCCACCTGAAATACCCTGTACTTTAAGGCTTGTTGCTATCTTTGTTAATATAACTTTCAATCGCGGGAGCGTAGTTTGTATGTTCTAAACCCAAAACAGCTTTTGCAATATCCTCCGGTGACATTTCGTCAGTCAGGGTTACACTTTTTTGCAGAAGAATTTTTCCACGGTCGTACTCTTCATTAACAAGGTGAATGGTGCAACCACTCTCTTTTTTATGGGCATTTTTTACAGCTTCGTGTACATGTCTGCCGTACATTCCTTTACCTCCAAAGTCAGGTAGTAATGAAGGGTGAATGTTAAAAATTTTGTCTTTAAAATGTGTTATCATATAATGGGGAATCAACCATAAAAAACCTGCCAAAACAATATATCGTATGGAATATGATTGTAACAAGGGCAACATATATTCCTGATCTCTGAACTGGTCTCTTTTAAACAACACACATGGTATATGATATTCAGTACCCATCTGAAAAAGACCCGATTCCGGATTATTGGTCAATAAAACAGCTACTTTAATATATGTATTATTTTCAAAATACCGGATGATGGCTTTCGCATTAGACCCTCCTCCTGATGCAAATATGGCTATATGAATCACAAATGTATATTGATAGCTGAAAGGTGATTAATTTTCCAAAACTTTATAATCTCCGGCCTTGGATTTATCCATTTTAATCATGGTTTGTGCAATCCTGGATTTTTGTCCTCTTTCAGCCTTTTTAAATATCTCAATAATTTCTGTTTTTTTGGCATTGCCAAACATCTGGATAATCATTGAATTGGGTACCGCCGTATCCACGTCTCCCATTGAGGTAAGAGCACTCTGCATAATGGCCCTGGTTTTGCCTTCATCCTCAGTCACTTTATCTAAAGCCATTCGGTGGTAATCATAAAAACCTTCTCTGAAAGGTCTGAACACCGGGTTTGTTAAATTCTCCAAAAAATAAAACCTGTTTCTTCTGTTTCCCGTGTCTTTGGTCCAGCCCCTGTCAAAAGCATAGTTTGAAGGTAAAGAAGTGATGACTTCTCGTGCCATTTCTAAATAAGGATCTCCGCCAAACATACTGAATGAATCAAAATCCATAGCCAGTGTCATGTAGCAGTAAAATGAAATGATGGAAGAAAGATTGTCGTAAAAGGTATTGGTAGTTTTTAAAATAGGCTCTATGCCTGTATATTTAAAATTTATATTTTTGTCAATAAAATTGATAATGGTAGTTTCATAATTGGAATTGTAAACCGGCCTTGACGTCTGAAAAATAATTTCAGCTTCAAATGTTGTCGGATCCAATTCATTGATAATGTTCATTTGTAATGATCCGGAGATTTTTTCGTGTTGCTCAAACACTTCTTCCGTCCATTTTGTATTGTTGATAAATTCACTGATCTGATTTCCCAAATTACTAAAAATAGATTTATCCACCGTCAGGTTTGCTTGAATATCGACTTTAACATTGATATTGAGTTCCTGAGCTGAAGCATACAGAGCACTTACCAAAACAAGGGCAAAACAATACAGATATTTAAAATATTTCGATACAGTCATATTACTAATTTAAACTATAAGAATAACGATAATATTCTGAAATTGTTATGGTTCTGAAATTTTTTGAACCACAATATTTATTATGTCCGAAGCAACTTCAGTTTTGGTTTTTAACGGGAAAGAAATCACATCTCCTTTTCTGTCGATGACAGATATTTTATTGGTATCCACCTGAAAGCCGGCACCTTCGTCTTTGAGGGAATTTAAAACAATCATGTCAAAATTTTTCTTTTCCAGTTTGGATTTTGCATTGACAACTTCATCATGGGTTTCAAGGGCAAACCCAACGGTAAACTGTTTTGCCGTCTTTAATTTGCCTAAGGTCAAAGCAATATCCACGGTTTTCACCAATTCAAAAACAAGCGATTCGTCCTTCTTTTTGATTTTTTCCTCAGAAAATGACTTTGGTTTGTAATCAGCCACAGCGGCAGCAAAAATGATGATGTCCTGTTCGGCAAATAAGTTTTGGCAACTTTCATACATCTGATCGCTGGAAGTAACATGGATGATCCGGATGTCGTCCATTGTCGGCCTGAGGGACGTCGGACCCAATACGAGGGTAACTTCCGCACCGAGGGTGTTACAAACTTCAGCCAGAGCAATACCCATTTTACCACTTGAGGCATTTCCAATAAACCTCACCGGGTCAATATTTTCATAGGTCGGACCCGCTGTAATCATTACTTTTTTTCCTGACAATGCTCCCTGAGGTTTACTTGCATGTATGACAAACTGAACTATGTCTTCAGGTTCGGCCATCCTTCCTTCTCCTGAAAGTCCGGAAGCCAGTTCTCCGACCCCTACCGGAATGATTGTATTGCCGTAAGACTTTAATGTTTTAATGTTCTGCTGAGTAGAGGGATGTTTCCACATGTCCAGGTCCATAGCCGGAGCGACATAAACCGGACATTTTGCAGACAAATACACTGCAAGCAGCATATTGTCGACGTTGCCTGAAGCCATTTTGGATAAGGTGGAAGCTGTTGCCGGAGCGATAATCATCAAATCAGCCCAGAGTCCCAGTTCGACATGATTATTCCACTGATCAGCGTTAATAAGTTCCTGATAAACTGTATTTTTTGAAATAGTACTGAATGTGAGGGCAGAGACGAATTCTTTTGCGTAAGGTGTCAAAACAACCCTGACTTCGGCGCCTTCTTTTAACAGATTCCGGCAGAGATAAACAGATTTATAGGCGGCAATACTGCCGCAGACGCCAAGCAATATTTTTTTTTGATGTAAAAGTCCGGGCATCAGTGCAGAATATTATTCTTCAATCACCCTTTCTCTTTCTTTATACTCGAAAGTCAAATCGTTGTTTACAAATTCCTCTGTGGCGATGATGATGGGATTCGGCAGACGTTCGTAAAATTTACTGATTTCAATCTGCTCTTTATTTTCCAGTATTTCTTCAATGGTGTCAGATGTGGAAGCAAACTCCTCAAGTTTTCCGTGCAACTCTTCTTTAATATCCATAGAGATTTGTTCTGCTCTTTTGGTTATCACCGCCAGCGTTTCGTATATGCTGGATGTTGTTTCCGCCAATGATTTAATATCTCTGGCTCTGATGTTCGGATCGATTCCCTGAACCCTTGTTTTAATGTCTGACATTATGCAAAATTTTTAAGTACTTTTAAAATGATATTTTTATATTCTTTCACTTCTCTCATTTTTCTGGAGGAAGCATGTTTTTTTGAAAATGTTTCTATATGTTGCAGCGCTTCTTCATATCTTTCCTTTTGTTTTTCGTAGATACTTTTTTCAGCTAATTCCATGGCAGCCTTGATAAGTAAAAACCTTACTTCTTCCATTTTTTTGGTTTCAGGAAACTCATTGATATAGGCCTGAAAGCTGGTTATAGCGGATTGGTACTGCCCTATTTTATAATAAAGCATTCCCTGTTCGAAAGCTTTGATGTCGAGTTTTTTCCTCATCTCATCGAGAAGACCGGTCGCGAGATCAGCTCTTTCCGTATAGGGATATAGATTGATAAACTGTTCAAACCCTTCAATGGCTTTATAGGTATAAGTCTGATCGAGCCGGTAATTTGGCGAAAGCCGGTAATTAGAATACGCCGCCATATATTCAGCTTCCTGTCTGTTTTCACTGTTGCTGAATGTACTTGAATAGTTTTTGAAATACGTGCTGGAAAGTATAAAGTCGTTCAGATAGTAGTGGCAATACGCATAATTGAGGAATAGTTCTTCAGCTTCCTGTCTGCCTCTGTAATATTGAATAATAAGGTCGTACAGACCGAGGGCTCTTTCGTATTCTTTTTCTTTGTAATACTTCTGTGCTGCCTTATATATTTTTTCCGGATTATTGCTTGTGCGGATTGTCTCGTATTCTGACTTGCAGGACAACAAAAAAACGGCTGAAAATAGTGTAAAAATAAGGATTCTGTTCATAAGGGTGCAAAAATAACACATTTCTACTATAACGCACAATTTTTTTTTAAGTTGTAATAACCTGACAATTAGATGATACTTTAACAATCATTAAATTTATCGTTGAGGACAATTATTTTCACGTATAATATAAATCCATTTTGCAACAAATTCAATATTACTTTTTAATAATTATTATTTTTTTTCCAAGATTCTTCAGATCCATATCATTAAACCTAAAGGAATTAAATTTTATGGTATCCGTACCTATAAAAAGATCATGAACACCATCAGTGTAATCTATTTGTTTTGCTTGTGTAGTAAAAAAATAAAAATGATTAATAAATTTAATTGGATGAGTACCATTTACTCCAATAATATTCTTTTTTTTAACAATAGTGATAAAGTACCCAGGATTTAAGTCCATAAACTTTATTCTCAATAACTCCTCATCAGAAATAATTATGGCCTTTATTTCTTTTCCTTTTTCATTCACCACCAAGTAATTATGATTTCGTATTTCGATAAAACACCAAATTAAAAACAAAATCCCGCATGCAATTAAAACACCTGTCATTGAATAAAAATATCTCTTACTTTTAAATGTCATCACGTTGTATTTGAATATCTGTTTTCACAAGATTGATTCCCACTATCAACTTCAGGTCTGATAACATTTGTACCGATATAAGTAAGGTGACTCGAATATGCAACTGTATATTATTCATCAGGGAAAGCATCTTTAATCTTAATTCTCATTAATTCCCTACATGAAATGGTTGCATCAGAATTAACTTTGAATTCCTTTATGTAGGCTTGTGTAAAACCTTCCCAAAATGAGAAACTTTTAATTTCCAAAATTTCATCATAATGACGCGTTATCTTTGAACTCACTTTATAATTAAATTCATCTATATCGACACTTAAACTCAGGTAGGATAATAATTTATTATTATGAAAATTAAATAAATCATAAATAATAATACCTTGTGATCTAACCATAAACAAATAAGAACTTACTTCTTTTTGAAAACTGATCATTTTTCCACAAAAAAAAATACAACCATCGTCCGGACACAAATAATTTTCATTGGAGCTCAAATAATCATCATCTGAATGGTTATAGTAAGGCATTTTTTTAAACATTTCAGTAGGAACTGCCTGCATCGGCAGGGTTTTTAACATGCCTAAATGTATACTATCATCTAAATGAAAATAAAAAATGGTAAAATTATTTTTAATGTCAGTTTCAGTAAGAAATGGTTTTGCTGTTATTACGTTTCCACAGCTGTCAAAATCATCCCGAATTAACAAACTGTCAAGATCTTCTAAAATTCGAATACTGTCGATTTCTTCCTGACAGAACAATGTAACAAAAAAACTAATACTTAAAATTAAAACAACTATGTATTTCATTTTAATAATTTTGGAGCATATTGATAATCTGACCGTATAAATGCATCATTAGAATTTCTTACTGCAGCTTTTAAAACACTGGCAGGTATAAATTTTTGTTGGTATCAGCAGGTCTGCCGCAACCGACATATTCACGCGATACCCTGTTGCCGGACAAATTGTAATAGTATTGGATGTAGCATTGGGCAGATACTAAATTGTTTGTAAAACTTAAAAAAAAAAAGTAAAAATCACGATATTTCATAATATTTTATTTGATTGCATCATTAAGGTCAATCTGTTTCCTTACGAAACTATTCAATTTTTCACTATTGTACAAGGCCAAACATTTTGCCAGGATAAGGCTATTATCATTATAGCTCTTAAAGCTACCTGAATTTTCCAGGCTATCTAAGTAATTGGATACAAATCCCCCAACATCATCAGGTTCAACATTAAACGCTTTATTAATAAAATAAACTTCAGAACTACCATCTAACTTGATCTGCTTATTAGTGTCTATTTGTTCGATTCCTAATCTTTTATTTGCTTGAAATACGCAACTACAAAACACATAATTTTTGTTTACAATAATTTTATCTTGATCTTCAATATGTACATTGTTCTTTCGTGTACATCCCAATGCAATAATGGTTAAAATAATTAAAATAATGGTTTTCATTTTTATTTATTTATTAAAAACACAAAATAATGCTGTTATTGATTCTGCCATCAGCAATAATCATTCTTGATTACTATATGAATTGTTAGCGTATAGGATGTATAAATACGAATATATGCCTCTATTATATATTTGAATAAATGACGAAATAGTTAAACTTATTTTAAGGTTGACCATTTTTAAGAACATTTAGATTATTTTATATTTTTTAAGGAGAAAATCTTTGTCTTTCATTAACATTCTATTTCCATAAAATCCGGTAATCCACAACTTAAGAATCCTTGGAGGTAAATATGATGAAATACTATCAGTTAATAAATATGATTTATCTTTATCTAAATTTTTCATTAATACAAGACCAATCTCTTTATTAATTGTATCAATTTCAGGATTTTTTATAAGCAAAATTAAACTGTCAATGTATAATGCTGGGTTTTCTACGATAGATTTAGAAATATTAATGGTTAACGGCTCTTCAATCCAAGTGAGGTCTTCTATTTTTAACTTTATTTCATTGATCGAATTGTTGTAATTTACTCTTTTATTATTGTGAACTGAACTACAACCAATCAATAGTAACAAAGTATTCAAAACAAATATTATTCTAAAATCCAACATATCTTCTAATTGTAACCGTACTAATTTGATCTGGTCTAAAACCCCAATTGTTCGAAACAATTGTACTGCCATTTGCCGAAATAGTTGTTGTATAAGCCCTTGCTGTAACTACAATTCCAACGTGACCGGTATAACCTGATTCAGAAATCGATAGAGCAATTACATCACCTGACTGGACCTTGCCTGAAACAACTTCCCATCCATCAATTTTATAATTAGGGTCAGCCCATTGCCCAGCGTTTATTGGATATTCTTTTGGTCCAAAGTATCCACCATTAGGTGTAGGTAAATCAACCCCAGCTTCAGTTATCACATCGTGAACGAATTTATTGCATTTATTAGTATTCTCGCCAAAATTATCTTTAGCAACATCGTAGTTATATTGATTGCTACCTACTTTTTTTATAGCAATTTGAGCAATTTTTGCTCTTACTTTTGCTATATCCTTTTGAACCTGACTTCTTATCTAATGCACCAAATGATTCAAACTCGTAGAAATCAATCCGAATACAGCTCCTTGGTAAAAATCTCCACCCACCATAGCAGCACCAACGTCTCCACTGAGAGTACCTCCTATGACGGTGGGTATTTTAACACCATCATCATTCGGCTGGATGAAGATGATTATTTTGAGATCATTATATATAAATTTTAAATTCTTGTTTGAACCTAAAGATAAACAGTTACTCCTCATATACATATTTTCTTGTATATACTTTATTTATCATTCATTTTATAGCGGAGTGTTGATCATATAACTTTAATAAAACCACTGCAAGAAATTCCATATAATGTATTTTTCTTATTTTTACCCTTGGAAATACATAATTTAATATACTGAATTTGATTACGTTTATTTTTACTAACCGTAATCCAATAAGAGTCTTTAAAATATGACATTACTATTTTCTGTCTGATTTTTAATGAACCGGAATACTGAATGGTATATGTAGCAGTATCCTTAACCGTAGGAATAAAGTAGGCCGGATCTACAAAAGTTGAGTCTAAGTTCACTGTCGTAAAGCTTCCAAAAATCTCATTTTTATGCTCATCAAAAAATCGAATTACCGTTTGATCTTCATTGGAAGCATGCTGAGTATAAGGTTTATAATAAGGTATTACAAATGTCTGGTCATGAAATAAAGATACTTCATTTTTTACACATATTTGTGATTCGAAATTCTATCTCACCATTAACAAATGTATCAGATAAAGGGGAATCAAAATCAACAAGATTTGTATCGCAATTAAAAACTATTTCTTCCATTTCTGTTTGTATAACAAAATTACTTTGAAAAGGTATGCAACTCAAAAACAAGGACAAAAACAAATAAATAAATATGAAGTATTTATTTTCCATTATGATATACCCTTATTAGTTGTTGAATAAAAGGCAAATTAATAAATACTTCAGGATTATCACAGCCACCAGCATATTCACGTTTGATCCGGTGGCCGGAGGCATTGTAAGGTGTATTGAAGATAGCATTGAGAACTTAGTGTTTCGACAAGGAGCATTCCTAACAAGAATAAAAATATAAATTTCATGTTATTTAATTTGATTTTTCTTTAAATGAATCAATAACTTTGTGTAAACTATCAGCTTTATTGACGTTTATATCAACACCTATACCATTTCTGTACAAGTAAATCAACTTTTCTGCATTATACGAGTCGCCGGCTTTAACACCTTTTTCGAGCATGTACAATAAAAAATCGCGTTCAGGTTTATCAAGTTTAGCAAAGTCTTCCATTTTATAATTTTTTGTTATTCTTATGCCCATATAAGTCTCAAAAAAATAATAATTTGCGATTTCTGTAGAGTTTGACATTTTTAAAGAGTAAGATAATAAATCCTGGAAATTATGTTCCTCATTATAATGATTTGTAAGGTGTACATATTCCAATTCATCTTTGTTTGACATTACCAATAATCTTCTCTCTTCCAAATCTTCCTGACCCCATATTTTCCGTGAATCATTGAATGTTAAATATAAAACTAATCCCCCAAACAAGATCAGTAAGACTAATAAAATAATTGAGAATATTTTGATTATGATATTCATCTTATAGAATAATTCCAACAAAGTAACAAAAATAATAATTTGTCCACAAAATGTCCGATAGATTGTCTCATTCGTCAGGTATTCATAATCGGCTTGGGATAAGCTTTGATCTGATGGTCAAAATCCTTATTTTTGATATCCTATTTCATTGTGGTTTAGAACATATTATAAATGTCCAGGAAAACTCTTGGCTTTAAAATAATTTGTGTCATCAAATAAATAATCATATGGGTCTATCAACTCAAATTTGTAAGTAAATTTATTAAAATTAAATTTTAAATAAAAATAGCTGTTTGACATCAGATGGGAATGAGTTTTATTTAAAACAATTCCATTGTTCTGATCAATCTTTGCTAAATCAATTTGTGATAATAAAAGATTTTGAATTTTCCAATCCAAAAGATAAGTAAACAGGTATTGTCCCGATTTTTTTGAATATCCTTTAATCGCATAAAACTTTCTGGTGGAATTTTTCCTTGGAAGCGTGCCTTCTTTAAAAAAATTTTGCGGACCAGAAGCAATAAAATATTTTTCATATATTTGAATTTGTATATTATCCACCATTTCGACTTTGTTTATTAATGATAAAATATGACTAAACTCCTTATCAGTTAACAAAGTAATAATAAAATTATCTATAATATTTTTATTATTTATTTCCTTTAAAAAATTGAAGATTATTAATGACTCAGAATTTAAAAGTGTATATTCATAACTAAATTTAATACCTTTTTTAATATTCTGTAAATGCAAAGATCTAAAACTGTATTCCATATGTGTATTTATTTTTACATTTGAGTTTCAAATTCAAGTTTTTCAAGACCAGGAAATGTAAACCATGTTTTTTCAACCCAAGCCCCAAGAAAGTCAAAAATATAATCAGAACGTATAAATATATCACTTTATTTTCAAACATCCAGTCCATACAAAAGTAAGCCTTATTTCCGAAAATGTATTTTTTTTTCAGAAGTTACCTTTTTTAAAATCTAACAATGACTCCTCAACCTATATCTTGCCTTACATCAACAAGTTCACAAAACTATAATTTGAAAATACCCGATATTTATATTTTATATTCTGAATACTAACAAAATAATCTTTGTTAAAAAAATATTATTCCGTAAAATGGTAGATTTTTGTTTTTAAATTACGCATTACCGAACTGCAGCTTTTGCCTGTATGTTATACAACTGTTTTTAAAAATTATTTTTATCACCAGACTCTATGTCTTTTTCATAAAATTTGATACTTCAGTGTTTTTCATGTATTTTTGCATCGAATCTGTACTGACAGAGTATTCATTTACCGCCTGATTAAATCAAAACCTATGTCTCAGTTGATTGAAGAATTAATAGAACAAACTTCCACAAATCCCGGTCACGATGTCTTTATTCAAAATGTTCTTCAGGACTACCGCACCTGCCTGATCAGCAGAGAGGCCAGCTTACTCGGAAGAAAAGAAGTTCTTACAGGTAAAGCTAAGTTCGGTATATTGGGTGATGGTAAAGAAGTGCCTCAGGTAGCCATGGCAAGGGCTTTCAAAAAAGGTGACTGGCGATCCGGATATTACCGCGATCAGACTTTTATGATGGCAAGAGGTTTGTGTACCGTGGAAGAATACTTTTACCAGTTGTATGCAGATGCAGATCACGATGTGTTTTCAGGTGGCCGGCAAATGAATAACCACTTTGCCACTCCAATGACAGACAAGGACGGTAACTGGCTCAGACTCACAGATGAATACAACGTTTCTTCCGACATTTCCTGCACAGGTGGTCAGATGGCAAGATCACTGGGTCTGGCTTTGGCATCCAAAAAATACAGAAATATTGATGTGCCGGAAAGTGATAAATTTTCCAAAAACGGAAATGAAATCAGTTTTGTGACCATCGGTGACAGTTCGACATCAGAAGGTGTATTCTGGGAAACCATCAACGCCGCCGCCGTCATGAAGGTACCTCTCCTCATCGCTGTCTGGGATGATGGATACGGCATCAGTGTGCCTGTGGAAATGCAGACAGTCAAAGGTTCTATTTCAAAAGCACTCGCAGGTTTTGAACTCGATAAAAAAGGAAACGGAATACGTATATTCAAAGCAAAAGGATGGGATTACGCCGGGCTTTGTACCACTTTTGAAGAAGCAGCTGAATGGGTCAGAACTGAACATATACCGGCAGTGTTGCATGTCGAAGAACTCACCCAGCCACAAGGCCACAGCACAAGTGGTTCCCACGAAAGGTATAAGTCCAAAGACAGACTTGAATGGGAAAAAGAATTCGATTGTATCGGAAAAATGAGGGAATGGATATTGCTGAATGAACTGACCTCAGCGGAAGAACTCGACAAAATGGAAACTGAGGCAATAGAACATACCAAAAATGCAAAAAATAACGCCTGGGAAACCTATACTTCTTTTATAAAAGAAAAAATTGTCACATTACAGACGATCTATCGGGATCTGGGTTCCGAATTAAAAACAACGGCCATCAACCACCTCGAGGAAGAACTCAATAAAATGAATAATCCCACTTTCGGTGAGGTGGTGCAGAATGCAAGAAGACTTTCGATTCAACTCAAAAGATTTTCAAATTTTACGCATGCCGGACTGGATGAATATCTTTCCGTGACGCAAAAAATTGCCGACAAACGATACCACACACACTTATACAGCGAAAGCCCGTACAACGCGCTTGAAGTCAAGGTGACACCAGCTACATTCGATGCGGATGCACCTTCCTTAAACGGATTTCAGGTCTTAAATCATTACTTTGACAAACTGCTGGAAAACAATCCAAGCGTCATCGCCTTTGGAGAGGATGTAGGCCAGATTGGTGATGTCAACCAGGGATTTGCAGGACTGCAACTCAAACACGGAGAAGAGCGGGTTTTTGACACCGGCATCAGAGAATGGACCATTATGGGTCAGGCCATTGGTCTGAGTATGCGCGGATTCCGTCCTATTGCTGAAATCCAGTATCTGGACTATCTGGCATATGCTTTTTCAGCTTTGTCGGACGATCTTGCCACATTGCGCTACAGATCAAACGGGATACAGAAAGCACCTGTCATCATTCGCACCAGAGGTCACCGTCTGGAAGGAATCTGGCATGCAGGTTCCCCTATGGGCATGCTGATGAACAGCATGCAGGGGATTTACCTGTGTGTTCCACGGAATATGTTGCAGGCTGTCGGATTTTACAACACCCTGTTAAAGTCTGACGATCCGGGAATCGTTATTGAATGTCTGAATGGATACAGACTCAAGGAAATGTTACCCAACAACCTCCTTGATTTTACTATTCCTTTAGGTGTTCCCGAAATTCTTACACAAGGGGAAGACATCACACTTGTTACCTATGGGACCTGTGTAAGGGAAGCCATAAAAGGACTTGAACTGCTGAAAGGTTTTGATGTATCTGTGGAACTCATTGATGCGCGCACCCTGCTTCCTTTTGACCTTGAAGGTGTGATACTCGGATCGCTCAAAAAGACCAACCGTATTATTTTTATGGATGAAGACATACCAGGAGGGGCAACAGCGTACATGATGAGAGAAATTCTGGAAAAACAGGATGGGTACAAATACCTCGATTCCAAACCGGTAACACTTACCGCCAAATCTCACAGAACACCTTTCGGTTCGGATGGCGATTATTTTACCAAACCAGGACCTGAGGATGTATTTGATGCAGTGTATAATATGATGAAAGAAGTAAAACCGGCTGTTTTTACATAAGAAGCCTTTGTTTATATACAGGATTGCTCTGATAAACGGAAAAATACTGTCCTTTATCTATTAAATATATCCTGATTGAAGAAAGTAAAGTATCTTAGCAGCCATATTCCTGTCACTATGATTGTCTGGCTTAAAGTTTTTTCAGAAAGTTTCCTGCAGGCCATTACTGCATTAATGTCCAATAAATTGCGGACGTTTTTATCATTACTGGGCATCATGATAGGTATCTTCTGTATTATTGCTGTTAAATCCTCAGTGGATTCTTTGGAAAACAGCATTATTTCAGGCTTCAGTGAACTGGGCAGTGACGTAATCTATCTGGATAAAAGACCATGGAATGAAGACCCATCACAAAACTACTGGAAATATGTAAAACGGCCGGACCCTTCTTTTTCTGATTATGAAGCGATTACCAAAAAATCAAAACTAAAAGAGAACGCTTCTTATTGTATTTTTACAGGTGGCAAAACTATAAAGTTCCAAAATAATGGCGTTTCAAATGCGATTACCATGGGATCAACTTTTGAATACGTTGATATTCAGGGAATTAACATTCAGGAAGGAAGATATTTTACCCCTCTGGAATATCATTCGGGTGCTCCAAAAATCATTTTAGGAAATAAATTGTATGAAAAACTTTTCGGAAGTATCAATGGCATCAATAAAAATGTGAGGTTATTCGGGCAAAATTTTCAGGTAATTGGTCGTTTGGAACCTGAAGGAGAAGGGGCTTTTAATTTTTTGAATTTTGATGAAATCATGTGGATCAGTTATCCATGCTTAAAAAGATTTGTCAATACTTCCGATAACAACCCAATGATAGGCAGACTTTTAAATATAAAGGCCAAAAAAAATACAGATCTTGAAGAATTAAAAGCAGAACTGGCGTCTGTCATCCGGGCCAACAGAGGTATTAAACCCCTTCAGGAGGATGATTTTGCCCTCAATGAATTATCTCTTTTAACCCAGGTTTTGCAAAGTGTTTTCGGGGCTATAAATATAGCAGGTTTGATTATAGGTATTTTTGCATTGATCGTGGGTATGTTTAGCGTTGCTAACATCATGTTTGTCTCTGTAAAAGAACGAACCAATATTATAGGCATTAAAAAAGCACTGGGTGCCAAAAGAAATATCATATTGTCTGAATTCCTTTTTGAATCTATTGTTTTATGTATTTTAGGAGGGATTATCGGACTTATATTAGTATTTATTGCACTGAAAGTGCTAACACATTTTTCTCCCTTTGAAATGACATTAAGTTTATCCAACGTCTTACAAGGCATAATCTGGTCAATAGGTGTAGGAATTATTTCAGGATTTATACCTGCATATCAGGCTTCAAAAATGGATCCTGTTGAAGCCATCAGAGCATAACAGCTTTTCTGATTTTCACGAGTTTAAAGAGTAAATCATCAAGTTTATCCAAAGCAAGCATATTGGCACCGTCAGAAAGTGCTTCATGGGGTGAAGGATGGGTTTCAATAAACAATCCATCTACACCGGTAGCAATTGCCGCTTTTGCAATGGTTTCAATAAATTTAGGTTTCCCACCTGTAATACCACTTGACTGATTAGGTTGCTGAAGTGAATGGGTACAATCCATGACTACCGGCACATTAAAAGACTGCATCACCGGAATGTTTCGGTAATCCACTATCAAATCCTGATATCCAAAGGTATTTCCCCTGTCCGTCAATAATATTTTTTCATTTCCGGACTCCCTCATTTTAGTCACGGCATGAATCATAGCCTCCCCGTTCAGAAATTGCCCTTTTTTTATGTTAACCCACTTTCCGGTGGCTGCCGCAGCCTGAATCAAACTGGTTTGCCTGCAGAGAAATGCCGGAATCTGAAGCATATCTACATATTCAGCAGCCATTTCCGCTTCATGGTCAAGATGGATATCTGTAACGGTGGGAACCTGAAATGTTTTACCAATTTTTTTAATGATGCTCAATGCCTTTTTATCTCCAATACCGGTAAAAGAGTGAATACTTGATCGGTTGGCTTTTCGGTAGGATGCTTTGTAAATATAAGGTATGCTGTATTTATCACACAGAGATTTAACCTGTTCTGCAATAACCATGCTTGTATATTCGGATTCAATGGCGCAAGGTCCTGCCATCAGAAAAAACATATCGGATCTGAAAAATTGCGGGGTAAGCTCTGTCATGTAAAATACATTTAAAATAAAATAAAACGTAAAGGTATAACAAGTTTGATTTTCTTTACAAAAATCTATAAAAAAAGAGCCGGTAATAAATTACCAGCTCTTTACATATATAATTTAACGTAAGGTGATATTAATCCTGAACCAGTTCAAAATCAATTTTTCCCTGAACTTCTTTATGGAAATTGATGATGGCAGTATAGGTACCCATTTCCTTAATTTCTTCCGGTAATACAACTTTTTTCCTTTCCACATCCAAATCCAACTGGTCTTTTAATGCCGCTGCAATCTGAACGTTTGTAACGCTTCCGAATATTTTGCCTGAAGTCCCGGCTTTTACGGCAATCTTTAAAGTATGCCCTTCAAGTCTGCCAACCAATTCTTTGTACTCACCTAATCTGGCTACTTCTTTGGCTTCTTCTTCTGCAATAATAACATCCAGTTTTTTACGATTGACAGCATTTGCATTAATGGCCAATCCTTGTGGAATCAAATAATTCCTTCCGTATCCTGGTTTTACTTTAACGACGTCATGTCTGTATCCCAGTTTTTCTATATCTTTTAAAAGTATGAGTTCCATGATATTCTACTTTTTCTTATTTTAACAAATCGGTTACATACGGTAAAATAGCCAGATGTCTTGCTCTCTTTACAGCAACAGCAACTAATTTCTGATACTTTAATGAATTACCTGTAATTCTTCTTGGTAACAATTTTCCCTGTTCGTTGATAAACTGGAGTAAAAAATCAGAATCTTTATAATCTATATACCTTATTCCGAATTTTTTAAATCTGCAATATTTTTTTCGTGAATTCCCAATGGTAGGATTACTTAAAAATTTTATATCGTCTCTTGATGCCATTTCTTCTTCTATTAAATTTTAAAAAAAATTATTCTTCCTCATTGATAACCGGAGCCATAACAGGTGCTTCAACCGGTACCGGCACTTCTACTGGTACGGGTACAGGAGCTTCAACAGGTACGGGTGCCGGAGCCGGTGTTTTAGCTACAACCGCTTCCGGTTTTTCAGCTACCACGGTTTCACCATCAGTTTTCCTTTTTTCCTTTTTCTTGTAGGAAGTAATTTTACCGGTTCTTCTGTCCTCATTATACTTAATTCCGTATTTATCCAGCTTAACTGTCAGAAAACGGATAATTCTCTCATCCCTTCTGAGTGCAAGTTCAAGTTTGGAAATAATTGTTCCGCTTGGACTACTGAATTCAATACAATAGAAAATACCGGATGTTCTTTTGTTGATGGAATACGCCAATTGACGCAAACCCATTTCATTAACGTGGACAATAGTACAACCATTGTCAACCAATAACGTTTCGTAAACTTTTGCTGTCGATTTTATTTCATCACCTGACAGAACGGGATCGATGATGAAATTAACTTCATAATGATTCATACGTGAAGTAAATTATTTATTGTGATAAATTATTAAATATACAATCAAATCTGAATGAAAACAACTCCTGTTAGGATTGATTTGGAGAATATCTTCTTTCTTTAATTTTAGCCTTTTTACCTGTCAATGCACGCAGGTAATACAATTTGGCTCTTCTGACTTTACCTTTCTTCAAAACTTCGATTTCAGCAATAGCCGGTGAAGAAAATGGAATAATCCTTTCTACCCCTACTCCGTTCGAAATTTTTCTGACGGTAAAAGTTTTGGTGGCACCCGTCCCTTTGATTTGAATGACATCGCCTCTGAAAATCTGAATACGCTCTTTCGTGCCTTCAATGATTTTATAACTAACTGCAATGTTATCGCCGGGTCTAAAAGAAGGTAATTCTTTTTTGGGTGTCAATTGTTCGTGAACATAATTGATAAGATCCATACGAATTTATATTTATTTTTTGAATTGGAGTGCAAAGATAAAATAAATATATGGAATCTGGTATATGATTTATCATTTTTTTTCTAAAATCACCTTATAAGGGTGACCTGCCCTTCTTTCAATACATTTTCGAGGCGTGGGGTCAGGTAATTTAACCTGTAGATATAGACACCAGGAGGACAGACCGAATCCTCATTATTTTTTGTCCCCCTCCATCCCACCAGAGGATCATCAGTTTCAAATATTTTTCCCCCCCACCTGTTCCAAATCGTCATATTGTATGATTCGCTTCCTTTAAAATACCCTTTAGGTAAAAAAACATCGTTGAGTCCATCTCCGTTTGGTGTAAAAGCATTGGGCAAAAAAACTAAAATAACAGGTGCAATATCAATATAAGCTATGGCTGTATCCGTACAGCCCGATTCGTGACGAACTACCTGTAAAACCTCTATTAAACCTGTATCCCTGAAAACGAAAGAGGGTTCCGAAATATAGGAAACTCCGTTATCGCCAAATTGCCAGAACCAACCTACTGCTTTTTGAGACTCATCAAAAAACTGAATAGTATTATTAAAAATATTGGGGTCATCAGGTGTAAAAGAAAATCCGGCAACCGGTTTTTCCAAAATAGTGATCCAGTCATTAAACACCTGGCTTGTTTGACATCCAATGGGTGAAATAATTTCTACGGACACCGTAAAAACACCGGGTTGTTCATAAATATGTACAGGGCTGATCTCATTGGTTGTTTTACCATCACCAAAATTCCAATTGACCGTATACGTCTCATCGATCGGACTGGAAAGGTTGTTGAAAAATATTGAACCCGGACTACATCCTACAAAGTTGTCCGGTTCTATAACAATAAGCCCCGGAATCGGGAAATAGGATACAATTTTTTGAATGGTATCAAAACATAAATTTTCGTCACCAACGATTAAACGCACCGGTTTTTCACCAGGTGTTTCAAACCCGTAATCAAAATCTGTTTGAAGTATTTTATTATTTTCGACAAGCCAGTTCCATGAGTTTACAGGACCTGCTCCGCTAAATGACAAATCTGTAAACTGAACGTTTTCAGCCTGACATGTATCATATTCATACATAAAATCAGCCTTGATTTCAGGGTAAACATTTACCGTAAAATCTATTGAATCTTTGCAGGATTCAATGCCTACCAATATTCTGTTCAGAACCATTTTTCCGGGATACGAACCCGGTCCGGGAAATGAAATATTCAGATTCTGTGTATTAAATTTTTTTTCCTGTCCATTAATATTAAAAATCCAGTCATAGGACACGATTCTGTCCCTTATGGTACTCAGATTTATAAATGTTGCGTCATTAATTCCACAAAGTTTTACCGTTTTATTCATATCGTCCCATCCTTCCGCATCAATGATTGCCTGTACCGCTGCGGTACAATTAACAACATTAAACTGAAAATCCCGTCGAATTTCACTCAACAATTCTCCGTTCCTGAACTCCTTGACACACACACCTACGACAAATTGTCCGGAGAAACTAGGTTTACCATCAATTATACCGGTTATGGGGTCGATTGTCACCACAGGATTTCCTGCCAAAGGTGTTGAAAAACTATAAAACGGAAGCGCAAATGGAACCTGCCTGAAAGGCGGTGTGCAATTTCTTGGATCCGGCGTAACACCGGTACAGGCCGTTGCCGAACCCTGACCTGTCCCATCCTGTCCACCAGCCGTAAGCGGAGAACAAAATTCATAAACAATCTGGTCATTGTCAGGGTCAGTAGCGCTGTGATCAAAATTTATAAACTCATTATTACAAATTATTACTGGCGGAAAATCATTAAACAGAGGACTATTGTTGCATGTCCTTTGTGCAAATGGAGTAATAATCACCGTAAAAGCTGCACCCACATCACCTGAGTTCAGAAGATTTGAAATGGTATTATTGCGACAACACCTTTGGTACGCTATCATATAGGATTCCGTCTGCGAAATATTCAAAGCTATATCAAATTCATATTCTCCTCTTTCAACCCTGATATTAGTAGACGCGACAAGGCATGGATTAGGTGTTATAATAGGTATAGTACTTACATTTTTGACATTCTGTTGATCAACCTGAGTTACATATGTCCAATTGTTGTTATTTCCCCTGTAAACACCAAATATAGCATCATTATCAAAAGGCGCTCCTCCACTGACGGCATCTCTGTACATGGTAAATAAAACCCTGAAGCGCACTGTATTTCCCGACTGCCCCAAACATTTATAAGTCACATCTCCTCCTACGATATGTAAAGCAGAAACTTCGCAAGGCAGCCAGGCAATAAAAAGGAATAAAATTATCTTTCGAACCAACATCATTTCACAAGAATGTACTTATTAGAACACCATTTTCTTTCATTTGTTATGTTATTGAAAATGTTTTCTCAATATTTTTATAAAAAATCAAACTTGCCACTGAATTCTTAGAAGGAGAAATCAGCAAAAAAAAATTATATGTTAAATATCTTCATCTCAGGGGTTCTACACTGATAAAAACACTCCGGAATTTCTATTCCCATTGGCAATTTTACCTTAAAAGATTAAAAAATCCTTTTACATTAAATGTTTGGCCTCTGGGTTCCGTGTACTGTAATTGATAAATATAGACACCTGCCGGTGATTCAATCCCATGGTGATTTCCGTTCCAACCTTCTCCTGTATCATTGGATTCAAAGATTTTCTGTCCCCATTTGTTCGAAACCATCATAGAATATTTTTTCATCCCGATAAAATAACCTACAGGACCATACAAATCATTTAAACCGTCTCTGTTCGGAGTGAATGCAGTCGGCATAAACAAGGTAACCAAAGGTGTAATATCGACATTCATGTCTGAGGTATCACTACATCCATACTGATTAAAAGAAATTTGTCTCAGCAAATGAACACCGGTATCCTTGATGGTTAATAGTGGTTGATACTGCAATGAAACCAATCTGTCATCCAGAAACCAGGAGCTGGTGGTAGATTCAACAGACTGATTTAACAGTTGAATATCATTGTTAAAAACGTCAGGCGTTTCCGGTGAAAATGAAAATCCTGATTGTGGTTTAGGGTACACAGAAATTGCTTTAACAAAGTTTTTTTCCGTTCTGCACCCAAGCGGTGATACAATTTCAAGATAAACATCATAATTGCCGGGTTTGTCAAAATACACTTGAGGTGTAAAGAATGTACTTGAGTCTCCATTGCTGAATTTCCAGTTAATTTTATAGGTTTCATCTATAGGTTTCGACAAATTGCTGAAAGTAATGGCACCGGGAACGCATATTTCCCTGACGTCAGGCTCCAATATGAGCAAAGCAGGAACCGGCAACCAATTTATACTCTTAACAAGTGTGTCTTTGCAGGCATTGCCATCCGTTATTTCCAGAAATACTTCTGTCAACCCGGTTTTCTCGAGCAGAATGACAGGATCAGAAACGGCTTCAGCTAATTTATCTTCAATTTTCCAAAGCCACTTTTCAACCTTACCCGCATCTGCCACTGAATTATCAATAAATTGAACAGGGCCTGCGATACATGTGTCATATTTAAAATCAAAACCTGCTCTCAATTCAGGAAAAATATTAACCTTGATAAAAGCAGAATCCCTACAACCCATTTTTTTATTCAAAGTTAATTTTCCATAAAATACTCCCCTGTTTTTAAAATCGAGGCTTACATTTTTAGAAGTTAAATTGGTTGTCCCATCAGGCAGATAAAACTCCCAATCATACGAATTTATATAAGTCCCGCCCAAAGAAATATTATTAAATTTAATTTCTCCGGGATCACAGGATTTAAAAAGAAAAGTATCCCTGTCTGTAAAATCCGTATCCACCAGAGGTGTTACCACCCTGCTGCATTGCTGAACATTAAACTGAAAATCCCTCTGTGTGGAAGATAAAAGAACCCCATTTCTGTATTCCTTTATACACACGCCTACAACAAACTGACCTGTAATTTGAGGTGTACCTGTAATAAATCCTGTTACAGGATCAATAGAAATTATAGGGTTGCCGCCCATTGGTGCAGAAAAACTAAACCCTGGCAATAAAAAATTTACGGCCTTAAAAGGGGGCAAACAAACCGCTGGACTTGGAATGACAGACTGGCAACCGTTTCCGTTTTGCTGCCCCCCCGATGACAAAGGGCTGCAAAATTCATAAACCACCTGATCGTTTTCTTTATCCTTTGTTGAATGGTCAAAAACAAGGGGTTCATTTACACATAAAACTACCGGCGGAAATGAAATAAAATCAGGGCTATCATTACAGGATCTCTGAGCAAGCGGAGAAATAATTATGGTAAAAGCAGCACCCTGATTTCCGGGATTAATTAAATTAGAGATGGTTGGATTCCGGCAGCAACGCTGGTATGCAATCATATAGTCTTTGGTCAATATGGGCAGCCAAACCTCAAATTGATAAATGCCCTCTTCAACACCAACATTAGGTGGCACAATAATACAAGGATCATTATTGTTGGGTGGTATTTCATTTATTTGTTCAACTTGTGTCTGTACTCTCCTGTAGAAATCCCAAACATTGGCAGATTCTTTTGTAAATATACCAAAATTAGCCGTATTGTCAAAGTTGGCACCTCCTGAGCGGCTGTCTCGGTACATTTTAAAAGTAATCTGAAAATGAACACTGTCATTTGTCGGATTTGTTCCCAGACATACATATTTCACTTCTCCGCCTATGATATGTCTTGCCAAACCTTGAACTTGAAAAGCCAGCAGTGGAATCAGGTATAAAAAAAGCTTAAACAGAACTTTCTTCATTTTTTTGTTAATACATTTGTATATAAATCATTCATTCTTAAAAATGTTTTGATTAAACTTTTAATCTTTAATAACGATGGCGTATAAGTCGTAATCTTCTGCGGCGGTTATTTCAACAAATACAAAATCGCCTATCCTGAAATAATTTGAAGCAGCTTCAATCAACACTTCATTGTCCACCTCCGGCGAATCATATTCAGTACGTCCTATAAAATAATCTCCTTCTTTTCTGTCAATCAGAACTTTTAACTTCCTGCCGACTAAAAGTTGATTTTTAGCAAATGAAATATCCCGCTGTATTTCCATGATTTTTGCCGATCTTTGACTTTTGACTTCTGCTGAAACATCGTCTTCCAAAATGTAGGCAGAAGTATCTTCTTCGTGGGAATACTGAAATACACCGACTCTTTCAAACTGCATCTCTTCGACAAATGTACACAATTCATTAAACTCGTCTTCATTTTCTCCCGGAAAACCCACAAGAAATGTCGTGCGTATGCATATTCCGGGTACCATTTCTCTGGCTCGTTCTATAAGTTTTTTTTGTTCTTCCCTTGTGGTCTGACGTTTCATTCTATCAAGAACACTATCTGAAGAGTGCTGAAGCGGAATATCCAGGTAGTTACATACCTTTGGGTATTTTGCCATGGCCTCTAATATTTCCATCGGAAATTTGTTCGGATAGGCATAATGCAGCCGGATCCACTCAATGCCTTCCACTTCCGAAAGGGCTTCCAATAGTTCAGGCAACATTCTTTTTTTATACAAATCCAAACCGTAATACGTGAGTTCCTGAGCTATCAAAATAAGTTCTTTCACCCCGATTCTTGCCATGTTTTTAGCTTCCTTAACCAACGTTTCAACAGGTTTTGAAATATGTTTTCCCCTCATCAGCGGAATAGCACAAAAGGAGCAAGTGCGGTTGCAACCTTCACTGATTTTCATATATACGTAGTGACCCGGAGTAGTGAGCAATTTTTCACCCACCAGTTCGTGTTTGTAATCTGCATTTAACCTGGAGAGCAATCCCGGTAATTCCATGGTTCCGAAATAAGCGTCAACTTCCGGTATTTCTTTTTCCAGGTCGTCTTTGTATCGTTGAGAAAGACATCCAGTCACGTATAACTTTTCAATACCTCCATTTGATTTAATGTCAGCATATTGTACAATGGTATCAATGGACTCCTGCTTGGCCAAATCAATAAAACCACAAGTGTTGATGACAACAATATTGGCAGGTTCAGAAGATTCATGGCTGACATCAATCCCATTCGCAGAAAGTTGTCCCATCAGCACTTCTGAATCGGCAAGATTTTTTGAACACCCTAAAGTAATAACATTTACTTTGTCTTTTTTTATTTTTTTTGTTTTCATGACAGTTTATAAGGATGGGCAAATTTACATAATATAGTTTACTGCCCCGCCATTTTATAAATTACTTGTCAATTATTTTCCAAAACATAAAAAAAAGGTATGTTTGCTTTCTATAATTTCTGATATGCAAAAATTTGTTTACGGCCTTCATTTCAGTATATTTTTATTTGTCCTTTTTTTCCTGAATGGAAATATAGAATTGTTCAGAAAAACAATTCCTCCTTTTGGAAAATTTCTTGACCCTGCCAAAGGTGTCTGGCATCACAATGTACCCATAGGTTATGTTGAAGACAATCTTACCTTACCCATTTCAAAGCAAGCCTCAGTTATTTACGATGAAAGATGGGTTCCTCACATTATGGCTGAAAATCTGGAAGATATACTATTTTTACAAGGTTACACCGAAGCTGAAAACAGGTTATTTCAAATGGAATTAATGTCAAGAGCGGCCGCGGGGGAATTATCCTCCATATTTGGAGAAGTAACCATAGAACTCGATCTGGACAAAAGACGACGAGGAATAAAGTTTGCTGCCGAAAATGCGGTCAATGCCTGGAAACAGATGCCGGAATTTGATCTTGCTCAAAAATATATTGATGGCGTAAATGCCTATATATCGCAACTGAAACCCGAAGATTACCCCCTCGAATTCAAATTATTTAATATTCAACCGGAACCCTGGACAGAATTAAAAAGTGCGCTGATTTTTAAAGAAATGTCACTTTTTTTATGTGGAAAAAATGAAGACATTGAATACACCAACGCCAAAAATACTTTTACTCAGGACATATTCAATCAATGGTACCCTGAACATGAAGATATTGAAAATCCTGTAGTTCCGGATCACTCCTTAGTCATACCGGATACCTTATTTGGTAAACAACAAGATAATTCTTCTTTTTATAACGGCATTATCAAAAAAACATTTTTCGAAACAAGAAACCCCGGTATAGGCAGCAATCAGTGGACCGTTGGTAAATCCAAAACCAAATCAGGTTCCAATATTTTCTGCAATGATCCGCACCTATCTTTAGGTTTGCCCTCAATTTGGTTTGAGCAACATTTAAAAACGCCCCAATTTAATGCGTATGGTGTTTCTTTCCCCGGATTTCCGGGAATTATGATTGGTTTTAATGATTTTATAGCCTGGGGAGAAACCAATGTAGGCCAGGATGTCGAGGATCTTTTCCTTATAGAATGGGCAGATGACAAAAAAAACACCTATTATCTCGACGGTAAAAAATTAAAAGCAGATATACGTATTGAAAAAATCGCAATTAAAGGTGCTGACCCTTTGTATGATACCATACGATATACAAAATGGGGACCGATATTCAAATCTTCAAAAGATGGGAAAAATGACCTGTCCATAAGATGGTTGTCACACGACAAGCCCAAAGGTGCAGAATTTATGACTTTTGTCAATGGAATGATGTGTAAAAATTACGACGAATATCTGACTGCAACGGAAAAATTTCAGACACCCGCCCAAAACTTTGGATTTTCTTCCGCTTCCGGTGACCTCGCCATTCGCATTAATGGAATGCTTCCGGCAAAATACGATCAGGATGGTCGGTTTGTTGAATATGGAAATAATAGTAAAAATGACTGGTCCGCTTTTATACCAAGACAGCTAAACCCACACGTTGTAAATCCGCCTGAAAATTACGTTTCTTCTGCAAATCAGAGAAGTGCTTCAAAAAATTACCCTTATTACTTTACTGGAAATTTCGAAAATTACAGAAATAAAACCATCATTGAAAAACTTAAAACCGGTTCTGACTTTACCGCACAGGATATGCAAAAAATGCAAATGAGCTCTTTTTCACCAAAGGCGAAGGAATTTGTGAGCGTTATTCCAACAGATTGCCGTCAAATGGGGTCAGCGTCAGGAATTAACTGGTATGATAAATTAAAAGAATGGAGCTTTGAATATTTAAAAGATAAAACAGAGCCTGTTTTTTTTGAGATCTACATGAAACATCTTCGGATGAATACATTTGATGAAATATATTCAAAACTTGATGAAGTGGCAATACCCATTCCAAAAGATTGGGTATTGTATAAAAACATTTTGAATGACCCGCTGAATGAAATATTTAATATCAAAAAAACATCCACGATAGAAAATGCTGACAATATTCAAAAATTGGCTTTTTTCAAATCTATCCGTGAAATAGATAGTGTTATGACAGCCTGGAAAAATTTGAATTGGGGTAATTACAATCCCCTGCATATTTATCACCCTACACGAATTCCCGCTTTGTCAGCGAATAATCTCGCCGCAGATGGTTGTCCTGATGCCATCAATGCAAAAGGCAATTCTTTCGGGCCAAGCTGGAGAATGATCGTACATCAAAAAAACCCTGTTGAAGCCTACGGTGTTTATCCCGGTGGTCAATCCGGAAATCCTTTTAGTCCCTATTATAAAAACATGGTAAATGACTGGGTGGAAGGCAAGTACCATGTCTTGCATCAAAACATTACTATGGAAGAATTATCCAAAAAACAAGTTAAAAAAGTGGTTGCCTCACCAAATAAAGTAAAATCATGATGTCAATCAAAAAATGGTTTTTGCCGGTTGTAATTTCCGTTTTCTTATTCATTCTGAACGCTTTTTGGGGGTGGTGGTGGATGAATGGCGTCATTGCCTTTGTCATTTCATATTTCTTTATAAAAGGCAAAGGTGCTTCCTTTTTGATTTTTTTCTCCTTTGTATTTGTTTTCTGGTTATTCCAGTGTATTTGGAAAGATGCACAATCGGAATATGTTGTATCTCAATTTTTGTCAGCCTTACTGGGAGAAATTTCGCCAGTGCTGACCTATATTCTGACCGGATTGACGGGTGGCTTTTTTTCAGGTTGGGCAGCATATCTGGGGAGTTCTCTGAGAAATATTTCAAAATAAAATAGAATGATGGGGTCTGTACTTCATGAGGATAACCATAAAAATATAGCTATTCTCTGTTATGAAAAGGCAGGAAAAAGAAAATCCGTAAAAATTTCTACACAGGTGTTTGAAATACTTCAGATGAAAAAAGTACCCTCTACTTTATTTATCAATGAATGGCCCGATTCTGTGCAAAATTTTTCTGAAATCTGGATAGGTGGTGGTGACGGAACTATTCACTACTACATAAATACATATAAAAACTTTGATTTACCTATTGCCTTACTTGGAGGAGGAACAGGAAACGATCTTACTAAATATCTCTATGGTGATGAAAACATTGAATCAAGAATTGAAAAACTTCTGGTTCAAAATATTATCGAGATTGATATGGGCAACTGCAACGGGCAATATTATGTGAATTCCCTTGGTATTGGTTTTGACGGAGATGTTTTACAAAACATGAATTCCATTCGTAAAATCGGAGGTCATTTAGGATATCTGCTGGCTGTCATCAAAAGTATTTTCAGTTTTAAAGAAATCGGATTTGAGATAAAGTATCATAATACCGTAAAAACAATACATCCGGTTATCCTGGCAGTTTCCAACTCTACCATGACAGGGGGTGGTTTTTTAATCGCACCAAAAGCTTCTCTTCAGGATGGAAAGCTTGATTTACTTTTTACTGAACCTTTGCCATGGTGGAAAAGGTTATGGGTGCTTCCAAAAGTCGAGAAAGGAAAACATATCGGTTTACCCTATGTTTATCACCATCATGCAGACACTGTGGAGATTAAAACAAACAAAGATGTTTATTATCAGATTGACGGAGAGTTAAAAATGGATTCCGGATTTTTAATTAAAATTTCACCCGAAAAATTAAAAATCAACTGTTCTTCATTCAAACTTTACCAATCCACTACCCAACTATGCTGAAAATTAAATTCCACCTTTACATTATTAAAGGCTGAAGTGGTACCTTCCAAAAAGGTGAATTCCCGGAATCAAATAATTCTGCCTGAAATTGGAATAAGGGCTACTAAACGATTTTCCATAACCTGTAAACCTGGTATTAAGACCAAGGGCAAAAGTGGGCGTTAGAGCGTATTCTACATCAATTCCAAAACGGTAGCCCAAACCAAGTGTTGTATGATATTTGTCTTTTTCAATGGGTTTAAAATCGTTCAGCGTATGTAAAACCTGGCCATTGGTCCTCAAACCAATATTAACAAGAACGCCGCCATTCAACCCTAAACTCCAGCCGTTGGTAAGATCAAACTGGTATCCAACCAATAAAGGAATATCCAGTATATGAAAATAATGGTGTTTAATTTTTTGCCCCCGGATATTTTTTTCAGTAATAATATCCCCATAAATGACCGTCACCGTATCCCCATTTTGAGATCTCGTAATGGAAACAATGCCGTATGTAGTATCCACTTCTGTATAATTATACACGAGATCCAATTTTTCTGAGATCCGGCTATAAGCAAATCCGGCACTTGCATAAAACGGGCTCTTTCCAATAAACATACCTACCTGCAACCCTGCATGTATTCCTTCAAGCGTTTTTTCATGTTCTCTCCTGAAAGCAGTTACTTCAGAATTGTCAGGTATACGTTCCTGCAATGTTTTTTGAGGAAGGGAAATACCCATATCAGGTTGTACAAAAAAATGAAACTTTTTCTTCAGAGAAAAACTCGGACATTCCACTTTCCTTTTTTTAGGATAAAATCTGTTTAACAGAAAAACAGAGGCTATTTCCGTATTCAGAAATGGAAAACTATGCATAAATGGATTTTTATTTTGCCCTTGCTGGTCGGTTTCAAAGGAATTATTTTGTTGAATGGCAGCGTTATTGTCTATACCAACATCATTCAGAAGGATTTCATCTGGCGCTGAAGATTCCGAAAACAAATCCGAAAGATTTTCCACTTCATTTTTATTCTGCTTTTTCCAGGTAATTTTGACATTTTCTTTTCTTCGGCATCGATATTTGTTTTTTGAATCGAAATTTCTGACCTTCCACTTTTTTGTTCACGCTTATTTCTGCATCCGCTAAAAAGTACAATTTTTCTACAGCGGCTTTTTTTAATACTTCTTTTCTTCTCTCCTGTACCATATAAAGTAAACATAATTACTGAACCTAAAAGAATACCTGTTGTCATCCACCAAAAAGGAAAAACTCTCCTTTTTTTCTCCTTTTTTTGAAAAATAGCCTGAATGAATGCTTCCGTATCCAGTGACGCTTCCTGGTTATAAAGCGAATGTTGAATATGTTTTTCGAACTCTGATAACTTCATATTAGGTCTAATTATAAATGAGCCAATGGATACCGTTTGTATTGGTATTGATTTTCCATCATGGATATCAGAGAACTTCTCGCTCTACTCAGAAGTGCCCGTGAAGAACCCTCTGCAAGTGATAAAATTTCACCAATTTCCTGATGTGAATAACCTTCCACAACAAACAGGTTAAAAACGATGTATTGATTTTTCGGTAGTTTTTCCAACAATAGCTGAATTTCTTTTTCCCCAAGCGTACTGTAAATATCCGGAATGACCACATCTGCCGGATTAATTTCTGATTCGATTGGAAAGAGGTTTATTTTTAAAAATTTTTTGTTTATTTCAAGGCTCTTGGTAACGGCTATTCTTCGAAGCCATCCTTCAAAACTTCCCGTACCGGAATAACTTGAAATATATCTGAAAGTGTTCATAAAAGTTTCCTGAAGGGCATCTTCTGCAAGTGTTTGATCAATACAATATCGTCTGCAAACAGCCAGTAGCCTTGGTGCAAACTTATGTACCAAGGCTTCCTGACATCTTCTGTCTCCCGATTTACATCCGTGTATAATCTGACTTTCGTCCAAAATATACGATTTATTTTTTAGTTTATAAACACACGCTCAAAAGCAACATAACATCCATTATTGGCATCTTCAACAACCACGTAATAATCTCCCTTGGGCAACATTTTAGCTGTGTTTGCCGCACTAAGATCAATATTGAGTTGATTGACATTAAAAATTCTTACCATTCCCCTGACACAACTATTGCAAGGTGCCAAATTATCTATATTGACGTTTATAGATCCATCGGCACAGGTACCACACGTTGTATTTTCAATTCCTGCAATCGTCAAACCTTTAAATTGAGGAAGCACATAAGATTTATATTCTGAACACTGCCCGCTATTAATAACAACACTAAAATTAAAACCCGTTTGAAAAACGCTGAGTCCAAACAAGGAATTTACAGGAATGGTTCCTCCCAAATCCTTGATTATCATGCCGGATATAAAGGGACTGCTAAAAATATCAAATGTATTTTTGTTACAATTAACAATAAAATTGTCGAGAATAATCTGTTCAAAAATACCACACTTTTTTGCTGTGCAACCGACTGAATCCGTTACTGTAACACAATAACTTTCTCCAGGGCCCAGATTAACAACTTCCGTAGTAGCCCCGTTATGCCATAGATATGTGAAGGGTCTCACTCCTCCAAAAGGAAAAACCATAAATGGATTCTGACACGCTGATTCAACAGAAACTTCAAGTTTGCCTTTGTATTCATAACAAAATACTTGCTTACATTCAGGTATTAATTTGTCCGTGACGGTCACACAATACAATGCGGCTTGAAATGATAATGGTGAAAACGTTCTTTCAGTAGAATCACCGGTACTCCAAAGATAGTCGTATTGACCGCTGCCCTGCGTAACTACCATTTGAAGGTAATCACATTTATTTTCAATATTCCCTTCCAAAATACAATTTGCCGGACATATTTCAATGGTTTTTTCAACAAGTGCAGATAAACTTATTTCTTCAATCTGGCTTGCTTTGTACGTAGAAAGATCATAGGCAAAAATGGAAACTACATCGCTGGCACCTGGACATTTAATATACTTGACGGAATAATATCCACTTTCATCGGCCATGATGTGAGAAGTTCTATTGTTGTATGTTACGACAACAAGTGCATTTTTCACTACTTCACCATTACAATAGACATAACCACTCAATGAATATACATCCTGGTCAATGACAATCGGGTCAAGTATAGTTTTTGAATTAAACGGACCTAATTCAACAACTCTAACGGCTTCATCACAAATATAATTTGTAATAAAGAGCGTAATCTTTTTATTTCTTGGGAATTTTCCACCAAAGTTACCTTCCACGTCCGTATATCCAAAGGTTGTTCCAAAGCCATCGACTTCAGCTCTTATAAGAACATTAAGAGGAGCCGTGCCATCCGAAGTTATTACCTTTCCACAAATTTCTACTAAAGGGAAAGGTGCATCGCAATTCCAGAAACTGAAATGCCCCACTTCACCTGAATATTCATTTCCGTTCAATACGGCCTGACCCTCCTCTATCCAATACCCTCTGTTCTCATCAAAATACCAAAGTGGAATTGTAGAAGGTCTGTTTTTGGATTTTGCGGGTATAGAAAATTTGACTTTTTTTCCCGGTTTGATTTGCAATTCTTTTCCTGCTTCATCTCTGATTTCAACAGAAAACATCCCTGCTGTTCCAAGGACCGAAGAAATGCCTGCCAAGGTACCACCTAAAAGATCTCCCGGCATTTCATCTGCTATCGTTGGACTGTCCGGTGCTACATATCGGGAAGTTATATATACGATGCCATTGTAGGTATCACCGGATGAAGATACTATACTGTTGGGTGCAAAAATCAAGCTCCCCCCTGAATCCATTTTTATTTCGCTCCCTTCTGCAGATTTAAATGAATAATCCGTACGCAATAAGAACATTTTTATCCTTGATCGCAAAACACCTTTCACAGGATATACCTTGTCAGAACCTACTACATACCCATCTTTGGACACCCTAATATACGTTCCGTGCCGGTCCAACATTTTTTTTGAAAATAAAAAAACGCCATGCAAATCTGTGGTTGTTTGGGCACCATAGATTTCAACTTTGGCATCCGCAACAGGTTGTCCTGATTCATCATAAACATATCCAAGAATGGTGCCTTCAATCTGACTTTTGATTTCAGGCATAAATTGTGTCTGCGTTATGTCTTCACCACTATCATAATCTTTGTGACATCCAATAATGAGAACGGAGAATAAAATGATGGTTAAAATATTTTTAAACATTGCGATTCTTCTTTTGTGAAAAATGGTATATAATCTTAAGAAACTAAATACTCCAAAAACGTTGCAGGAATATTAAAAAAAATCAATTCCATTTATAAAAGTTGCATTAATGAGGTAAATATAATAAATTAAGGGTAACTGTTTACAAAAAACTGTATACTTGAGAAATATACGATGAATAAAAAAGCCCAATATAATTTACTGGAATGATTGAATCAGCACCTTTTATCTACGTCAAAATAATGTTTATTTTAGCTATTATCCCCTTCACATATAATGGAGTAAAAAGAAATGGTTTTTGTACAAAAAAAAATTGCTCGTGACTTTTCACGAGCAACAACGAATTTTACAATTTAATAACCAAAACTTACACAATGCAAAGATAATACATATTATATAATTATTTAATATAATTTTAATGTTTTTTTTAAAAAATAATATATTTTTTATTTAACATCTATATTAGCCTAATATTGTAATAATATACATATTAATTATAATTTAATGTATATTGATAAAAAATTCCAATGACTGTTAAAATAACAGATAAAAACCTGTACTATTGAAAAACGCCATCCTACTTTCCGGCTATAAACCTTGCTAGATATGTGGGTTTATTAATAGTAACCTCCTCTCCAATTCTAAAAAAATGCAGGATATGATGCGAATATTTTTCCAAACACTTGTGTCTGAACCGTATATAAATCTCCGGTAAACACAAAAAAACGATTTATGTGTATGGCATCAGCAGATCTTTCTTTTGATACAGTAGACTTCACAATTTTATCATAATCCCAGTAATCGTACTTTTTTACTTCATTTGATTCATTGACGAGTGTGATGGTGCAAAAAGGAGTAAGTGATAAAACGGAATCCTTTTTTTCATAATGATTATACAATAATTCAGCACCCAACTCTTCAAAAAACCCCAGATACGTTTTAATTTTATTCTGATCAGGCGATTTTGTATTTTTTGCCACCGCTTTATCTACCGGAGTAATTTCATATGCTCCACCTTTTTTTTCAATAACATACGAATTATTTTTATCGTTATGGTACTCCACTTTGACAGATTTGATGGAAGCTACAGGTTCTCTGTAAATATATTTATCCCTGTATTTGTCAAGTGGCTGTTCAAATCTGGACCGAAGACTTCCACCCAAAGCCGGCAATTCCATAGCATACGCTTGTTCGAATCCATCCATTACCATATAGGTTGCGTCGCCATTTTGCACATCAGAACCAATGGAGAATTTTTTAAGTACATCGTCATTTGCGCCGTAAACCTCTACGACTATTCCTCTGTTTTTTATCGCTTGATGTATGTACTCAAGTGCATTTCTTGAAGGAATAGATTTCATTTTTGCATTGGTCAGAACCTGAATCATATAACCTACGACAACCTCATCGGCCTTATATTTACCATTTAGCAGCCAATTATTCTTTCCCTTTTTTTCAAAAACCAAAGGTTCCTGATTAACCCTTTTTAATACGATTTTATGAATCAAGTCAGGAGATCCAACGGTAAACTCCCGCTCCTCTTTAATAGAGCTCATTTTCCTGTTTACTATTGACTTCTGATATAAAAAATAAGCACCGGCTGATAAAACCATCAGGATTGCCAATAAGATTATATTTTCTGCATATCATTTATTTTAATGGTAAGCCAATAAGACTATTTAAAAAATTTATCTTAACCAGCATATATTTTATATTACGGTGTATCTGTTCCTGCGTATTTTCTTCTTCTCCAAAAGGAATACAAACCGCCAAACAAACCAAGTATCACGACGGGTAAAACCACATTGATCATCTGCCATTTTGTTTTATCCTCTTTTATCCTGACAGGATCTAAAAGTCTCAGTTTAACTTCTTTGGATCGGGATTCAATAATATTGTCGCCATCTAGCATGTATTCAATGGCATTACTTATAAAATCTTTATTGCCCTTGTAATAAGCCCTTTCCCATTTATTATACCCAATCTGTTCGGTTTCGCCGCTTGTTGTATTCACTAGATTTTTGGCAAAATCTGCATCCGAAACTACCATTTGTTTAGCTTTTGGGTCTCCTTTTGATATAAACTTAATACCAATACTTTGAAGCAAAATTTCCAATTCTGGTGTCAATCTGTTTTCAAAAGCCGAAGAAAATCCTCCTTCCAGCAACACGGCAACATTTTTTTTGCCATCATTAAATTTTTTAGGATCCGGTGCTGTTTTTAATATTTCAAAACTCAACCTCGCCGGTGACAACTGCGTTCTTGAATACTCAGAACTTTGCAACAAAATGGTCTTTTTAACAGGATCATCTGTTTTCAGAGTATCGATGGAGCTAGGAAAAAACATATTAACCCTGTCAATATTTTTGACGATAGGATGGGTAGACAGAGGCGCTATAGAGAGGTGATAATACCAGGGAAACAATTGTGTCTGGGGTTTTCCACCCTGCATACCCACTACCTGAGGAATGGAGGAACATTCAAGATCCATAATTAAATCAGGCATTATTCTTACACCATATTTAAACAAAATTTCATCCGTACCTGTATTTATATCAGGCGGTATATACATGCCGTATACATTTATTGAGTCCAATGAAGCTTCCATTTTATCCAACAGCCATATAACCTTACCTCCCACCATTATATACTGGTCTATTTTAAAAAGATTTTTTAAAGAAATGGCATTTCTCGGTCCGGCCACAACCATCAAATCTATGGTTGTATCAATTTTCATTATGCTGTCCAGATGTACCCACCCTACAAGATGATTTTTCCTTATTTCTGATTCAAGCCGAATTAACTGATTGCGTTCGAGTTCCGCGTTGCCAGTAGTAAACAATACTCTTTTGGGTCTTTGTGCTGTAATTCTCTGAAAGGCAGAAGCAAATTTATATTCGAGCAATTCCACAGAACGGTTTAAAACCAACTCCTCATTGTCTCCGGCCAACTGTTCTTCGAGTAGGTTGACTACAAATTTTTTATTCTTGTAATAGATGACGGCAAAAGGGAAAATCGGTTTTTGCACCATTTGACTTCCATCATAAAAATTCAGGAGAATAGGTGAAATTTTATCAGCTTCAAATTCTTCCTTTCTTTTTTTTAATTGTTGTTCAGATCCACCTGTTGGATCTTCAAACTCATAAACTATGTTATCATTTACGTCCCTGATATTCTCCAGAAATTCAAGAGTTGAACTTCTGAGTCGCTTAAAACCCGAAGGAAACTCTCCATCAAGATAGACTTTAATAAAAATATTATCATCGGGTTGAGAAATTATTTTTTTTGTACTATTTGACAAAGTATACCTCTTATCACCGGTTAAATCCATAGAAAAATGAAAAAAATTGGCAATGACATTTACCATAAATATAATTCCGATGTACAACAAAGCCTGTAAATAAGATCCTGACTTATTTTTCATTTTTTTCTTTCCAGTTGTGTGTAGGTTAGTAATAAAAAAATAAAAATCAAGGAGAGAAAATACAATATATCTCTTGAATCGATTATACCTTTACTTATCGATGAATAATGGTAATTAATTCCGATCTTCTGTATCACCAAATCCAATTTTGACATAAAAACAGGGAGTTTTGACACATACATAAAAGCCCAATGGAAAAAGAAACAAAAAAAGGCTCCTGCAATAAAAGCAACAATCTGATTGTTGGTAATGACAGAGGCAAACATTCCGATAGCAACAAATGATGCCCCAAGAAAAAACAATCCGATATATGAACCAATAATAGCGCCGGTATCAAGATTACCTTTTGGCGACCCCAATTGGTAGACAGAAAAATAATACACCAGTGTAGGAATGAGTGAAAAAGCAACCAGCATGACATTTGCCAGGTATTTTCCAATGATGATTTCTGAAGTCTTTAATGGTTTAGTAAATAAAAATTCAATCGTTCCTTTATTTTTTTCTTCTGCAAATGTACGCATGGTGATCGCAGGAATTAAAAACAAAAAAACCAATGGCCCTATTGAAAACAATTGGTCCATAGTAGCAAACCGATATTCAAGTACACTTGTGTCCGAAAAAACCCACATAAAAATACCCACCGAAATCAGAAATACAGCCACCACTATATACCCTATCAAAGAACTTAAAAAAGCATGGACTTCTTTATAAAAAATACTGATCATTCCTTCCCGCTTTTAGTCAATTTTCTGAAAACAGACTCCATATTTATTTTTTCACTTCTCATTTCAATGATGGTTAATCCCAAAGAAACGGCTAGCCTGAAAATCTCAGGTTTGATATCGATATTTTCATTAATCAATATGTGAAGACTATTACTGTTTCTGGTTACTTCCATCACTCCTGCCAATTTTTCAAATGCATTTACATTGATTTCAGATTCAGCAAAATCTACAATAATTTTACCCTGACCTGTCATCCTTGACTGTAATAATTCAATAGGATCGTCTGCCACCAGAATACCGTCATTAATGATGACCACTCTGCTGCAAAGTGCTTGTACTTCCTGCATGATGTGTGATGAAAAAATAACGGTTTTTTCTTTCCCCATTTCAAGAATTAACTGCCTTATGCCAACCAATTGATTCATATCCAGCCCTGAAGTGGGTTCGTCGAGAATAAGTACTTTAGGATCATGGATAATGGCCTGCGCCAATCCAACCCTTTGTTTATATCCTTTCGACAATGAACCAATGATCTTGGATTGCTCTTTTTCAAGTCCGGTAAGTTGAATAACTTCCTTTATTCGTTGATTCGGTTGTTGAATTTTGTGTATTCCGGCAACAAATGCAAGATATTCTTTGACATACATGTCATCGTACAGAGGGTTTTGTTCAGCCAAATACCCTACCCTGCTTTTAACTTCAAGTGGATTATTAATTATATCAAAACCATCAATTTCTGCGCTTCCTTCTGTAGGTGTAAGATAACAACATAACATTTTCATGGTCGTACTTTTTCCTGCGCCATTCGGACCTAGAAAACCAACGATTTCACCAGGGTTGACCGAAAAATGTAAATTATTTACAGCTATCTGATTACCGAATTTTTTTGTAAGGCCTTTGACAAGTATTGACATATATAATTTATAGGACTTCCGATTTGCGGAGTGCAAAATTAAAAATTTCCGGCAAAGTATGGTTAAGATTTGGTAAAATAAAGCATTCTGTCCTCACTTATATCGTAATTGACGCTGATGCGACACATAACCTTACTTCTCTTTTTTAAGCAGAACCGGATGTTTTGACTGAAATTTTTTAAGTCTTGGTATTGAAATACTTTTAACGTATGAATTGTTAGGATTCCTTTTTTTATAGTCCTGATGGTACTCTTCTGCCGGATAAAATGCGGAAAAAGGAACCACCTCCGTTACTACTTTGTCTTTGTATTGTCCGCTTTCATTGATTTCAGCAATTTTGGCAAAAGCCAGTTTTTTTTCTTCTTCTGTCTGATATAAAATCATGGACCTGTACTGCCTTCCGTAATCCGGGCCTTGCCTGTTCAAAGTCGTCGGGTCATGAGAATCAAAAAACACCACCAAAAGAGTCTTATAATCAATGATTTCAGGATCATAATAAACTTCAACCGCTTCTGCGTGTTCGGTCACTCCTGTACTGACCTTTTTGTAAGATGCCGAAGATTCATTTCCACCTGCATAGCCTGAAATCACTTCTTTGACGCCATTCACAGATTCAAATACACTTTCAACACACCAAAAACAACCACTGGCAAAATATGCCTTTTTGTATTTTGCCAAATGCTGAATTTCTTTGTATTGGACTGTTTCATTTTGTGTTATTTCTTTCGAATTTTTTGAAGAGCAGTAGAAACTCAAACTCATCAAGACCACAGACAATAAAAATAATCGCATAAAAATTAATTTTATAAATTAAACTGCATTTCAAATCCATTTACCGGGAAGTTTTCATTACATAATTTTAATAAAAAGAAGTAAACTCCGGAATTATAGTTTGTAACAAAAAAAGTCGCAAACTGTTTGAGTTTGCGACTTTGGATTGATATGTTATAAGAATAATTTCCTCTGAAAAAGACCTGAACTAAACTTTTAATTTTTTATAAATTTTTTATTGATGACATCATTAGGTGTTTCGGCGATGATTAAAAACATACCTGAATTCAGATCAGACACATCAATTTTACCATTAGGGTCATAAACCCACCTGTCAGAAATCAATTTTCCTTTAGTGTCATAAATTTTTATCCTGGCAGGAACATCTGTTATGTTGTATTGAAGTTCATTATCAACCGGATTAGGGTAAACAATAAGATCTACTTCTTCAAATGTTTCATGGTCCGCATGCAGGACATCAATAAATTTAACACCTTCCAGCAAAGATGATCCGGTAAAACCTGTAATGACAATGGCATCAATAAAGATGTAATCCGTATTATCTGTTGCCTGATTCATAAAACGGAATCTTCCATTAGAAGCAAAACTGCCGCTGAGATTTACTGTGGTTAAATAAGTAATATTATTGGCAAATTCAGCACCGGCCGTAAAGGTAGCCACGGTTGTATAGGCACTCCCATTAAAATACTGGAGAACAAAACTTTTTCCGTTTTCCATACCCGATGCTTTAAACCTGAATTCGACAGCGATTGCCTGAAAGGTTGTCAGGTTGTATACCGGAGAAGTGGTAGCCGATTCTGCTCCATTGCTTCTCATTCTGATACTATATGTTCCTTCCGGAGAAAACGAACCACCATACCTGAAACAATGGGTTCCGCCGTCAAGCCAACCGTCCCAGCCTGATTCAAAATAGTAACCTCCGATTTGTGTTTGATTTCCAATATTACATGGCTGGCAAATCGGACCTCCGCAATCTATTCCTGTCTCCTGACCATTTTGAATGCCATCGTTACAGGTTGGACATGCCGGGCAAACAGGTCCGCCACAATCTACTCCGGTTTCCTGACCATTTTGAATGCCATCGTTACAGGTAGGACACGCCGGACAATTTGGTCCGCCACAGTCTACCCCGGTTTCCTGTCCATTCTGAATTCCGTCATTACATGTTGGACATGCCGGACAGGTTGGTCCACCACAATCTACTCCTGTTTCCTGACCGTTTTGTATACCATCAGTGCAGGTAGCACCTGAGACCGTATCAAATCCTCTGATTTGGACGGCATCTATATAAATTCTGTCGTAAGAATCAGAACCGAATGCCATAAATCTGAACTTGGCATTATTAACCAGATTTGACGAAAGTTTAAATGTTCTGGAATAATCCGTATTATTTACAAAATGTGTACCGCTGATATAGGAGGCCAATGTAATCCATAAACTTCCATTAAAATATTGCAATTCAAAACGTTCACCAGTTTCGACACTTTGCGTAAAAAACAAAAACTGAATTTTAACTGAATCTAATGTTGCCAGATTCAGATTAGGTGATGAAAACGAACTTGATACCTGTTGGTTAAAGGAAATCCTTATTGAAAATTGACCTTCCGGTGACAAAGAACCAGAATATCTTGATGCGTATGATCCTCCTTTTGTCCAACCGTCCCAACCGGTTTCAAAGTAATACCCTCCGAGGTTGGTTTCAACAACTGTTCCATTACAAGGAGGGCAATTTGGCCCTCCACAGTCGACACCTGTCTCCAGACCGTTTTGGATGCCGTCCGAACAGGTAGCGCATGCCGGACAAATTGGTCCTCCGCAATCCACTCCCGTCTCCTGACCATTCCGGATTCCGTCGGTACAACTTGCACAAGGAGGACATGTGGGTCCTCCACAGTCGACACCTGTCTCCTGACCATTTTGAATACCGTCCGAACAGGTAGCGCATGCCGGACAAATTGGTCCTCCGCAATCGACCCCTGTCTCCTGACCGTTCCGGATTCCGTCAGTACAACTAGCACAAGGAGGACATGTAGGTCCTCCACAGTCAATACCAGTTTCCTGTCCGTTTTGGACGCCATCTGTACAAGTGGGTGTCGGATTGGTTGAAACACAAAAAGTCTGAACATGTGACGACGTAAACTGTCCGCCTGACCCCAGGACTACGTCACCTTTTTTGACATTATAATATCCCTGGCCATAGGTGCAACAAATACCATCTCCGTAGCTGTCGAATATAGTAAAAGTATAACATCCGTTTTCCAAACAAAAATCTTCTGTTTTAATAGTATTCGCACCTGTATACGGCCCACCTGAATAAATAACAACATTGGAAGAATTTTTTAAATTCCATGTGGTTTCATGAGGATAACTATCGACTTTAATGGTCAATCGTACCTCATTGGTGGTACATTGATTTCCTCCACCTTCACAATTTCCCAGACAAGAGGCCGTACTAACCCGGCTTCTCATGACATTTCCAGGTTGAAGTCCAAAACCGTTAGAAAAGTTTATGCCCACTGATGTCAAATGACAATAAGACATAACAGTACCTCCTCCGGAAGGCAATCCTGGATTGGCGCACCCTCCTTCTGTGGTGTAACAACCATCTATAGCGGTATTGTTTCCATTCCAGGCACAGGCATGTGTATGTTGTGACCCAAAAAGATGACCAAATTCATGTGCACATACTTCAACCGTCCAGCTGTAGGCTGGCACATTAGAATACGTAGAATGTATACTGGCAAAACTCATACTTAAATCAGGGTTGGATCTGCAAAATCCATTGACATAGGCCACTCCCCCACTTGCCTTATAGGATATCAGCTGCGCCAGGTCACCATTAAACCCCTGTCTGTGTGCTGTGAAAGCGTTGAGCATTCCTATAGATGTAGTGGAATTATAGGGGCTTGCCTGTGTCCAGACTACTATTTCCGAAAGAGTAGTGGTGAGGTTTTCATTGGCATACAAGGCGCCGACCTGATTAAAGATACCTGTTACAAAATTATTTACAGCCGTAAGACTACTTCCTTTACCTGTATAAATATCATAATCAACTTCTATATATAACCTGGTACACTTTACCGTTCTGTCTTCAGTTTTTTGTCCTTTTAGTTCTTCGGCAGTATAATTTTGGTTTTCATCTGCTACTCCGCAGGTGAAATGAAGTTTTTCCATAATATCTTCGTCCTCATACAAAATATGGGTGTCACTGGTTTCCATTTTACCTAAAACCAGATTACCTGTTAGTTTTGGGGACGAGATAAAACCCATGATTTCATTGTCAAATATACTAATAGCTGCAAGGCTCGATTCATCTCCTTCAATGATACCACGATAATGCCTGCCCTGGGTGACGTTTACTTTTTTATATCCCGGCTCAACCATTACAAATGCGTTCTCCTGGATATTTACCTCGATAAGATTAAGTATTATATCATTTCGATTTTCTGAAGGTAAAGTAAGCTTAATACTTTTTTCGGATGATCTCAGTACTTCCTGAAGGATGTTTTTATTGAGATGGAATAATACCGGATTTTTACACTCAACCGGAATTTCTGAATTTCGGGTCGTTGTGTTTAATGTCAATAAATCATAAGAAAGTTCTGTCCATGAATTACGGTTCATTTTCACAAGATCAACCGGTCGGTTTTGTGCAGATAAAAACAGAGACTGAAATAAAAATACGAAAAACAATAAATGCTTCATTTGCAATGTACTTTAAAAGTTTAATAAAATAAACATGATTGTAAATCCCATCAGGTACGTTGCAACAGCAGCCTTATATTTTCAAAGATGGTTCAATGATACGTACTTTTCATTGAAATTTCCAATGTTGGGATACACTTTTTCTAAAAAATGGTTATTTACCCTGATTCGTTATTAGGAGTTCCACCCAAAAATCATGCCTTTTTTTAAAATGCCCCGAATAAATATTAAATTTTTTTTTAATTTGTAAGTAATTGGAGAATATATTTTGTGCTTTTTATTTCTTTCGCATCAGAAATCAATAATTTTTGTTATAAGTGATGCAATGTAGTAATTTTAAAAAGGTGTTTAAATTCAGTCTGTTTCCTAATTTGCTGTGATGTAAATTAAGATAAATAATTTTTTCATGATTGTAGCTGATTTTACACAAATAGTTCTAAGCTCTCCTTCTTCATTCATAGTCTCAATAAGTTTTGGAAAAAGCAACAAAATTATTTACCTTTTGCACCTGATTTCAACAATCACACCTCACCATAAAGCAACCGATATTTATTTTGCAAATCCTCAATATTTTTTGCCAATATTTTTTGGGGAAAATACATTTAAAAGATCAACCAGTCTGGTTCAAGGTCATCAGGAGCCAACAGTAGGTTTGCAGGAAAAGGCATGCAGAATAATGGACATTGAAAATCGACATATCTGGAACATTAAAGAAAAAGCGTATTAAATCCTGGAGACAATATTACCTGAAAACCATGTGTATATAGGGTTGGAATTTATATTTACCTGATTTGGACCTGGTGGTTCCACATAGGCTTCTATCCACACTTTATCTCCGGCAATTAAATATACTTCAACTGATATTTTCATGTTTTCATAGAAATTAACATGGATATTACTAATAAAAATACCTTGATTTTGCAATTGTCCAATTGTACTATTTACCCCATTCCTTTGTGAAATTACTCTGATGCTTTGTTTACGGTTAGAATAATTATCAAAAGAAACTTCAGCCTTAAATTCATAAATACCATTTTCAGCCACCACAAATTCTGAAGATGCCGGTTGATAATCGTTGCCTAAATTATAAGCAGGACTTTGATTAAATTGAACTTTTGTCCAATTATTACTTGAAATGGGCATATTAATAATATTAATTGTACCATCAGCTCTAAAAGATATTGGATTGTTCCATTCTGCATTTCCATTTGAATCTCCACTGGTCAATTCACTTCCCCTTACCGGTGAGTTACTTCTGATTCTTAACGAACCATTCAAATCCAATTTCGCAGTAGGAGCTGTAGTCCCAATTCCGGTATTTCCATTTGTTGCATTCATAACAAAATTCCAGCCTGATCCTCCGCCTCCGTATATACCCGTATACGTATCATTCATGATTCCGATGAAACTCCTCACTGGCAAAGTAATTCCGTCAAACCAAATACCTGCAGAATTAGCACTGTTTTGGATTCTCATTCTACCATTAATATCCAATCTGAATAAAGGAGCGGAAGTACCAATACCTACGTTGTTATTGTTATTATTTACTAAAAAATTCCAACCTGCTCCACCATTTCCATATATCCCAAAATGACTGTCATTTAATGTCCCTATAAAAGACCTTGTTGGCATTGTAGTTCCATCGAGCCAAAAGCCTGCTGTGCTATTTGAGTGCTGTAACCTTAAAGTTCCGGTTATATCCAATTTATAAGCAGGATTATAATTACCTATTCCTACATTCTGAGCGTTAAAAGTTGTTACTTTTAGAATTAAAAAAAACCCTAACAGGTAAATTTTATTTGCCATGATATATTTATTAAATTATTTATTTGAATATTAAAATTTTAATTGTTAATCTTGAACCTTATCAAAATCTTGTTACCAAATTTCCCGTAAACCATGTTTTAAATTTATTGGCAGAAACATAACTTTTGTTTGAATATCCTGTTGTATTAGGCTGATGAGCTTTGGCTTCCACCCATACAATATCACCTTGTAACAGCCTGATATCTATCGCTAACTCGGATGGTTGCAGGCCGGACGCATAATAAGTTGTTGCTGTGGACATACTTGATTTTTGATGTATCCCAATTGTTGAAATGGCACCATTACGATTCAACATTAACCTTACCGCATAAAAATCCATTAAGCTCTCCCAGTCAAGGACAACTTCAAAATGATAATTTCCATTTTCTGATGCAACGAACTGGGAGTTTATTGGCTGGTATGCCAATCCATAATTGTAAGAAGCAATTTGATTAAAGTATATTTTGAACCATACAGTACTTAGAGTATCAACAATTTCATTATGTAAATCATCCAAGCCCCCTACTGCCTTAAATGCAATAGGGTCAGACCATGACACATTGCCATTTCCATCTTCACTGGTCATGACACTTCCGGCTTTTGGAAAAGAACTTCTCATTCTAAAACTACCATTAATATCCAATTTACTTGTGGGAGCAGAGGTACCTATACCCGTATTTCCATTTATGACATTCATCGCGAAATTCCAATTAGCACCACTATTACCCCAAATCCCCACATGATTATTATCAATAGTACCTATAAATGATGTCTGTGGCGTGGTAAGACCATCCAACCATATACCGGCAGTAGAATTAGTGGTATGTCTGATTCTTGGTCTTCCTTTTACATCTAAATCGTATGCAGGAATCACACTTCCAATACCTATACTTCCATTAGTCAAATCCATTAGAAATGGCCAAGATGAGGAAACATTTGAATATATCCCCATTCGATCATTATCATAAATCCCCATAAACGTTCTGGTAGCAAATGACACCCCATCAAATAAAATTCCGGCGGTATTCCCGGCTGTATGCCGAATCCTCAAACTACCTCCAATGTCAAGTTTAAATTGAGGGTCTTGTACATCTATTCCTGTGTTTTGAGAATACCCGTTAAGAAATACAAATAAGGTCGTAAATAGAATTAAAATAAACTTCATGCTTTTATTTTTTAAGTTTACGTATTTATGTAAAAAATGTAAATATCAATTTCTTGCAATTATAGAACCTGAGAACCAGGTACTGCTCAAATCCTGGCTGATACTTGTAGTCGTGCCTCCGTTGCTGTAGATTTTTATATAAGCTTCAACCCAGATACGATCACCTGGTAACAGGTCTGCCTGTACTGAAAGTGTTGCCGGCTCATCAAAATTACAAGTCCCGGTATAATTGCCAAAAAAACTTTGATGATACATAAAACCCTGATGATATTTTTCTCCAATAGTAGAGGTAACTCCATTCCTCTTTAACCTTATTCTGATACTGTGTTTATCCGCTTTTTCAAGGAAAGTGACGGCTGTTTTAAAATGATACAAACCTTTTACTAATACTGAAAATTCAGATACATTTGGCAAATATCCATTCCCGAAATTATGAAGCATTGATTGATTAAAAAATACCTTTGTCCAAGTAATATTATCAATTGTAAAAGGCACCCCGTCAAAGGTACCCCCTGTTTTAAAACTTTCAGGATTAGCCCAAACTGCATTTCCATTATTATCGACGCTTGTGAGAACACTTCCTTTTACCGGCGAGTTACTTCTCAGCCGAAGAGTACCATTTATATCCAATCTGCTTGTTGGGGAAGATGTACCAATACCTATATTTCCATTATTCACCTCCATGGCAAAATTCCAACCAGCCCCTCCATTTCCAAAAATCCCTACATAGTTGTCATTTATTGTACCCATCAATGATCTGGTGGGAGAACTGGAACCATCAAACCATATTCCAGCAGTTGATGTGTCTTGCCTTATTCTCATTCTGCCATTTAAGTCTAACTTAAATGCAGGAGTGACCGAGCCCATACCTATATTTCCATTGTTGACATTCATGGCAAAACTATAACCAGCCCCACCATAACCAAAAATACCGATATGGTCATCATTTATCGATCCTATAAAAGACCTTAAGACTTGTGAAGGACCATCCAGGCGAAGGCCCGAAGACTCATTCTGGCTAAGTTTTATCCTCATCCGACCTGCGACATCCAAGGGATATTGTGGGCTTAACGTCCCGATGCCAACATTTTGTGTATTTCCAACAATCGTTAAAAAACAAAAAAATATGATTTCAATTGGTTTCTTCATGTATGAAACTTTTATTTGCTAATTATAGGGTCAAAGATCAGGTGGCCAGAAATCATATAAAATTTTTATAACCCCATGTGCAGAAATTTTTACTTTAAATGTAGATAACTCAGATTGATGTGTGAAAAGTCAAATAGGGAAAAATGAGACCTGAATTAAGGTCATTAATTACCTGAATTATATAAAAAACAGTATAGAAAACATGCCATTTGTATATACCTACATCTTAATTCATTTTATGACATTTCATAAAATTAATCTTTGTCAGAACAATGGGATTCAATACCTTGCATCAAAATAAAAAATCGACATTGTTCAGACCATATTTCATATCTCTATATCAACTATCACCCTTTTGTCATTTGACAAGAACACCCCATTTAATATCCCTAAACCCCTTGGAACAAATAGTGCCCAACACTAAAACAATGTATTATTCTTTAAAAGGAAAAGCTTAAATACATACACATGAAGTATTTTTTTCTTCTTTTAAATATCGTTATCCAAACACATGCATTAGGTCAGCAGCCGGACATAGTGTTTCATCACATCACACAGAAAGACGGATTGAGCTACAACATAATCAATTGTTTTTTAAAAGACAGCCGGGGAATATTATGGATTGGCACCTATAACGGGTTAAACAAATATGATGGAGCACATTTTTATACTTTTCACGGTGGTCCGAATAAAAATACATTGCCAAACAATACAGTACATAAACTTGCTGAAGATAAGCAGGGAAATATTTGGGGTGCGACAGATAATGGTGTCTTTTGTTTGAATCCAGTTACAGGATATTTTAAAAATTATCAACTACCTACGAAAAACGGACGGACAGGTGTGTATAACATTCTTTGTGATAGTAAAGGAGTCATATGGGCAGCTAACTATTTCAATCTTGTTTTTTATAATAAAGTTACAGACCGTTTTCAAAAGGCTGAAAACAATACAAAATTTCCTGATTTAGATATTCGAAAAAATGGATTAGAAGAAAGCCCTGACGGCAATGGTTTTTGGATTACTGATAAACAGGGATTAATTTATTATGACAAAAAAGCAAGAAAATTTTCCCGGATTTTTAACAATACCGACAAAAATCCGGCAAAAAATTCTGGTGCATCTTCCCTTTGCAAAACTAAACATGGCCATTTTTGGTATGTAGACAACGATGCAAAAAAAATTATTGGTTTTGATCCATTAACCAAAAAGGAAAAATATTTAATTTCCACACCGGAAATTACAAAAAGTGGTCAGGCAGCTACTTTGTTTGAGGACAATAATCATATGTTATGGCTTTCAACGTGGAAATATGAGTTGTTTATGATTGATTACCTTAATGGAAATACTATCACAAAAATAAGGCATAATAAAAATGATGTTTCCAGCATAGCCGGTGATTTTTTTTGGGATGCCTTTCAGGAAACTGATGGCACTTTGTGGTTGGGTACTGTAGGCGGGATTTCAAAAAGCAATCATTACCGGTCATTTTACAAAGTTCACCATTTTCAGACAGACCTTAACAGCACAGAAAATCCTTCGATAAATTTTGTATCTGAAAACCCCTGGGATAAAACGTGGTGGATTGGCACTAATAAACAGATTATAATGCAATATAATCCTGCAACATCAAAAACCACAAAGTATGCGCTGGATGAATTTATACCTAATGCCGATAAAAAAACACCGACAGGGGTGTACAGAATGATATTTTTAAAAGATAGTACACTACTTTTTTCCTACTATGGTGCATGGATTAAAAAAAAGGGGACAAATAACTTTTCACCCATTACTCTGCCTCCCCCATTTACCTCCTGGGTACTCAGAGATGCAGTGTTGTATAATCAAAAAATATTGTATTGCACTGCTGTAGACAAACTGCTTAAATGGGATTTGCAAACAGGAAAACTCGACAGTCTTGTTTTCACAAAACCTTTTATCAATGAAAAGAACAGGCTTTATCTGGGAGTGCCAAAGGTTGACAAAAACGGCAAAGTTTGGATATTGAATGGAACGAATTGGCTTACATATACCGATCAAAATCAATTGCATCCCTTACAGATGAAATACCAGGATACCTCTGCTGCAGATGACGGTTATTTTACAAGTATGATTATGGATAGAAAGGGTGATTTATGGATGTCAAAAAAAGGAGATGGCTTAATTTATTACAACCCTTCAAAAAATTTAAGCAAACAGTATAAACAGTATGATGGCCTGGTCATGGATCATATCATGGCCACTGCAGAAGATGCCAGTGGCAAAATATGGAGCGCTTGCTACAATCAATTTTCAGTATTTAACCCTCTGCTCAAAAGTTTCTATAATTTTACATTGCCGATAAGTGGTAACAATTACAATTATGTAAATTTTATGACACCACTTAAAAACGGAAATATTATCGCCAGTATTAGGGGTGACATTGTAGAATTTTACACAGAAAGACTTAAGCGCACCCAAGTTCAGGACAAGCCATTGATAAGTATGGTTTCCATAAATGGTTTGGACAGCAATTTTGATTCAAAAAAGGCACTGGAACTGGCACCTGATGAAAACAGTTTGCGCATAAAATTTGGCATGCTAACTGATAATCTGATTACACCTTATGAGATGCTGTACATGCTGGAAGGTGCAGAAAACAATTGGAGCCATATCTCCACAAACTTTGAAGCCAGTTATAATAGCCTTCTGCCCGGAGATTATATTTTTAAGGTAAAGGCTGTAGCAAAAGATAAAAGTTGGCAAACTGATGACGCCACATTAGCGATACATATAGCCACTCCGTTTTATAAAACATGGTGGTTTTTGCTGCTGCTGCTAATGGCAACAGCAGGCGCCATAACGACTCTTTACCGATGGCGAATTAATCAAAAAGACAAATTAAGGATGCTGGAAAGTAAATCTCAAATGCTCGAAAAAGAAAAGGCAAGGGTGATGTACGAAAGCCTCAAACAACAACTCAATCCACATTTTTTATTTAACTCCCTGACTTCACTATCAGGATTGATTGAGCTTGACCAGGAATTGGCCGGATCTTTTTTAACACAAATGTCAGGCATCTACCGATATATTTTAAAAATTGAGACAGGGAATCAGTGACACTAAAAGATGAGCTGGAATTCGTAAAATTATACATCAGTTTACAGCAGACCAGGTTTAGTAAAGGGCTGAAATTTGAAATAAATGTTCGGGAAGAGTTTTTGCATTACAAAATAGCTCCAGTGACATTACAAAATCTCATTGAAAATGCCATCAAACATAATATCATTGATGCTGAAACTCCATTGGTTATTGAAATATATGTTGAAGAAGAATATATTGTCGTTAAAAACAATTTAAATAAAAAAAACATGGTCGAAACTTCCAATAAAAAAGGATTGGCACAATTTAAAAAACTTTATAAATACCTGAGCGACAAACCGATAATCGTTGAAGAGAATAAAGAATGTTTTATCATTAAAATTCCATTGCTTTAAAAATAAATGTATGAAATGAGCATGAATCCATCTTTGTGGAACCTTCCTTGCCGTCAGGCAGGCATAAACCAGGATGGTTATTTTCATGCTGATTCCACCTGCCAACCCTACGGTACGGCGAAGCAGGTCTGATCATTAAAAACAAATAAAATTAACCAGATGAAAGCCATCATTATCGAAGACGAAGAAATCATAGCCAAAGTGCTCTTAAATAAAATAAAAAAAGTCGCACCTGACATTGATGTGGTTACCATTCTGCCAAGTTTGAAAACTGCCCGAAAGTGGTTTGGCGAAAACGCCGAACCCGATCTGTTATTTATGGATATTCAGCTTAGTGATGGCGTCAGTTTTGATATCTTTAATGACTTTAACCTGAAATGTCCTGTCATATTTACGACAGCCTATGATGAGTTTGCTATTCGCGCTTTTAAAGTCAATGGTGTTGATTATCTTTTGAAGCCCGTTATTGATCAGGATTTGGCAGAAGCCATCAACAAATGTAGAAAATTATTAGAAAAAAATGAATTGCCCTTTCGCGATATGACTTCATTGATACAATCTTTGACCAATCCGGATTCCGCCGCCAGATATAAAGAAAAATTTATAGTGAATGTGCGCAATCAATGGATGCCTGTTAACGCCAAAGACATCGCCTGTTTTTGTAAAGAGATTGTCAATTATATATATCTGCTAAATGGCGAGCGATACGCTGTGGACTTTGTCACTCTTGAAGAAATAGAAGACGTACTTGATCCTAAACAATTTTACAGAGCTAACCGCCAGTATATCATTAATGTGGATGCTATTCATACGGTAAAGCCGGTAGAAAACTCTAAACTGATCATAAAATTAAAAGAGCCAAACCATAAACTGGAGATCGATATGAGTAGGGTCAAAAGCCCTGAGTTTAAAAAATGGTTGGATAGATAATGTTTATGTTTTCTTACAAATTTTGGTGAGTTTTACCTTAATTTGGATTTCAAACACTTCAACATAAAAAATAGTCATTTCAATAAAAACTATTTAAATATAACATTTGCTGTTACCATCTTTGTGACTTTATAATAAACAAGATATATTATAATTTTTTATCAATAAATCATCAAATCTTTTACATGGATTTTATATCAAAATCAACATTTTACGTAATGTTCGGTATTTCTCTACTGATGGTGCTTTTCTTTTTTGGAAGTACAATTTACGGCATCCAAAAAGCCAACACCAAACCTGTTGAAACTATTATTTTGGCGATAGCGGGAATCCTGATCTGTACAGGTTCATACCTGTCATATCAAGTTATGAATAGTGGTGACAATTACGTGTACGGATGTGGCATTTTAGGTTTGACATGGTTGGTAACTATTCTTATGGTTATCATTGGTTTTTTGGTTTTCGTGCCAGTACATTGGCAATAGAGATTTTTACCTTTTAAAATATTAGTAACATATGGATTTTTTGTATAAAATGGCATTTTATGTCATGTTTGGTATAAGTTGTATTTTAATAATTTATTTATCCACTCATATGGTATCTATTTTCTTGGATGCTTATGGAAAAAAGTCTGAAGTCGTAATCATCTTGATTGGATCGATAATTTTAGGAACAGGATTATTTAAGGCTTACCTTTCCATTCAGACCGGCGATCATTTTCTGTTTGCAAGTGGAATAATCGGGCTTTCATGGCTGGTGAGCTTAGTAGTAATATTGATAGGGTTACTCTTTTTTAATGGTCCGTTAAAGTGGAATTAAGATGATTTTTATTCAGAAACTTTTGTACTATTGTTTGCTTTTCGGAACCACACTATTGAGTATTTTTTACATATATACCGCCATTTTTAAAAGACATGAAGGTGAAAATGTGCCCTATATGAAAGAAGTATTTGGCATTGTTTCACTTTTTGTATTGGTAGTTTTGTATAAGGCATATCAAACCGGAGAGTTGCAGGAAAGATATACCGCGGGGATTGGCTTTATCGTTTTGTCCTGGCTTTGTTGGGGACTTGTGTTATTAGGATATGTCATATTGGCTAAATACCAGGGAAGATTTTAATGTAAAAAAAACAAATAGAACATAAATAATAATATATTGTGTGATTATTATATTTAACATTTTGATTTTTCATGTCAGAATATTTGCCGGACAATCAGATAGACCAGAAAATAAGTTGTCACACTCAGAGATTAGCCGGGCATGGAAAAATCCATCCAAAAAATTTAAACCGGCATAAAAACAATTACATTCAATTGTATGTACATAATATGACCAAGTCAGATGAAAATGGAAATTATCAGGTAAACTTCAAAGAGTGTGACCATTTTCTGGCAAAATTAAAAAGTGAAAAGGTACATCTCGGAAGAATACTTCAGCTTTTGGAAACGATATTTTATAAACATTGATGAACAATATAGAATGAATCCTAAAAACGAAGGCCCGCCTGAAGGGTTTGACATGTATTTAGTCTTACACACACAGGAGCCGGAAGAAGTGCTGAATAATGTAAAAAAGTAAAATATAAACTAAGAGAATTGAATATAGGTATTGCTGTTGTTGAAGCAGAAACCATTTGAACAGATTGGACTTATAACTTCGAACTGACAAAAATGAATAATAAATGGTACATCGATTATATTTCATTAAAAGCACAAGATTAAACGTATGTGCACAATATGCCATTTTTTCATTTAATACAAGTCGATTTTTTTATCTTACGTCAAAATATTAACTTTCTTTATAATGAAATCATTGATATTAATTTTAACCATTTTGTACAGCGTAGTCGCCATATACACAGCTTATATGGCTATTATACATCTGTTTGTTTATTTTGCCAATCAAAGGTTGGGACACACAGAGTCTTTCAGGTTGCCATTGATTTATCTTACATGTGCTTTACTGTTTGGAACAGTAAGCTTTATAGGGTACAAATTGTTTTCCGGCAGTTCAAGCCACTTTCTGTTAAAGACCTGGTTTTATCTCCCTGCCACTGCAGTAGGTTTATATGTATTATGGGCCATCTTACTTGTATTTTCTTCAGGCGGTAAATGGAATTGACCATACTATGAAAGAAAATTTGAGGTATACCGGCGATCCTGAGAGGCTCTATGATTTTATGGACGAGTTTACCGTACACTGTCATAAATGTGATGGCAAGGCAGAAGTTTCTATTCCTTCCCATTTTGACTATAAAAATGCTGTATTAAAATGTACGTCTTGTCATTATTCTGAAAAAGCAATTGATCGTATCAGACATAAACCAACCGGCAAAGCAAAATGTCATCAATGTTTGGAGTTTTTAGATCTAACCGTTTTGAAGGGATATAAAAGCATCCCATCTTATGTAAATATTACATGCAAATATTGTAAAACGATCAATAAAGTCAACGAAAACTGGGAGCCTTATATTGCTAAATATCATGATTCCGGAATAATTGATCCTGCCTTTGGATTGCCCCTTTGGTATCAGGATATTGTGAAAGGCAATATCATTTGGGCATTCAATATGAGACATCTTACTGAAATTAAAAACTATGTCAAATCGACCTTAAGAGAGCGCACAACAGACAAATTTAAAATGACTATGGTGGAGAAATTACCTGATTTTATTAAAATGGCAAAAAACAGGGAGGAAGTCCTGAAGGCGTTACAGGGCATGGTATCGAAATAAGGCACCTAAAGAGAATGTACGAAGTATTCTGTTAACATAGGCGCTGATAATCCTTTGTAATCTGCCTCCATACATTCCTGACTTTATTCACACCAATTGTCTTTTGAAATTAATTGAATTTATAAAAGGTTATTTTTCGATTTCAATAAATTTTTTCCTGCATAATTCAATTGCTTTGACTAATTCCCCGGTTTTTTCTCTAAAATCATTTCGTTTTACTTCAAGAAGTGCCTTTGACAACAAAACCAATTGGTTATCAAATTGCATATAGTGGTCTGAAAACTGATACTCAATAGAACTCAACATTTTATCTAAATTTAATGAATTTAAATCATTTGGTGAAGTTGCTTCATTATTTACGAGATTTGTTACCATTACTGTTAAACAGGTTATACTTTCACCAAAAGGCTCAACCATAGTTTGTATATTTTCAACTGAATACGTACTCAAAAAATGATATACCTCCGGCCAATAATAATCTGCCGGATGGCAATTTCCTAGTAAGTCACTTAATTGTTTTTCCCAATCGGGAAATGATTTTATTTTTGTCATTGCAGAATCAACTACCACTTTTTCATTAGACACGCGGGTATAATAAAGAATGTCTGTAACTTTTTTGCAGTTATGTATATTCTCAAGTGTTTGTTTATTATGATAAAGTTCTTCACTCTGTGGCCTTGTAATTATATATTTCAAAAAATCAAAATTAAAATACATATATAGAGCACAGCCAATAAAAACATTCAACATTAACGGTAATCTGAATGATAGTCCAGTATGTATTGGACTACCATTTTGATAAATGAAAAGACCAAATGGTATGATCATTAACAATGGGACCCAGATATAAGCCGTATATGCCATTAAGTCTTTCACCTTTGCAATAGACTGGTATTGATAGGTAGACCAGTCAAGTTTAATCATGATGGCATTAAAAAACGCATATAAAATAGCCATCATCCCGAAGAATAATGCAATATTTCTTATTGATGGGTTTGAAGAAATCCAGTCGAACGAACCGATTTTATTAATTTTTATCGTCAAAAAAACACTTAGCGCAGAATAGCTCAGAAATAAAAATCCCATCAATATCAATGGTAATGAAAAATGTCCGACATTTCCATTGCTTTTCAAAGAGTTTAAAATAACAGAAATTACATAGATCGAAAGAAGTAAGATGAAGGTTGTTTTAATATGCATATGAAGTATTTTTATATTTTATTACATCTATTCCTCAAAGTTTTCCACTCTATTAAAAAGCTGACTATTTGAATAATTTTGGTTTGTCCGGTTTTACAAAATAAAAATAGTATTTTTTTTTGAATGGAATGCCAATAAAAAACTACATTTTGGGGTTCATTTTCAAAACACTTATTAAAATACTTCCGGCAACAAGTCCAACAAACAAAAACAACATACCTGCAATATAAGTAGTGCCAATGCCCGGGCCCTGTTGTACGTAGGAAGATGTCAAATGTTCCAGGGTGAGATGTCCAAAAACAAGCGATACAATCCATATTCTCGCTAACAACCATTGATGGGAAGAGAATGGCGTCCAATATAGCGCAAAGAGCAATATTGTCATCAATGGCACCCAATACCAACAGTTTAGGATAATAGTATCTAATAATTTGTTTGGAAGGATATGGGTTTTAGTTAGTATTCGGGTTGAAAAATAAATAAGTATCCAAATTGTTTCCGGGCCAAGGAGGTATTTCATGAGTTTATTTTTTGTTTTGCACTCTCTGAGTGCATGTTATTAAGGCCACATGGAATTCGCATGAAAATAATCATCACTGTTTGTGTGTTACTGCTCATGCTCATTTCATTTAATATTAATTTTTAATTTTTAAGAGAGTTTTTAACTTCGTGTTATTCAGAAATTATTGAGGTGCTATTTCACCCTCAAAAAACCTGTTTTTATGATCCTTCGCATCGGCATCCCCTACTTGATGAGGAAATACGTTAAACGTTGCCGCATGAGCCCCTTTTACATTTTTCATCCTGTAATATACACCATTTTTATCCATACAATATTTTTCATTTAAAATTTTAAAAGATGTTTTGTCAATATTATGAAAAATCTGGTTATTTGCAAAAACATTACTTTTGTCTTTGGCATAATACATATCCCCTAATGACAACTCATTTTCGGGATATAATTTAAAAGTTTGCGGATCAGCGTATTGTATAATGGTGGATTCATAATAGACATTTTGTCGATCTTTTGAAAACGGGGCACTTAATATTAGAAAACTTTCTGAATTCGAATTTTTGATTTTTTCGCCATTATAAAAGACGTTTTTGTTATCTTTACTGTAGGTGTAATCCAGCAATTCATATGAATGGTAATCACAAGGGATGTTTTTAAGTGCGCATTGAACTTCGTCAGAATGTATATAATAAAAGTGTTGTGCGTCTTTAGCATAAAAAGTGTTGATTCTTTCAAAAGATTGACCAAGGACTTTGGGTACTTTTCTACAATCAATATACACATGGTTTTTATCTTTGACAAATTGAAAGTCCAGCACGTTCAGACTCTGAATATCTGACACTTCAAATGAAATAGCTTTATGCCAGGCGGACAAACGATCCTTTCCATACCCATAATCAAGGCTAACAAACGTAGCAGCGTCTACCCCATGGAGTTGCTGAATGCTGTGCTTTTTGGATGAAAAATAATCCTGACCTCTACGATAGGTTCTATAATAAAAAACCTTATTTTTATCCTTGCAGAAATATTCATCCAAAATTTCAAAACTATGAACATCAACATTTTCCAGTACAGAATCATAAAATCGTATGGTATCGGCCACTATACTGAAGCCATATGGAAGTACTTCTACCCTTCTGTTCCCATTTTTACTTTTGCAGGAAAACACAAAAAACAAAAAGCCTAAGGTTACAAGTACGGATAAAAATATTATTGTGTTGGATGGCATTTTTTACTGTATTTTGTTGAGCAATAGGAAATTTGATTTTAAATAAATGACGCTGCTTTACCCTTATTTTACTTCTTTACATCCTTTAAAGTTTTTATTGAATGTGGTTCCTGTGCCCCAATCACCGGTGATGACATTCTGAATTTCTATTCCTTGATGGGCAATCCATTGATATTCCGGATACAACTCCAAAAAATGGGACAGTTTTGTGGTAGAAATCATACCTGCCATAAGTTTATCTTCATTCGTTACTTTATAGGTTAGCACCTCTTCGCTGCTAAGTTTCATGGGTACCGTGCCACAATACACATCATTTTTATCTTTTGAATAAGGAAATTGAATAACTTCAAAAGTAGCAGGGTCAGCGTTTATTATTACTTCGTTATTAAAAAATACAAATTGTTTGTCTTTTGAATATCCATATTCATCATCTGACAAAAGAACAAAGCCATTGGGAGATGCGTGTTGTATTTTTTTGCCATTAAAATAAACCTGATTTTGATCCAGTGCAAAACATTTGTTTTTTAATAGCGTAAAACTATTTTGGTCTATACCTTCTATCAAATGAATTCTCTTTCCATTATTTTCATCAATGGTCACCCAGGACCAGTCCCCATTAGTCTTAACATAACCGGTCTTACTACCCTTAAAAAAATAAAGGAATATGGAAATGAGAATGATGGCTAAGACTAGTTTCATACAGATAAATATTTTCAATTATTTTTTTGGACCTTTGTAAAAAGTGATCCATTTATCTTCGATTTCAAAATAAGCTCCCGATGAGGTTGTCTGGTCCCTCAAGGTAGATTCTGCAACGAACTGCAGGATTTCATCTCTTTCATCAAGACTGTAGCCGGTTTCATTTACCCAGTTCTCCTTGGCAGGGATATCGATATAAAAAAGACAGTTGCCTCCACCCATTTCAGAATAGAACGTAAGAATTTTGTTTCCATCGACAAATATTACATTATTGGACCGGCCTGCACCTTCATATTTTACTCTTCTGCTAAATTTTCTGTAGAGCTCATTGAAAACATTTTCCCGCAAAATCAAATCCTGATCGGGAATGATATTGCCAAACCCATCCCGGTAAATAATCGGAGCTTTATCTTCTTCAGGCACTATTTCCGGTGAAATGACCGGTTGTATAGGGATAACACCTTCATCGTATTTTTTTAAGTTTATTATGTGCTGAAGTCCGTTTTTTTTGGTGATTTTTATGAACAATTCTCCCGGGTAAAAAGGCAAAGTGTCCAATATGATCTGAATAGTTCCATTGATGATTTCTCTGATATCTTTGCGCCAGATTTCATCTTTTGTTTTTTGATCACAAATCACCATATCCAAATAATGTATACCATCTACCGGTAGCCAAATGATGAGTTGCTGACAGTCAGGATAGTGTACTAATCTTACACGACTTTCATCCATCAAATCGTCTGTTGCGGTTTTTTCGTTTGATGTATCATTAGAAGGCCTAATATTTTCTATACTGGTCAAAGTGACAATACCGAAATAATTTGTTTCCATCTCATTAAAAGTAACAAAGGTGTTTTTAAAAAAATACAAAACCCAGTTTTTCCAATGATTTTTTTAGTTTCTGGTCAGAAATATTCTTTTTGGAGCGTTTTACCAGATGAATATTAAGAGAATCCTGTTTCTGAATAGCCAATGACAAATTGAGTACTTTAAGATGCTGAATTTCTGCTTCTTCGAGAAGTTTTTTCATGATATCAACATTAACTTTGTTGGAGAGCGAGAGATCATCCATTCTTTTTGAAAGGTCATTATTCGTAGTTTTAACAAAAGTGAGATGGTCCTCCAGGCTTTTTATTGTTGCCTCTTTCAGCAAATCTTCTTTTTGCATATTTTCCATCTTCAGTTCCTTGAGTTTATTTTCTTGGTTTGCCGTGAGCAACTTTTGCTCAAGGTTGAGATTATTTTTTGTGTATTCGGCTACCTGTCCATTAGATTGTTCAAGATCATTTTGCACTTGATGGTATGACAATTCCAATTGTTTGTACTTCTTTGATGATACACATGATGATAAGATAATAACAGCCCAAAGAAAAAAGAAAGCTCTCATTTTTTGTAAATTGAAGTTGAAAAATGATTTATTCACCATAATATAATTGCAAAATTGTATGAGTACCAATAAGGATATATTGCATGCTCATAAATAAAAATACAGTAATTAATATAGATTTCCAAATAGATTCAATCATCGATGCTTTAAAAAACCTCAAGCTAAGCAAAAAGATAATCGCGATTTCCGCACCCACAACAAAATATTTTTGAAATTCGTAAAAAGGATTAAACACGGCACTCATTAAATTCAGAGCAGCTTGAAATATCATCAGATGACCAAATAAAAAAGTAATTGCTGTGGCTCTTTCTGCCATATTATGTGTACTTTTTCTGAAAAGCACGGAGGTGGCTAATACATACAACGGTATGATCATCAAAGAAAAAAAGCTGCCATAATCATTAATGATAGCATCAAATACAGCATCGCTTTTCAACTGCAGCAAATTTGAGGCTTCTGTCTCAAAGTCATTTTCATTTATTGTCGAAATATTAAAATACGTATAAACAAAAAAATTGATACTCAGATTGAGGAAGAAGTATTTGAAAGGTATATAATATTTATCTCTTACACCATTTAGATAGTGGTTTATAAAGTTGGTCGGTTGTGTGGTAAGGGAAATAAAGGTATGTACATATTTGTCTTCAAAATTGGAAAAAAAATCTACGATGCTGGATAAAAGATTACCTACTGAAATTCTTTGCTTTTTAAGATGTCCACCGCAATAGCTGCAATAAACACCTTGATCAATATGGCCGCAGTTATTGCATTCGAGATCCATAGATGAAAAGGTTTGTGAAAAGGATTTATCAGACATACAATTTTTATTTTTAAAAGTACAGATGCCTCTGAGAATAAACATCTGCACAACTTAGATTAACTAAACCACCAATTAGGATTAAAAACAGTACAAAGTTGAGGTTTAAAAAGTTTGTGTTCAAAAATTAAATGCTAAAGTGTATAAATTATGTATTGAATAGTATTAATTGCCGTTTGAAGTAAAAAAGGGGACGAATGCTTATGGAGTTTGAAGTCGGTTGTACTTTGGCAGACATGTGATCAGGATAAAATATATTTTACCGGATCGTCTGCGTGAAGTCATGTATTGGTTGATTGGATTTTAATAATCTCACTTTTTAAAATTCGGGGTCAAACGCTTCAAAATTCAAAATAGCTTTATGACCTGCCATTAAAATTGTCCCGCAATAAGTATTTTGCATTTTCATCTTTTTCACATTAAAAGACAACTTTTACTATCAAAGACAAAGTTAAAACCGTCAATCATGAATACTAAAAAACTTTGAATGGGAAGTAGATATTTCTGTTTAAAGTGTGCCCTTACTACAATAAAAAATAATAATAATAACTACTTATTTTATACATTTTACTAATGGAATAATGTATTCTAAAGTTTTGGTTTAAAACCTTTTTCTTTATAAAAAGTATTAATAAATTTTTATCCAATCACCTCTAAAAGACCTTCAGGCAGATTCATGCAGATTATTTTGTTTTTTTGGTCAATAGAAATAATCCAATCCTCAATCATCGGAATGTGAATTATGGCACCTGATTTATTTTTCACTAAAGCCATGAGTTGACCGGGATATAAAACAATCTCTTCAATCATTCCCACTTCCGTGTTCTGATCAAACAAAACAAAATTTTTCAAGTCATCTTTTTCATTAACCAGGCCCTTTTTTATTTGCAGTAAATCTTTTTTATGCAATCCCACAGACAAGCCTGTAAATAATGCGGCATCTTCCGGAGAATCCACCTCCTCCAATTTTAGCCCCAAACCTCTGTCGGAATTGATTTTTTCTATTCGGAATGGAACAGGCAATCCATCTATAAAAATGAAGAGAAAATCCGCTTTTTCAACACTTTTTTCATAAAGTTGGTTGACATCAAGAAGTACAAACCCCTTTATCCCGTCAGGTTTTACAATCTTTCCAATTTCTGTGATGTCCTCCACGATATTAATTGTGCTCCAATAAGGTCAGGTTGTGATAAAATCCTTTGACAGCCCTTTCTTCGATGGGTTCAGTACCGGTGTTATTATCCTGAAGGAATATCATGGTTTTGCTGTACAATCCAATATTTTGAATATAGGTTTCATAGTACACTTTTTTTTCAAGTGACGTGCTGACATCGTCTACCAATCTAATTTTTACATTTTTTACTTTATTCCCTTCAAACAATAAATCTTTATTAATGGTCTCCACACGGGTATTCCATCCATCATACATAGCCCTCATCACCTCACCTCCAATGACGATATCGATTTGAGAATCAAAATACTGATTGTGATTAAATCTCAATCCGGCCTTCAAAGGAAATACCATTTTGGTAAATAGCAGGTTGTCCTCCTGACGGGTAACTTTTTGCACACTTTTTGTAACAAAGACCGTTTTTTGATATTTCCAGTCATCGTCCACCTTTCGCTTAAAATACACATTTACATTATACATCGTGTCACCCTCTGCTGAAATATTTTGTTCGATAATTTCTTCTCTGATATAACTTTTTAATGTATCCCTGATGGTTCCTGCAGACCTCAGAACAATACTGTCAGACACATATACCCGGTATTTTCCAACAGCAAGGGGAAAATATTCATATCCAAAGTCAATATTTCCTGCGGGTTCCGTCTCATCTGAACAGGCTGAAAACAAAAAAATAATGCTCAGAAAACAAAGGGCCAATATAGTATTTCTTTTAATATTCATGGGTACATTTACATATTGCTACCTATTAACTAGTTTTATATTATCATTTATTGTACTATTTTAAAAAAATAGTTTGCACATTACAAAATTACTCTTTTTTGAATGATTCCACCACCAACAAGGTCATCTCCTTCATAAAAAACAGCGGATTGACCGGGGGCAATACCTTTTACCGGAGCAAAAAACTCAACTTCGACAGATTCTTGTGCCGGAAAAAGGGCCGCCATAACTCCTTTGTCGTTGTATCTGACCTGTGTGGTGGCTTCAAAACCGTCTTGAACACCACCGTATTTCATCCAGTTAATTTTACCCACCGACATGGTGTTTTTTATAAGTTCGTCGACCTCGCCCAACACCACTGTATTGGTCTCGGGTATTATTTCCGTTACAAACATTGGTGTTAAAAACCCTCCACCCAGACCTTTCCTTTGCCCTATGGTATAAAAAGGATAGCCTTCATGATTTCCTAAAAAATCGCCTTTGGCATTTACAAAACGACCGCCACGGACACTTTCTTCCAGTCCGGGAACCCTCCTTTTCAGGAATCCCCTGTAATCATTGTCCGGAACAAAACAAATTTCGTACGACTCCGCTTTTTTGGACAATTCGTCATAGCCGAAATCTTTGGCCATCTGTCGGATTTCCGGTTTGGTATACGTGCCCAAAGGGAAAGAGCTTCTTTCCAGGCATTCCTGTGTCAGCCCCCAGAGAACGTAAGACTGATCTTTTCTGTCATCTTTTCCTTTGGAAATAAATCTTCTGTCACCCTTCTCTTTGATAATGGCATAGTGGCCCGTGGCAATAAATTCACAATCCATGGCATCCGCTCTTTTGAGCAGGGCACTCCACTTGATATGGGTATTACAGAGTACACAAGGATTGGGTGTACGGCCTGCTATATATTCCTCCACAAAATTGTCAATGACGTAATCTCCGAATTCATCCCTGATGTCGATGATAAAATGGTGAAAACCCATATTGACCGCTACCTGTCTCGCGTCATTGATAGAATCCAGCGAACAACAACCGGTCTCTTTTTTGGATCCTCCTGCTGAGGCGTAATCCCATGTTTTCATGGTTATACCCACGACTTCATATCCTTCTTCATGAAGCATCATCGCCGCTACGGTACTATCGATACCACCGCTCATCGCTACCAGAACCCTGCCCTTTTTACTCATGCAAAAAAATGATTTCGGGTGCAAAGATACGAAAAATAATTTTGGTCCCGAATAGTTTTTAGGAAGGTGTTGGGTGTTGGGTGTTAGGTGTTAGGTGTTAGGTGTTGGGTGTTAGGTGCTGGGTGTTAGGTGTTGGGTGTTGGAGTTCTGATAGCTCCTAGATTCCGCAACTAGTTGTTAAAAATAAGGCAAAATGTTGATTAATAACATTTTGCCTTTTGTCTTATTCACCTATATTGGTGTTGCTAACAATAAGTGTCATGAAAGTACGATATTCTAATAATATTAACGCATTTGGAGGAGTAAATTTTGTTCTTCAAGAATTTGATAAATTGAAAATTGGCAATATTTTATATGATAATTTACCTTCTTTAAGCCCAAAGTCCTCCTATAGTTGGAGAGATATTTTTTATTCTTTTTCAAGTATTTATTTCTGTGGTGGAAACTGCATGGAGGATGCTAAGACCATTCTTGCTAACCAATTTGGAAGTAATCCCATATTTAACTTATGTAGCCCTGACACTTTACTTCGTAGGATGGGTGATCTTTGTACTGACCAATTGCTTTGTAATACGAAACGAGGTAATGTAGAACACCAGTATAATATCAACCAGACCATGACTGATATGAACATTAAGTTACTGAAGAAGCTTGGTGAGTTTAATAAAGATGAAGTGGTCCTTGATTATGATAACACCATTATTTTCACGGAAAAAGAAGGGTGTAAAATGACCTACAAGCGTGATTATGGCTATCAACCTGGCGTAGGTATCTTAAACGAGCAAAACGTTTTATATATTGAAAACAGAAACGGAAATAGTGACGCTAAGGCCTTTCAATTGGATACCTTGGAAAGAATGTTCCAACATTTGAAGACAATAACATCTCAAGAATTGACAAATTCAGGGCAGATGCCGCTTCTTACCAGTATGATGTTGTAAAATTGGTGGAGAAAAACGTTACATCCTTTTATATCGGGGCCAGAAACAGTTATGTGGAAAAATATTTTGCCTTGATTGAGGATTGGATTAAAACTAAGATCAAACAGGAGAAGATGTTTTATATAGGGGAAATAGAGTACAGACCCTTTGCACAACAAGGCAATAGAGATAATAAATACAGGCTCCTGGTCCAAAGAAAAACTGAGAAAAAAGACGGGCAGCTCAACATGTTTACCAACGAGTCTTACGACTATCATGCCATTGTGACAAATGACTTTTCTTCATCCTTGGATGAAGCTATCAAATGCTATAATCGAAGAGGCGCTTGTGAGAAACAATTTGATATTTTGAAAAACGATTTTGGTTGGAATTATCTACCATTTTCAAACTTGTCAAAATACTGTATTCTTATATTTTTAGTGCGATTTGTCGCAACCTTTACAACGTGGTTATATCTAATCTATCGAAGGTTTATAAAAATGTAAACATTCACTACAGAATGAAACGTTTTATTTTTTTAATTTCATAGCCATTCCAGCAGTTTGGAAAAAAGCATCCAGACAATGGTATCTAAGGGTATACGGCAAAATACCTCTGCAAGTATAAGATCACAAAAAAACTGCAATAAATCTTCTCTAAGACAGGGATAGGTGTGTCCTGTACTTAAATTTTATTCGTTTTTTACCACAACTAAGCTATTCTATAGACTAAAAAGAAACCCAAAGAAGGCACTTCACTTAGTAAAAGGAAATTCCATTGTCAAAATAACCCTAAAACCATCATTTTTTTAAATCAACTAGCTAAGTTGCGGAATCTAGGAGCTTTCGGGATGAGAAATTGGGGATATCAACTTTTTCGGTTTTACTGATTAACCTATTTGTTTAATGACCCGTTTATACTCACCCCCTTACCCCTCTCTTAAAAAAGAGGGGCGATACATTAGGTTTTACTTCTTACACCGTAGAAATATAGTAATATTCCCCTTGATTTAAAAGTGGCTAATCCGTTAAAACATATCACAAAAGTTAAGCCATGTGCGTCACCCTTCCATTTTAAGGGAAGGGCCGGGGATGGGTATAAACAACTCAATGCGTAGTATTGAAAAAACTAACAACGGCTTGTGGTGTATCGGGGATGGGTATACAACTTTGTACTCACCCCCGCCCCCTCTCTTGAAATAGAGGGGCGATACGTTTGGTTTTATGTTTTACAGAAGACTATTAGTCTAACCATAAACCCATGAAAAAGAAATATCCAAAAACTTCATATAACGCATCCCAAACCGCGGGAGTCACCCTTCCATTTTAAGGGAAGGGCCGAGGATGGGTATAAATAGTTTATACTCACCCCCTTACCCCTCTCTTAAAAAAGAGGGGCGATACATCAGGTTTCAATTCTTACACCATACAAATATAGTAATATTCCCCTTGATTTAAAAGTGGCTAATCAGTTAAAACATATCACAAAAATTAAGCCATGTGCGTCACCCTTCCTTTTCAAGGGAAGGGCCGGGGATGGGTATAAACAACTCAATACACAGTATTGAAAAAACTAACTACGGCTTGTGGCGTACCGGGGATGGGTATACAACTTTGTACTCACCCCCGCCCCCTCTCTTGAAATAGAGGGGCGATACGTTTGGTTTTATGTTTTACAGAAGACTATTAGTCTAACTATAAACCCATGAAAAAGAAATATCCAAAAACTTCATATAACGCATCCCAAACCTTGGGTGTCACCCTTCCTTTTCAAGGGAAGGGCCGGGGATGGGTATAAACAACTCAATACACAGTATTGAAAAAACTAACAACGGCTTGTGGCGTACCGGGGATGGGTATACAACTTTGTACTCACCCCCGCCCCCTCTCTTGAAATAGAGGGGCGATACGTTTGGTTTTATGTTTTACAGAAGACTATTAGTCTAACCATAAACCCATGAAAAAGAAATATCCAAAAACTTCATATAACGCATCCCAAACCGCGGGAGTCACCCTTCCATTTTAAGGGAAGGGCCGGGGATGGGTATAAATAGTTTTTACTCACGCCCTTACCCCTCTCTTAATAAAGATGGGCGATACATAAGGGTTTACTTCTTAAACCGTAGAAATATAGTAATATTCCACTTGATTTAAAAGTGGCTAATCAGTTAAAACATATCACAAAAGTTAAGCCATGTGCGTCACCCTTCCTTTTCAAGGGAAGGGCCGGGGATGGGTACAAATAATTCAATGCGCAGCATTGAAAAAACAACCTATGTCTTTAGGCTATCCAAAGATGCCAATAACTCCAAAATCTTTTTTTCTACCTTCTCCCAATCATATATTACTTCGTCATTTGAAAATCTCAAAACCTGATATCCCATAAATTTAATATCAAGTTCTCTTTCATCATCATATTCTTTCTGAAGTTCATGTATCCGCCCATCAATTTCAATAACAAGTTTATATTGAAAATTATGGAAATCGGCAAGATAATACAACTTATTCCCCATCACTTCTTTGTATTCAATAAGATATTGACGGTTAAATTTTAAGCCATGGAAATTTTTATTCTTCACTTTTCCCCAAAATGCTTTTTCCGCTATTGTTGGATTTTTACGGTGATCTCTTGCATTTTGTAATGTTTCAAAATATCTCATAATATTTTGTTTTATACTCACCAAAAATTCAGCCGTGAGCCGTGGTTCGCAGTCCATTCCCTCCTTTACTTCTTCAATTCCTTTTCATATATATTTATCCAGTCATTCACACTCATTTTTTGCATTAATTCACCTATGAGTTTGTAGGGAATGTCATCAATTTTGTTGAAGCGGATACAGCTTTTGCCCATATCCAATTTCTGCTTGGTGTGTTGTGGGTATTCTTTTACAAACCAATCCAATAATGCAGGATTTGTATACATTCCCATATGATAAAAATTGATGGATTTTTTTTGTTAAGCAATGCCGGCAAACGGAAGTGGTTCGATGGGTTTACAATGATAACCTGCAGGATAGATGGTATGGGGAACTACATATCCCAAACCACCATAACTTATGGCCGCTTCAAAACCTTTGGGAAGGTTTTGCACAATGACGTCATGTAATTTGTTGAATGGCTCAATTCTGTCTTCCGGAAGATTTGTCAGAATTTCGTTTACGGTGGTACCTTCTGCCTTCATATTTTTAAATTTTTAACGGTGCTGGTCAAGTAAAATCATATTTCCATCAGGATCGGTCAGGGTAAGGCTTCCTGGTCCTGTCGTCTTTTCGTCAGCTTCGCTGGTTAAAGCAAGTCCGCTGCTTTTTAATTGTTTCTGAATTACACGGATATCGTCAAAATTCTCAACGTTGCCGGCATTCTCGTCCCAACCAGGATTAAACGTCAAAATATTGCCTTCAAACATACCCTGAAAGAGTCCGACGAGTGCATTTCCATTTTTCATAATCAGATATTTATGTTCCATACTTCCTCCAAAGACTTTGAAACCTAATTTTTCGTAGAATTCTTTTGATGTCTTTATATCTTTGACATTGAGACTGATGGAAAAGGCTCCTAATTTCATATCGTTCTGTTTTTCTATTTTCACTATTTCTGCTTTGGCTGCTAATGGTTTTTGAGCAAAAAGCGTGTTGATGAAATGACCGGCGGCAAAAGCGGCGATAAGTCCTGTGATGATTACATATTTTTTTGTCATTTTTTATGGTTTAGGTGATGAACAATTCAGGTTTATTAGTTTCATTGGACAAAATATATTTTACAAATTTAACCTATTTTCAATAATAATTCGTCAGTTCGGGAAATTATTTTATCATTTGGCAAAATGTGAAATTACCGACAAAAGTTGCCGAAATTGGCTTCATTACCTAATGGATTGGGTTGGTTGTGGTAAGAGTTTGTTTTCCTTCATTCTTATTCTCTGGAGTATTCCATCCTGCAAACGTCCTTGTTTGACGTAAACACTTTATCAGGTATGCTTGTGATAGGCAGACTTATTTTTCGTAACAATACAAATAGAAAATTCAGTTTTCTCCTACTTTTAATAATTTCAAAAACTCTTCCCGTTTGTGGCGGTAGTAAGGTTTGTGGTCACATGCCACCACGTTTTTTTTTCCTGTTCGTTCTTCTATTCTTTGCAAGCTATACTGCCATATTTTTCAGGATGGTAATTTTGTGCGTCCTTAATATTTTTTTTGTTTACTATTTTATGCAAGAAACTGCACGTGCTTTATTGAGGTTTGGAAATAGCCAAAATTATCGTAAAGTTGATGACAGTCTGGTTTACCATTATTAAATTTTTATAATTCTGCCATTGGTGATAATCCGGTTTTTCAATCTAACAATATAATGGTAGATCCCTGAAGGAAAATTTGCCACATTTATTTCATTAATATTTTCATTTAATTTATTGTTTTCAACCAATACCCCAAGATTATTATAAAAATCAATTGTTATATTTTTAAAACTTACTTCAGGTAATGTGACAAATAATTTATCATAGGCCGGATTAGGGTATATGTTAATTGCCAACTCATTATCCTTAAAATCATTATTTATTTCGTTACTGCCTGAAGTATTACAGGAAAAATCAGTGGTATTCATGTAAAACATAATTGACCCCAAAGCTGGTATAAAAATATCAGTTTTACAATCGTTGTTAAAATCACCAAAAGCCCAATCATAATCACTTGTATAATTACCAGTATAATTCCATAATTTAGTAATATCAGAAAAATTTTCTGATGTTGATTGTTCATAAACTGAAACGGTTCGCCATCCATTATGGTCGATTATAAGGTCATTGATATTATCTTCATTCATATCAATGATTTTTATTTCTGCCGGAACATCAAAGGCATCTATGGTTTTATGTTCAAATTTAAGGGTTTTGTTGGCTTCCTGATAAAAAATATTGATTTGGGGTTTGTTGTTTCCGACAGAACCGGTATTCCCCCCTGAAGTTGCAACAATATCAATCAAACTATCCGAATTTACATAACCTACTTCATAGCTACGAAAATCTAAAAGTTTGAATTCTTTTAATATTCCAATTGATTTATTGGTAATCCCATGTATCGGGTCATTTAATAAAACATAAATCGGCGCGTCCCAGAAAAGGTTTGCCAAATAAATAATGTCCATTCTTCCATCATTATTTATGTCTACTAATTCCGGTTCGTAGAGTCCTCCATTAATCTCAGGTATTATTTTATGAGGGTTGAAGCTACCGTCACTCTTTTGATATAATATAGTAAATTCCTGATGCGCCCAATCGCTTACAAGAATATCGTTTAAAGAATCATTATTTATATCTGCGATTGAAACATACTTAACGGAAGCGTAAACTTCATATTCAAAATGTTTTTTAAATTGGTGCAAACTATCCTGAAAAAAAATTCCAACCTTATTTGAATATCCTAAAATCAGTTCCACAATATTATCGTTGTTTAGATCCACAACATCAATGGTCAGAACATCGGCCAGACTATCATATTTAAAAATTTGATGTAAAACAAAATATCCATCTTCTGATTGTAAATAAATTTCCATATTTCTTTTGGTTGCTTCAGGAAAAAAATCAGAAGAGTCCCAATCTATCGTCCCAATAATTAAATCATCCGTTCCGTTATTGTCAATATCTGCTGTATTTGTTCTTTGATAAGGAACAAGTGTATCTTTAATGAAACCCTGGAAAGTGATTTGGGAAAATAATAATCCGGAGGATAGCAGAAAAGAAATTGTTATAAATGTTTTTTTACTCATGTCTTCCCTATTTATCTATTTAGTTTACATCGTTTATTTGTGTAACTACTTTCTGATAAAATTTTCTTTTCATCTAAAAAATAACATTTACAACAATGTGTTTAAGATTTTCGTAATCCTGATATAAATCCTCAATTTAATACAAATATACTTTCTGAATCCGGAAATACAAAATTACATTACATCTTTTGCCCAAATATTTAAACTCCCTATTCCACCATGGACTCATTCAATGAAGTTTCCAACTCTTTTTGGCAAAAAAATTCTGCGTCACCGTTTTCAATCTCTTTTATCTCCTTTTGCAAATAATTTTGATTCTCCAAAAAAATTTGATCTTCATTAATAATCTCCACTTCATCAGAAGTAAATACTCTTAAAGATTTCAGCACTCTTTTCAGCACATCTTCTTTTATATGTAATCGTACGGTCAACATAATATTACATTTATTAGTTAATTACTGTTATTTAGAATAAGAAGTTGGCGACTTCCCTACCCGACTGCGCCATTCAGACCTGGAAGAACTTTACTTTCTGCCACCACAAAAGTTCATGCAAAGCAGAATGTTCAAATTAACCACAGAACAGCCAATTTATTAAACCCTCTGTTGTGGGTTTTTATGTCAGTATGTATGATGAAAAATTTATTATCTTTTCTGTAATATTTTTATCATCAAGTAAATAAGAGAAAAAACAAGAATAAAAACAACAACTCCAATGTGTTCTTGTTTCGCTAAGTTTGAAAGAAGCCATACAATAATACATACAGCAAATATGGGAATGGTAAATCCTCCCGGCACCTTAAAAGTTTTTTCAGGTAAAAGTGAACCACTTTTTCTAAGTTTTAAAGTGGCGAGTACCGCTCCAAAATAAATGATGAGTGAGGAAGCACTTGCAATGATAGCAAGCTGTTTAAACGCTCCGAAAATTGCCAATAAAAGCCCTAAGGATGAATAAAAAATTACAGCAACATACGGGGTAGAAAATCTTGGGTGTATTTTGGATAAAACTTTTGGCATCAACCCGTCTCTGGCACCTGCAAAAAGTATTCGGGGTACAGATAATATCTCACCACCCAGAAAACCAAGCATAGATATAGCTGCAGCTGCAGTTATCAATATTATACCGCTTTTGCCAAAAACTATATCTGCTACTGCCGCTAAAGGTGCATCTTTATGTGCTTCAATCGTTGCTCCAAGCACACCTTGGGTAATTAATTGAATCGCCAGATATATGATCAGCACACCACTGATCCCCAAAAATATGCCCAAAGGCACTGTTTTTTTTGCATTCTTTAACTCGCCTCCGTTACTGAGTGGTGCTTCAAATCCCATAAAGGCAAAAAACAAAAGAAGTGATGCTGAACCTACATTACTGATTGTTGGGGTAATTGTCCAGTTCAAATTTTCTTTTGATATAAAACTTGCGCTTGCGATTACTAATATCAATAACGGAATTACTTTTCCAAAAGCTGTGAATTCAATAAAACGAATACCATTTTTTACACTACGGATATTTAGAAATGCAAGTCCTCCAAAAATTATACTAAAGAAAACGATTCTCACGATTTCATGGCTAATCGCAGGAATAAAATATTTCAAAATATCTGCTAAAGCATTAGCTACTGCCGCATCAGATATTACACATGCACCGAACCAATATATGTTATTAGCTAAAAAACCTGCATAAGGACCAAATGCAGTTTCGATATATTCATAAACACCTCCGCTGGAAGTAGTTTTGCTTCCTAATTCAGCGAAACACATCGCAATTAAAAATATAAGTGCCCCGCAAACAAGGTAAGTAATGATGGCAGCTGCTCCTAGTTTTACAGAAATAAGTGCAGGAATTACAAAAATGCCTGTGCCGATAGTTTGGTTGATTATAGCCAAAGTGAGCGACCGCACTCCGATTTCTCGTTTAAGATGTTCTCTTGTTGGAATTGAAGTCATATTATATTTTACTATGGTTATCAAACTAAAGACTGTCAATACATGACGCATAATCGAGTCACACCGGGGAATTGCAGACCTGCGTTCATACACAACCGTATACCGCCAAATGCGCAAGCACTTCATGTTTGTACATCACAAAGATAATATACCTATGGATATACCCATCTACAGTGTTCAAATAAATCTGGCAGCTCTTAGTATTGGGGAGTGTTATATAGTATTAATATTAAAAATGGTGTTTTCATTTTAGTAGAATTATGTGGGAGAATTAAGTTGTTTACTAAATTATTTTTTTGGAATGTTTATGAATGCCATAAATGACATTACAAATATAGGTTATTTTGGGGAAATAAGGAATTGGAGGGGAAGGTTTGGGGAGGTTTATTTGGGGAGGAAGGTGTGGTTTAGAGTTTAACGTCTGCGACATCCGTCGTGCTGACGAAGGAAGCATGATCGTGATCGTCGCTTGTTATAGTCAGTTTGCTTTATTCTTGCGTTGAATTCTATAAAAAAAATACCTATCAAAATCATTTCCTAAGTTATAATTAGAATCATAATCAATACATTCTATAATATATTCATCATTTATTTTATTTGCAATCACTTTTGTTTCCTTAGTTTGAACAACAACAGGCATATCATCTCTGTCGATCTTAATATTTTTATATACATCAGCTTTCTTTGCAAATAATTCATCCTTAACCCTTTCTTCATCTATAGTTACAATTTTAGTTAACTTTAGTAAGTTTTTGTCTTTTAGAACCTTCATTGATTCTATTCCTGTAATTGTATCCGACATATTTTGAAGTTTTACCTCTTTAGTATAATCAATTACATCAGAATATAGCACGTCCATTATAATTTGTAAATACTCCTCAAAATATAAGCCGAATACAAATTCCTGGTTATGTAATAATTGCTTATACTCTCCAAGAGATTCTATTTTTCGAATTGTTTATAAAGAACGTCGCTTTTCAGTACCTTTGTAATTTCAGTCGTATCAACTAACAGTTTCAACCTATTATTTGACGTTACTTCAAAAACAAATGTTAGACTAGTAAGAGTCTCTTTAGTCCAAAATTGGTTATTATTAATATCAATTAGACTACATTTAAAAACTCTTTCAGAAATACGACCTAAGTTGATTTCATAATTACAAAGATCAGGTCCTGAATCATTTATTACAATTTTCTGAACATTAAAGATTGCGTTGCTATTATTGGATAGATTTAAATTCTCTCCTTTATTTTGGGAATTAAGGTTGAGAATAAACATTAATTTTATGAGTACAAATAATATTATTTTCATATTTCAAAATTGACTATAACGTTTAAGTAATGTATCCGATATTTGGGACATAAAGATATATCAGTTAATTTAAAGTAGCAAGTGTAAAACTGAATTTGTTGTTAAGAGATTTTGGAAAGCCCAAATATCTGATACATGAAGTTGGACGAACCCGTGAAAATATCTATGGCATTTTGAAAGAGGATTCCAATCATTCTGACTTCGTAAATAAGATTGAACTCTATGGTTCTTAGTGTATAATCCTTGAAATTGAGTAAAATCACGTTTGAATATATAATATATTTTAACAGAACAAAATCAGATTCTTGATGGCGATTCTGTATGGACATGAGGGTATTGGGGCAAAAGTTTGCCAGATGTATTAGATTATTATGAAGCGTTATTTTCATCAGTTAGTTTTTATTAAAATGATTAGGATCGCTTCTTGCTTTAGGTAGTATTTCTGATGTTGATGATTTGACCTTGAGGCATTGCTGGCATACATTCAAATGAATATCAAAGCGCTCGACAAAATAAGAAAGGATGTCGAAGACTTGCTTGGGATTCCTTGTGGCATTCAAGCATTGCAGAATAATTTGAAGAATATGGTTTTTGACTTTGTTGCTCAGAAATCCAAAATGCCGGATTTTCATGAAGTGATCCGGTAGGATGTGCTGCAAAAACCGGTCAGTAAAATCTTCCAGGGATAAGGTCATAATTTTTTCTCTCTTATCCCTGTAGTCCAAATAAGAAAAGATACCTGACTGTCGGAGAGAGTTATAATCCTGGAATTGGTTATGGCTACCCGATGCGAATATCTTCCCAGATATTGAATAACGTGGTCCGGGTTTTGAAACGGCGGCTGAATATTGACATTAAAAACCTTGTCTTTCAACTCGTTTTGAAGTGTGATGTACTGGTCTTTAAACCTGATCAATTGGTGAGTGTTTTGAAGGGCATGAAACATGTTCAGGTAAACTTCTTTAAATTGAACTGTTAATTTTTCAATCGAACACAATAAGCGAGTATCTCCAGGGGTGAGCCATTTGCCTTGTTTGTTATCGAATACTCCGGAAGGAATAATGCAGTGAAGGTGTGGGTGTAAACTCAGGTTTTGCCCCCAGCTGTGTAACACGGCTATCATGGCTGGCATGACATCCTTGTTATACCGTTGTTTAACCACGATGCTCAAGGCTTTCCAAGCGGCCTTAAACAAGAGGTCATACATTTGTCCGCCGTGCGACAAGTACAGGTTGTTTAACTCGTGAGGTACGGTGAAAATAACATGAAAATAACTCACCGGCAACAAGTCCGGTTACGATCCGGTATCCATTGTTCCCGTTTTGAAAACTGGCACTTGGGACAATGTCTGTTCTTCCCAGGAATTGTATGATATCCGGACATCCCCACATGAATGACAAGTGAGTTTATGACCGCCCAGCCTGGCCGTCCTGCACTCCATGATATCCTTGGCTACTTTATATGCACGAAAGGAAAGATTCTTTCCTGATTTATATTTGCCAAATCCTCGTCTGAATACCTCGCCTACCTCATTGACACCTCGTTCCATACCCGGGCAATGTTTCCAGAGGACTAATCAGGGTGGTTTTTAACCTGTTGGTCAAGTGATAATAGGTAAGGGTTGTTTTAATGTTGAATGCCCCAGGTTACGCTGCACGGCCTGCAGGTCAGAACCTTCTTCCAGGCAGTGCGTCGTGTGGGTATGTCTCAGGTCATGGCTACTGACAGGCTTTTTGATACCTGCGGACAATATTCTTTGTTTGAATATGGTTTGTATTGTTCTGTGGCTCAGGTGGCTTTTCTTGTCAGCACCCTCGAACAAGTATAACGCTTGCTTGTATTTCTGGTAATATATTCTCAGCCATACTAATAATTCCGACGGCATTTTTACCTCCCGCTGTTTATGTCCCTTAGGGTTACGAACCTGGATAATCATCCGGGCACTATCAATATCCGTCAATTTTAAGGCGGCTACTTCCGACACCCTCAGTCCGGTGGCATACATGACCATGAATATAAGCTTGTGTTTGACATTCTTACAAAGATCCAATAGGCGTACTACTTCTGCTTGACTCAAGATATACTTCAAGGTCTTTTCCGCCTTGGCCTTTGTAATCGATCCACCTTGTATGATTGGTCAAGGTCTTGGTGTATAACAGTTTTAGTGCGCTCTGAATAATGTTGACATGTGACCAACTCTTGTTCTCATCCAATACAACTTTTTAAAAAATCCCTGATTTCCTCTTCCGTGATTTGTGAAGGACATTTCTTGTAGTGCCTTGCCAGCTTGGATACTGCTTCCGTGTAATTGCGAATGGTGTTGTTTGAAAATTACTGATGCTCATGTCACGCATGAACCTCTTTCTTAATTCTGTCATCTCATTTAATTTTAAAGATTAAATAAGACTCTCCAGCAAAAATGATTCTAATTTATTCCAACCGTGGATTTATACTCGGTTTGTTTGTATTTCGGTTGGGTTTGTTCAACTTGTTTATATGCGCAACTGCTATTGAATAAATAATCTACAACTATTTGATTTACCATTCATATAAAAGTTATAAAAATACTAAAGTTTGTTAATAAGTTTCATATTTTGATTCAAAATTTAATCATAAGTTAACCGTTGGTATACGATTAAAAAAATATACAATCTTATCAAAATCTTTTTTTTTCTTAAAGAAATTGTAAAGTCAGAAAAGCAGATGTTCTGATTATGTCTACTTTTCAATTTTTTTCAGACACCTTATTATATATAACAAATGTAATAAAAACATTTTGAAGTGACCAAATAATAGTCTGGATTTTTTGTCCCTTCTCTTAGTACATTAGTTACCATTTCCCTCAAAGCCTCAAATAACAATTTTACTTTTCCTTTTAATTATCTGTCGCACCCAAAAAACCACGTGGTTTTTTCTTTTTGACTTCTGTCGGAAACAAAAAACCACGTGGTTTTTTCATTTTATATTTTGTCGGAATAAAAAAACCACGTGGAAAAATGGTTTTTCCTGACTAAAAATCAAAAAACCACGCGGTTTTTTTATCTTTTTACATGACAAAATGAAAAAACCAAAGGGAAATTTCATTTCTACAAAAAATATTATGAAAAAACCACGTGGAAAAATGAGGTATTTTTTTGTCGGACGAAAAAAACCGCGTGGAAATTTTATTTCTACTTTTGTCGGGAACAAAAAACCATATGGTTTTTTCATTTTGTCGTCTGTCGAAAATAAAAAACCGTGTTGTTTTTTCATTTTTTTTCCTGTCGGACGAAAAAAATTATCCGGAAATTAAATTTTTTTTCAAAAAAAATCTAAAAAAATCAAAAATCACCTCTTTTCGACGCTTTTTGGGGTCAAAAACATATTATGATTTTGTGTATGTCGCAACTTTTTTTGTCGTCTGGCGGACATTTTTGCGGAAGTCGCAACTTTTTAAGGATTTCTTAACTAAAAGTTGCGGAATCCACAACTTTTTCTGAAAAATTTGTAAAATTTGACGAAAAAGTGTATATATTTTTGTCCCTGATATCTGATACGAATAGTGACAGACAAAAAACGACAAACTATATATATGTCAGGAGCCCCGGTTTTTCGTCTTTGTTTTTCTCTCGCCCTATCAGGACTTTTATTAATATTTTTATTTTTTAACTTTTAAATTTTTAAACAATGAAAACACTAAATGTTTCCACTATTAAAAAACTCAAAAATGGTGAATTTCTTCAAATCATGAAAAACACCATCGAACTTTGTGAAAAAAGTAACCCTGCTGCTCTTGGACTTGAAAAAAGACTGGATGACCTCAGAAAGGCTGTTGCCGAGCTTGAGGAGGTGTTCCAGGTGGCAAAAGGCCATGACCTGACACAACTTATCGATGCCGCTGACGAAAAAAGAATGAACGTCATGCGTGCCATCAAAAATGCACTCAAATCTCTGGAATTGGGCGATTTCGACGCCAAAACATCGGCTACTTTGTTGAAAAACAATTATGAAAACCACGCAAACAACATGGTCAAACTTTCTGTTCCCCAGAAAACTGCAAGTCTCGACGCGCTGCGCAAGGACTGGACGGAAGACCCGGATCTGAAAGTCGCCATGGAAAGCCTGGGACTGACGGTCTGGATGGACAGATTGGAAAAAACCAATTCGCAATGTAACGACATCTACCTCAAAAGGATTGAAACGACAAAACAATCCGGAAAAATCAGCGAAAAAAGATATGTCATCAAATCTTTGTTTGACGATATGATCCGCGATGTGGAAGCGCACATCCGCCTCAATGAAAATAAAGAGGGGTATGTGACTTTTCTGCAACAGATCAATGTATTGCTGAGCCGGTTTACTTTCATCATCAAAGCGAGAAACGCAGAGAGGAAAAAGACGGAGGTGGATGATACGTCGGGAGAAGAGATTTTATAAGGCGTTTGATAGTTGCATAAGGAAGGCACGCGAGGGATCGCGTGCCTTTTTTTTTGGTTTGTGGGGTGATCATATTTAAAGTTCAGCTGCCTGAGGGGGGGGGGGGGGGGGGGGCGAAGCCAAAGCTTTCACGGTTCGCGGTTCCTTCCCTATTTTAAGCCTGCCTGACTAAGCTATGCAGGCAGGCCCTTTTTGGTGGGCTTAAAATTGCTTCGCAACGGTCAGTCACCTCTCTTAAAAAAGAGGGGCGATACATTTGGTTTCATGTTTTACAGAAGACTATTAGTCTAACTATGAACCCCTGAAAAAGAAATATCCAAAAACTTCATATAACGAATCCCAAGCCGTGGGTGTCACCCTTCCTTTTTAAGGGAAGGGCCGGGGATGGGTATAAAAGTTTGTACTCACCCCCTTACCCCTCTCTTAAAAAAGAGGGGCGATACGTTAGGTTTTATTTCTTACTGAAGTCAAATATTGTGACGAATGAACTTATTGAACAGCAAGTAATCAGTGATATCATATTGAAAAAGTAAGGCCATGGGTGTCACCCTTCCTTTTTAAGGGAAGGGCCGGGGATGGGTATAAACAATTCAATGCGCAGCATTGAAAAAACCAAAAACTCCTAATTGTCGTTTTCATTGGATTTTTAAAACTCCAAAATCCTTTTTCTACCTTCTCCCAATCATAGATTACTTCGTCATTGGAAAATCTTAACACCTGATAACCCATATATTTAATATCAAGTTCTCTCTCAATATCATATTCTTTCTGTTGTTCATGTATATCACCGTCTATTTCAATAACAAGTTTATGATGAAAATTATGGAAATCGGCAATATAATATAACCTATTCCCCATCACTTCTTTGTATTCAATGAGATATTGACGGTTGAATTTTAAACCATGGAAATTCTTATTCTTAACTTTTTCCCAAAATACTTTTTCCGCTTTTGTTGGATTTTTACGATGATCTCTTGCTAATTGTAAAGTTTCAAAATATCTCATAAAATATTAGGCTTTATATACTCACCCCCTTACCCCTCTCTTGAAATAGAGGGGCGATACGTTAGGTATTAGTTCTTGCTTAGGACAAATGTAATACAATGACTATTGATTAAACAGTCATTAAACATTAACATTTAACTACAAAAGTTAAACCGTGGGAGTCACCCTTCCTTTTCAAGCCTGCCTGCTGGCAAGGCAGGGATGACTGAATGGTCTCGACTGAAAGGAGAGAACCGAGTGAACGATTTCACTCGGTAATGAAGGAACCACAAACTACGGCTTGTGGCGTATTCCGGGGATGGGTATAAATAATTCATGACTAGTCAGTTATTTCCAGTCTTTTTGCCTCCCCTAACCCCTCCCAAGGAGGGGGACTGAAAACGTCTGACTTCGTTTTTTAGATAATGCCATACAATATCGACATACGCAAAGTCTCCCCTTCGGGGAGATTTAGAGGGGCCGGAATTCAAAGATGTTTTTACTCACCAAAAATTCAGCCGCGAGCCGTAGTTCGCGGTTCCTTCCCTATTCTGAGCCCTTTTTTGTGGGCTCAGAATTGCTTCGCAACGGTCAGTCACCTCTCTTAAAAAAGAGGGGCGATACATTAGGTTTCAATTCTTGCACCATACAAATATTGTAATATTACCCTTGATTGAACAGAAAAAACTCAATATGACCATATCACATATCACTGACCACGGGTGTCACCCTTCCTTTTCAAGGGAAGGGCCGGGGATGGGTATAAACATCTATTAGAACGATTTCACTCGGTAATGAAGGAACTACAAACTACGGCTTGTGGCGTAACAGGGATGGGTATAAATAACTCAATGCGCAGCATTGAAAAAACTAACAACGGCTTGTGGTGTAACGGGGATAGGTTTACAAGTTTTTACTCACCCCCTTTCCCCTCTCTTGAAATAGAGGGGCGATACATTTGGTTTCATGTTTTACAGAAGACAATTGGTTTAATAATGAACTTAGGAAAAAAGAGATAATCCAAAACTTCATATCATCCACCCCAAGCCGTGAGTGTCACCCTTCCTTTTCAAGGGAAGGGCCGGGGATGGGTATAAATAACTCAATGCGAAGCATTGAAAAAAAACATACAACTGCTTGTCATTTTACAGGAAAGGAACTTTCCATTTTCAATTCTTCATTCTCCATTTTCCCCTACCCCAAATACCCCTTCACATTCTCCTCCACCCTTTCCTTAATCTTATCTGTATTTGCCTTGATGAAACTTTTACCGGTAACTTTTTCGTACAGCTCTATATACCTTTCGGAAATGGACCATACGAGCTCGTCGGACATGTCCGGCATTTTCTGTCCATCCTTGCCCTGAAATCCATTGGCGATAAGCCATTCCCTTACAAACTCCTTGGAGAGCTGGTTCATCGGGGCATCGGTACCGAAATCTCTTTCATAATCGGACTTGAGGAAATACCTCGAACTGTCAGGCGTATGTATTTCATCAATCAATATGATCGTATCTCCGGCTTTGCCGAATTCGTATTTGGTATCGACAAGTATCAATCCTCTTTCAGCAGCCATCTCAGTTCCCCTGGTAAAAAGGGCACGGGTATATTTTTCCAGAACAGCATAGTCTTCAGGAGAAACTATTCCATTACTGATGATGTCCTCTTTGCTGATGTCTTCGTCATGTCCTTCTGATGCTTTGGTGGTAGGCGTGATGATCGGAGCAGGAAATTTTTCGTTGTCTTGCAATCCATCGGGAAGGGCTACACCACACAGCACTCTTTTTCCGGCTTTATACTCTCTGAGTGCGTGGCCTGTGAGATAACCTCTGATGACCATCTCCACCTTAAAGGGACTGGCGGCCAGACCAACAGAAACGTTGGGGTCGGGGCTGTTTAAAAGCCAGTTGGGAACAATATCTCTTGTAGCTTCGAGAAAATGAACGGCAAGCTGATTTAACACCTGGCCTTTGTAAGGTATGGCTCTGGGCAAAATATGGTCAAAGGCAGAAATCCTGTCGCTGGCTACCATGACGAGTTTTTCGCCGATGGTATACACATCTCTTACCTTTCCGTGATATACATTTGTCTGACCCGGAAACTCAAATCCGGTAGAAGCTAAAGAAAATGAATCGGGGTTCATGCAGGCTTACATATTGGTGACCGAGTTGCGGTCAAATAAAATATCTTTTAATTCCTTTAAGGCTTTGTACTCCTGGGGAAGTACTTTTTTGAATGCTTCCTTTATAGCAAAAAAACCGCCTTTCTCCAAACCGGGTAAATTTTCTTTTACTATGGATTTTACCAATTTTACATCGTGCTTGAGCATTCCTCTGATAGATGGTATATCGTGCCAGTCACCCTCAATAGCCAATGTTTTTACCATCCTGCCGTCTTCAAGTACCACTTCTTCCAGATCGATGGTCTTAAGAGACTTTTGCAGTGCAATTAATGCTCCTTCGGGAATTTTCCACACATCGGGGTCTTTTTCCATATCATTCTGAATAAGGAATATTTCAAGTCCTTTTTCATGAAAACGGTAAATCACCACTCTGGCTAAATCCAATACACTCATTTCTCAAAATTATAAGATGCAAAAATAAACAAACCGTCGGGATATAAAAATTTAATTACATAAACCTTTGACATTTTAAAATGTTTTTGCCATTCCGGAGTTTTTTTAATTTTGGTCAATTCATTAATTATTAATATAAAATATATTCCAAATACAGTAAACGTGTTTTCAAACACAATTATTCAACTTTCAAAAAAAGAATAATACTTAATACTGAATTTGTCGTCTGCTAGATGTAAATTATTTATTTTTGCGACATTATATATTGCTTCATGTCAAAACAAAACAGATACGTTCACAGAGACATCAGCTGGTTGTCATTTAATTACAGGGTACTTCAGGAAGCGAAGGATGTATCTGTTCCGCTATTGGAAAGGCTAAAGTTTTTGGCTATTTATTCCTCCAATCTCGATGAATTTTTCAGGGTTCGGGTAGCCAATCACCGTAGTCTGGCAAGGGCTGACAAAGCCACCAAAAAGACACTCGACTTTAACCCCGAAGATGTTTTGAATGAACTGCTGGACCTGGCCAACAAACATCAGCTGGAATTCAGCAATATATTTGAAAACATGATTCTTCCGGAACTCAGAAAAAACAACATTCAGATTATCTCCCGGAAAAATCTGACTAAGGAACAAATTGAATTTATAGACACCTATTTTAACGACAATATGTTGCCGTTTGTACAACCGGTTGTCCTTGTCGGAAAAAAGGTAAAACCTTTTCTTAACGATGGTGCCTTATACCTGGCACTTCATATGCACAGCAAGGACGTACCTAAACCTATAAGTGAATATGCCCTGGTAAAAATCCCGTCTGACCATATGTCAAGGTTTCTCGAATTACCGTCGAAGTCTTCATCGGTCAAACAATTTATCATGCTCGATGATGCTGTAAGGCATAGTGTGAGGTTGATTTTCCCGGGATATGAAATTCAGGATTCTTTTTCCATCAAATTGACAAGGGATGCGGAATTGTATATCGACGATGAATATAAAGGGGATTTACTGGCTAAAATTAAAAAGAGTGTCAGCAAAAGAAGTACAGGTCTGACGTCAAGGATGGTATATGACAGAACCATGCCTAAACATTTCCTGGACTACCTGATGTATGTCTTTGATCTGGAAAGGCTGGACCTTCTGCCGGAAGGAAGATATCACAACAATTCGGATTTCTTTAAATTTCCTGATTTCGGAAAACAAAACCTGAAAGACCAGAAGTTGCTTCCTGTAAAAATCATGGAACTGGAAGAAAGTGAATCTATCTTTGACAAAATCGCGCAGAAGGACTATATGATTCATGTGCCGTACCACAGCTACGAGCCTGTCATCAAGTTTTTTGAAGACGCGGCCAATGACCCGGAAGTGACCCACATCAAAGTTATTCAATACAGGGTGGCGAAAGTGTCCCGTATCATGATGGCTTTAAAAAATGCGGTTAAAAACGGAAAACAGGTAAGTACATTTATCGAGGTAAAAGCGAGATTTGACGAGGAAGCCAACCTCAAATGGGGTGAGGAACTCGAAAGCGCAGGGGTCAGTGTTTTTTATTCCATGCCGGGTTATAAAGTGCACTCTAAGATAGCATTGGTGCGAAGACTTGAAAACGGAAAACCTACCTTGTTTACCTATCTGAGTACCGGAAACTTCCATGAAGATACCGCGAAAGTATATTCCGACTTTGGTCTGTTTACCAGCGATAAAAGGATTACCAGCGAAGCCGCTCGTGTTTTCACTTTTCTGGAAACCAAACAAAGACCAATAGAACCTTTCGAGCATCTGGGCATAGGTTTGTTCAACCTCAAAGAAAAGTTTATTGCACTGATAGACAGGGAAATCAAAAATGCTAAAAACAGGAAAAAAGCTTCCATGATACTGAAAATGAACAGTATTCAGGATAAAGAAATGATTGAAAAGCTCTACGAAGCCAGTGAAGCCGGCGTCAAAATAAAAATGATCATCAGAGGAATCTGTTGTCTTATTCCGGGCATCAAAGGTTTGAGTGAAAATATTGAAGCTATCTCTATAGTGGACAGATATCTCGAACATTCCAGAATTTTTGTTTTTCACAATGACGGACAAGAAGAAGTGTACCTATCCTCCGCTGACTGGATGGTGAGAAATCTGCATTTCAGGGTGGAAACCCTTTTCCCTATTCTGGATGAGGAGATAGCCAAAAGTTTGATGACCTGTCTTCAGATTCAGATCAACGATAATGTCAAAGCAAGAATCATTGACGAACATCAACTCAATACCTATAAAAAATATTCCAGTGATATTGCTGTAAGGTCTCAGATCGAAACGTATTTTTATATAAAAAGAAAGGAAGAATCCAAAAATCTCCAGGATAAAACCATTTTACCACAAAATTGACAACCATGCTCCATGCTATTTCTCCCGTTGACGGCAGATACGAAGGAAGAACCAAATCATTGACACCTTATTTTTCTGAATTCGGACTTATCCGTTACCGTGTAAAAATTGAGATAGACTATTTTAAAAAGCTCCTTCTTTTCCTGGATAAAAACGGATTCCTGAAGGTAAATCCTGATGACCTGGAACACATCCATATGATCTACCTTCAGTTTTCAACGGAAGACGCCGAACATATACAAACTATAGAAAAAACCACCAATCACGATGTCAAGGCAGTTGAATATTTTATCAAACAAAAACTGGAACCCACGCCATTAAAGCCCTTCCTGGAATTTGTGCACTTCGGACTCACTTCGCAGGACATCAACAATACAGCCATTCCTCTTTCACATAAGGAATGTCAGGACAAAATATTGCTTCCCATGCTGAAAAAGCTGGTATCCATCATCCACGAACACGCAGAATCGTATAAAGGTATGCCTATGTTGGCGAGAACACATGGTCAACCTGCCTCCCCCACTACACTGGGAAAAGAATTTATGGTTTTCAAAGAAAGGCTCGATGATCAGATAGCCGAATTGGAAAACATCAGGATCAAATGTAAATTCGGAGGTGCCACAGGTAATTTTAATGCGCATAAGGTAACGTATCCAACACTCAACTGGCCTGAATTTGCCGATGATCTATGCGAGGCATGGGGATTGTACAGATCAAAATATACCACTCAGATTGCCCATTATGACGACCTTGCCTCTATAGCCCATGTGTATCAAAGAATAAATACTATATTAATAGACATGTGCCGCGATATCTGGTCTTATATTTCGATGGACTATTTCAAACAAAAAGTTGTCGCAGGAGAAATAGGTTCTTCCGCCATGCCGCATAAAGTAAATCCTATAGATTTTGAAAATGCAGAAGGAAACCTGGGCATGGCCAATGCCATATTAGGTCATCTCGCTGAAAAATTACCGGTGTCAAGATTGCAGAGAGACCTTACGGATTCGACAGTTCTACGCAACTGGGGTGTTCCATTCGGCCACATTCTGACCGCTCTCTTTTCTCTGGAAAAAGGATTGTCCAAAATTGTGGTCAACACTAAAAAAATGGACGAAGACCTCGACAATAACTGGGCTGTGGTTGCAGAAGCCATTCAGAATATCCTTCGAAGGGAAGGTGTGGACAAACCCTACGAAAGCCTGAAAGAACTCACCAGAGGAAAGTCTTCCATTACGAAAGAAGACATACACGAATTTATTCAACATCTGAATGTAGGTGAAAATGTCAAACACGAACTTTTGGCCATCACTCCATTTAATTATACCGGATATTATTAAACAATGAGGTTACTCACCTATGCTGTAATGTTTTATATGTCAATGGCGCTGATATGGTGGACCATTTTGCTGACAAAAAACAACACGGAACTGCTTCATGCGAAAACAGAAATAATTTCCGGGAAAAACCCAAACGATACTAAAGCACTTGAAGAAGTCATCAAGTATCACGAGAGGAAAGCCAATATGATTTTAGGAGAAGGCCTTGTTTTTGGCTTTATGTTGATCATAGGTTTATACCTTATACAACGTTTATTCAATAAAGAGATGGAAGGAATTAAAAGTCAGAAAAACTTTCTTTTGTCCATAACACACGAACTGAAATCACCCATTGCCTCCGTAAATCTGATCACAGAAACCCTGCAGAAAAGAGAACTGGACAAACCCACTCAAAACACATTGTTTTCCAATATTTTATCTGAAAGCCGACGTCTTGAAAAATTAATCAACAACCTGCTTTTTTCAACAAAACTACAAAGTGCCTACGCTTACAATTTTGAAGACAGCGATGTTTCTGCTATCATCAATGACTTCATTAAAAAATTTCAGACCTTGTTTCCCGGTATTAACATTTCAAAAAAAGTGGATTCGGGTATTATGGCTAAAATTGACAGAGAAGCTTTTGAATCCGTTATTTCCAATCTTTTGGAAAATGCGGTAAAGTACGGTGGTGAAAATGAAGAAATTGAAGTAGAGCTGAAAGAAAATAACGGTGGAATTACGTTTACGGTAAAAGACAAAGGTCCCGGAATACCAAAAGAGAACAGAAAAAAAGTCTTTGAACAGTTTTACCGTCAGGGAAATGAAGAAGCGAGAAAGACAAAAGGTACAGGATTAGGATTGTATATTGTTAAAAAGATAGTCGAAGCCCACAGAGGAAATATTGAAATCCTGGACAATATTCCACAAGGAAGCATTTTTTCCGTTTTTTTACCTGTTTCAAAAAATTAATATCCATGAGGATTCTTTTGGTTGAAGACGAAGAAAATCTTAATAAGATAATTACCATGAACCTTGAAATGGAAGGTTATGAAGTGGTAAGTTGCGATCATGGAAGAAAAGCGCTTGAGATTACAGAGAATCAACATTTTGACCTTCTTATTCTCGATGTAATGTTGCCTGAAGTCACCGGATTCCAGATTTGTGAGAAAGTCCGCCTGCAGAATAAAAAGGTGGGTATTATCATTATCTCTGCCAAGGACACTTCTCAGGACAGGATAACAGGATTAAAGCTTGGGGCCGATGACTACCTTACCAAACCTTTTCTGCTGGAAGAATTATTACTGAGGGTGAATAATGTACTGCGCCGGAGTTCGGAAGAAAAATCTGCAGAATCGGCTATTTTCAAATTCGGCGACAACGAAGTTAATTTTTCAACTTATGTGGCAAAAGGTCAGCATGGTATGGTTGAATTGACCAAAAAAGAAGCGCTTTTACTTCAGCTTTTACTTGAAAGGCCCAATGAAGTGGTATCCAGAAATCAGATACTGCAGACAGTATGGGGTTATGATGTCTACCCTTCCACCCGTACCATCGACAATTTTATTCTTGCCTTGCGAAAGCAATTTGAACCCGACGTGAGGAACCCAAGGTATTTTCATTCCATCCGGTCAGTAGGATATAAATTTACACCCTGAGGTAATTGAATTGATTACCTTACTAAAAATTGTTGTTATACGTATTAATGTAAATAAAAAAGCGATTCCTAGTGGTTGAAGCTAAGAATCGCTGGGTTGGTAACTGAAAACTGAATTGGTTCTATTAATCAATCCTCAGATCTTCTACGCGTACTCCGGGATGTGCTTTTGCATTAAAAACAAAAATCGAAGGGTCGTACTTTTTATTTTGCTCAATTGAGTTTAATTGGAGTGTATATCTGCTTCCGTCTTTAGAAAACACACGCAAAGATACAAATTTATTTTTTGTAGTATTCACTGTCAGTCTCATTTTTGTGAAATCTGAATTCAGATCAAGAGGCTTAAACTCAATATCTGCCATAGTGGCTTCTTTTTCCTTTCTTTGTTCGGTAATGGCATATACAAAATTGCCGGTTTCATACATTTTTAAAATCTGTTTCGGAGACATAAAACCTCCTGTGGTGGATTCATCAAAATCATTAACCTGCACCTGCTTGTTTTTCTTAAAGTAAATCCAGGTTGATTTACCGTCGCAATACACATCCTGCTGGTCCATCTTTACCTGAAACTTTTTACCGGATTGTATTAACACCCCTTTTTGTACATCGGGGCTTTGTTTGGGAAGTTCCATGGTAAGGGTAAATCTCATTTCAACGGAGTTGTAGGAATCCATTGATTTTTTCAGTTTATCCAGAATGGTTTTTGCTTTTGGGTCGCTGTCGCCTTTTTTTGTGTATGTTTTCGTTTGGGAAAATCCGTTGAATTGAAAACTTAAAAAAAGAAATATTATAACAAATCGCATTCTTTATTTTTTTAATATGACGCCTTACTGTCCATATTGTTACACATTAACACCTGATTGTTTAAAAATGTTGGGACTTGTAAGCAGGTCCGTCTCCCATGGCAGTTCTTTTTCATAAGCAAACATTCTTACAGGACAATCTACGGAACAAAATCTGCACATATCCTGATGACATGGTTCCGTTTGGATTGAAATATCAGTTTGTTCGTTATCAATATGTTGGATAATTATTTTTTTAATTTCTTTTACCTCCTGCAATGACTCCTGAAGCGTAAAATAATAAGGAAGTGTAAGGTGGAGATCCAGATGAATGTTGTTTCCAAAATGCAAAAGCGTCAATTTATGAACATATATCCATTCATTTTTTTTGTGTCCGGCCAGTTCTTTGACTAAGTCATCCAGTTTTTGCACATCGACTTTGTCCATCAAACCCATGGTTGTGTGTCTCAGGATATCGTAAGCTCCTTTCCAGATAATCAGACCAAACACAATTGCTACCAGGCTGTCTATCCATGTAATTCCCGTAATCAAAACCAGGCTCAAACCCAGAATAAGGCCCCCGGAAGTATACGTATCGGTTTTTAAATGTTGTCCTCCGGCGACCAATGCCATGGATTTAAATTTTTCACCTGTTTTTATACTGTAAACAGCCAGAATATAATTGATCAGCCCACAAAAAGCAATCAACACTAAATCCGAGGATAAATTCTGAATTTCAGAAGGTTGATAAAACCGGACAATGGCTTCATAAATAATATAGAATCCGGCAATGGCAATGAGCAAACCTTCTATGGATGCCGTTATAAGTTCAATTTTGCCATGTCCGTAAGGGTGATCAATATCTTTGGGCTTAAAGGAATAACGTAGGCTGAAGTACGTCATAAAACCGGTAAAAACATTGATGGTACTTTCCAGGGCGTCTGAAAGTATACCTATAGACATGGTATAAAAATAAGCGGCCATCTTAATAGAAAATACCAGAATGGAAACTATAAGTATCCACTTCTGTACAGAAAGTTTTGAAATTTCTTTACGCAAAGTCATACATTTAAACGACAAAATTACGTGATAATATACACATTGTACATATTTTTATTGAAAAACACTTTTTCTGTATAATCAACATTTTTTCAGAATCTTACTTAATTTCCATTTTGGTTTTACCCCTTATTAAATTACCTTTGTGCTTTCAAATAAAAATAAAAGAAATGCGGCATATTACAGTTATCGGAGGAGGAACTATGGGAAATGGCATTGCACAGGTAATGGCAACTTTTGGCTATGAAGTTACACTGTGTGATATTTCAGCTGACGCCCTTGAAAAAGCAATAAAAACCATCAGCGGAAGTCTGGACAGGATGATCAAAAAGGAAATCATATCTGAAACGGACAAATCAACCATTTTGGCCCGTTTATCGACGAATACAGATTTGCCATCAGCCTTAAAAAATGCTGATCTTGCCATTGAAGCTGCCACAGAAAATGAAGCTGTGAAGATCAATATTTTTAAAACCATGGACCAACATGCTCCGGACAATTGTATTCTGGCCACAAATACTTCCTCCATCTCCATTACCAAAATAGCCGGTAATACGTCAAGGCCGGACAAGGTCATAGGTATGCATTTTATGAATCCTGTTCCGGTCATGACCCTCGTTGAAATCATCAGAGGTTACAGTACCAGTGATGAAGTATGTAATGTTATTACCGAACTGAGTAAAAAAATCAATAAAGTACCACTGGAAGTAAATGACTATCCCGGATTTGTCGCCAACCGTATTCTCATGCCTATGATCAATGAAGCTATTTACACCTTACACGAAGGTGTAGCTGGTGTCAGTGAAATTGATGGCATCATGAAACTGGGAATGGCTCATCCTATGGGACCGCTTACATTGGCAGACTTTATCGGTCTAGATGTTTGTTTATCCATATTAAGAGTTATGCATGAAGGTTTTGGTAATCCAAAATATGCGCCATGCCCTTTGCTGGTGAATATGGTGATGGCAGGAAAACTGGGTAGGAAAACGGGAGAAGGTTTTTACAAATATGCTGAAGGATCAAAAGAAGTTGTTGTATCCCCTTACTTCAGTAAATAACATCCTTCATGCAGCTGCAAACCTTTTTTTCCAATCTTAAGGTTCTCGAACTGTCGTCAGTTTTGGCAGGACCTTTGGCCGGAAGTTTTTTTTCAGAACTGGGCGCAAAGGTAACAAAGGTTGAAAACAAAACCTCAGGAGGTGACATAACCAGACAATGGTTGTTGCCGGAAGAAGATCCTCAAAAAAAAGCAGGAGCATATTATTACGCTGCCAATTATAATAAAGATGTGGTCTTTCTTGACTTCAACCAAAAGGAGGATATGGGAGTTCTTACTTCGCTCATACAGTCCCATGATGTGATCATCACCAATTTTCAGAAGAAAGTTGCGCAAAAGTATGAACTTGAACCTCATACATTGTATGAAGACTATCCTGAAAAAATTATTGTACAACTGAATGCTTACGACTATGAAGACCCAAGACCGGGTTTTGATCTTATCATGCAGGCAGAAACCGGTTTTATCTCCATGAACGGCACAGAAAAAGGTGAATTATGCAAAATGCCGGTAGCGATGATTGACATAATGGCTTCCCATCAAATCAGAGAAGCCATACTGATTGCGTTATTACAACGTCAGCATTCACAAAAAGGCAGCCTCATTCATGTATCTTTGTATCAATCAGGGATAGCGTCACTGGCGAATCAGGCATCAAACTATCTGACGGCTGGCAAAATTGCCGGACCTATGGGGACACTTCACCCCAATATTGCACCTTATGGTGATTTATTTTTTTCTTCTGACGGACATAGGTTTTTTCTGGGGGTTGGTTCCGATGTTCAATTTCAAAAACTATGGAAAACCCTGAACTTTTCAGAAAAAGATTACGTTATCTTTGCAAATAATTCCAACAGACTTCAAAACAGAACGGAATTACAAATTTTATTGCAGTCAGTTTTTACCCGAAAAACAATGATGGAATTGGAGTCATGTTTTTTATCATCAGATATACCTTTTGCTGAGATAAAAAATATTAAGGAGGTATTTGAAAATGCTTTGAGTAAAAAATGATCAAAAACCAAACTGAAAATGGTGAGGTTTTTTATTCAGTAAGTAATATCGCTTTTACCATAGATTCCCTTTAAATCAATTTTTTTAGTATAGTTTTTGCTATATATTTACTGTAGTATTATGTTTTTTTAAATAATTATTATAAGCATCTAGAAACTCATCAATTAAATATTAATAAAATATTACATATATATTTATAATATGATACATATTTCCAAAAAAATAAAAATTACGGGAAATATTCTTGTTTTTTTATTATTATTTACAAGAATTTTTTCGCAGGATTTGCATTACAGCCAATTTTACAATTCGCCGCAAAATTTTAATCCTGCCCGGACGGGGGTTTTTAATGGAGATCACCGTTTTATTGCCTCTATGAGAGATCAATGGAGATTTGTACCGGTGCCTTGGTTTACGCTAAGTGCTGCGTATGAGAGAAGATTTGCTCTCGGAAGAAATGAAAAACATTTTCTGGGAGGTGGTGCCATTTTTAATTATGACAAACAAGGAGATTCAAAACTCCAGCTGGCTTCATTAAATGCAAGTGTTTCTTACAATTACATCCTTCACCCCAAACACATCGTTGGAGCCGGCTTGTTGCTTGGTATAGCCTCGCGTGGATTCAGTGATTCAGACCTGACCTGGGACAAACAATGGAATGGAGATAGTTTTCAAGGTTCTCTTGGTTCAGGAGAAAATTTTGATGCACAGAGAATCAGTTTTCTGGAGAATGCGGTTGGATTAAATTACCGGTTTCAACAATCATCAAGGACGTATTTTGATGTAGGAGGTTCAGTTTTCCATTTAATTAATCCATCAGCCAACTATTACAATGCTGATAATACCAAACTTCCAAGACATTTTGCTTATAATATCATTGGCAATATCAGGTTAGTCGATAAACTTGACATCCAGATTCATGGATTACAACAAATGCAAGGGAAATATGAAGAAACAGTGGTAGGAGGTTTATTTAAATACTATCTGAATAATAAGCCAGGAAAAGTATTTCATATTCATGCCGGTCTTGGATACAGGACATCAAAATCATTTATCCCGACGCTGGCCCTTCAATACAATGAGATATATGCATCATTTAGTTTTGATGTTGACAATAACGAATTTAACAGATTACTTAATTCCAACAAAGGCGGTCCGGAGGTTCACGTAAGGTACATAATTACAAATGTTAAACCTGTTAACGAACACAAAGCTTGTCCGATTTATTAATGAAATATCATCACATGAAGTTTAATATTAAAATATTATTGGTATTTCTGCCTTTGTCGATGCTGCATTTGACTTTAACTGGTCAGACAAAAAAGGCATTCATAAAAGAGGCTGAATTAAATTATACCAATAAAAACTTTTATGCAGCGTTGGTCAATTATGAGAAGGCATTGGAGTTTGACGAAAATGACACTACCCTCCTTATAAAAGCGGCAGAATCAGCAAGACAGTTTAATTCGTATTCTAAGGCGGCAAAACTATATAGTCAGATTCTTGACAGTATGATCTATACAAAAGATCCTTCCCTTGTATTTCATCAGGCCTCTATGTACCAGAAAATGGGGAAATACGATGAAGCTGAGCGGAAATTTCAGATGTTTAAGTCAGCCTATGAAAATCAGGATACTTTTCTGCTTAAAAAAACAGACAAGGAACTTGCCTCCATTGCTTATGCAAAAACCATGGTAAATGAAGCCAAATCGACCATCACTGTGGAAAGACTTGAAAATGGTGTCAACACACCTTATTCGGAAGTTGGTGCCATCATTTACAAAAAGGGCATGATGTACAGCAGCAAACAATTTGAAGAAGTAAACAAAAAAATAAAACCACCGAGAAAAATAGCCAGGTTGATGGAAAAACCTGAAAACGAAAGTCCTAAAATGCTGGAAAGTGTTATCAACAATAAAAATGAATCGGTAACAAATCCGTGTTTCAGTCCTGATGGTAAAAATTTATATTATACGGTTTGTAAATATATCAACGGTTCTGAAAAATCATGTGATTTATACAAGGCATCAGTGGATGCCAAAGGTATCATCAGCGGAGAACAAAGAATGCCGGAACCGGTAAATATGGTCGGATATACGACCACGCACCCAAATGTCGTGTATGACAACGATCTGAAAAAAGAGATACTATATTTTGTGTCTGACAGATCAGGTGGCGCCGGTGGACTGGACATATGGTATAGCGTCAAGGACGATAAATATGGCTTTTCACAACCTGTAAATATAAAAGAAATCAATACACAGGATGATGAAATAACGCCTTTTTACCACGATCCGACAGGATACCTGTACTTTAGTTCCAATGGAAGATTTGGTCTTGGAGGTTTCGATGTGTTTAAAACTCAAAAAACAAAAGATGGCTTTTCTGACATCGTTGATGTTGGTATACCGGTCAACAGTTCATATCATGATTTGTATTTTCACTTGTCAGAAGAAGGAGATAAAGCATTTATGTCTTCAAATCGCGAGGGATCACTATTTCTTGATTCCTATTATGAAGCATGTTGTTTTGACATTTATGATGTTAAAATCAAAAAACTTAAATTGGATTTGCTTGCTTTAACTTTTGATAAAATAACAGGAAGGCCTCTTAAAAAAGCAACTGTACGACTTATTGATAAAAAAACAGGTATTGAAGTGACAAAAAACACCAATGAATTGTCTAACGATCATACGTTTGAATTGCTTGAAGACAGGAATTACATTATAGTGGCAGAAAGAGAAAATTACTTTCCGGATACCATAGAATTGTCGACCTTTAAAAAGATCAGTCAGAACTTATTACCAAAAAATTATACCTGAGCACCGATATGATGCTTTTGGATGTTTCTACGTACACCAAAGTCGGCAAAATTCCATTGAGTGGCGTCACTGTAACGTTGATAGACATGTCGGACACTACAAAAAAACACATCGTTGAATTTAATCCCTTGTCACATGAATTTAATTTCATGATTGACAGAGGAAAACAATACAAAATAATAGCCACTAAAGATGGTTTCACTCAAGGTGAAGACATTATTGATACCCGACCATTTGATAAGTCCGGACTGATTCAAAAAGATATTTTCCTTGACAAATTTGTTTTACAGGATTTACTGCCTATTGCATTGTATTTTGACAATGATTTACCGGATAGAAAATCAAAAAATACAACAACAAAAGCTGTTTATGGAACGCTTGTCAGTGAATACGTTAATAAAAAACAAGAGTACAAAAACAAATTTGCCAAACCTCTTCAAGGTTCGGAAAAATCAAATGCTGAAAACGAAATTGATGTATTTTTTGAAGGGAATGTCATGGGAGGTTATGAGAAGTTGAAAATGTTTATTCCCAATCTGATACAGGAACTTGAGGCCGGAAATAAAGTAGAACTCATATTCAAAGGATTTGCTTCCCCAAGAGCCGAATCGAAATACAATCTGGCGCTTGGACAAAGAAGGGTCAATAGTGTCAAAAATGAAATGGTCTTTTTTGGCAATGAAGAATTAAAAAAATATTTCTTAAGTGGCCAGCTTGTCATCACTGACATTTCTTTTGGAAAGGAACTTGCTCCTTTAGATGTAGAGGGCAAAATTTCAGATGAAAGAAATTCTATTTATAACCTGAAAGCCGCCCGTGAGAGAAGAGTCGAAATATTAAGGGCAAAAAGAAATTTATGATATTCATTAAAAAAATAAATCCTGAAGGATGATAAAAATAATTAATTTTTTGAAATTAGGGATATTTATCGCTATTGGTCTTCTGTTTAATATTCAGAATATACAGAGTACACATATTGTAGGAGGAGATTTAACCTACAGACATGTATCCGGTGATGTTTACGAAGTCACCTTATCTCTAAGAAGAGATTGTTTTCTTGGACACCCTGATGCCGAATTCGACCCTATAGCGCATATTGGTATTTTTAGCGCTAATGGCTCCCAGTTAATAAATTTTGGCAACAATGGACATCTCCAAATTCCATATATTGGCAACGATACTTTAAACCCTTTTATTCGCTCGGATTGTGGTTTTGAAGGGAGACAAGTTTGTGTTCAGGAAGCAAAATACGTTGGCTACCTCATCCTTCCTTTTAGATTTGGAGGTTATATCCTTGGTTATCAAAGATGCTGCAGAAATGCAACGTTAAATAACATAGTTGACCCTTTAAATACCGGGGCAACATATTGGGTGGCTATCACTGACACCGCATTGAGTGAAAAAAACAGCAGCCCTACTTTTAAAGAATGGGCTGACGTATATATTTGTGCCAATAAACCTCTTGTTTTTGATCATTCCGCCATAGATCCGGAAGGAGATTCTCTGGTTTATTCCCTGTGTCTGCCAAATAAAGGTGGAAGTCAGCAAATACCCAATCCTCCGTTATACAACACAACAATATCACCCCCTCCATTTCCTTTTATTACATGGGCAACACCCTATTCACTGAACAATATGATGGGTGGCGTAGCCCTTAAGATAGATAAAAACACAGGAATACTCACAGCAACCCCTAATCTTGAAGGTCAGTATTTAATAGGAGTTTGTGTTTCGGAATTCAGAAATGGTGTTAAAATATCTGAGATTCACAGAGATTTTCAGTATAACGTCAGAATCTGCAGTCAACCGCCCAAAGCTATTTTTGAAACACCGGCTGAAACCTGTAATGGTTTGCAAGTACCCTTCACCAACAACAGCCTTTCCGCAGGTTCCTACAAATGGTATTTCAACTGGCCCAGTCAGGATCCTGCATTTTTTTCCACTGAGGTAAATCCTGTATTTACATATCCATCTTCCGGAGAATACAATGTAAAATTAAGAGTTATTCGTGGAACCGATGGATGTTTTGACTCTATCATCAAACCTATAAAAGTTTTCGAAAACACCATTTTACCTGAATTCACTTTCAGACTTGATGAATGTGATGTAACCCAACAAACGCTTAAACTTTTACTCACAGACCAAAGCACCTATAATCAACCCGGTTATGGCATAACGGAGCGAATTTGGAGGGTGGTTCAAAATTCCGACACAACTTTTTATTCCGGAAATATTGTTCAGGCTCAGGTATCATACACTGGTGAGATCAAGGTCTCTCTGGAAATTGTAACGAGTAGTGACTGTCGTAAAACGATCGAAAAAACCATTGACCCAAATGTTATTATTCCAAAAACCGAATTTACCTATGCACTTGAAAATTGTCCGCAAAACGGAATAACATCCCTGAGACTGACAGATGTATCTATACCACTAAATCCATTTGCCACCATAGGAAACATAAGCTGGAATGTCAATGGAAATACATACACGGGGAGTAATATTCTTGTGCCCCTTTCAGTACAGACCGGCAATGTCAATATTAAACAATCCGTTGGATTTATTTCTTCCTGTACCATCGACAAAGAAAGAAGTTTCAACCTTCAAGACTTATTACCAAAAGCAAATTATTCATTCAAAGCATTGGGTTGTGATGATGAACAAACTGTTAATGTGGAATTTACATATGAAAATCAGGAAGCACTTGGGTATGCTTTGACCAATGGTGCCTGGAGCATTACGACCAATAATACCACTCAAAATGTCTCCGGAACTGTAGTTCAGGTGACTGTACCCAATAACAAGGAAATAACTGTATTATTTGTAGCCACTTTTTCAAATGGTTGTACGGATACCATTTTTGATTCTTTTACTCCGGGTCCGTTTCCTACGCTGGAATTCACCAACTCTAGCCATATATTGTGTCCAAATCAGGAAAAAGCACTTTTACTAAATGGAAATGCCAACTGGACGTATATTTGGTCTCCGGAAGAAGGCCTTGATTTGTCCGATCCGGCCAACCCCAAAGTTATTGGAATAACAGACACAACATATTCAGTTACCGTCACAGACGGAATATGTACTGCGACTGGCAGTGTCGCCATTCAGGTATTGGGGGCTGGCGTTATTCTCAGTATTACAGGAAACCCAAATACTTGTGATGGCACTACAGAACTTGTGGTAACCGGTGGCATTGGTCAGGGAGAATATATGTGGTCTGAAAATCAAAATATGTTACCCATTATTTTTACCGGTGATACCTTAAGAACCCAATTTACAGGTAATAGTAAAACCTACTATGCCCAATTTGTTGGCGAATCCTGTTCAACCATGCCGGCTTCTTTTACGGTAACCAATCAGACACCTTCCGTTCTTACATCATCTCCTTACAACATTTGTCCCGGAGATAGTGTATTTATATCCGTATTTAATGAAATTCCATTACATAACCTTCTATTTGAATGGGATGCACATCCATTCATAATCGGCAGTTTAAATCAAAACCAAATAAAAGTGAAGGTTGATGCGGCTCAATCAACACCTTTTTCTTTGTTTTTCGAAACAACCAATCAGTTTGGCTGTAAACTTCGGGATTCTATTTTGTTTACCATTGGCAACAATCCCGTGGCTGACTATACTTTTGATCTTAAAGAATGCGGCAAATACGAGGTTTGTTTTAAATATAACGGAACACATACCGGCTTTATTCAATGGGACTTTGGTGATCCGAATTCATCTACTGATGTTTCATCTTTGAATGAGCCATGTTATACGTATCCCAGTCCCGGAACTTATTTGGTGACTTTAAAAAACCTGACTTCCATATGTGGATTTAAACCGGTCACAAAAGAAATTATCCTGAATCCGAAACTGGAAATTAATCCGATTCCAACTTCCTATATTTGTGAAGAAACAGAAATGACTTTTAATGCAAATGCCAATATTGAAAACGTTGATTTTTCATGGTGCACAATTGATGGTAAGGTCATTTCAAATGATAAAACCATTAAAATTACCGTAAGTAAAGACACTTCTTTTATTCTTAAGGCTAAAGATATTTATGGTTGTGTAGCTTCAGATACTTTTGATATAAAGATGTTTACTTTTAATTATAGTCTTGATATTCCCGAAACTTCTTGCAGGAATCTTGAAAGCGTGGTAAGTATTGATATTGCCAACCCTGAATTATATACTTTCCAATGGTTGCCATTGGATTGTATTACCAATGGCAGCAGCAGCATCTCTCCTTCCATTATCGCCATTAAGGATAAAGTATATAAAGTAATTGTGACCCATACAGAAAAAGGATGCAGAGATGAAAAGGAATTTACATTAGATATTCCTGATCCATTAAAAGCTGCGTTTGAAAGTTCTGACATTTTTTGTTATAACGAAGAAGGCGCTATATCCGTTTTAGTCACAGGAGGAAGTGTTTATAATTACGCCTGGAGTCCTGTAGCCAATCTCATTTCCGGTCAAAATACGCCTAATCCTGTGTTTTCATTTACAAATGCCCTTGAAGTTCAGGTCATTGTCGAGGATTTGACCACAAAATGTAAGGACACCTTTTTATTTTCTCCTGTTGTAAATCCTCCTGTTGAAATCGATGTGAACGCTATTCCTGATGTAACTGTTTACGAAGGAAAAGACATTGAAATTATTATAGAAAACCCCGATCCTGATGCGGATTATGTGTGGAGTACCGGACAAAATGGAACAAGCATTATCGTCTCTCCGACAGACAATACGACATATATTGTAACGGTGACTGACGAAAACGGCTGCACCGCAACTGACCAGATTGAGGTTGAACTCAGGAAGGCAAAGTGTGACGAAAGTGATATTTTTATTCCAAACGCTTTTTCACCCAATGGGGATAATAACAACCCTGTACTCTATGTCCGGAGCAATTTTATTGAAGAACTGGATTTTATAATTTACAATAGATGGGGGCAGGAAGTATTTAAAACCAATGACCCGAATAAAGGTTGGGACGGCACCTTCAACGGTGAATTACTCAGTCCTGATGCCTTTGCTTATTTTATTAAAGCTAAATGTATTAATGGCACAGTTTATCAAAAAGCAGGGAATGTTTCTCTGATGAGATAGAACTGTGCAAAGCTCTCCCATATACCTATATTATAAAGGCCAAACCTCAAGAGGTGAGGCCTTTTTTATTGAATCAAATTTTCTTCCTCCTGTACTATAAAGTTCCCCCATCCTTCCGTATTTTTTGCCTGATCAAGTGATACTTTTAACAAACCAGCTTTTAAGCCTGTAAGTATAGAATCTACTAAAGACAAACGAATCAGAAAAGAAAGTTTGTTTACTTCTCCAAAATGAGTTTCGCCTACTTCTACCCCATTTGATTTAAGAACATGAAACACATGCCCCATTTCAGAAACAGGAAATGTAAGGTCAAACTTTCTGCATACATATTTTATTTTTTGCCCGGCTTGAAGTAATCCATCTTCAGTAGCACTTTTATACGCCTGAATCAATCCACTGGCACCAAGTTTTGTGCCTCCGAAATAGCGAACAACCACTACAAGAACATCAGATAAGCTAAAACTTAAAATTTGCCCGAAAATAGGTTTTCCTGCAGTTCCGGAGGGTTCTCCGTCATCATTTAAGCGATATATTTCACCTTTTATTTTAAGTCGGTAAGCATAACAAAAATGACGCGCTTTAGGATGCTCATTCTTTACATTAGTTAGATAGCCATGTAACATTGATTCTTCTTCCATTGGAAAAACATAAGCAAGAAATTTACTGCCTTTTTCTTTGTATTCTCCGACAGCTTCCCTTTCAACAGTGAAATAATAATCCATTTAAAAAGAAATCAATGTTATGGACAAACAGGCCATAATAAAACCTGCCACTTTTATTCCGGTAAGCCTTTCCTTAAAAAAAAGATACCCGAATAATGTTGCGAACAATAAAACTCCGACATTATTGATGGGAAATACAACCGAACCCTCCCACCCTTTTGAAAGAAGTAGGAGAAGCAAATAAATAGAAAAAAAATTGGGTATACCCAGAGCAACTCCGCCTACAATGTTTTTAAATTCAAACTTTACAGGATTCACTATTTTTTTGTAACCCCACATGATCAAACCAAAAACACCGGCGAAAAAAAACAAGGACGATACAAATTCAATATCCCCGTTGGGTGCCCACCCTTCTTTTTCTACCAGAAACAAACAACTGTCCACAACACAGGACCCTAGAAAAATACTGATGGGTAAAAAAACCATCCATCCAAGGTGCAAAGAATCCTCTGTTTTTCCCTTTTTATAACTTAATAAAACAATAGCCAAAATAGCCAGTAAAATACCGCAAATTTTAGTCCAGGGAGCAGGTTCTCCATACAAGCTTATGGCTAAAATCGCAGGTGCTATTAAAGACATTTTTTGGAAAATGGTCGCAATGCTCACTCCAAATTTTTGCACAGTAAGCGCCATAAGGTTAAACGTTATTATAAATAAGAGTCCCATCAGAACTGCCAGCCAAAACCACTTTTTTTCAAACAAGTCAGGTGGTAGAGCCCATTTACCATACACTACACTTCCTGTAAGCAAACACACAAAATAGTTGGAGGTAATTGCTGCTAAATTGTCTACTCTGTGTGTCTCAAACCACTTGAAGATAACACCGATAAAGGAGTTGATAAGTAAACAAAGACCAAGTAATAACATAAATTTAAAACCATTTAACGGCACGAAGATACATAAGTTTGATTCAGAGAAAACGATTTTTTTTATCTGTCTGAACAAAATCACAAACTTCAGGTTATTATCCGGTGTAATGGAGGTATTAGTTCAAAGAAAGTTGTAATTTTGCCCCGCTTTTAAAAATCAAAGAAAATAATATGTCAAGAATAATAACACTAAGAGACGCCCTGGGTGAAGCAATGGCTGAAGAAATGCGAAGGGACGAAAATGTTTTTTTAATGGGTGAAGAAGTAGCAGAATATAACGGAGCATATAAAGTAAGTAAAGGTCTTCTTGATGAATTCGGACCCAAAAGAGTATGGGACACACCTATTGCTGAATTAGGATTTGCTGGTATCGGTGTAGGCGCCGCTATGAATGGTCTGAGACCCATCATAGAATTTATGACCTGGAATTTTGCGGTTCTGGCCTTTGACCAGATTGTGAATAATGCTGCCAAAACGCTAAGTCAGTCGGCCGGACAATTTATGTGCCCGATCGTTTTTCGTGGCCCTTCAGGTTCAGCAGGACAACTGGCACAACAGCATTCTCAAACGTTTGAAAGCTGGATGGCAAATATCCCGGGGGTAAAAGTGATTTCATGTATCGATCCTTATGATGCAAAAGGCTTGTTAAAGTCTGCCATTAGAGACAACGACCCTGTTTGTTTTATGGAATCAGAACAATTATATGGTTTAAAAGGTGAAGTTCCAGAGGGTGAATACCTTGTGCCAATAGGAAAAGCAGCCATCAGAAGAGAAGGAACAGACGTAACGATCGTTTCCTATAATAAGATGATAGAAATCGCAAAAGAAGCAGCCATCCAACTTGAAAAAGAAGGCATTTCAGCTGAAGTTATCGATTTGAGAACGATTAGACCATTGGATCATCAAACCATCATCAATTCTGTCAAAAAAACAAACAGAGTTGTGGTAGTAGATGAATGCTGGCCTTTTGCAGGTGTTTCTTCTGAGGTTGCTTACGAAATCCAAAAATATGCTTTTGATTTTCTTGATGCACCCGTGATCAGGGTCAATAGTGCAGATACTTCTCTTCCGTATGCTCCAACTTTTCTTGACGAGTATCTTCCGACGCCGGGAAAAGTAATAAAAGCCGTAAAGGAAGTAATGTATATGACTGTTTAAGATTTCATTGATTATCATTTAAAGTAAAATTATGGCAATGCAAATGAAGAAGTCAGATGTAAAAGTGTTTACACCACTCAAAGACGTTCATAAAATAAAAGTTGCTGTTATCACCGCCAAATGGCACGAAGATATTACCAATAATTTAAAAGAAGGCGCCAACTCAAAACTATTGGAGCACGGAATATTTCAGGAAAATATTGTGAATATTGACGTACCCGGAGCATTTGAATTGCCTCAGGCCGCTAAAATGGTTTTAACCCACCAAAATATTCATGCCATCATTTGTCTGGGTTGTGTGATCAAAGGAGAGACCCATCATGATGAATTTATAAACCATGCTGTCGCTCAAGGTTTGACCCACCTTTCCATTCTGAGCAACAAACCTGTAATTTTTGGCGTCCTGACAACCCTAACATATGATCAGGCCGTTGAAAGGTCATCAGGCGAAAAAGGAAATAAAGGCGAAGAGTGTGCTGTATCAGCCATACACATGCTCATTGTTCAGCAAAACCTGACAGGACATGATCAAAAAATAGGATTTACCTGATTTTATTGAATTGAATCCAGAAATGTCTTTTTGTTACATATTATTAAAAAGCCTTGTACGTAAAACATAGCATTATGAAACTTCATGTCCTCGATACCGGAAAATTTAAATTGGACGGAGGTGCCATGTTTGGAGTCGTTCCCAAAAGAATGTGGGCTAAACTTAATCCGCCTGACGAAGATAATTTGTGCACCTGGGGATTAAAATGCCTTTTGGTTGAAACAGGAAATCAAAAAATAATTATCGACACAGGTGTTGGTCATAAACAGGACGATAGATTTCGAAAACATTTTTATCCCCACGACACAAGGGAATTTGATGATTTATTACAAGAGGTCAACCTTACCATTGAAGATATTACCGATGTTATCATTACTCATTTTCATTTTGATCACGTAGGAGGTGCTGTAAGTATAAATCAACAAGGCAAACTTGTTCCGACTTTTCCAAATGCAAAATATTGGAGCAACAAAACACATTACAACTGGGCTTATGATGCCAATCCAAGAGAAGCAGCATCCTTTTTGAAAGAAAATTTTGTACCATTGAAAGAACAAGGCGTCTTGTTTTTTATGGATACTGAACCAGGAATAGCCTTTAATGACAACATTTCCTTGGATTTTGTGTATGGGCACACTGAAGCGATGATGATCCCTTACATTCATTTACCAAATGGCAACACGCTAGTGTTTTGTGCTGATCTTATGCCTTCACATCATCACATTCCAATGCCTTATGTAATGGCATATGATATTCGACCTCTGGAAACCCTAAAAGAAAGGGAGGCACTATATGACAAAGTTACCGATGGAAAACATTTTTTATTTTATGAACACGATCAGATCTTGACCTGCAGTTCTGTAGTAAGAAATGAAACCGGCAAAGTGGTTTTTGGCGAATCAAAATCCATGGAACAAATTTTATCATAACCATGCCGGAACTAAAAATAGGATTTGTCCCTAATGACAATAACGCGAATTATATAAAGGAACTGCTGGTAAAAAAACTTAATCAGTGGAAACTCTCTTCACCCGGCATGGAAATAAACGCAGCACTTTCAGAAGTAAACAATCAGGATTGGGTTCATAACTTACTTTCAGAAGAAAAGGATGTGATTTGTGTTCCATTTTCAGTTATTGACAATTCAATTCCCCATGAATTAAAGACTTTTGCTCTTTTTTCAATGGAAAAAAATCCCAGTTGTATTTATTGTTCCTTACCTGTTTTTGATCAGACTGAAGACCTCAGATTAAAAAAGGGCAGTCGTATCGGCGTAAATAATCCCGTTCAAGCAGCGCAAATCAAACACTTAAATCCTGATGTCGATTGTAAGGTTATTCCAGAAAAAAATGACCTTCTGCTAAAGTTTGAATCCGGTGAATTGGATGCATTTTTGTCTGAATCAAATACGTTAAAACCAAATAATACAATGGACTTACAAATTATTCCTTTGCATCCCGATGAATTTATTGAAAATACGGGTTCGGATAAACTTGTGCTTATTGCACACAGGGAGTCTGAAAAATGGATGAAAATGTTGTATCCTGTATTTCATGAAAAAATCCTGACTGTCTGCTCCAATGTGGAGAGAACCATCAGCAAACATTTTGGAAACCTTACAAATCATGTGGTAAAGGTAAGGTGCACACAAGATCACAAGAACTTTTTTCATGTAAAAGCGGTAATGATTAACCAAGTAACTTCAACTTATTTTGAGTATAAAATGAGTCAATCCACCCATCACCAGATAGCTGAAAAAATGATTTATGTATTATCAGAATATGTACATAATAACCTTAAAATGATTTGAGATGTATTTAATATTTGACAGCACCCCTATTTCGAAACCGGGAAATTTTAAAGCCTTGTTCAATGATGTGGATGCCTGGCCGAGGATGGTTCATTTGTCCTGGATATTGCTGGGTGAAGACTTAAAACCTATTGAAGATTTTGATTGTATTATACAACCTGAAGGATATAAAATCACACCGGCTGTTTTAAAGTATGCACAGCTGGAGGATGGAGAAATTGAACGGCGGGGTGAAAAACTCGATTTGGTTCTGGATCAGTTTTCAAAATCAGCAGACAAAGCAGAATACATCTTTGCTCATAATCTTAATGCCAATGAAAATATAGTCGCAGCTGAATTTGTCCGACTTAAAAAATCAATTACTTTTTTTAAGAAAAAACGACATTGCCTAATGGAAGAAGGCACTTATTATTGTAAAATTCCAAATAAAGGTGGAGGATATAAATGGCCAACGCTTAATGAATTGCATGGATTCTGTTTTCAGAAAGGGTATTCTCCGGGAAATAATGCAAGAGCAGACGTCATAGCAGCTGCAAGATGTTTTATCAAAATGAAAAAAACCGGCAAACTGGACGATTTATTTGAAATCTGATGCTGTTTAAGTAATTCTGCAGTATATTTGTCGCTATATTTTACATCCTGCCAATGAAGTATTATACTTTTGTTTTTTTAATTACCTTGGTCTTTTGGGGGTTTGGCCACCGTGAACCTGAAATCGGTACTGTACTGGACAATCTGAATGGCATTAATGTTTATTATAACGGACCTGTTTTTTCAAAAGTACAGGGTAGAAATACGTCAGAAGATGGTTACAATTTCGGTCTTAAATTCCAGTGCGTAGAATTTGTAAAAAGATATTACTACTACCATCTCAATCACAAAATGCCAAATACTTATGGTCACGCAAAGGATATGTTTGACAGAACACTTCCTGATAAAGCCTTTAACAGAAAAAGAGGACTCATGCAATACAGGAATGTAAGGGAATATAAGCCTGCTGTCAATGATATACTGATTTATGATGCCTATGCAGGAAATGCATTTGGACATATCGCCATTATTTCCAAAGTTGGAAACGGTTATGTTGAAATTGTTCACCAGAATATGGGGAAAGAATCAAGACGTACATTAAATCTGGTCAATTTTGAATCCTACTGGACGGTAGCAGATTATCATATTTTAGGATGGTTGCGCAAAGAGCCTGTTCCCAACTAATCTTTTCTCTTGAATTTAGAACCTTATTTGCAGAGTGCTGAAAAAATCTAATTTACCTGCTAATACTTTATTAAAATGATTTTTTGATTTTTTGTCAATAAATGATAACAAAAAACTAATTTAATAAGTTACATCTTCATACCAGAATTATTCCTGTTTTAAGTCGGATAATCTTAATATATCTTTAATTTTGTGTTTATTTTTAAATCAAATTTCATGCGCTATTATTTTTGTTTGATATTTTTTATATATTTTGGAATCGGAATGAACGGTCAGGAAGATTCTACGACATTGGCAATTTCCAGATTTGACAAGGTACCGAGTAATATAAAGGTTCATAAAACTATTATCGATAATAAAAATGTAATCTGGCTTTGTACTAATGACGGTTTGCTGGAGACTACAGGTGATGGGGGAAAACTTTTTTCATATCTCAAAGGTAATTCAATCGTTGATTTTGTCAAAGATAAAAGTGAACAAAAATGGGCTGCAAGTGTCAATACAATATACAATATAAATACAGGAAAAAATTACGAACTTCCAAAACCTGAAGCTATCATTTCTGATATCGAATATTATTTAGGCGAAATTTGGGTAGCTTCCGACAAAGGTGTATTTGTTTTGGGTACAGGTTCAGGAAAATTTTCATCCTATAATGTAACCAATTCCAAACTGGAAAGTGACATTATCAATTTTGTCCACGCAGACAAAAAGAAAATTTTGTGGGTAGGAACACAAAACGGATACATTCGTGTCGATAACGGCAGATGGAAACTTGAAGAAAAAAACAGACAGATCCTCGCTACATGTGAAAACAATGAAGGTCAGTGGTTTATTACAGATAAAGATATGTTTTTGATCAATCCTTACAATCGCCTGTTCCCGGTAAAACTCGAAGAAAATCAATATAAAGGAAAGATAAACGAATTTGTAATAGATTCCAAAGGCAGGATTTATATTGCCTCGGACATTTTGGTACGATATGATCCTTATCAGGAAAAAATTGAACAATTTGCGGATGATGCTGCTATGTTGTCCAAGTCAGCTCTTAGTCTGGCCTGTGACAAAAATGATAATATCTGGATTGGAACCGGTGGCGCCGGTTTTTACAAACTTTTATTCGGCGATATTGCGGCGGAACAGTTGAACGTGTCTATACTTCTTGAAAGGGCTGTTTCATGTTTAAATACAAGTGATGCACAATTGAAGGCAAGTGTCTCAGGTGGCACCAAACCTTATTCGTTCCAATGGTCCTCTCAGAATAGTCATCTGGCAACCCTTTCCAATCTGCCCCCGGGTGAATTTTCTGTTACAGTAACCGATAAATATATGACCACTGCCACTGCAAGCATCATTATAGAAAACCCATTTCCAATAGAAATTGATATTATTGAAAATAAACGGGTCACTTCCCCTGTTACCACAGATGGAGGTGCAAAGGTCAAAGCAGCAGGAGGAACGGGTCAATTGAAATATATGTGGTCAAACGGTACTAAAGGACCGTCACTTCAAAAAGTTAATTCAGGAATCTACACTGTCACCGTTCAGGATAGTAAAGGGTGTATGGCAACATTGGACGTTGAAATCTACAAAGAAAAATTTATTCCTGAACTTGAAATATCACAATTGACAGTGGGTCAGACACTTCGTATCAACGAATTAAATTTTGAAGCTGATTCAAGCAGAATCACCCCTTCCAATTATGAAGTACTTCAGGAAGTATTTACTTTTCTTGCTAATCATGAAAATGTACGGGTCGAGATCGGAGGACATACCAATACGATTCCCCCCCATGAATATTGTGATAAACTTTCAGGAGACAGAGCCAGAAATGTAGCTGAATATCTCATAAGTGCAGGTATCTCTTCTTCTAGGATAAAGTACAAGGGATATGGAAAAAGACAACCGCTAACTCAAAGTGAAACGGCTCAGGCAAGGGTCAAAAATCAAAGGGTTGAGATAAAAATATTAGAAATGTAGCGTAAATTTAAAAATTCAGAGACACGAATTAGTGTCTGAGAGACACGATTTATTATCTTCGCACTTTTTTAGATAAAACGCAAGATACATGTTGACGAAAGAAGAGGTGTTTTTTTTCAAACCCAACAAAAAATACACTAAAGCAGTAGCCTACTTTTCAATGGAGTTTGCCATTGATCAAAGTTTAAAAATATATAGTGGTGGGCTTGGATTTCTGGCAGGATCCCATATGAGAAGTGCATATGAAATGAAACAAAACCTCGTAGGTATCGGTATGTTATGGAAATATGGTTATTATGATCAGGTGAGGGACATGAATGGTAACATGAAAGTGGATTATACCAGAAAATATTATTCCTTTCTTACCGACACGGGTATTGTTTTCCCTGTAGAAATACATAGTTCCATGGTTCATGTGAAAGCTTTTTTATTAAAATCTGATGTTTTTGGGAGTGCTCCTTTATTTTTATTAAGCACAGACATTGAACAGAATGACGCAATTTCAAGGACTATTACAAACAGATTGTATGATTCCAATGAAAGCACAAGAATTGCACAATCCATCGTTTTAGGTATCGGAGGTGCAAAACTTTTGGAAATATTGGGAATGGAAATGGATTATTTCCATATGAATGAAGGACATGCACTTCCTTTGGCCTTTTACCTTCACGATAAGTTGGGTTCCCTGGAAGAAGTAAGAAAAAAACTCGTATTCACAACACACACGCCGGAAAAAGCGGGCAATGAAGAAAGGAGTATATCTTTACTGGATAAAATGTCGTTTTTTTACCATATGTCCAAAGAAGAATTCTGTAAAATATGGGGCGTGGAAGGTGACATGGTTAATTACACACTATGTGCGCTAAGGGCTGCTAAAATATCCAATGCTGTGTCTGAAATGCATGGAGATGTATCCAGGGAAATGTGGTCAGGTTTTAAAAATATCTGTAAAATCACTCATATCACTAATGCACAGAACAAATTATACTGGAAAGATGATATCCTTGAAGAAGCGGCACAAAAAAATGACAACAAGTCTTTGTTTGCCAGAAAAAATGAATTAAAAGAGGAATTGTTTCACATAGTTGCTGATCAATCAGGCAAAATATTTGACACTGAAGTACTCACCCTTGTTTGGGCCAGGAGGTTTGCAGGATATAAGCGCGCTGATTTATTGTCTATGCTCCCGGAAAGGTTTGAAAAACTGTTGAACAATAAAGATTTACCGATTCAGATTATCTGGGCAGGAAAACCATATCCGGAAGATTACAGTGCAATTGAAATGTTCAATAAATTGTTTTGGCTTACCCTGCATTATCCCAATGCTACCGTTCTTACCGGATATGAGTTGAACCTTTCTGCCAAACTCAAAAAAGGTTCTGATCTTTGGCTTAATAATCCTAAAATTACAAGAGAAGCATCAGGTACATCTGGTATGACGGCTGCAATGAACGGCAGTATTAACTTTTCAATACCTGATGGTTGGATTCCTGAATTTGCCATTCATAATAAAAACTCTTTTCTTATTGAGCCTGCAGATAATACGCTTAGTTACAACGAACAAAATATTGACGAAGCTACACGTATGCTGGATATGCTCGAAAACGAAATTTTACCGATGTATTACAACAATAAGAAAAAATGGGCATCCATTGTCAAAGATGGCATGAAATCGGTAGCTCCGGCTTTTGACAGCGATAGAATGGCGGATGAATATTATAAAAAGTTATTTTCCTGAAAAGGAAAATAACTTTCTGTTTATTTGTCAAGTTCCTTAATTTGAAAATAACCATATAATAATCCTACTCCGCTGATAAGAAAAATACAAGCCGGGTAAGCCGCGTCTCCGATGACGGTGAGCTCTGCTAAAACTCCTCCTGTAATAATACCAAGCCCAACTCCTATAGCTACCAGGGCCAGGTTTAGATTTAATATTTTCCAAACAGGAATGGTTGATGCCGATTTAGGCGTAAAAAAAATACTTGCGTCCACACCTTTTTCAATAAGTGAAAGTCTTTCCTTATGACGTGTAGAATAATAAAGGTAAGAAATACCTAAAATCATAAGACATAAACAGATTACTACAAAAACACCTTCCATGATACTTAAATTTTTTGATTTAATAAATTAATATATCTTTGACAAACACTTTTTCATTTCGGTTACAAAAAATTTACATTATAATTTTTGTAACCAATGGCAAATAATGTTTGTCAAAATAAATATGGCATTAAAAGACGATCAAGATCTTATTCAAAATATATTGTCAGGACAACTACCTGCATTTGAACAATTGGTGGAAAAATATCAGAACATGGTATTTACCCTTGCTTTCCGCGTATTACAAAACCATGAAGATGCAGAAGAAGTGGCTCAGGATGTATTTGTTAAGGTTTTTAATTCACTCAAAAACTTTCAACAAAAATCAAATTTTAAAACCTGGCTTTACAGAATTGTTTACAATGAATCTATTAATCGTCTCAGGTCAAGAAAAAAACGTATTCCTTTGGTCGATTTAAATGAAAAAACAACATTGCATTTGTTCGATCCAGGCAGTATTAATGATTCAAATGATGAAATTCAGTTTATTCAAAAAGCCATTCAAAATTTACCTGAAACAGAAAGAATCATTTTATCGTTATATTATTACGAAGATATGCCTGTCAAAGAAATAGCCAAAATTACAGAATTAACTGAAACCAATGTAAAAACCAGATTATTCAGAAGCAGGCAAAAACTTTATGACGAACTGAAAGAAGTATGGCACCACCTAAAAACACAAATATATGAATCCTGAGATAAATCCCAACATGGACAAAATAATAAAAAAGGCTTTTGAATCTTCAGGCTACATGAAGCCCAGGCAAGATTTTTTGCATGAAGTTATGACAAAAATTGAAAAACAGGCCACTGTCTCACATTCAGTAACTACATCCTCTCCCATTATTTCAACGAAAGGTTGGGGCATAATTTCCACCATCTTGTTAACCTTGATTTTTTTGGTTTTTCGTACTGAAAAAGAAAACAAACCCTCTCTTTTTAGTTTAGATTTTAATGCAGACTTTTCAACTCAATATTTTTCAATTTTTATGTCACAGGTTTTTGTATTTGGTATCGTCATTATGACTATATTTTTTCTGGTTCAAATCTGGTTTACCATCAAAAAAGTCAACAAAATGTATGAGGTAACCTGATGGGTAATTTTACCCTGTGTTTACATTGTATTTTTTTAAATCACATTTGCCGCAATTTAATTCTACAACCGGGGCACAAAAGAGTAAACCAAATTTGTTAGGATTACCAAAACCTTAAGTATCAAATTTCGCAGTTAACCACGTAACAAAGGTATGTTTACCATACAACCTTTGACTATCGGACCATATTGGAGGAACGATGTTGTTTCAGGAGTTGTTCCAGCGAACGATTTAATCCTTTAATGGCTTCTGACTGCGTTTCAATCGTTAAAGCCATGGTAGCCATTTTATCCTGAAATCCGTTTTGAAAATGGGAAGGGGAACCATTAAATGATGATATTTTAACGTGAACACTCCATACTTCATTTACTTCATCGACAGGAATACTGTAGGGTTCATAAAATGAGTTATCAGAAATAAGTTGTAAGGTGCCATCCAAAGCAACTTTATTGACCACCCTTTTGATGACAATACCATGATTGGTTGCCACCACATATACATAATTATCCCTGATGGAAGAATAATTATTTTCTCTTCTGACCAGACTACCTATCACTTTTTCACTTGTAAAAAGAGTTGGTTCCATGCTGTCGCCCTGAATTTCAAAACACCTGAATTCTCCTTTTTGATTTTTAAACTGAGGCAAAGTAAATGTTGTCAATTCAGATAAAAAATTTTGATCAAAATATTGTTCGCTGTAGCCAGCCTGAGCAGCAATTGGAATATATAAAATATTATTTTCGGGTTGTGCCGTTATTAGTTCAGCTTCTTTTTCGGTTTCAAGAAGGGGTGTACCTAAACCTGCAAACACAAATTGGGCATTGATCGGAAAGTGTTCAATAGCTTTTCGCAGTAAATCTATAGTTACATCCCTTTCTCCATTAAGAATGGCATTCATACTTTGAGGAAAATGATCCAGTGTTATGGCTAACTGCCGTCCGGATTTGATGAGGTTTTTTTCCTTTAATAGGTCTACTGCCTGAATAAATCTTTTCGTAACGACATTACACATGGGTTCAGAGTTGGTTTGCAAAGGCAAATATATAAATAAATATGTAAAATAAAAATAATATGTATAATTTTAATTATATAAACTTTACACATACGAATATTTATGTATATTAATTTCTCTGCAAATAATTGTCCTACATGGTAGATCCTCTTATATTTACAAGCCAAACTTTTAATATCAATATTACATAGAAAATAAAAAAAAGAAATTACCAGATATATTCTGGATTTAATGCAGTGCTGCGCGAACAGGCAGTTTTTCTATAATTTCCGATTCCCTGTCTATCCACCATTCAAGCCGGTCATACACCGTTTTTTCATCAAAATAAAAAAGGGCTAATTTTACAAACAAATGACCATGTTTGGCTTCACTTGCCCATAAAATCTTGTAGAACCTGTGCATTTCAGGATCTTTCTGTGCTTCAGAAACCATACGGAATCTTTCTGCTCCCTTGTTTCAACCACCGATGCTATGAGCAACCTGTCGAGGAACCTTTCATTTCTGCCGGAGTGACATAATTTAAGTAATTGTACAACATAAGGATCTTCTCCTATGGAATGAGTGAGTGGAATACCTCTGCTCTGCATTAAGTCATAAACCTGTTTGAAGTGCTCAAGTTCTTCAATACCCGTATCTATCAAATCCGGTAATATTTTTACTCTGTCAGGATATTTGGCAACAAAACTCATTGCCATGGCAGATGCTTTTCTTTCACAATCTGCATGGTCCTGCAGAAAAGAAGGAAAATCATCCATGACAGCATCAATCCATGCTTGACTGCTTGGTGTTTTAATATCAATGTTCAGTTTCATTCTCCTGATTGACAAACCTGTATTTTCTTATAGACGGACTTCCCACCTACGCTGATTTTCACAAAGTACATTCCATCTTTCAACTCTTCATTTTCACCATAAAAGGAAGAAATTATAACGTTTGGCTTATATTGTAAAACAAGTTGCCCAATCGTATTGTAAATACCAATTTCTTCAAGAAGTAAATTGTCATTCCATTCCAAAGTAAAAAAACCTGATGTTGGATTTGGAAACAGTCTGACACTTGATTCCAAAAATGGATCCGTTGAAGAGACCCTGTCTTCAAGAACAAAAACAAATGTTTTTTTGCATCCATTTTCGTCAGTTATGACGACAGTATTATTCCCGGATTTAACATTTTCCAAATCTTTATCACTGCTTATTTTCTGTTGGCTTGCGTCAAACCACTCGTACGAGTATGTTCCTGTACCTCCACTTACTTCCAGTAATACACTTCCGTTTGAACTACCCGATGTAGGATGTATCACTACACTGGCTACTGACAAATCATCAGGCTGGTCTATGACTATACTATCTATTTCAAAAATACAAAACAGGGAATCTACTATCTTGATGTCATACACTCCTGCTGAAAGGCTATCCAGAGAAACATCAGTTAATATTCCGTTTTGGTATAATTGCACATTAAAAAGACCATTTTGATGTTGTGCAGTGACCGTTATGGCTCCATCATTTCCACCAAAACAAGAAACCTCTGATGTCTCGGCAGACCCCTGTAGCTGACAATCAACCACTGCCACTGTGTAGGATAATGTGTCTGAGCATCCACTTTCATCCGTAATAGTGGCTGTATAAATACCCACTGAAAGATTTTCTATCGTATCTCCAGAGAATCCATTGCTCCATGTTACATTAACAATACCTGTGCCTCCAGACACATCAAGCGAGATGGCACCATTATTTCCACTTCCGGGGGTTACAGGTGTAATGGTTGCGTTAACATTAATTTCATCAGGTTGAGTAAGTTCAAAGTCTTGGACTGTCCTACAATTATTTCCATCTGAAACACTGACACTATACAATCCCGCCCCCACATCGTTAATAAAAGTTGAATCTTGTCCTGAACTCCACAAAAAAGAATAATTTCCTACTCCCCCTGTTGCTTCAATGTAAATACCGCCTGTCGTATCGCCAAAACATAGTATAGAATCAATTTCAACTAAATTTACCATGAGAACCGAAGGTTGTCCCAATACCAGTGTATCAGAAATGATGCAATTATTCTGGTCAGTAACATATAGACTGTATTCTCCTGCTCCAATTCCTGAAAGTGTGTCTAACATTTCACCGGTCGACCAAACAACCAAGTGGTCACCTGTTCCGCCAGAAGGGTTACAAATTAATGTACCTGTCGTATCACCAAAACAAAATATTGGATTACCTATATAAAGATTAGAGTTTATTTCTGAAGGTTGCGAAATAAAAAAACTGACCGGAGAACTGGCACACCCGGTGGTATCGGTTGCTGTACACTGGTAAAAGCCAGAAGTAAGGCTGCTGATGAGCGTGCCTGTAGCTCCATTATTCCAGTTAATAGTGTAATCACCTGGGGGATTTACCGTTACCTCAGCACTTCCGTTTGACCCACCAAAACACGAAACGTTATTTGAATTTACTGGTGTTAATGTAAATGCCGCATTGGTTGGCACCGTGAATTCACCGGATTTTGAACAACCGGTATTATCAGTGACCGTTACACTATAATTACCAGCTGATATATTTGCATTTACCGGAGTGGTTATTCCGTTGGACCAAATAAAATTATATTGTTGAGAGGGCCCTGCTTCAATTTCCAATCTTCCATTATTGCTTCCTGAACAACTGACTGGTGATACCGATACCAGATTGATTGTGATGTCAGCCGGTTCTGTAATGGTTGCTGATGCTTTTTTGGTACACCCATTTGTATCTTCCACTGTCACAGAATAGATAGCAGGTGCCAGATTAACAAGGTTAGGTCCAACAAAACCATTTGACCAAGTATAAGTAAATCCTCCACTTCCTCCTGATGCCAGTGAATTTATAGCTCCGTCATCTTCACCATGACAGGAAACATTTCGAATCAAAGGTAAATTTAAAGTTATCGCCGGCGGGTTGATCAACGTATAAGAAGCAGAAGAAGTACATGAATTATTATCCGTGACTCTTAAAGTATAAGTTCCTGCCACCAAATTAGGGTTTTCGGGATGCATAACCCCATTGGACCAAAGGTAATCATAACCTCCTGATCCCCCTTCCGCCATAACAAATAAATATCCGTCATTTTCTCCAAAACAACTTGGATTTACCGCTTCAACGGCATTAATTAATATAGCATCCGGACTTCCTATCGTAAAAGATTCGAAAACTTCACAACCATTGGCATCTGTAGCCGTCACGGTGTAATTTCCTGAGGCAAGATTGAATTTGTTTGGGCCTGATCCACCATTTGACCAGAAAAACGTCTTATTACCGGTACCTCCTGTTGCAGAAGCCGAAGCACTTCCGTCTTCACTGCCAAAACAAGATTCATCGAAAGTTGTAACGGTCAATGTTATAGGTTGTGGTGAAACCAATGTTGCAGATCTGCTGGAATTTCCTGCACCCGTATCGGTAACCGTCACGGAAATCGTTCCCCCTGAAAGTGCGTTTGCAATAGCCGTAGTTTCACCATTATTCCATAAAATATTGTAAGGCGGAGTACCACCTGTGATATTGACAGTTGCCGAACCATCCTGAGTGTTGTGACAGGCAGGATTGATCAGATTTGATATTGTCAAATTGATGGGGTCTGACGTTGAGGAAACAAAAGGTACAATCAGATTTGATGCAACAGCTCTGTCTCCACTTGAAGAATTGGCATTATTCCCGAATAATCCGGCAAAATAAAATTTGGCCTGACCGGTTGCATTGGTAGGTGGAGCCGTCCAATCCATCTCCCATGATATAATATCGTCTGCAGGGAAATTTTTAGCACCCTGATGACCTACATACTTTTTACCACCACTGACTGTTTTGACAATGGTTTCACTCCCGACATCAATTAAAGTTCCGGAGTTTTGATTATTGCCATTCAATACAAGCATTTGAAAACCACCTCTCACTGCATTTCCCATGGTATTGGTAAGCGTCAAAGTCAAATTATACGTTTGGTTAGGGGTAATTTCGGCAGGAAGACCTGAAACTGAAATGGTACCGTTCAAACTCGCATTCGGGTTATGACAATTAGCACAAAAGGAATCACCGGGTGCCGCGGTATATCCGGCGGAACCTTGTACAGGATGTGAATTACTGGAAGCAAATCCAAGTGCTATTACAAAAAGAAGAGCAATAAAATAGTGAACATTACGCATGTGCTATTGAGCTTTATTTGTTACCACAAATATACAAATAATATACCTATTTCCAAATGATTAATATTATTTATTTTTCTAATCTGTCATATGAAGACAAATTCAAAGATGTAAAATAAATTAATTTAAATTTTGATTTTACGCCTAAAAACAATTATATTAAAAAAAACAAAATATCTTTGCCTTGTCTTTATTTTATAACCGTAATTTAAGTAAAAATGAAAAAGTTAATTTTATTATTTTGTTTTTTCGCGAGTTTATCGTTAGTAGATGCTCAAAAACAAATTGTTTGGTTTGATGCAGGCTTGAAGGTACAATATGGTGCTTCAGGATTTTATAACAGCGCTATAGCAGATTTTTCTGATTATAATTACCGGATAGGAACAGGTTATTCATTTGGAGGTAAAGTCGGAATTAACTTCAGATATAATGGCATAGCCATCGATGTTATGTACAACAAAGCAAGCCAGGTTTTCGATGATAATGAGTTGAACAGAACTGTAAATTTTGATTGGAAATCATTGGATGTTTACACATTATACAGACATGCCAAAAATCTTGGATATTTTGAGATTGGCCCTAAAGTTTCGTTTCTGAACGAAGTAACTGATAATGTACAAGGCAATACGGTTGAAAGAAATGATTATTACAACAAAAATATGTTTTCCGGTGTGATTGGTTTTGGTGCAAATATCATTGGAAATGACGGAGCTTTCAGCGGTATTTTAGGTTTGCGTTTCGAATATGGGCTTACAGACTTTGTAAGCGATGCCGGCACTACGGCACATGCTCCTCTGCTCAACCCTGCCGTATATGGAAATGGTCATAAATCTACCAATGTTGCATTTGCCGGTCTTGTTTTTGAATTAAACTGGGGTATCGGATATTTTGCTAAGGCACAATGTGGAGCGAGATCTAAATTTATTAGATTCTAACAATAATCTGGCTTCATTAAAATAATGGTTTATGGATATCTCGCTGGCATTCAGCCCATGCCCCAACGATACCTTTATTTTTGAAGCATTATTACATCAAAAAATTGAAACTTCAGATTTTTCCTTTACCGAAGAATACCTTGATGTACAAAAATTGAATACAGAAGCTTTATCCAGAAGGTTTGACGTCACAAAACTGAGTTTCTTTGCGATGTCAAATCTTTTGGAAAGTTATCAGATACTTTCCAGCGGCAGTGCCCTGGGTTTCGGCTGTGGTCCTTTACTGATAGCCAATAGAAATATTCCCCTGGACCAAGTAGATAAATTAAGGATTGCTATTCCGGGAAAAAACACTACGGCCTTTTTTTTATTGAAGCAGGCTTTTCCAAATGCAGAAAACTGGGTGGATATGTTATTTTCAGATATCGAAAACGCTGTTCTTGATGGAGACGTGGATCTGGGTCTTATCATACATGAAAATCGTTTTACCTATGAAGGGAAAGGTTTGAAAAAAATTATTGATTTAGGTGAATATTGGGAAAAAACAACAGGCCATCCTATTCCTTTGGGTTGTATTGCGGTGCGCAGGGATTTTCCTTATGAAATTAAAAACCAAATCAATCAATTGATAAAAAATAGTATTCTTTACGCAAGATTACACCCTTTTCAGAATGTAGACTACATAAAAAAACATTCTCAGGAAATGGATGATAATGTCATTCAGTCACATATTGATTTGTATGTCAATGACTATAGTATTGATTTGGGAGAAAACGGTAAAAATGCTATTTTGTATATGTTTTCAAAAATAGGTTTGAAAAAAAGTCAACTTGAAAAAACATATGTTTTTGTGTAAGTTTTTTTTTACTGTTTTTAAATACAGATTAACAAAGATTTATAAAATACCTGTATAATCAAAAATCCACGCTGAAATGTGTTTGTTACTTTAAAAGATAAATAACTTCATTTTACTACCCTCCGGGTTTAAAGTTAATTTTTCGCATCCGCAAGTTGACTGGTGTTACTTCCAGATATTCATCATCTTTGATGTATTCCATAATTTCTTCGAGTGACATCTGGATTTTTGGCGCAATTTTCATATTTTCATCTGATCCGGATGCCCGCATATTGGTGAGTTTTTTACCTTTGATCACATTTATTTCGAGATCATTATCCCTTGAATGTTCACCCAGAACTTGTCCTACATAAACTTGTTCGCCCGGGTCTATAAAAAACCGACCTCTGTCTTGCAGACGATCTATGGCGAATGGTAAAGCCTGACCTTGTTCCATAGACACCAAAGACCCTTTTAATCTTGCCGGCAAATCTCCTTTGTATGGTTCATATCTCAAAAATCTATGGGTCATTACAGCTTCACCGGCAGTACCTGTCAAAATATTATTCCTCAATCCTATAATACCTCTTGAAGGGATTTCAAATTCCAAATGCTGAACATCACCCTTAGGTTCCATAACTTTCAGCATACCTTTTCGCTGGGTAGTCAATTCAATGGCTTTTCCTGAATACGTTTCAGGTACGTCTATCACAAGTGTTTCAATAGGTTCGTTTTTAACATCATCAATGACTTTTATTAAAACCTGAGGTTTTCCAACCTGAAATTCGTAACCTTCTCTTCTCATCGTCTCTATCAAAACAGATAAATGCAGAACGCCTCTTCCATAGACTAAAAATTTATCCTCTGTATCCATATCTTCAACACGAAGGGCTAGATTTTTTTCAGTTTCTTTATACAACCTGTCACGCAAATGACGGGACGTTACAAATTTACCTTCCTTGCCAAAAAACGGAGACGTGTTGATCGTAAACAACATACTCATAGTAGGTTCATCCACAGCTACCCTGGGAAGCGCTTCCGGATTTTCCATATCGACAAATGAATCTCCGATTTCAAAATCTTCAACCCCAACTACGGCACATAAATCTCCTGCTCTGACCGTACTTACTTTTAGTTTTCCGAGGCCTTCAAAAACATATAATTCTTTGACTCTCACTTTTTTCATGGAGCCGTCTTTTTTACACAAAAAATAATCTGTATTTTCTTTAATATCACCCCTGACTACCCTTCCGATGGACAACCTTCCCTGAAAAACATTGTAATCAAGAGAGGTAATACTCATCTGAACAGGACCGGGTTTATAGGGTGCTTCCGGAATCACGTCCAAGACGGCCTGTAAAAGAGGCTTCACATCTTTGGTCCTGATCTCGTGATCAAAACTCATCCATCCATCCCTGCTCGAACCGAATAAGGTTACGAAGTCAAGTTGATCTTCAGTTGCACCGAGATTAAACATAAGGTCAAAAACATCACTTTGAACATCGAGCGGTCTGCAGTTTTCTTTATCCACTTTATTAACCACGACAATAGGTTTCAACCCTATCTCAACCGCTTTATTTAAAACAAATCTGGTTTGAGGCATCGGACCTTCAAAAGCATCTACCAGCAATAATACACCATCGGCAAGATTAAGCACCCGTTCTACTTCGCCTCCAAAATCGGAGTGACCAGGCGTATCAATGATGTTAATTTTCACGTCGTTGTAACGAACAGAAACATTTTTAGATAAAATGGTAATACCTCTTTCTCTTTCCAGGTCATTATTGTCCAAAATGAGCTCGCCGGTATCTTTCCGCTGATCCATGGCTTTACACTCGTGAATAATTTTATCTACAAGGGTTGTTTTCCCGTGATCAACGTGAGCGATGATCGCGATATTTCTGATTGATGCCATAAACTTTTAAATAAGTGATTTTTATATACTATCTTGTTTTACAATAATTTTTCTGCCTTTGAACTTAAGGTGTCTGGCGCTTTCTTCCAATCTTTTTGTCATGGATTTATCCACCTGTATAATAGAGTGTTTTTTATGTAAATAAATATCTCCTATACTTTTTTTGGTTATACCTGTAAAAGAACTTAAAAATTCTATCAGGGTTACAGGATAAACATCATCTATTTTCCCAAGATTGATAAAATAATTAACCATATTAGGCCTTGTCCGGTATTCTTCACGAGGCCTTTCACCTTCTCTTGGTTTATCTTTGTCTGCTCCTCTTTCCCTTACTCTGTCTCTTCCTCTATCTCTGTCTTTTTTAGGATCCCGGTCATAAGGAGAAGAAATTCGGTCTTTTTGAGTTTTGTCCCTTTTTCTTCGATCATCTCCCAAAATATTAAGATCATCCCGTTCTACTTTTTTATGCAGCTTGTCAAATTCAATGGCAAGTATTTTTTTAACCAAATCCTCCTTGGTAAGAAATTGAAAAGCTTCCATTGCCTTTTCTACCATCTCGTCCGTGAGTTCGACGGTATCTTCATTCATAATCTTCTCAGTAAACTTTTCAATTTTTTTGTTGTACATCTGAGACTGCAGAGGAACTTTTATGTGCGTGATTTCGACCCCGATAATTTTTTCAAAAAACCGGATCCTGCCAATGTCCTGTGGTGTTACAATAGCAAGGGAAGTTCCCTTTTTTCCTGCTCTTGCTGTTCTACCGCTCCTGTGCGTATAATATTCCGGATTATCAGGAAGCGAATAATGTACCACATGTGTGAGATTGTCTACGTCTATTCCACGTGCTGCCACGTCAGTTGCCACGAGAATAGGTGTGGTTTTATTTCTGAATTTCGCCATAACAGCATCCCTTTGATTCTGGGAAAGGTCGCCGTGTAATGGTTCAGCCCGGTATCCTTCTCTTTCAAGGTATTCGGCCAATTCCTGAGTATCCATTTTTGTCTTACAAAAAACCACTCCATAAAAATCTGTAAGATAATCCAACACTCTTTTTAAAGCAGCTTCTTTATCTGAACGATGTACATAAATATACTTGTGATCGATATTTACATTGGTTTTGGTCTCGGAGTGAATTTTGATTTCATCCGGAGTTTTCATGTACGTATTAATGATCTTGCGTATTTCCGAAGGCATAGTAGCAGAAAACAACCATGTCACTTTAGATTCAGGTGTAAACTCAAGTATTTCATCCACTGCTTCCTGGAATCCCATGTTGAGCATTTCATCGGCTTCATCAAGAACTAAAAATTCAAGTTCATCCAAAAATACAGTTTTACGGTCAATCAGATCTTTTAACCTTCCGGGTGTTGCCACCAAAATATGTGGCATATTCTTTTTTACATTCCGGATTTGATTTGTAATAGGGGCACCTCCGTAAACTAATTCTATCCTGAGTCCTTTTTTATGTTTTCCGAAAATCAGTAACTCTTTTGCGATCTGTTGAGCCAATTCTCTCGTTGGAGCGAGAATGAGCGAAGAAATATGTTTTTTATTTGTATCTGTATATTGAATTAATGGAAGACCGAAAGCAGCCGTTTTACCTGTTCCTGTTGCCGCTAAACCAATAAAGTCTCCTCTTTTTCCAAGTAAAATCGGTATAGCTTTTTCCTGTATTTCTGTTGGTTTTTCGTACCCTATTTCTTCTATTGATCTGAGAATCTCCTGATCTAATCCTAATGTTGAAAAATGTATGCAAAATATTCAATTTAAAGTGCAAAAGTAGTCAAAATTATTGAAATTCTATCTTTTAACTATTGTCAAACTTTTTTAAATAATTGAATATCAGTAATTTAAAGTAAATCTTTAACAAGTAAATAACAATTTTGAACAAAACCAGACTGTAAAGTTCGTAAGGATTTATTTTTATTTTACCTGACCTGCCGATTTCAATCTGTAAAATTCTGAAAAAGTAATCATCCGCTGACTCGATTCATCCCATAATTTGTGGGTAGCTAATTTTAGGCTATCCCAAAATCCCACAATAGTGGTATAATTATTTACCCATGTATTTTCAGAAAGTGCCGTTTGTAAATTATAGTTGGGAATAGCCGGATTTAAATGGTGAATATGATGAATACCAATATTACCTGTCAGCCAGTTGAAAAGAGGAGGGACTTTATAATAGGTACTTCCTCTCAACGCCGCTGTGAGATAATCCCACTTATTTTTCCATTGTTTATAGGATTCTTCGTGCTGGTGCTGAACATAAAAAAACCAAATCGCGATAATACTAAAAAATACAACAATAGTAAGATGTGTTATAAAAAATTTTGCCCATCCTAAAAAATAACCTAAGGTGAGAAATATAGCTAATAAAACTAAATTATTCAACCAAAGTCTCCATTTTTCATTTTTAAAAACATCCATTTTTATAAGAGGCAACCTGTTGTGTATTAACACATAATATATGGGTCCCAATAAAAACATTACCAACCAGGAGCGATATACCCTGTACCGAAACTTTCCAAGTCGTGACAATCCGTTGAATTCTGAAACTGTCAGGGTGTCAATATCACCTATATCTCTCAACTCCAATTGTCCATTGTGTGAATGGTGAATATGATGTGATTTGGCCCAATAATTATAAGGAATCGTACTGAATAAACTGCAGATATAGCCTATAATATTCCTGGCAGTCGAACTAGAGACGAATGTCCTGTGACCACAGTCGTGTTGTATAATAAATATTCTTACCAGAAAAAACGCATTTACCATGCCAAGCAGCAAAGTAAACCAATAAGAATAATCATATACAATGTACATCAAAATCCAGATACCTATAAAAGGTAAAAAAGAATTAATAATTTGGATTGTAGCTTTTGATTTATCTGTTTTAGTATATTTCTGAAATGATTTTATTAACTGGTTGTCAATTTTAATTGGCTGCATTCGGTGTATATTTTTAAAGCTCCGCAAAAATAAACATCCCATTGAAATATAAAATTATATTTTATGTTTTTATTTTGCTTTGTTTACTGAAACATTAAAATATGAGATTTAATTCCACAAATGATCATAATTCTGAAAAAGAACTACATTCTGAATCTCAAGAAAGTTTTAATCAAATAAAATTTATATAAATACATGACAAAGGTCATTTGGTATATATAATCTTAATCAATTACTATCAGTACTTTTTAAAATAATTTTGTTTGGTATAAATCAATAAAGAAATTCCTTTTGATCCAACATGAATCATTAAAATTCATCCGTTTTAAATTAGTATTTGGTATTTAAAAGCTCCCTTGATTACAAAAAACAAAAAAATGAAACCAAAAATATTAATTCCTGTCGATTTTACGAAAACATCTTTTTCAGCTTTTATCTATGGCAACCAATTAGCAAAACACATTGGAGCTGATATAACACTTATTCATATTTTACAGGGAAGTTTTTCAACAGCAGATACCTATTTTATCGATACACTTGAAAATACTGAAAAACTGGCAAAAAAAAGGTTGGAATATTTTACAAAAGAATATCCTAAAGAAATGGGATATACTATGCATCCGGTTTCGACAAAATATGAATTAAGGTACGGAATTCCTGGTTTTACAGTAACTGACTTTGCCGCAGACAATTCATTTGATTATATTGTAGCCGGAACGAGGGACAATCATAATATCATTGAAAGAGTGTTGGGGAACACTTCCAAAATCATGGCAAAAACGACAAAAACACCTATTATTTTTGTTCATGAAAATACCCGATTCAGGGCACCGGAAAAAATTGTATTTGCCATTGATAACCAGTCGGATTTTGATGAATGCTTAGAACACTATGTTGAATTTAACAAACATTTTCATGCAAAAACTACATTCATTCATATTTCAAAAGAAAAGCCAACCCTTGAACATACAAAAAGTGCTATTCTAAAAGAAATATTTGATAATAAATATCCTGAATTCAGTTTTGATATAAAAAGTATTCAAGGCAGTGAAATAGCGCAGTCAATTATTGATTTCAGTATTTTTGAAAAGCAGATTTATTGACCGTTGTTCATAGGAAAAAAGGGCTTTTTTCAGAGTTATTTGAAACCTCAATAAGCTTTAAAACCATGGAAGGAATTCACTTACCGATTCTTTGGCTTATTGAAATCCAGTAAAAAAACAAAAGAATAGGTTGAAAATTAAATTTTTTCGCTAGTTTTTTAACAATAATAATCATTAAATAATGAAAGATTATTTAAAAAATATAGCTAAATTTCTTTTACATGATGTAATTTTGACATTCGAAAACAATTAATTTATTTTTATGATGAATATATTATGTCCAATTGATTTCTCTGATCATTCTTTATATGCACTTGATTATGCCATCAATTTAGGAAATCAGCTTGGAGCACGCCTTCATTTATTTACCGCTTATTCAGTTCCTAAAAGTACAGGAAGACTTCGCTCTCTGGATGAAGAAATAAAAAAATCAGTATTGGAAGATCTTTCAGATGTTCTGATTTCTATCGAAAACAAAATAACTTCCGGTCAAAAACCACTTTACAGTGTCACAGAAGGAAACTCAGGCAGGGCTATACTTGAATTTTCCATGAATCATGACATTGATATTATTGTTATGGGAACTCAGGGTAAAGGAAGTATTTCCAATATTTTTTTAGGCAGTGTTGCCAAAAAAGTAGTTGATTCATCAAAAATACCAGTCTTCGCAATCCCCTTTCCTATCAAAGAAAAACTTGATCATACAAAAGTATTATTATCTTTGGATGAAAAAGAAATCAAAAATGAAAGTGCCACAGATTTTGTAAAAAATTTCACAAAATCACTTCAATTATCCATGGAGATTTTCCATGTAGTTACTCCGGAAGACAAAGGGGTTTATAAAGAAACAGCCAAATTATACAAAGATGTTACTGATAAATTATCAATTGTCGAAAGTGAAGATATCCCTGGCAGCATTAAAAATTATGCTGAAGCTTCCAATTGCGGTTTGATAATCATGACAAAAAGACCTCATAGTTTTTGGTCAAGGTTATTTGTCGATACTAACACAACAGCTGAATTGGCAACAACTAAAATTCCGATTCTGATTCTTCCCGAATGAAAATTTTAATTTGTTCAGCGACAAAAAAGGAATCAGAACCTTTTTACAATGAACTTATTGACAACATATTGCCGGACGGTAGTGGTATACTGTTTAATAACAAACATCTTATTTCTTTTTTGACAACCGGAGTTGGAGGCACGGCAACATCCTATTCACTGGCTACATTTCCAGAGATTAAAAAATATGATTTTTTGATACAGATAGGAATTGCCGGTAGTTACCAAAAAAACATACCCACCGGAAGTATTGTTGAAGTTGTAAGTGAACAATTCGGTGATTTAGGGGCAGAAAATAAAGATGATACATTTCTGGATGTTTTTGAATTGGGACTCATTGAAAAAAACCAATTCCCTTTTGCAAACGCAAAACTTATTAATCCTCATCCATTAACTCATCTTCCGAAAGTTAATGGTGTGACTGTCCATAAAGTTTTGGGCACAAAAAACTCCATCAATAAAATGGTATGTAAGTACAATCCCGACGTGGAATCAATGGAAGGAGCAGGTTTTTTCTATAGTGCTTTAATGCTTGGTATACCTTTTTGTCAAATCAGAGGGATCTCCAACAAAGTAGAACCAAGAAACAGGGAATCCTGGAATATCCCTCTGGCTTTGAAAAACCTGAGTACAGAAACTATTAAAATCCTTCAAAACTTACCTTGATTTTTCTGCATTACTTGATTGCTTACCATAGTTTAATGGAACAAATTAACACATTGGTTTTTTCAATCCACACATTCTGCGAATCGTCTCTGATGCCATAATCAGGCCAAACAATGCGGGCATGTAGGATATAGTTCCATAAAAAGATTTTTTAAAAAGTGCCCCTTCGGTAAGTCTTAATGCAGATTTGGGTTGGATTTCTTCCGAATATACTGCCAGAATTCCTTTTCGTATTCCATCTTTTTTAAGTGCCTTTTTTACGCTTTGAGCAAACTTGCATTCTTTTGTCAAAGAAATGTCTGAAATCCTGATTTTTGACGGGTCGAGTTTTCCACCAGCCCCCATCGCTGAAATAATCTTTTGTTTATGTTTTCTTGCATTTTTTAAAAGTGTGACTTTAGGTTGAACACTATCAATACAGTCAAGAATATAATCAAATCTGTTTGTATGCAAAAGTTCATCCATATCTTCCGGCATCATAAACTGCTCATAACCTGAAATTTCTATTTCCGGATTAATATCAAAATACCTGTTTTTCAGCAGTGTAACTTTTGATTGACCCACGGTAGAATTTAATGCCTGCAATTGTCTGTTTTTATTTGTCGGGTCGACAACGTCTCCGTCAATCAATGTCAATTTACCAACACCAGCCCTCACTAAAATTCCCCCGCAAAACTTCCTATACCGCCTAAACCAACTATAAGAATGTTTGCATTTTTTAATACATTAAGGGCTTCTGAACCTATGAGTAATTCTGTCCTTTCAAGCCATCCCGAATGATGTTTTCTTTCCAATGATAAAATGTAAACAAGTTATGAATAATCGTAGCCTTAAGTGATTCCAACTTTACGCCTCTTAACGCGGCAAATATAGAATAACGTTCATGAATTGTCAATGATTTTTCACTATCGGTTTCAATAAAAATTCTATCCAAAGGCAAATAGGCCAAAGTTTCCTTAAAAACCGGACTCATTATAGTGGTAGGTGCTATAGAAAGATAAATTCCTTTATCCAGTAATTGTCCAGCCAAAGTTTTATTACGCACAAAGCCATGTACAACCCAATTTGAATTTCCGTTTGATTTCCTGAATTCCAAAATTTCATTAAAAGATCTGACACAATGAATTATCACAGGGCAACCCACCTCATTGGCAACTGCTATATGTTGGTCAAATATGCCACTTTGGGATTTTTAGATCAGGTCCTTTATATTTGTCCATTCCACACTCCCCTATTCCTAAACATCCTGCATTATTTTTCACTTCATTGAAGAGAAACAGGATCTGTTCATTGCTTAAAGGTGTATCCTGCCACCATGGGTGAAAACCTATTGTATAAAACGACCCTGGAATTTGTTTACCTTTGTGAACCGAGACTATTTCCAAACAATCCGCAAAGTATAAACTGCGGTGTGTGTGAAAATCAATATACATGATGGAAGTCCCTATTTTGGACCTGCTTTAATAATCTCTTTATTGACACCTTTTTCGTATTTTTTAAAGTTTTCTTTAAATAAATCCGCCAGTTTTGCCAATGTGTTTTCGTATCCTTTTTTATCAACCCAGGTATTATGAGGTATTAAAATATCTGATGGTACGCCGGGACATGAAATCGGAATCTGCAGTCCAAAAGTATTTTCCACAAGATAGTCAACATTGTCAAAATCGTTATTGTGGATAGCATCTATGATGGCTCTGGTATATTTTAAGCGGATTCTCGATCCTATTCCGTAGGGACCTCCTGTCCAACCGGTATTGATAATCCAGGCTTTGGTATTATGTTCTTTAATTTTTTCAGCCAGCAATTCTGCGTATTTATTCGGATGCCATGGCATAAAAGCTGCTCCGAAACAAGCAGAAAAAGTAGCGGATGGTTCAGTGACCCCCATTTCTGTTCCGGCAACTTTTGCCGTGTAACCTGAAATAAAATGGTAAGATGCTTGTTCTGGCGTAATTTTACTAACCGGAGGAAGAACTCCGTAGGCATCACAGGTCAAAAAGATTATATTTTTTGGGTGTCCTGCGATACAAGGAATATAAGCATTTTCAATAAAATCTATCTGATAGGAGGCTCTGGTATTTTCAGTGATAGAGATGTCATCATAATCTACTTCTCTGGTTAATTCGTCATACACCACATTTTCCAAAACGGTTCCAAAACGTATGGCATTAAATATTTCGGGTTCTTTTTCTTCACTGAGATTAATGGCCTTGGCATAACAACCTCCTTCAATATTAAAAACACCCTTTTCTGTCCAGCAATGTTCGTCATCACCTATCAATCCTCTTTGGGGATCAGCACTCAAGGTAGTCTTGCCTGTTCCTGAAAGTCCGAAAAAAACCGTGACATCATCGTTTCTGCCAATGTTTGCTGAACAATGCATAGGCATAATACCTCTTAAAGGCATAAGATAATTCATTACCGTAAAAATGCCTTTTTTCATTTCACCGGCATACTCAGTGCCCAAAATAACAATTTCTCTATTCTCAAAATTCAAAGAAATACTTGTTTTGGAGGTCATGAGATTTGTATACTTATTTGCCGGAAAAGCACCTGCGTTAAAAATGATATAATCAGGTTCGCCGAAAGATTTTAGTTCATCTTCTGTAGGTCTTATCAACATATTTCTCATAAAAAGTGCATGATAAGCCCTTGAACAAATTACTCTTACTTTCAGTCTGAATCTTGGGTCCCAACCAGCAAAACCGTCAATAACATAAATGATATCTTTACTGTTCAGGTAATCAACCGCTCTTACTTTATTGATCATAAAAGTATGTTCATCTATGGGTAAGTTTACATTTCCCCAATCGATATTACCTTCAGATTCTTCATTTTTAACAATCCTTCTGTCTTTAGGGCTGCGTCCGGTTTTTTCACCTGAATACACTATAAGAGCCCCTTTATCTGAAATAATACTGCCTTTTTCGTTTTTTATAGCCATTTCATATAAAGCCGGAACACTTAAATTTCTATAAATAGTTGGAAACGTTATACCTAATTTTTCGAGGTTAAAAGACTTCATAAATAAGATTTAATTTGTGAATTTAATTTTGAATTCTGAGGCAAAATTACAATTAATAATTTATTTTAGGAATATTAAATTTTTTTATGCATGCTGAATTTGAATATTATAAATTGGAATCTTTTTACAAGTCATTTTTTGTAATAATGCCGACAGTTTTATGTTTATCAATGACTACTACAGCCATTCCTTCTTCTCTATTGACAATTTGTTGTATTTTAGTCATCGATGTATTTGGAAATACTTTATAAAAATTTTTAGATATATATTTCAGCAATTTTTCATTTTTATTAACTACGAATTCAATATCAGGTTTGTAAACAACCCTTTAAAAACTTCTTTCTGGTCCTCAACTATAAGATGGTGGATATTTTGCCATTCCATAATCTTAAGCGCAAATAAAACCGACGTATCGATATCTATGGCCTGAATTTTATGAGACATTATATCTTTTGCCGTCATTTTTTTAAAATTGTTTTTAAAAAATAAATGAAGGCTATGGTCAGGAATATCCGACCACTCTGATACCGGAATATCTTCTTTCTGATAGTGCAAAGATTCAGTAACCAATATTTTTGAAACCAGTGCCGGCTTAAATTTATTGTTGAGTCGTCTGAAATTTTCAACCTGCCATATAGAACCGGTTTGATTTTTTTCTATCCTATCGGATATAACACCTAGATATTTTCCGATAATGCTTTGATCCACATTTGAATCCTTTAATCCTTTTTCTGCAAGTGGAATCAAAGTATTAGAAATAAGTTCTGATGCAGCAATATTTTCACCAAATATGTCAAATTCAGTTAATAATCCGGTTCTTGCTGCTTTATAAAAATTACTCTTTATTGCAGAGAAATTTATTTTTTTCCAAAAGTTTTCTTCCTGTGTTTCACCTGCTTTCATAAGACCAACCCAAAACACCATATTCGCGACTTCATCGACAATGGTAGGGCCAGAAGGCAAGTACCGACACTCAATTCTCAGATGGGCCATATTATCATCCACACCGTAACACATGCGATTCCAGGTATACGTGGTCCCATTGTGTAGTCTGACAGATTTTAATTCCGGCATTTTTCCGGATGCATACAACAGGGTGGAATTGTCAGTTCCTTCGCATCTAAATACCAAAGGAAAACGCGCCACTGCACTTTTCCATAATTCAGATGGGCTTTTTTGCAACCAGTCTTCTCCAAAATACACTCTGGGTACTTTTTCCCGAAAATGGTTATAATGTATTCTTGTATCAAGACTTTGTTTAAAAAGTGCAATCCTGTTTTCTGACCAAAGTTCCTTTCCGAAAAGTAAAGGTGAATTTGTACATACAGAAAGTACGGGACCGGAAATCAATTGAGACCAGTTGTACATATGGAGAAATCTTGCGGGATTGATTTGCATATGCAGTTGAATACTTGTATTACAAGCTTCAAAAAGGATACTCTCCAATTTCAATTTTACATCATCTACCCCTTCAAGAAAGATTTCAAATTTTTCTCCTCTTAGATTGAGTAGCTCCTGACTCAATACTTTGTACCGTTCTATTGGCGTCATTGAAACAAATGTCAGGTCAGCCATTGTTATCGTTGGAAGTATTCCCGTTAAAAACAATTCTGTATTTATAGGTTCACCGGCTTTTCTGCCCACCTCTATAAGAGAATACAACTGATCTGCAATCTGTTTTAAACCTAAGCCCTGCAATGGTTGCGGATCCAGATTAATTTCAGCGTTAAAAAGTGCCAGTTCATTCGTGTATTGATTATCTTTTATACTAGAAAGAAATTCAAGAGCCGTTTTTTTAGGCAACCCAAATTTATCGATCAGACACAACTCCTGCTCAACCCCTATCATATTATTATCAGGATTCAAAACACCATCGGCCAGCATTTGATCAAAAACTTCAAGATCATCAAAAATCTCTTTATAAAAAAGATCTTTTTGCTCAGCGTTTTCAATTTTTTTTATAAAAAAAGATCCCATGATGATGCTTAAAGTATTTTAAGGAAACCTTATTTATTTGAACGCATATTTAATCAGGTCATGATTGGTAATGATGCCAATCAATTCATCTCCATCCATTACCGGAAGTGAATGAAAAGAATTGACAAGAAATATATCAGCAGCAAGCCCGATTGTATCATCACAGTCTACAGTTACAGGATTGGATGTCATAATAGTTTGAACGGTGATCGCTGATCTGTCTAATACATTGTCTTTCAACAACTCCTTTTTATAAAGTTTCAGTAAATCATTTTTACTTACAACACCGACCAATTTTTTTTCCTGTAAAATCAATATATGATGAATTCCAATACTTTCAAATATTTCTTCTACCTTAAGAATGGTATCTTCAGGTTTTAAAGCAACAATATTAGTCGTCATAATATTTCTGATACTTCTTTCCGTATTCATACTTTCTGTTTTATGACACAATAATATAAAGATAATAAAAAAGCAGGGCTGATAAATATCATAATTTTCAGAATCTTTGTCATCAGCAATTCCAAAAAATAATCAAAAAAAAAAAGACGGCTTCCTTTTTATGGAAAGCCGTCTTTCAAATCTAAAAATATAATTTTTCCGGTCTTGCCGAATGTACGTTATTCTATGACAACCATTTTTTTGGTGGCGGTAAATTCACCTGAAGATACTTGATAGTAATAAATACCTGACTTTCCGACTACCTCTTTTTCTATTTTTATTTCGTGGCTTCCCGCCTCAAAATATGCCTTTGTTTTATACAATTCTTTACCTGAAACATCGTGAATTTTCACAACAACATCATTAGCTGAAGGTATGGTGAATGCAATCATAGTTTGTGCTGAGAATGGATTAGGCGTGTTTTGCTTTACCTCAAATTCAGCTCCTGTTTCATTAAAAGCATTTCCTTTATTACCAGTACCGATTTTTAAAATCCTGAAATCAGCGTCAATTCCTTCCGCTTTTGTGATATCAGAATTTACATCAAATATAGTTGTGCTTCTTACATTCTTTTTAGCTTCAAGTATCCAGTAAAATGCTGCATCATCAGGTGAAATGGACTGAGGTAATACGGCATTCCAACTCATGGTTACCCTGCCCGGATTATCTGTAAACAATCCGATATTATCATTATTTATGAGAATCACACCTGATTCAACACCAATGACCTGAAATAATGTTGGGTCAAACTCCGCTGTAAACTGGTAACCCAAAACTTCATTGTAGCCATCCACATACACAGGAATTTTAATCACTTCCTTTTCGTTGGCAACGACCTCACTTGTCTTGAATATCAACTTATTATTTGATCTTGCCTCCGTAGGATCTCCTGCTACATTAAGAACAATAGAGTTATTTACGTCACCGATTTTAATTCCGATAAAGTTTTGATTGGACTTATTCTGGGATAGATTGACATAATTGTATTTTTCTGTCAATGGCCAAGGTGCATTCATATTTGGAAACTGTGCATTTGATGGTATAATCTTCCATGACTTCTGACCATTAGGAAATTCTGAAAACGTACCAAGAATGACTTTTCTAAGATTCACAAGGTCGACTGTATTAATCTTTTCATTGCCATCAATATCCGCTGCAATACAATTGTAAGGATTGTTGAAAGTTTGGACAGCCAAAATATGTCTTTGAATCAAAACAAGGTCAAGGGTCGATACGCCTGCATCAACTTTGTTGTTTAACTGTGCAGAAAGATTGTAATCAAAATTTTTCTTCATCCCGGAAAACTGAAATGCACCGGTCTGATTGGATTCCAAAGTTTTTGGAAATTCAGGCTGTGTACTGTTCATCACTATGGTTGTTCCCACAAGCGGTCTTGTATCTGCAAGTGTCACTCTGCCTGAAACAGAAACTATATTATCTGCCTGATTTTCGCAATAATCAGCATTATCCTGCAATACAAGGGTTATTGTGCAATAATCTGAGTTACCTTCAATGTCTGTAACAGACATATCAAGGGAAACATTTTCACTTATTCCGTTTGGAATGTCATCACAGGTAAACATAATACCTGATGTTCTGTCAGCATGCAACCACTTTTGGGCCACTCCCGCTTCATATTCAGATGGTGTTGCAAGAATACCATCCCCTCTGAAATAATGATCCTCATCTTCAAAACCATATGCCGGTCTTGCACCGAAAAATGTAAACCAAAGATCTTCCTGTTCCGTACAATTATCGGTACTTCCCAAATCATAATCTCTAGCCCATATTTCAATTCTTCCATTTGAATTCATTACTGCCGTTGTTATTGAACTAAGACAATAAGGAGTTGGTTTTTTACCGTCTTCTACATGAATTAAATATTCACAAATACTTTGATTTCCACATCTGTCTTCAGCTGTCCATTTTACTCTGTGTGTACCGTCAGGCAAAATTCTTGTATAAGATTTACCCGTTCCCTGGAATTGGTAATTAACTTTATTATTAATGTATATATAATATTTCACAACAATCTGATCCTGAGGGGTACATGAATCTGAAACAATAACGCTCTCAGATACTTCACCTTCACAGATACCGAATGAATAATATGTCCTTTCCACACATGGGGTTTCAAAAACCGGTGCCTCATCATTGTGCATTTTTATAATCTGAACATGTTCATACCAACCCTGGCCCAATTCAGGATAGTTTTCGTCGTACGTACACCAATCCAAAACAGTCCATGTCCTCAAAATCTTTTCGCAGGCACCATCCACAAACTTAAATACCTGATCTTTATAATGGACGCCTACCAAACTACATGCATCATCGCTTATTTCCGGATATGCATTTATATAAGGAAGGTTTTCAGGCAATAAAGCCGCTCCACATTTGTTGGTTTCATAATTTTCAGGCCATGTAATATCATTTTCGTTAAATGGTATATCGTCATATAACGTTATTCTCTGATCACAGGTATGTTTCAAACCCTGATAATCCACTGCAGTCCATACCCTGAGAATATAACCTGTACCACAAGGTGTTAAAAACAAATCATCTTCTTTAAATACTTCCTTCACACTACAGTTATCTACCGCTGTAGGCTCAAAAGTAAGTTCAGGGTCATCATAATCAGCCTGACAATCCAATGTAACATTTTTAGGACATTTAATATAAGGAGGCAATTTATCCTGCACGCTCGCTCTGACCATACATGTGTTGGTATTATTATAGATATCGGTTACTCTCATTTCAACCATAATTTCATCCCCTATCTCGTCACAACAAAACAAAGCCTGAGGTCCGAAGTTGGTGTTACCTGACAAACACTGATTTGTCATTTTTCTAACCGCAATTTCTTTTATTCCGCAATTGTCATGACTGCCGTCATCAAAAGATTCAACATTTATAAGCGCTTCTTTATTGGCAGCAATGGATACGACCGTAAAATCATGACATACGGCTGTAGGTCTTACATCATCTCTAACGGTAATTTTGGTACAACATGAATTATAATTTTCACATTCATCCTCAACCGTCCATTTTACAAATGATGTTCCTATAGGAAATCCCGTAACTGTATTTGTATTCTGGTTTACATTTGTAGCCGCATATCTCGCTTCACTGCAAGGAAACTGAGGTGTAAACGGCCCAAAAGCATGTTCCAGATTGAAAGAAAATTCATCAGAACAATCAAATAGTATTTCAGGTTCCTCAAAGGTAAGGGTTGCAAAACAATCATAAGTGTTTGTTGAAACCGTTATATCATCAGGACATAAAAGCTCAGGTCCCTCTTTGTCCATTACTTTTATAATCTGATTGTGCTCCAATACCAGACTGTTACACCATTCAATTACTTTATGCGTTCTAATTATTTTATAAGATCTTTTGCAAATAGGAATAATAACATCTGTATAAGGTACAATTTGTATGTTGTCACAAAAATCACCTGTAACTGTGCCTGTGTCATCCAGACCCGGAACATCATCACCAAAATCTTCACAAGACAAAGCAGGTTCATCTAAATCATCATAATCAGGTGGAAAAATGATGGCCGAAAGACCGTTTCTGTACACATATATATCCTGACAACAACCATTGGCGTTGTTGTTAAATTCATCAACACCTGTCCAGCATCTTCTGATGATTCGCAGGTATTCTCCCTGACAACCTTGCTGAATAATCTGATCTGTATAGGACAAAGTTGCAGATGTACAGTTGTCTCCGTTTTCAATCCAATAAGAATTGTTTCCCAAATCTATCCAGTTAACTTCGTAAGGGTACGGAAAAGGAATGGTTGACCCTTCCTGGTCAAAACTAAGGGTGACATCATTGATTACACCTCCTTCCCCATTGGAAATATCGTGAATGGTTATTTCCCAGTTTCCGTCTGCATTTATATTGTCAAATATACTTAATGGAGACGTAGGTCTGAATTCTCCGGAAATAGCCGGTGCAACCAAATTACACATATTGAGTAAATCTGCAGCGGAATTAGCCGCATCATCAAAAATATCGACTAAGACATTATCTCCTGTACAAGGACCTGCATTGGCTCCGGGGCTGACAAACAACGTTACCATATTTCCGTCCGGTGCTTTCACTGTAGCAACAAGGTCAGATACTCTTGTATGGCTTATGTTGAGGTGAACACCAACGTTTGAAATATTTATATCTGAAAAACCTGTAACAGGTATGGTAAATGTTTTTGAATTGGGTGCACCTGGTAATAAAATATTATTAACACTAAATCCCGGAATATTAATCCTGTCAGACATCGCAGAACCAGGTGTCAGGTCTCCGACACAAGTTGTATAGACATCTGAACATTCCAGCTGTGGACCGTATTTGTCTTCAACTAGGATGTGACCCCAGCAGTTGTTGCCATCAGGTGCAGTGACTGTTACCTTAAGCACCTGACCTAAATTAGAGCCATCTATAGTGTTACCAAGGCTTCCACCGAAAACTGAAGTTATATTTACTGTATAATTGTCATAACAACCATAAAAATCTCCTTTAAGAATATGTTCTGCACCAACTACTGCAGAACATTTTTCACCTAAAGCGATATTCACCTGATCATTACATGCAATGGCTGTGTTGTTGCTATTAAATTCTGACACGGTTATTTGAAATTCACAGTCCAGGAGTTCATCTCCTTCCCAATCAAAAACCTCATAATCCATTTGGTAAACCCCAATAGGAAATTGGTCGCCGCTTTCATAAGGGTGATTGCTGTTATTGACAACAATAAATTCTTCTGGAGTTCCGAGGACTTTCATTACTACGGAATTGGCTCCGGAAACTCCCGCAACCATCATCTGAGCAAAGGTACACGTCTCTGAAGTAATTTGAGCTTCCGTAGCGCCTGGAAGTACATCATTTCGTCCTATCTTAAAAATACTGACAAATGGAGGTGGCGTTACTATTTCTATTGAATAATTTTCCCCTTGAGGAATAACCGTATTACCCAGGCTTATATCATAAGTATCCATATTCACGACGGGTACAATCACAGAATTGGAATACAAAAGCACTCCTGTCTGAGAATAAACGTTGGTAGTAACTGAAGGATTATTTAATGATTGATAAACTCCCACTCTTATTGCGTCCAGCACAAAGTCAGTCGCACCTGAATTTTCAAAAAATCTGCGAAACCTTGTTTGACCGTTCGGACAAAAAATAGTTGCGTTTACCGTCTCTGAAGGTGACACATTATTTTGTACAACTTCAATTTGAGGTGGTGGATTGGTTGAGGTAAGATCCAGATCATAATTTACCACAACGCCACATTCACCATCCTCGGTGGTAACTGAAATATTACCCGGGCACGCCACCATCAATGCTGAAGATTCAGCTTTCAACCAGGGCATATAATTGTATATATTACCTGAATTTTGATGAAGCCATACCAATGGAGTTTCACTGTGTTGAACCATGTAACTCTTGGCTGCTGTTGTGTAGTTTATAAAGACTACTGCGATCAAAAATAAAAGTGTAAAAAACTTTTTCATTATTTCGGTTTTTAGATTTAACTGTCCATTTTCTCAAAAACGATACTATGTATGTTGAGATTTTTTGTGTGTAAGTTGGCCAGAATCTTGTTAATACAGACTTTTTAAAATAAGCCGAAATAATTAAATCAAATATTATACCAAATTTTAATATAAAGTTTAATTTATAACTAATTATCTTATTTACAAATAGTTACGTCAAACAAAAAAAATAAATATAATTAATTCTATATATTTACATTAAAATTTATTGACCATAATACTAACTTTGATTACTTTTGATATTTTTCTGATATTGTGTTTATAATATTTATGAAATCCTCAATTTTTGAAATCTTTTCAGAAACAGAAATGGCTATTGCTGCCAAAAATCTGCTTGAATTTTATCCGGATACAAAAATATTTTTACTAAATGGAAATCTGGGAGCAGGTAAAACAACTTTTGTAAAATATATATGCCAACATCTTGGATGTGATGACGATGTGAGCAGTCCGACCTATTCACTGATAAATGAATACAGGAGCAAACAGGAAATATTATATCACATGGATCTATACCGTCTCGAATCTGTCGAAGAGGCTATAGACATCGGAATAGAAGATTATTTAAACGCAGGAAAATATTGTTTTATTGAATGGCCGGATATTATTCTTCCGCTTATTAATGAAAATTATGTCTCCTGTATCTTAGAATTAACAGGAGATTTTTCAAGAAAAATACAATGTAGTTTTCACTCATAAAAAATTGTTTAGTTTTGTATTTTAATTTTTATCATGAGTCAACCAAACAAGCCTATTCATTTTTCTGATTTTTTTACAGAAGGACAATTTGAAACTCAGGCCGAAACGTTGTTTATAGAAACCAAACCTAAACAATTGTCTATCGGAATTCCAAAAGAAACCATATTGTGTGAAAACAGGGTTTCTCTTGTCCCCCACTCGCTCCGCACACTCATAGGATACGGACATAAAATTTTGGTTCAGACAGATGCCGGAAAAGCCTCTTTTTTTTCAGATCACGATTATTCAGAGGCCGGCGCGGATATAGCCCTTACAGCAGAAGAAGTTTTTAAGTGTAATGTAGTTGTAAAGGTGGCCCCACCTACCGCCAAGGAAATTGAATGGATGGCCCCCGACAGTATACTAATCTGCCCTCTCCAGATTCCTGTTTTACAGGATGAGTATCTGGAACATCTAAGAAAAAAAAGAATTACAGCCCTGGCAATGGAATATCTGCAATCGGAAGACGGATCTTTTCCTGTTGTTCGCACCATGAGTGAAATTGCAGGCACGAGCGCTGTTTTGACAGCAGCTGAATTACTGACAAATGCAAATGGTGGCCGAGGTGTATTACTGGGAGGCATTTCCGGTGTTCCTCCTGCTAAAATAGTTATTCTGGGGGCCGGAGTTGTCGCCGAAAACGCCATTCGCGTAGCGCAGGGTCTGGGCGCTTCTGTACGAGTATTTGATAATAATGTCACTAAATTAATGAGGCTTCAAAACGTATTGGGTCGCCATGTCCACACATCCACCTTTAACCCTGTACATCTTGCATACCAATTGCTGAGCGCTGATGTTGTTATCGGCGCCATGCATTCTACCTCGGGTAGATCTCCCATTCTGGTTACAGAAGAGATGGTAAGCAAAATGAAAAACGGTTCCGTCATTATCGATGTAAGCATTGATCAGGGCGGGTGTATTGAAACCAGTAGAATTACGACCCTGGAATCTCCAAGTTTTATTAAACATGGGGTAATTCATTATTGTGTTCCCAATATTGCGTCCAAAGTCAGCAGGACAGCATCACAGTCCATTAGTAATATTATCACACCTTTATTAATCAAACTTGGAAGTGAAGGTCATATTGAACATTTTTTATATAACCATGCAGGCATAAGAAATGGGTGTTATACCTACAAGGGGTTTGTCACCAATGAATATTTAGCTAAAAAGTTTGAACAAAAGTTCACTCCTTTAGATTTACTACTGACAAGTAAATTATAATAAAAAAGAACATATATGGAATCAGGTAATCTTTCCTCCAAAATAATACGTTATAAACAAGTTCTGGAAAACACGGTTAATTACCGCCTTGAATGGCATAATGATGTAAAACCGATGTTGTTGAAGGAACTCAATCATGTCCTGAAAGCTCTCGAACTTCCAAAAGCCGAAGTGTTGGAGAAAAATAACATTGAAAATCTCGAAGCAGTTGTACTTGACTTAGGCAGAACATCAAGTGGGATTACGGAAAATTTAGAAGATACAGGCGTAAAACGGACCATGATTAAATCCAATGGTTCTCTGATCTACCAGCAACTTTTTAATGGGAAAATAATGGTGATGATTATGAGTCCTCACATAGAAGGATATGGAGAACCCAAACCTCCTTTAAGCCTTGAAATTTTGAGACCGGATGAACTAAAAGTTCCTTTTGTAATACGTCACGCCGAAACCTTCTTAAGAGATATTACAGAGTGGGAAGATTATGATGACGAACAACCCAACAAAACCGGACAGGGATTTAACCCTATTGGCTTTAATACAGAACCTCCGAATGAAGAATAATTAACCTTAATTACTGTCCAATATACCTCCGGTTATAACCACAAGATTAGCACCGTTGATGACATTTACGGATTTGGCAAGTGCCCGGTAATGAGCAGGTACCGTTACTGTTACGTTTGTATTTATAATGACATGGGTACACTTGGCCGGCAAAAATCCAAGACTCCAGTTTGAAGAGATGTTCCAGTTGCCTGATCCTCCAATCCAAACATTGGTAAAAACAGGAGCACCGTCATCAACCATTCCGTCACAATCATTATCTTTATTGTCGCAAAATTCCGAGGCCCCCAGATAAATGGTTGCATCAGTGTCTATACAGTCATTCGGGCCTTTACAAAACCCATCCATATCAAAATCTCCTCCTGTACTGTCTACACAAAATGCACTGAAATTACCCATACCCGGAAGATTGGCATTAAGCGTAAAATTATACGAATTATCACAAAAGTTTTCATACGAATTCGGAAAACAACCTGTGAAGTTGTTATTGTTCAGATATATGAGAGATAACGGAAGATTTCCAAGGCTCGGCAATAATGTACCCGTTAGATTATTGTCGTCTAAATAAAGACTTTCCAAACCGGATATGATTCCCAGATTTGCTGGCAGTGTTCCGGAAAAATTATTACTGCCCAGGTCAATGGTTTCAATATGAGGAAAATTATGAAACCAGGTTGGAATACTTCCCGAAAGATTGTTATCATATAAAACAAGCACCTTTAATAGAGAAAGATTTGTCAATGACGAAGGCAGGGATGTCGCGGTTAGATTATTGTTGGACAACCTTAATTCCATAACTCTGTCATCATCATTACAGGTCACGCCATACCAATTGCAAACATTGCAATCATTGCCTGCAGCACCGTTTTGCCAACCTGCCCGGTTTGTCCATGAAGGACCATTAGTTGCATTGTAAAAATTAATCAGTGTTGTAAAATCCGGATGACAAGGAAGTGAAATGTCATGAGCGCAAATTCCAAAAATTCCTGTTTCATCACTTCTTGATTCAATGACGCGCACAAAAAGAATTTCTCCCGGTGTCCTCCCTGAAAGGGATACAAGTGCATGATTTCCTGCACCGTCATTATCATCACATTCGATCTGTACCAAAGCATTGCATGTGCCTGAATAAACCTGCATTATCAAATCCGTAAGTCCCCCCGACACCTGTCCTGTCTCCATCGTCAGAGAACCGGAGGCGGGAACCTGAACCTTGAACCAAACATCAAAGGTCTGACCTGTAACACCACAACTAAATCCCGGTGTTGCCCCGGAAGCAGTAGCAAAGGAATTGGTAAACGTACTTAGCGAACAGTTTCGGGTAACCGGTAAAGTAATAGCACCCGAACACAGATCATTTACAGGAGGCTGGTTATTGCATACAGTACCCGTGAGGCAAGAAGCAAATGTATAATTATCATATAACCTGGCACCGACAACAGGACCGAATCCAAGAGAAAGGTCAATGCCACCTCCGGGCAACAAGTGACAATGACTCATAATGGTACCCGTATTTAAAATCGGATTATTTGGGTTATAACAGTCACTACCTTCTATCGTTGTGTTATTTTGTTGGGCATAAACATTTCCACAGTCATCCACTTGTGTATAATTTCCATTCCAGACGCAGGCATGTGTATGTCTCAAACCCATTATATGTCCAATTTCATGGCAAACCAGGTAGGTATTGAAAGAATAAGCAGGAAAATTTACATTGTTTGTTAAGAGTGAAGTATTGGTGCAAAACGGACCCGGAAAAGCGGGATAACTGTTACAAAATCCTCCAATACCGTGTGCCAATCCACCCCCAAGATTTCTGGTGGACAATAGAGTAGCTATCCGCCCATTGTAATCATTTCTCCTAGTATTAACAAATGTTTGGTTCATTGTACTTAAACTGGTCGCCGCTGCATAAGGATCTGTGTTTTGCCAAATTAATATATCCGATACGATTATAGGAACACCGTGCAAATTATAAACTGCCTGCACATTATTAAATAACCTTGTTATCCACAGATTGACAGCAGGTAGTGTAGCACCTAATGCATTGTAGGTGAAAAAATCAACTTCCACAAAAACTTCCAGACAATTGCCATAACGATTTACACCCGGGTTGGTTTTTGTTTCATCAAGGGCAACATTTCCTTCCATTTCCGGATCTATAAATGGCCCTTCCTTCATTTTTGCATATTTACCAATGTATATATTTCTTTCCAAAGGTCCGATTTCAAAATTCCCCTTAGAACTTGTAATAACCACATAAGCTTCATTTTTTGAAACGGTAAGCGAAGCCCAGCCTTTGTTGTGTTCAAGTATTGCTGAATACGTTTTGATGGAATGATCCCAGACACGGGTTGTACCGTCTGATGTTCTAATGGTAGCATTATTTGCTAAAACATCTGTTCTGTTAAAACGGATGTTAATTTTTTCATCTTCTATAAAAATGCTCGTAGAAATCTCTTGCGGACCATTATTAAAAATATCAGACAACTGTTCTTCTGAAATTTGATAAAAACTTGCTTCCTTTTCTCTACAGGCAAGATCATTTTTTTGTTTTCCTGAAACCAAAAAAAAACAATGGTTCGCCATCCATATTCGAAGTAACTTCACTTTCGTCTGAAGGCAGGTTTTGTTGTAATATATTCTGTGTACCTGCCGGAGAAAGACGTAGCAAAAAAAACAATACAAAAAGATAATTAAACTTCATGATAAGAATTATTGAATATTCAAAAAATACACATATTTTTAAATAATAACCTATTTAAAATACATATTTTCTAACTCTATACTCATGAAGATTAAACAGTACCCTGAACTTCAAAGTGTATTGCATAGGCAAATATATTACAATAAAAATACATTTCATTATTTTATATGAAAAAAAATTATTATTTCTGTTTAATACGACAAAACTTGCCTTACTTTTGAATTTTATTAAAAAGGAGAATACCATTCGTTGTAGCATTGAAAATATAATTGATAAACAAATACCAAAAAACGCTGTCATTTTATTTGGTATTTTGAATTGGGGACTTGGTCATGCCAGCAGGAGTCTGCCACTAATAAAACTTTTGCAACAAAAAGGTCATAACGTACATGTCGTCTCAGATGGTCTGCCCATAGAGTGGTTAAAAAAAGAGATACCAGATGTTGTCTTTCACAAAATGAATCCTTCATTTTTTGTTTACCCTACTTCTTATATGTGGTTAAATGTTATGATGATGTTTCCCCGTTTTGTTAAATTTGTTTTGGACAATAAAAAGTATGCAGAATTATTAGCTCATTCTACCGGGGCAATGTCCTTATTTCCGATAACCGATTTGGTTTTCGTTGTTCGGATATAGCACTTAACATTTACATTACTCATCAGATATCGATACATCACAAACATTCATTTTTGCAAAAAATATTAAGCAAAGCGCATCAATATTTTATAAAAAAATATGATTTTTGCTGGGTACCGGATTCCAGAGATAATCCGCTGGCAGGAAAACTCTCTTCATCATCCGGAATTAAAGATATTTTTTATTTGGGTAATATGAGCCGGCTCAGCGCCGAAAATAAATCATTAAAAAAGTATGATATTCTTATACTTCTATCCGGTCCGGAACCACAGAGAAGCTATTTTGAAGAGAACATTTTAAGGACAATCAATCACTTCAACGACAAAAATATTTGTCTCGTCAGAGGCACCACCAAACCATTATTGTTCGATTCAGATGCCATAAAAACTATAATCCATCTTGCGGATACTCCAACCCTGCAAAAAGTCATCGAAGAATCAGAACTGATTATCTGCAGATCCGGATATTCTACTATTATGGATCTTGATCAATTTGATAAAAAGGTGATATTTGTACCTACACCTGGTCAAACCGAGCAGGAATACCTCGCTTTTTACCATTCTTCTAAAAATGTAAATTATTTTATCATCAAACAGAATGAAATATTCAAAAATCTCCCGTATTTGATTAATAAACTACTATAAACTTCGGGGAAAAATCAATATTTCAAAAACAAATTCCTTTATAATTATTAAAAAACATAGCATCGTACAAAAGTTTTTTCCTATAAAAAATGATAATTTTCAGTAGAGATTATGTTCAGAAATTTAGATTACACCCCCGCATCCATTTATAAAAATTCTGATTATATTGCACCTTTATTTTATATTTGCAGAATGTAATTTTAACCTTGCAAAAAATATTCATGTCGCCAAAAATTTTAATCACCGGTGCCAACGGTCAAATTGGAAGGGTTTTAACCGAAGCTTTACGTCAAAAATTCGGAAGAGAAAATGTGCTGGCCACCGACATTACCAAAATAGAAGATAATGAACCTTTTGAATTTTTGGACATTCTCAACTCACAACGTCTTTATGAAATAGTAGAAGACCACAATATCACCCAGATATACCATCTCGCTGCTATCCTTTCCGCCAGCGGTGAGTGGAACCCTTTAAAAACATGGAATATTAATCTTAATGGTTTATTAACCGTATTGGAACTGGTTCGTGAAAAAAAATTGGACAAAGTCTTTTTTCCAAGTACCATTGCTGTTTTTGGAAATACCACTCCCAGAGTTGAAACACCCCAAGACGTGCCTTTACTACCCTCGACCGTTTATGGCATGAGCAAATCTTCAGGCGAATTATGGTGCCTTTATTATTATAATAAATTTGGTGTGGATGTACGTTCACTGAGATATCCCGGCATCATCGGATGGCAGTCTCTTCCCGCTGGTGGAACTACAGATTATGCAGTTGAAATATACCACGCTGCTTTAAAAAACAAACATTACGAGTGTTTCCTAAATGCTGATACCAGATTGCCCATGATGTATATGGATGATGCCATAAAAGCCACCATTGACCTTATGGAGGCCGATGGCAACAGGCTGACAGTGAGGTACGGATACAATCTAGCAGCAATGAGTTTTAGTCCGGAAGAAATTTTTCAGGAAATCAAAAAACACATCCCTGAATTTACGATTGATTACAAACCTGACTTCAGAGAAAATATAGCGAGAAGCTGGACAGAATCCATTGACGACAGAGTGGCAAGAAAAGACTGGGACTGGAACCCCGGCTTCAATTTAAAGACAATGTCAGAAGACATGTTGCATCATTTAAAAATAGTATTTTCTCAAGAAAAATAAATTATCATGAATAAAAACAGAAAAGAAATTCTTGCTGATATTCAAAACGAACTTGATGATTTAAAAGCTTCAGGTCTGTTTAAATCAGAAAGGATTATTACTACTCCTCAAAGTGCCATCATAAAAACAAATACAGGAAAGGAAGTATTAAATTTTTGTGCCAATAATTATCTGGGACTATCATCCCACCCTGAGATCATTAAAGCAGCCAAAGAATCTATTGACACCCATGGCTTCGGCATGTCTTCCGTTCGTTTTATTTGTGGCACACAGGATATTCACAAAGAACTTGAAGAAAAAATTGCAGCTTTTGTTGGTCAGGAAGATGCCATATTATACGCCGCCGCTTTTGATGCCAATGGTGGATTGTTTGAGCCCATATTGGATGAAAGAGACGCGATCATTTCGGATATGCTGAACCACGCCTCCATCATAGACGGAATCAGATTGTGCAAAGCTTCAAGGTACAGGTATGAAAATAATAATATGGATGACCTTGAAAAAAAACTTATTGAAGCCAGAGATAAAGGTGCCCGTAGAATATTGATTGCAACGGACGGGGTATTTTCGATGGATGGAATTATTGCAAGTATTGATAAAATATGTGATCTTTCAGACAAATATGGAGCTATGGTTATGGTGGATGACTGTCATGCCACCGGGTTTGTCGGTAAAACAGGAAGGGGATCGGCAGAACACAATCATGCTTTTGGCAGGGTTGACATAATAACCGGGACATTTGGAAAAGCCCTCGGCGGAGCATCCGGAGGATTTACAGCAGCAAAAAAAGAAATTGTCGAAATGTTAAGGCAAAAGTCAAGACCTTATTTATTTTCAAATACGCTGGCACCTTCCATCGTCGGTGCTTCCATAAGGGTATTGGAAATACTCACACAAAGCACCGCATTGAGAGACAAACTTGAAACCAATACAGCCATTTTCCGAAAAGGTATGACCGATGCCGGATTTGACATCATTCCTGGTGTACATCCTATCACACCTGTAATGCTGTACGATGCCCCACTTGCACAACAATTTGCTTCTAAACTTCTGGATGAAGGAATTTATGTCATAGGGTTTTTCTTCCCAGTCGTTCCAAAAGGCAAAGCACGAATTCGTGTTCAAATCAGTGCAGGTCACGAACCGGAACATATTTACAAAGCCATTGATGCTTTTACCAAGGTTGGAAAAGAGCTGAAAGTAATTTCTTAGAATACTGTTTATTGACATACTCTTAAGAGTGTATAATGGTATAATAATCCTATGGTTCAATTATACTTTTTCTCATTAGAAAAGTATAAAATTAAAAAACCGGAAGTAGAACACACCATAATTATAGAAAAAAAAAGGAGAAATTTTTGATTTCTCCTTTTTTTTTATCCATCAGACTACCTCTATTCAGGGTCCTCTGCATTGTCATAATCGTAAGGTAGAATTTTTTCAATCTTTACTTTTGATAACGTCATAAGTGTTTTCAATCGTTCTATTTCTTCAATCTGTGATAATGTTTTGTACAATAGTTTTTCATAATTCGGAATATCTTTACAAACAATTTTAAGAATAAAATCAGCATCACCTGTGATAATATAACATTCGGTAATTTCGGGAACTGCCTTCACTTTTGCAATAAAGTTTTCCAGGGCATTTGGTTTCTGCCACGCCAGTGAAACAAGAACAAATGTTTTAACATTCAATCCCAGCAAATTTGGATCTACATTGGCGTGATAACTTTGAATAATACCTGACTGTTCCAATTTTTTTACTCTTTCCAATGTAGGGGCAGGAGAAAGACCTATTCTTTTTGACAATTCCAGGTTTGTAATTTTACTGTTTTCCTGAAGAATTTTTAAAATCTTCAGGTCTAACTTATCTAATTTGTAGTCTGACATGTGAATTTAAATTTATGGATAATAAAAAATTAAATTTGCTATAAATGCATATTTTGACTGCAAAGAAAATAAAATTTTTTTAAATATTTATTTTAATTACATAATATTTTTTTATTCATCGCTTTAGAATCTTTAAAAAATGACCAATATCATCGTTTTTCCAAAAAAAACTTCTCAACAATAAAATAAAGTGTTTTTATTTTTAGACACGTCTAAATCATATGCCCGACCTTTTGGTTTTTTAAAAGAGGATATTTCTTTTTTATACAACATTTGGTCAATAAAAAAAATTCCGTCTTATGCGTAAAAAGTAAACAGACTAAAACTGATTAAAATACATTCGCGCCTGCCGGTTCCATCCCCTTTTTACTTCTTCCCCATGCAAATCATTGGCTGTCTTTTCGGTCGAAACAGAACTGTACAACTGATGTTCCCAAGCCGGGTTATTTCTTTCTCCGTAACACGTGGAGTGAAGGAGCCAAAAATCGTTGTGCGCCAAAGACTGATTGTAAAAAATAAACCTTACATTGGTCTGATTGGTTGTCATGATTTTATTGTAATACCAAATTTCGTATGGAGGTGCGTCCGGTTCATTATCAATCGACAATACACTTGATGGTTTGCCGTGTTTTAAAAACATATACCCTCTGTGGGTCTCAAACCCATAGCCAACGCTGCTGTAAAATTCTTTGTCGACTGCTCTGGCAACTTCCATATATTTTAAAAAGGCTTCTTCGGGTTTTTCTGCACTTCTTTTTAACCAAAACCGGTGGATGTATTTTCTTTTTCTTGCTTCACTAGAACTTTGTATTACCGTTTGCAAAGTAGGCAGCTGTATATTGTCAATAATAGGCACCAATGCTTTAAGTATGTAATCCAACTCTTCTGAAGGAAGGGACTGAACAAAGGAATTTTCGATACTGTTTTCCAATTCAAGCATGGCAATGTCTGCATATGGATTGGATTTATAAAAATTAACCTTTCGGGTGTTCAATCGTGTTTTATCCTTAGTTTGTAAATGCGTGGACAAATGGTATTGCCCTGAAACCAATTCCTTTAAAGAAAGAGGAATCATAACAAATTGCAAAGATGTATTCTCCAACTTTTTATACTGACTAATTAGTACTTTACTGTGTACATTTTCTTTGTATTTATCTGATATTGTGTAATTTAAAAAATAAATTTCATTACTGTCGATGTCCGTCATATATATTTCCTGAAGAAAATACACAACATTGATGGAAGAGTCAGCAAAACCATATGAAAGTGGTTCAATAAAAAATCCATGTCTTCCCATATTGCTGTCAGCATTATCAGGCAATCTGGTCTTATTGGCCAATATGATAGGATCAGATAATCCAAATTTTCCATTAAAATCAGGCATTACCGAAAATTGCCTTTCCAACTCAATTTTATTTTCGGGCAACTTTAAGTCTGTCGCCATAATATACACGCTGTAATTTCCGGGCTGGATATAAAATCTTTTTTGGGTAATAAAATCCTTTTTGCCATTCTCTGAAGAAGCGTTTAAAACAAATTTATCAGCATAGACAGAATTTTTATTGCCATCCGTAACTATAAGTATACATTCAACAGATGCTTTTTCCTTTCCTTCTTCAAGAAAATATTCAACAGAATTTGCATTTACACGGAGGTGAATTTCAGCATAGGTTTTATTGGAAAAAAATGAAAAAACATTAATATCCACATCAAGTCCCGTACTTTGAGTACTATATGACATAACCATCAACCATAAAAATAAAAATCTGGTCATATAACTTTATTTAAATTACAACAAATATAAAAGTAACTGATATATGATGAACGAATATCTGAATCAAATGTCTTTTAGAGACAATACTCGGCTATATACACAGGTTTTCGTTAACCAAATTAAAAATAAAGGTTATTAACTCAAAGTTTCCTTACTTTTTTTAAACGTCACATTTGAGATGGAAGTTCCCTAATTACAGTGTTTGTTGAATCTTTTACCATAAAAAACTTTATGAAATACATGGAATAATTACCTTCCATCACCAAACTATCATCCTGAAAATGAATGATATTCATTTCAAGTGGTTCATCACTATAAATCAACAATTTTTTATCTTCTACTTTGTAATCAACCCTGTTTTCAAAAACATTTGACTGAACCTTATTATCGTCATCAAACAAAAAGAAGGCTTTATCCATTGATTTTGAAGGCTTGTTATTAAGTTCTGAATGAACAACCAGCCACTTTCCAAGAATTCCTTTTTTATACAAATCTTCTTTACTATCTTTGCAGGAAGTCATTAATAATATTATACCACAGATAGTTAACCCAACTTTGTTCATATTTTCATTTTGAAAGTCCAAAATTACATATAAAAAGACAATCCCGCATAAGATGAAGAATTATATTTTGATAACAGGTGTATCATCCGGTATAGGGAAAGCCACTCTTGACCATTTTTACAGGCAAGGTTACCATATATTGGGTTCGGTCAGAACTACGACAGATGCAAAAAAAATTCTTGAACAATATCCTGAAAGAGTCACGCCTCTTATTTTCGATGTTACAAACTCTGAAGAACTTTCTGCTGAAGTCACAAGAATATCACCCTTATTAAACCAGGGCAATCTTGCTGCATTAATAAATAATGCAGGATTTGCTGTACCGGGTCCGCTTGAATTATTGGATGACATTCAATTTGAAAACCAAATCAATGTGAATCTTTTTGGTGTAAGGCGAATCACCAATGCTTTTCTTCCCTATCTTAAATCAAATACACCAGGAAAAATTATAAATATCAGTTCTGTCTCCGGCCTGATCAATACACCTTATCTGGGTGCCTATTGTATTTCCAAACATGCTCTGGAAAGTATGAATGAAATCTATCGCAGAGAATTGTCTATGTTTGGAATTCAGGTGATTTCAGTTTTGCCGGGACCCATCAAAACAAAAATCTGGCAAAAAAATATTGGACAACTTGACCCTTACTTTGATTCGCCTTACGGCAATATTCTTAAAAATGCAGATGAACTTATAAAAAAATCAGAAAAAAGTGGTCTTTATGCTGAAAAAGTTGCGCAAACCATTTGGAATATTTTCACCAATAAAAATCCAAAACACCAATACATTGTTCATAAAAACCCTTTTGCAATATGGATTGTATCCAGGATTCTTCCCTCTTCATGGATGGATTACCTCATTAAAAAATCTATGGCAAAAGGAAAAAATATGAGACCTATATGAGATCACAAATTCCAAACTTAAAATGGCAAAATCAGCATATAAAAGGAATTCTTCAGGAGATAGCAGAAAATTTAAAATTAATTTTTAAAAGTACTTTTAAAAAAACAATTTTTATTTGGTGCCCGGAGAGGGACTCGAACCCTCACGTCCTAACGAACACATGCCCCTCAAACATGCCTGTCTACCAATTTCAGCACCCGGGCTAAAAAGAGCTGCAAAAGTAAGTAAATTTTTAAAAATACAAGGTTTTTAATAAAATTCATTTCATCAAATAAATTTTGGATATTGAATTCTGCAAAAGAAAGATAAGAGCAAACTCTTTTTGTATAATTATGTTATAAACCTCATTATACCCATTAAATGAAACAATTATTTACCCTGAACCCCTATTTTTTGAAATACAAATATCATTTTGTATTAGGGTTAATTTTTGTTACCGGCTCCAATTATTTTGGCGTTTTGATTCCTCAAAAAATAAGAGAAGCCCTTGATCTTGTACAGGAAAAAATTGTTGGTTTCAAGCAACTAAGTGGTGCCGATAAAGGAATAATGTTTGAAGAACTCAGCAATTCGCTTATATGGTTTTCCATTACCGTAGTTGGGTTTATGATTCTGAAAGGAATTCTTATGTTTTATATGAGACAAACCATTATTGTCATGTCCCGCCTGATAGAATACGACCAAAGGAAGGAAATCTTCGAACATCTCACCCGAATGGATCAGTCGTTTTTTAAATCTCATAAGACGGGTGATATTATGGCCAGAATTTCGGAAGATGTGTCAAAGGTAAGAAACTACCTTGGACCTGCAGTTTTGTATGCCGTAAATATGGTAACTCTTTTTGTCATGACCATTTATGCCATGCTCAAGGTTGACCCTCTTCTTACTTTTTATGCTTTGTTGCCCTTACCCCTATTATCCATTTCCATATATTATGTCAGTAAGTTAATCAATCAGAAAAGTACTGCAATACAACAACAACTATCTGTTTTGAACAGCACGGCACAAGAAACATTCTCAGGAATCAGGGTCATAAAATCATATGTTAAGGAACCTCAGTTTTTTCAATTTTTTTCAAAACAAAGTGAGGAATTTAAAATCAGAGCTTTATCCCTGGCCAAAGTTGAAGCCTGGTTTCAGCCACTGATGATTTTACTTATTGCACTGAGTACCTTGCTGGTTGTTTTTGTTGGGGGAATCCAGGTTTTTGAAGGTAAACTGAGTGCAGGTAATATTGCAGAATTTATTCTTTATGTCAACATGCTGACATGGCCTGTAACGTCTATTGGCTGGATTGCATCTATCGTCCAGGAAGCAGAAGCTTCACAAAAAAGAATCAACGAATTGCTGGAAGTCAAACCTGACATTACCAATCAAAATCAACATATCTACCCGTTTTTTGGAAAAACAGAATTCAGAAATGTAACCTATATTTACCCCGACACAGGAATCAAGGCCCTTGATAATGTATCATTCTCGATCGAACCTGGACAAAAACTGGCTATTTTTGGAAAAACAGCCTCAGGAAAATCAACGATTGGAGACCTTATGTTCAGAATCTTTGATGTAACGGAAGGGGAAATCCTCATCGATGACAAAAATATCAAAGAACACAATCTCTATTATTTGCGTCAAAAAATGGGATATGTACCTCAGGATGTATTTTTATTCTCAGATACGATCAGTGCAAACATTTCATTTGGAGTCGAAGAAAAAGATAAAAACAGTATACAACATTATGCTGAATCCAGTGCCGTCCACGATGACATTATGCGCTTGCCGGACGCCTATGGATCAATGATTGGTGAAAGAGGTGTTACACTTTCAGGAGGTCAAAAACAAAGAATAGCCATCGCCAGAGCCTTTATGAAAGAACCGGAAGTCCTTATACTTGACGATAGTCTGTCGGCTGTAGACAGTAATACCGAACAAAAAATTTCTCAATATTTTTTATCTGCCCTTGAAGGAAAAACATCTATTTTCATAACACACAGAGCAAACAATCTCTTGCAGTACGACAAAATAATTGTTCTTGAAAACGGAAAGTTGGTCGAAGAAGGTAAACACGAAGAACTGATTAAAAACAATGGTTTTTATGCATCCATCTACGAACAACAAAGAATGACCGCTGATAATACTGTGTAATAATGAGTACGCGCTTTTCAAAATACAGTGATGTATTGCAGTATATGTTTGAACACCTACCCATGTATCAGCGGGTAGGTGCTCCTGCCTATAAAAAAAATCTGGATAATACAATAAAACTTCTTGAAAGAACAGGTAATCCCCATCTCAGATTAAAAACCATTCATATTGCAGGTACAAATGGAAAAGGAAGTACAAGCCATATCATTGCAGGAGGCCTCCAGGCTCAGGGATATACAACAGGGCTTTACACTTCGCCCCATTACAAGGATTTCAGGGAAAGAATTAAAATAAATGGAAAATATATTACCAGACAATACATTAAATATTTTATAAATACATATTATAATGACTTAGAAGAAATTAAACCATCTTTTTTTGAAATGACAGTGGTCTTGGCATTTTTATGGTTTGAAAAAAACAACGTAGATTTTGTTGTGGTCGAAACGGGACTTGGAGGAAGACTTGATTCCACTAATGTCATCACCCCCCTCATGAGTGTCATAACCAATATCAGTTACGACCACCAGAATATGCTGGGCGACACTTTGCCTGAGATTGCCTTTGAAAAAGCGGGAATAATAAAACCCGAAATTCCGGTACTTATTGGGGAAAAACAAATCGAGGTTGATCATGTTTTTGTAGAAAAATCAAAAAAAGAAAACGCCCGTTTATATTATGCCGAAGACCTGGTATTTGTATCTGAAAACATAGATAAAAGTTATACCATCACTGCAGAAGGTAAAATATGGATGGATCATTTTCAAATTGACATAGGAGGCCCCTTTCAAAAAAAGAACCTGATCACAGCCATGGCAGCTTTATGGTTATTGAAAAAAACCCTCTCAATAGATAATGATAAGTTATTGGTTTTTTTTAAAAATTTTTGTACATCCACAGGATTTATGGGAAGATGGCAAATCCTCTCAAACCACCCGTTAATCCTTGCCGATAGTGCTCATAATGAAGGCGGTATAAAATATGTTATTAATTTCCTTAATAGCCAACCTCAAAAAAACCTTCACTTCGTTTTGGGATTTGTGAAAGACAAAGATATTAGCCATATTCTCCGGCTTTTTCCGAAACAGGCAAAATACTACTTTGTAAAGGCCAATATTCCAAGGGGATTACCAGCAGGAGAACTGGCTGCTATGGCTTTGGAAATAGGATTAAAAGGCAAACCCTATTCTTCTGTTAAAAAAGGTTTTGCCATCGCCCGAAAACAATTATCATCAAATGATATTTTATTTATCGGCGGAAGTATTTTTGTCGTAGCAGAAGTTTTGTAACCAAGTGCCTGCTTATCTTTTCAAAATTTTATTCAAAAATTACGAAAGAAAATCATAGATGGAAAATCATAGAAAAATAGTTTTAGCTATTGGAGGTTCTAGTGGTTCAATTTACGCCCAACGATTTATGCTGAAAGTAGCAAAATTAAAAAATGTTACCCTTGCCATAGTGATGACGGAAAATGCAAAAATAAACTGGGAACTCGAGTTAAACTCTTTTTCGAAAGAGGATTGGCCCTTCGACTTTTATGCTAAAAACGATTTTTTTGCCCCTTTTGCCTCCGGTTCTGCCAAATATGATACCATGGTGGTGTGTCCATGTTCTATGGGCCTTTTAGCCAGAATGGCAAATGGAATATCTGATGACCTGATTACCCGTTCCGCAGATGTAATTTTAAAAGAAAGAAGGAAATTGGTAGTAGTTCCCAGAGAAACACCTTATAATTTAATTCATATCAACAATATGAAAACACTTACTGAGGCAGGTGCTATCATATGCCCTGCTACTCCTTCCTTTTATTCAAAACCGGACACCCTGGAAAAAATCGTCGACACCGTGGTTGACAGGGTATTGGATCTGATAGACCTCCCTGTATCCACTTACCGTTGGAACGAAAAATAACAATTACTTTATCTGACTTTTTTCAGATTACTTTTTCAATTTTGTTGTCAATCTACAAAAGTCTAAGGTAAAAACTAATTCCTTACCTTTGTCGTTTATATCAGCATATGGATTTGTACAAACAAAGTTATATTTTCAAAGGGGTTCTTCTGGTGACAGGAGCCATCATCCTTGTCATAACATTGTTGTATTCCAATTATCTGGCAAACAACCTTAAAGATAACGAAGAAAAAAATATCTACATTTTTAAGGAAGCACTAAAGGAAATGTCCTCTATTCAGGAGTTCATGATTCAGGCAGAAAACGACAAAGATACTGATATACAATTTGATCTGAACAGGGACATAACTTTATTGGATACCATCATCCGCGCTTTTCCGCTTCCTATTATTTTTGAAGACGAAAACGGGACGTTGGATGGTCAGAATTTCACTGAAACAAAGAATTCAGACAGAAATTTTCTTCAGCAAAAAAGGAAAGAATTTATGGAATCCGGTCAAGAACCACTCACCGGAACAGGGTATGCCTCAAAAATATATTATTTTAATTCTCCATTGTCCACCAGAATCAAGTATTTCCCCCTTGTCCAGGCATTGCTTGTGGGAAGTTTTATTGCTTTTGGTTATTTTTTATTTAATGCCTCCAAGCGCGCCGAACAAAATCAGGTATGGGCAGGTATGGCAAAAGAAACGGCACATCAATTGGGGACACCCATCAGTGCCATACTAGGTTGGGTAGAATATTTAAAAGAAGTTTTTAAGGATAAACCTGAACAGGATTTTATCATTCACGAACTCAAAAAAGATGTCGATCGCCTGGAACTCGTCGCAGACCGGTTTTCTAAAATCGGGTCAAAACCTGTTCTCAAAAGGTATGACCTTTTTCAAGAATTGGTAGAAGTTAAAGATTATATTCAAAGAAGATCTCCTAAAAAAGTTGTATTTGAAATAACACCTCCTTACCAAAAAATTGAGGTTGAAATCAACCAGCATCTCTTTGCCTGGGTCATTGAAAATTTATTGCGAAACAGTCTTGACGCTATGGAAAATAAAGGAAAAATCACCATAGAGTTGGGTGAAGACACAGAAAATATTTTTATTGATATCAGTGATACAGGACACGGCATTCCAGGTCAGAAATTTAAGTCCATATTTCGTCCAGGTTATTCTACCAAAAAAAGAGGTTGGGGTTTAGGTCTGTCGCTCGCAAAAAGAATAATTGAAGAATATCACAAAGGGAAAATATTCGTAAAATCATCCAAGCCATTTGAAAAGACTACTTTTTCCATTAAATTGAATAAAATCGCTCTTGCATGAATTTTATTAAACTGCCTTTATTTCTGATATTTTTCGAATGTACCCTTTCCTCACAAAATCCTGCTATGATGTCACAACCGCCCCTATCTCATTTTGAAAAAAACAATAACTACACGCCCACTTATTTTGAAGTTATTTCAAATTATAAACAACTGACAGAATTATTCCCGCACATTCAAATGAAGGAAGGAAAAACAACCGACAGTGGTTTCCCATTGCATGAAGTTGTCCTTTCAAAATATGGTTTTGACCCTGAAATTATTAAAGAAAAAAAACTACCTGTCCTTTTGATAAACAATGGTATTCATCCGGGTGAACCATGTGGAATTGATGCTTCCATACTTTTTGTCAGAAATCTTTTGTCAGACAAAGATTATCAAAAGATATTGGACAACATGGTGATTGTGGTCATTCCTGTCTATAATATAGATGGCGCGCTTCAAAGAAACAGCACAACCAGAGCCAATCAAATCGGACCGGATGAATACGGTTTCAGAGGAAATGCCAAAAACCTGGATTTAAACCGGGACTTTATAAAGGCAGATACTAAAAACGCAATTGGTTTTTACAATATTTTTCATACGTGGGACCCTGACATTTTTGTAGACACACATACCTCCAATGGGGCAGACTATCAGTATACCATGACTTTGATTGCTTCCCAAAGTGATAAATTAGGCGCGGCCGGACAAAAATTTCAGGACGAGATGCTCCTTCCCTATCTTTATGTAAAAATGAAAGAAAAAAACTGGGAAATGATTCCTTATGTATATCCTTTAAAAAAAGGCATTCCTGACTTTGGCATTCAGTCTTTTTTGGACAACCCCCGATTTTCAAGTGGATATGCGTCTTTGTTTCAAACATGGTCATTTATGCCGGAAGCACATATGTTAAAGCCTTATGCAGACAGAGTATACAGCACTTTGGCGTTTCTGGAAAGTATTTCAGCATTTATATCCCCTAACGCCGAATACATATTAAAAACCCGGAAACAATGGAAACAAGAAATAGCGTCACAAAATGATTTTCCTCTGCAGTATACACTGGACAATTCAAAAACAGATTCTCTGGAATTTAAAGGTTACGAAGCCAGATACAAACCTAGTGAAATCACCGGTAAGGACAGGCTTTTTTACGATAAAAAGGCACCATATACTAAAAACATCCCGTATAAAAAATCATTCAAACCTACTATGTTTGTCTCCAAACCGAAAGCTTATATTATTCCTCAGGCTTATAAGGAAATTGTTCAAAAACTAGAATGGAACAAAGTGAAGATTAGCCAATTGGAAAAGGACAGTGTTTTTCAGGTTGAAAGATATAAAATAGTTTCCCTCAAAACTTCGAAAGAGGTGTATGAGGGGCATTATCCTCACAGCGATGTCAGTGTAGAAAAAATAACAGGTTCAAAACAATACTACAAAGGAGACTATATCATTTTTACCGACCAGGAAAAGATCAGATTTATCATTGAAACTCTGGAACCTCTTGCACCTGACAGTTATTTCGTTTGGAATTTTTTTGATGGTATCCTCAACAGGAAGGAACATTTTTCAGCATATGTATTTGAAGATCTTGCCATCGAAATCCTCCATAAAAATCCGGAATTAAAAAAGAAATTTTTGGAAAAGAAAAAAGAAGATGCTCATTTCGCTCTGGATGCCAATGCACAACTCAACTTTATTTATGAAAACTCTGTATATGCAGAACCTGAATACAAAATTTATCCTGTAGCCCGATTGATAGAGTAAAAGTTACCATACTTCTTTGGAATTGATTTTCTTTAAGTCAGCTATTTTAATTACCTTTGCACAGAATATACCGCTCTGTCGCTCTCATGTACTTGTATTATGGGGGAGGAAAGTCCGGACAACGTAGAGCACCACACCACGTAACACGTGGGGCTTCGCAAAGGCGGAGTACAGAAAGTGTCACAGAAAATTACCGCCTTTATGGCAACATGAAGGTAAGGGTGAAAATGTGGGGTAAGAGCCCACAGGTGCAGACAGCAATGCCCGCATCGGATAAACCTTGTGGGTTGAAATGCCATGTATATCCTGATTTCCCATAGGGGAAATAAATGGCTCGTTTATATGACTTCGGTCTCTCAGGAGGGGTAGGCAGCTTAGATAAATGACAGAGGCTCCGCTAATGCGGAGAACAGAATCCGGCTTACAGGTATATTCACTTTTTTTTAACCCCAAATTCAGGTGCAAAATAAAAATGTTGTCTGTTTCCCTTTACACATCAAATTCTATCGTATCTCCTGTCTGAAATCTATCGTCTTTTTTGGGGTTGTCTTTCGGCCCTTCGTCCTCGTTGTCTTCAAAAAGTTTTCCTTGTTTTACCGGAAAATCTATTTTCGGAACAGGCTGTTCTTCTGAAGGTGTGAGACCGATTGAAATTTCTGCGGCATCTTCATTCTCTTCAGCGACAGGTGAAACTTTGACGACCTTTGTAAGTTTTCCTTCGTGGAGTTTGTTGCCAAGGGCTTTCCATCCTTTTACTTCAATAAACTCAGCCACCACAACTTCCTTTTCGACGGTCTGATTTCCTGATTTGTAAAAACAAGTAACCACAGGTTTTTTGTCCATGGTCGCCAAATACAACTTAGTGCCTTGTGAATCAGGCAAAAAGACAAATTTCTGATCTTGTGTTGTCGTTTCAATCTTAAACCTTTTTATCATTGTCCAGCCTTTTTCGCCTTCATGATAAATAACATTAATGACCGTATCGTCTTCAAATTTTCCTATTTCCACAATGTTATTAACGTCAAATTTTTTGGTAAGATCGAGATCTATAACCTCATAGGATGCATCTTTATAAAGGACGACCAATTTACATCCTGTGTCGAAAGCACCGAGATATTTGCCTCTTTCATCCTGATTAATTTTTCCTGATACTTCATCCAGCCAGATTTTCATGGCTCCCAGATAAGATTTTCCTACAGAAATCTGCGTGATTTTTTTGACGGGATATTTGGTAACAACATTTCCTTGAGAGCTCCTTCCTTTTATGGCCAAATCTGCAAAATCAAATTCAAAAATTTTCTTTTTGGCAGATGAACCCGGTGACAACTGGATATTGATTACTTCTGATTCTCCATTTGGATTAAAGGTAAAATACAAAACTTTGCTTCCTTTTGTTCCCATGGAAAGATCGTATTCCTTGTCTCTGGTGATAGCGGTTACATTAAATCTTTTGGCCATTGCTTTACCACTGCTTCCATCGAGGTACACCATATTATAGGTAGTTCTGTCGTCGGATTTTAACCAAACATCCACATGAATAATATCTTTTCCGACAAAAACTTTATCTGCTATTTTTACCACTTTGAATTTGCCGTCCCGGGTAAAGGCAATAATATCTGCAATGTCGGAACAATCACAAACAAACTCGTCCTTTTTCATACCCATTCCAATAAAACCTTCCTTTCTGTCAACGTACAATTTGGCATTATTGGCTACTACTTCCTTGATTTCAATAGATTCGAAATCCGTAATCAGTGTTCTTCTTTCTCTGCCTTTACCGTATTTTGTCAATAAATTTTCAAAATAAGCTATAGCAAATTCCGTAAGATGTAACAAATCGTGTTTTACCTGCTCCAGTTCACTCAACAAATTTGCCATGTATTCATCCGCTTTGAAGGAATTGTACTTGGAAATTCTTTTAATTTTAATTTCCGGTAAGTCTGATGACGTCATCCTGTGTTATATCTCTCATCAGCAATATCCGCGAATCTCCTTTGGTAAGAGGATCACCGGGGGTAGCCACATATTTTTTCAACCCACGATCAATCGTTGTGAGCACATCTTCCCATGTCTCACATTCTTCAATATCGTGGTAAATTCTGTTTTCAATAAATATTTTTTCCAGAGAAGCCATATGCCACTTTTCCTCCAGTTCACTTTTTTTAATTTCGAGTTCCCTGCGGAGCAATTCCTTGGTTTGTCTGGTGGAAATTTCAAGAATTTCAATGACATCAAGAAATAAAGGTTTGTTATCTACAATAACACAGGCATTTGGAGAATAAGAAACTTCACAATCAGTAAAGGCATACAAAGCATCCATAGTAACATCCGGTGAAACACCGGGCATCAATTCCAATAAAATTTCAACATCTTTGGCCGTATTATCGATAACTTTTTTCAATTTTATCTGACCTTTATCATTTGCCTTCAGAATGGATTCAATCATGGTATTGGTAGTCACGCCAAAGGGAAGGTCGACGATAGAAATATTGGACTTGTCTACAATTTTAATTTTAGCCCTTACCTTTACCCTACCCCCTCTTTTACCATCGTTGTATTCCTTGACATCTACCATACCACCGGTCTGAAAATCAGGATAGATTTTCACTTTCTTACCTTCGAGGATTTTGATGGAAGCTTTTATCAGTTCTATAAAATTATGAGGCAGGATTTTGGTGGAGAGTCCTACGGCAATACCTTCGACACCCTGAGACAAAACCAATGGAAATTTTACAGGAAGAGAAACAGGTTCTTTTTTCCTTCCGTCATAGGACAATTGCCATTCAGTAGTTTGAGGATTAAATAATACTTCAAGCGCAAATTTGGTAAGTCTGGCTTCAATATACCTTGGTGCAGCTGCAGAATCTCCTGTTCTGACATCACCCCAGTTTCCCTGACAATCAATGAGCAAATCTTTCTGTCCAAGGTTTACAAGCGCATCACCAATAGCGGCATCACCATGGGGATGGTATTGCATAGTTTGACCAATGATGTTGGCCACTTTATGAAATCTGCCATCATCCATTTCTTTCATGGCATGCAGTATCCTTCTTTGTACAGGTTTCAGGCCATCATCGATATCTGGAACAGCTCTTTCAAGAATAACATAAGAAGCATAATCCAGAAAATATTCTTTATACATATGACTAAGTGTGACCAGATCTCCGTTTCCGGAGTCGGATGCAGGAGCACCTTTCGGGAATTCATCACTCATAATGCAATATTTTACAATTAACGCACAAAGATAACAAATATAATTAAATTTAATATGTTTTTCTTCTATACATAAATACAAAATATTGATAAATTCTGAGTGAAATCATTAATATCCTGATCGCCATTACTATTTTTTTTAATTAATTTAGTTAAAAGAAACACACCTCAGGGATTCCAGAATCAATAAAAAAATAAATTTATGAAAAATAAATTAAAAAAATTGAGTCAAAAAAGTAAAAAACAAAATAATAACAATCACCTAATTTATTCATTTTCAAAATATTAAACTTCATATTATGTTTTTATATATGTGTTTTGTTTATTTTTTTGTATTTTTTTTAAGGAAAATGTGTGTGTATCTTTGTATTATCAAATGAGATAAATTATATTTTCTCTTTTAATGAAAGGAGGAACAACAAAAGTAAAGAGTTTTTGGTTATTATATGAGAGATGAGAAGAGTGAGATCCTTCTTGTTTCATTTTGAGATTTACAAAGGAATTCAGAAAAATGGTGATTATGAACAATCACCATTTTTTTTTGGCCAAAATTAAAACTTGTTTTTGCCTTAAGAGGTTAATTTGTATCTTTGCAGTTTCCGGCATAAATTGTTCGCCGGAATCGTTGAATAAATAAGAGTATGAAATTGTCTTTAGATTGGGTAAAACAGTATATTACCCTTGAATATAGTCCCGAAGAAATTGCAGAAATGTTGACTACGATCGGGCTTGAAGTAGAAGGTTGGGAAAAAAAAGAAGCGGTAAAAGGTGGTCTTTCCGGCGTTGTGGTTGGTCATATTCTGGAATGTAAAAAACATCCTGATGCCGACAAACTATCTCTGACAAAGGTGGATACTGGTCTTGAAATTCCGCTTCAGATAGTATGTGGTGCCCCAAATGTAGCTGCCGGTCAGAAAGTTTTGGTGGCCACCATAGGCACAACCTTATATGACAAAGAAGGGAATCCTTGGAAAATTAAAAAAGGAAAAATAAGAGGTGAAGAATCCGAAGGAATGATTTGTGCGCAGGATGAATTGGGCCTCGGAGAAGACCATTCAGGTATTATGATACTGAAAAACGATGCAGTCATAGGTCAGGCAGCAGCAACCCATCTCAATATTTCCGAGGACATTATTTTTGAAATCGGACTTACGCCCAATCGTTCAGATGCCACTTCCCACCTTGGTGTGGTTAAAGACCTGTATGCTTATTTAAAGGTTAATAAAAACTTTTCAGGGGATATCAAATTTCCGGAATCTGTTGACTATGTTACGGAAAAAGTTAAATTCAACATTGATGTTGAAGTTTTGAATAAAGAAGCTTGTCCCCGATATTCAGGTGTAACGATAACAGGTGTAACCATAGGAGAATCACCGGACTGGATAAAAAATGCTTTATTGTCTATTGACATAAAGCCAATAAATAATGTTGTAGATATTACCAACTACGTTTTATTTGAACTGGGACAACCTTTGCATGCCTTTGATGCGGATAAAATAGAATCCGGAAAAATCATCGTCGACTGTTTGCCGGAGGGTACAAAATTTATTACACTGGAAGGAACAGAAAGAACGCTCAAAGAAAAGGATCTGTTAATATGTGACGGAAACAAACGACCTATGTGTCTGGCCGGAGTTTATGGTGGATTACACAGCGGTGTCAGTTCAGAAACGGTCAATATTTTTCTGGAATCTGCCTATTTTGACCCTAAATATATACGTGCGACCAGTACATCTCATTTGCTCAGAACAGATGCAGCCAAAATTTTTGAAAAAGGAGCTGATCCTAACATTACCATTTTTGCTTTGAAAAGAGCGGCTGGTATGATACGGAAATATTGCGGGGGCTCCATAAGCAATGTAACGGTTGATCTATACCCTACCCCGTTGCAGGGAAAGGATATTTCGGTGAGATATAAAAAAGTGGAAGATGTGATTGGTATTGACATTTCCAAAGATAAAATTCAACAAATTCTGAGTTGCCTGGGCATGACCATAAAAACATTGGATGATGCAACTATAATGGTGAATCCGGGTACAAACAAACATGATGTGACAAGGGAAATTGACATCATTGAAGAAATTTTACGTATATATGGGTTAAATAATATCCCTGTTCATTCCAATATTAAAAGTACACTCACTTATACACAGCAACCCGATAAAAATACGGTTAAGGAATCTATTTGTCAATTCCTTTCTTCCAATCATTTTCATGAAATGATGGGGCTTTCCCTAATTGAAAGCAAACATTTTGCCGGCATAAAAGAAATGGATCCTTCATCATTCGTCTATATAAACAACACATCCAATGTACATCTTGATATTCTCCGGCCTGATTTGTTGATTAGTGGATTACAATCTGTAGCCTACAATGCCAATCGTCAGCAAAACAATGTTAAAATGTATGAACACGGAAAGTCATATATCAAAAAGAATGGCGGTTTTGAAGAAAAAGAATGTATTACTGTTTTTATTTCCGGAAAAAATCAGGAAGATACGTGGTATAGTAAAGACAAAGAGGATGCAAGTTTTTATGACATCAAACATATTGGTTTATCCGTTTTACAAAAAACAGGACTTCATACCTGGCAGGAAAATTACGAAACAAAACATTTTGGACTTGAATATGGCATGATTTTTCACAGAGGGGATTTGGAATTGATCACCACCGGTAAAGTAAGTCCTGCACTCCTTAAAAAAGCAGGTATTAAACAAAATGTTTATTATGCACAAATAGATTTGACCAATATTCTGAAGGCTATAGATGGATTAAAATTTTCGGTGAAAGAGATTTCCAGATTTCCATCTATGAAACGGGATCTGGCTATCATCGCGGACTCAAAAACAACTTTTAAAGAAATGGTCGATGTAGCCCGCAGGACAGATAAAAAAATATTAAAGGATATTAGGCTTTTTGATGTATTTACAGACAAAAATAAAGTTGGCGAAGGCAAAAAGTCATATGCGCTTAGTTTTTATTTTGAAAATACTGAAAAAACACTTTCTGATAAAGATGTAGATACCGTTATGGAACAAATCATAACCTCGTTGGAAAAACAATTATCCGTTTTTATTAGAAAATAATTTTTTACATTATAAAAAAATATAATATCTTTGGCAGGAAATATGGTTTCTACAAAATTAACACTCATTTCGGAAAAAATTAAACTTGTTTTGGACAAGTTAAAGGGATTGGAGACCGAACGGGAGAACTTATTGCGTAGAATTGATGTTTTAGAAGAAGAATTAAAAATTCAAAAAAAGAGTACGGAAAGTGTAGAAAAAAAACATGAATCTGTACAACAAAAAGAGCAGGTAAAACCTTTGACATTATTTGATTCCATTTCAAATGAAGAATTAAAAATCAAAATAGATAGTTTTATCGAAGAAATTGATCAGTGTATTGAGATCATTGAAAACAAATAAAATGCAAACAGGCGATCTAAAGGCAGTTGAAATGAAAATCCTGGGCAAGACCTTTCCTTTAAAAGTGACAAATGAGGAATCGGCTTGGATTCAGGATCTGGAAAATGAAATTAACCAGAAAATTTCCAGCCTTCAAACAAATTATCCTCACCAGGACAAAATGGATTGCATTATTATGACTTTGTTGACATATGCTTTCGAAAATAAACATCAATTGTCTCATCCGAGTCCGGTTGAAGACGATAACGTCGAAGAAAAACTTGACGATTTGCTCCAAATGTTGTCTGTTCATTAATCTTTTTTCCATTCTTTATTTGAATAAAAGGCAGGTATAGTAATTCTGCCGGTGGGTATAATGATACCTAAATTTATTTATTCATTTTTTAAATTTTGTTAACATGGATATAGGAATAGGATTGTTGGTCGGGATTTTGGCAGGAGGTGGAATAAGCTACTTCTTTATCAAAACTTTGTTTGAAAGTAAATTAAAAGAAGTCAACAATAAAGCTGACATTACACTAAAAGAAGCGGAGCTGACAGCGCAGAGAAAATTAAATGACGCCGAAACAAACGCTCAAAAAATTATTGCCAAAGCAGAACAAAACAATGAGGCAATCAAACAACGTAAAATACAGGAATCAAGAGACAACTTCACCAAACTGAAGTCAGAATTCGAAACCTGGAAAGCGGAACAAAAAGTAGAACTCAAAGAAAAAGAAATGATATTGAGTTCTCAAGAAAAGGAGATGCAGCAAAAATTGGATACCATAGCATCAGAGTCGGAATTACTGGATAGTAAAGCATCTGAACTAAATACAATCAGGGAAAACCTTGACACCCAACTGAAAATTGTATCCAAGAAAAAAGAGGAATTGGATTCTGCCAATGAAAAATTTATTAAAGAACTCGAGACGATTTCTAAACTGACGCAAAGTCAGGCTAAAGAACAATTGCTCGAAGCTATTAAAGCTAAAGCTGCCAATGATGCTATGGCCATTGAAAAAGAAGCTATATCTGCCGCGCACAGTAATGCGAATAAAGAAGCTAAAAAAATAGTTATTCAGACGATTCAAAGGATGTGTGCTGAATACACCATTGAAAATACAGTCTCCGTTTTTAATCTGGAATCTGACGATATTAAAGGTCAGATCATTGGTCGGGAAGGCAGAAATATCAGAGCGCTTGAAGCTGCCACGGGGGCTGAGATCGTGGTGGATGATACACCGGAAGCCATTGTTATTTCAAGCTTTGATCCGATCAGAAGAGAGTTGTGCAGATTATCTTTGAAAAAACTTGTTGCGGACGGCAGAATTCATCCGGCCAAAATCGAAGAAACGGTAGCAAAGGTTAAAAAACAACTTGAGGAACAAATCATTGAAATCGGTGAAAGAACCATTATCGATCTTGATATACACGGTTTGGCTCCTTATTTGGTTAAAATGGTGGGAAGAATGAGATTTCGGTCTTCCTATGGACAAAACCTTTTAAAACACTCTATCGAAACCGCTCATCTCTGTGCCACTATGGCTGCTGAACTGGGTCTTAGTGCCAAACAAGTGAAAATGGCAAAAAGGGCCGGGTTACTGCATGATATAGGAAAAGTAGCTGAAGAGGATTCTGAATTGTCACATGCTTTACTCGGTATGGAAATATGTGATAAATACAAAGAACATCCTGTCATTCTTAATGCAGTCGGAGCCCACCATGATGAAATTGAAATGAATAATATCATTTCACCTATTGTTCAGGCATGTGACGCTATCTCTGGAGCTAGACCTGGTGCAAGAAGAGAAATTCTAGAAAGTTATCTGAAAAGAATCGGAGAACTTGAGGAACTTGCTCTTTCCTATGAAGGAGTTCAAAAAGCATATGCTCTTCAAGCAGGTCGCGAATTGAGAGTCATTGTGGAAAGTGAAAAAGTCACTGACCAGTTTGCCGATGATCTTGCATTTATGATATCACAAAAAATTCAGGATGAAATGCAATATCCCGGTCAGGTCAAGGTCACCGTTATCAGAGAAAAAAGAGCAACAGCATTTGCCAGATAGTCTTAACAATCATTAATTTGCATTTTTTTGAATGACAAGACAGATTTCAATATACAACAGCCTCACAAGACAAAAGGAAATATTTAAACCGCTGACAGATGGTCATGTAGGCATGTATGTCTGCGGACCTACTGTATACAGCGATGTACATTTGGGCAATTGCCGTACTTTTGTTTCTTTCGATGTAATATACCGGTACCTTTTATATATTGGGTATCAGGTGAGATACGTTCGAAATATTACCGATGTAGGGCATCTTCTGGATGATGGTGAAGACAGAATGTTAAAAGGAGCAAAAACGAACAATCTGGAGCCAATGGAAGTAGCCCAAAAATACACCGTTGGATTTCATGACATGATGAGAATTTTCAACACCCTCCCTCCCAGCATTGAACCAAGAGCGACAGGCCATATTATTGAACAGATAGAAATGGTACAAGTTATTCTTGACAACGGTTATGCTTATATAAAAAACGGCTCAGTCTATTTTGATACCTTGAAGTTTGCTGAAGCGACCGGTGAATACGGTAAATTGTCAGGCAGAATAATTGACGACCTTATCGCAGAATCAAGAGATAATCTGAAAAATCAGGATGAAAAAAACCATCCTTCTGATTTTGCCATCTGGATGAAAGCGACTGAAGAACACATAATGAAGTGGAACTCGCCGTGGTCGGTTGGATTTCCGGGGTGGCACTTGGAATGTAGTGCCATGAGCACAAAATATCTTGGGAAAAAATTTGATATTCATGGTGGTGGCAATGATCTGAAGTTTCCTCATCACGAAAATGAGATAGCCCAGAATATAGGAAGTTGCGGATGCCACCCTGCGTCATATTGGCTGCACACGAATATGCTCTTGATGAATGGTAAAAAAATGTCTAAAAGCGACGGAAATACAATTTCACCGGTTGAATTATTTACAGGTGACAGTACTCATGTCACTAAAGGATATTCTCCGATGGTAGTGCGCTTTTTTATGTTACAATCGCATTATCGTTCTCCTAATGACCTGACTGATGAAGCATTATCTGCAGCAGAAAAAGGGTACAAACGTTTAATGGAGGCTTTCAAAATTGTAAAAGTCTATCCTTGTCCGGTGAAACAAAAGGTGCTCTGGACGAAGAAATTGTCAATATTCTTGATGGAGCATTGACAGATATGGATGATGATTTTAATACGCCACGTTCTCTGGCAAGATTGTTTGAACTCGTATCAATCATCAATAGTATTAAAGACAATAAAATTGATCAAAATCAGGTATCAAAAATAGTGTGGGAAAAAATATCCAGTGTATTTCATACGTTTATAATAGATATTTTTGGATTAAAAGAAGATGACTTTTCTTCAGATTCCGGTCCGGTTGATGGTCTGATGCAACTAATCATAGAGTTGAGGCAAAATGCCAGGGAAAACAAAGACTGGCCAATGTCAGATAAAATCAGACATGTTCTCAATGATTTAAACATAGTAATTAAAGACGGTAAAGATCAGACAAGTTGGACGTATAAATAATCAAAATGTATAAATTATTTTTTATCTTAACATTCTTTTCATTGATAAATATTGGTTGTAAAAACGATAAAAGTTCAGCAACTGAACTCAATGAAAAGACCATATCCGCCACACCCAAAAAAAAGGCGGTGGTACCTCCGGTCAATGCAGATTCAACATATGCATTTGTCGAAAAACAATTATCTTTCGGAACCCGTGTACCCGGATCACCAGGTCACAAAGCGATGAAAGAATGGTTGGTAACCAAAACAAAATCATATGGTCTTGAGGTCATGGTTCAGGAGTTTACAACCAGTTTCATGAATAAAGCCAATGTTAAAGCATATAACATCATAGCTTCTTTAAATCCTGAAAAGTCCGAACGAATATTACTGGCAGCACATTGGGACACCAGATTAATTGCAGAAAAAGATCCCGATGCCAAAAAAGTCAATACGCCCATTATGGGAGCTGACGATGGAGGAAGTGGCGTTGCCGCCTTGCTCGAAATCATGAGGGTGATGTCTGAAAAACAAATCGATTTGGGCGTTGATTTTATATTTTTTGATGCGGAAGATCAGGGAAATGAAGGCGTAGACTGGTGTTTAGGCTCTCAATACTGGTCAAAAAACCTGCATAAAAAAGACTATAAAGCTGATTGGGGAATTTTGTTGGACCTTATTGGTGCAAAAGGGGCCATGTTTCACAAAGAAGAATTTTCCAGATATTATGCAAAAACATATCTTGACAAAGTATGGGCCCTTGCTCAAAAAATGGGCTATGGGAAATATTTTATCGACCAGCCTGTCGGAACTATTCAGGATGATCACTATTTTGTAAATACGGGAGCCAACATTCCTATGATTGATATTATCAACACGCTGCCAAGTGGTATGTTTGGTTCTTACCACCACACCCACAAAGATGACATTGGCATTATCGATAAAGATGTTTTAAAAGCGGTAACTCAGGTGACCATAGCCGCTGTTTATAAATATTCTGACGGTAGTCTTTAATTTGTTATATATTCAAATTGTTTATATATCTTTGAGGAAACAGAAGTTTCATATTCCTTTTGCCTTTCAAAAAATATTTTAACCTAAAAAATAATATAAAATGAAAAAATTAATTTTAATTCTTGTCCTTGGTTTTATTTCAAAAACAAACATTTTTTCACAAGAAATAAATAAAAAACAATGGACCATGTTTTCAAAAGTAACCGCGGACTGGTGTACCTTTTGTGGTGGTTGGGGATGGGAACTTCACAAACAACTTATCAACGAATTTGAAAACAAAAACACCATAATCTGGGCTTTACATTTAGGTTCCAGCGGGTTGACCAACGATGCTGCAAAGGATATTATAGCCAATCTGGGAGGGAGTGGTCAACCAAGATTTTATGAGAGCCAAACCAATATGAATGCTTCAAATTCAAATATTCCTCAAAAAATTGATGAGGCAAAAAGTATTGTTGAAATCAATGATTTATTTGATCCTATCGCAGGAATCGGACTTACTGCCACATTAAATGATGATAAAAAGCTTGATGTGATGACAAATATCCTTTTTCTTTCTGATGCAGAAGGAGGCAATTTTTATCTGGGACTTTACCTCATAGAAGATAAGGTTATTCACAATCAGGCAAATCAGGGGCAAAACGCTGTTCACAGGTATGTTTTGAGAAACAGTATATTGCCGGCCACTTTCGGCGAGAACTTTGCCAACGGGCCAATTGCCAAGGATTTAACCTATTGGTTCCAGCGAAGTATGGAAAATGTGACAGCCAATCCCGAAAATCTGAAAGTTGCCGCCATCATCTGGACCAAAGACAATAATGGAAAATACAAGTTTTTTAATGCAAATATGGTAGATGTTGATCTTATTTCAGACACTGAAAATCCTGAACAGAAATTTAATGTTTTTACAAATTTTCAAAATAATGATCTTTTTCTTCGTATAGAAAATGAAGAAAATATTCCTCAAATGAAAATCAACATCATGGACGTACAAGGGAAAATTATGTATTCCTCGCAACTGGAAAATGTAACACAAGTTGAAAAAACCATCGAAATGTCTTGCCCTTCCGGTTCATATATATTAAAAATAGACACAAATGACCACGGAAGTATGTCAAAAAAACTTATTAAAAATTAATCAGTTTTAAAACATTTACGAATGCGGATGGTGGAAACATAATCCGCATTTTTTTTACAGGAATATTAATTTTTTTCCTCTTCCACTATCTTTTTTAATTCAACAAGTTTCAGCATACATTCTATTGGAGACATGGTATTTATATCCATCGTTTTAATCATGGATTTTATTGTACCTGCAGTATTATCCACCGTTTCAAAAATGTTAAGCTGGTAGGCCGGAGGTATATTTTTAACAGGCGCTTTAACGGAATTTCCTCCATCTTCTTTAGGAACATTAATGGTTTTTTGTTCCAGTTCGATTAAAATTTCCTGCGCCCGCATAATGATATCTTTGGGCATTCCAGCCATGGCAGCGACGTGTATACCGAAACTATGTTCACAACCTCCTTCAACAAGCTTTCTAAGGAATATTACCTTATTGCCAATTTCTTTGGTAGCAACATTATAATTTTTTATCCTTATATATTGATCAGCCAGTTCATTGAGTTCATGATAATGTGTGGCAAACAATGTTTTTGGGTTGGCTTTGGAATTATTGTGCAAAAACTCAGCTAAAGACCAGGCAATGGAAATACCATCGTAAGTGGAAGTTCCTCTTCCGATTTCATCGAGCAGTATAAGACTTCTGGACGAAATATTATTCATAATGCTGGCAGTTTCATTCATTTCCAGCATAAAGGTTGATTCTCCGCTGGATATATTATCACTGGCACCTACCCTGGTGAAAATTTTATCAATGATTCCCATTCGGGTTTTGTAGCCGGAACAAAGGAACCCATTTGTGCCATCAGGGCTATAAGTGCGGTTTGTCGCAATACTGCAGATTTACCTGACATATTTGGCCCTGTAATCATCATAATCTGAATATCTTCATTATCCATAAATACATCATTGGGTATAAAACTTTCATGAATGCCAAGTTGCTGTTCTATCACCGGATGTCGGCCACCTTTTATGTCAATTATATAGGAATCATCTATTTCAGGTTTACAATAATTACATTTGACAGCGACCTTTGAAAAAGATAAAATAACATCAAGAATACCGATACTTTTGGCATTTTGTTGAATAGCATCAAGGTATGAATTTGCTTTTACAACCAATTCATGGTACAATTTATCTTCAATTTCTGAAATTTTTTCTTCTGCTGTCAATATTTTGGATTCCAGCTTTTTGAGATCATCTGAAACATATCTTTCTGCATTAGAAAGGGTTTGTTTTCTTACCCAGGTTTCCGGTATCTTATCGTGGTCTTTGTATTTATTGGTTACTTCAAGATAATATCCGAAAACATTATTAAATCCAATTTTCAAACTGGATATACCCGTGCTTTCAGCTTCCTTCTTTTGAATATCCAAAAGAAGTTCTTTACTATTTCGGATTACATTCCTGAGATCGTCAAGTTCTTCATTATACCCTTCACGAATGACATTCCCCTTTATAAGTACTGCTGGAGGGTCTTCTGAGATAGCCTGCTGAATTTCAACTTTAAGCAATTCGCATGGTAAAAATTTTTCTGACATCATCCTGAGTGCATCATTTGAAACCTTTTGCAGATTTTGAATGATAAGGGGAATAACCTCGAGGCCTCTTTTCAGTTGTAGTAATTCTCTGGGGTTAATTTTCTCCATAGCGAGTTTTGAAGCAATTCTTTCCAGGTCACCGATGGCCTTAATCCATTTTTCAAGTTGTTCAAGTTCATCCTGATTTTCCGTAAAAAACCCGACCATATCATGTCTGGCCTGAATCTTTTCGATGGAAAGAAGGGGTAACAATATCCATTTTCTCAACAATCTGGCACCCATTGGTGAAACAGTTTTATCCAATACCTGCAGTAGTGACTTTCCACTTTCATGGTTGGACTTCACCAACTCCAGATTGTTGACTGTAAACCTGTCCAACCAGATAAAATGTTCAGACTGTATCCTGTTGATTCTGCTGATATGAGCAAGTTTTTCATTTTGCGTTGAACTCAAGTAATGAAGGGCTGCGCCAGCGGCAATCTGTCCCAACTCCATTCCTTCAATGCCAAAACCCTTAAGATTGGAAACCGAAAATTTTTCAAGAAGTTTTTCTCTGCCGTAATCATGGGAAAAAACCCATTCATCCAGTGTATAACTGTAATATCTGTCGTGAAAAGTTTGTTGATATTGTTTCTGATAAAATTTTGAATAAATAATTTCTGCCGGATTAAAATTATCAATTAGTTTTTCTACAGTGGCCGCATCTCCTTCACTTACTAAAAAATCACCTGTTGAAATATCGAGAAAAGCCACTCCATATTCATTTTTGGGTGTAAAATGTACTGCAGCAAGATAATTATTGAATTTTCTGTCCAGTATGGTGTCTTCAATAGTAAGACCCGGTGTCACCATATCCGTTACACCCCTTTTTACTATCTTCTTTTCTTTGCTGGGTTTCTCCAATTGCTCGCAGATAGCAACTCTGTACCCAGCTCTAACCAACTTGGGGAGATAAACATCAAGTGAATGATAAGGAAAACCAGCAAGTTCAATGTCGTTGCCTCCGTTATTTCTTTTTGTAAGAACGATGCCTAAAATATCGGCAGTTTTAACAGCATCTTCCGAAAAGGTCTCATAAAAATCTCCCACCCGGTAAAGCAAAATAGCGTCCGGATGTTTGGATTTTAATTGAAAATACTGCGCCATAAGAGGCGTCAGTTTTGTCACATCTTCTTTGACAGATTTTTGATGAATTTTGCTCAATGGTTACTTTCTCAGGTCAGAAAGCAAATTTACAATTTTTATATAAATCGGAATATATATTATTTAAAATCGATAACTTCAATTTCAAAAATCAACATGGCATTAGGCCGGATACCAATCCCGTTTCCTTCACCATACGCTTTGTCGGAAGTAATGAGTAATTTTCCTTTTCCTCCTTTTCCAAATTGAGGAATTCCCAATTGCCAGCCTTTAATGACTCTTGTCAGATTTAATTCCAGATCCTGTCCTTCATCAAAAACTTCTTCATCATAATAATAACCCTTATAATTGACCGTCACTGTTGACTGAATAGTTGGTTTCTCAGAACTTCCTTCTTCATCGATGACAACGTAAACGCCTTCGGATAAAATGGTATCAGCTTTCCAGTTTTTTCTGGCCATAAAATCTTTTATCTGGTCGATTTGCTCCTCGAAGGTATCTCCCTTCATACAGGACATATTTGCTGTAAGGAGAAACCCTACGACCAAAATAGTCATAATATTTTTCACATTCATTGACAACATATTTATCAAAAATTTCATCTTAAATTATGGCTACTTCGCTTATTTTTAATGTACGGACAATGAAATATTTCTAAATTCAGTAAGCGTGCACCGTAAATAATCAAGATAACCGTCGACTCCTGGAACATAAGCTCTTGGGGCTGCCAAAACCTTTTGGTCTTTGCTGGCAAGTACATATAAAGGTTGTGCATTTTTTTCAAAATTCACAATTTGAAAATCAGCCCACTTTTTCCCGACATTCCTCAATTTTTCATTGGTATTTAAGGAAATAAGAACCTCTTCCATTTTTTTATCGTCATCCACATACAATGATATTAAAACGACAGAATCCTGAAGTATATTCCTTACCCTGTCATCTATCCAAATATGTTCTTCCGTTTTACGACAATTTACACAACCGTGTCCTGTAAAATCAATTAAAATTGGTTTGTTAACTTCGTTGGCATATTGAATTCCCTCAAAATAATCTTTGAAACAATTGATATTGTTGGCGCACTTTGAATAAGAAGGATATTTGGCTTTTAATGTTTCATCCAAAGGTTGCGGTGTCAAAAAGAAACTATAATTGGCAGGTGGCGCAAGGCCGCTCATGAGAGAAAGTGAAGAATAATTACCTGTACTTTTGTTTACCATAAAACCCAAAATAAGATATAAAACAGCGGCGGCAGAGAGGGCAGCAAATCCCAGTCGGACAGAACCCAGTTTTTTAATAGGGCTGTCATGAGGGAATTTAATGTAGCCAAATAAGTACAGAGCCATTCCGATAAATATCAATACCCATAAGCCCATAAATAATTCGTACTTCAAAAATCCCCATCGGTTGGTCATATCGGCAACCGATAAAAATTTTAATGCCAAAGCAAGTTCAAGAAAACCTAACACCACTTTTACTGAATTCATCCAGCTTCCTGATTTTGGCAATGTGTTTAACCAGGCAGGAAAGGCCGCAAAAAGTCCGAAAGGTAACGCCAAAGCCGTACTGAAGCCCAGCATGACGAGAAACGGACCAAGATATTCTCCTTTTGTACTGGCCTGAACTATTGCCGTGCCTATGATAGGTCCTGTACAGGAAAATGATACCAAAGCAAGAGTAAAAGCCATAAAAAAGATACCAAGCAATCCACCTTTATCCGCCATTCTGTCACTTTTAGTGCTCCAACTACTGGGAAGTGTAATTTCATAGTAACCGAAAAAAGAAAAAGCAAAAGCAACAAAAATCAAAAAGAACAAAGAATTGGCAATCCAGTTTGTAGATAGTCTGTTTAAAGCTTCCGGTCCGACAAGTATGGTAATCAACAATCCAATCAAAACATAAATAACAATGATGGACACGCCGTAAATGGCTCCGTTAACCCAACCTTTTCTTTTTGTATCTTTTAGAAAAAAACTGACAGTCAAAGGTAACATAGGAAATACACAGGGGGTCAAAAGAGCAAGCAACCCACCGATAAACCCAAATATCAACAGCCAAAACATACCTTCTTTGGTTTCTTTTTCCCCTCCGCAGTTAGATAATGGATTTTGTTGTGTTTTATAGAGTTCCGGAATTTTCTGGTCAATTTTATTACCAGTAATTTTTGGTCCCAACATATTTCCTCTATCGGCAATGTCATCCATTTGTCCGCTTTTAACGATAGATGTCGTATCCATTTGTACTGGCAAAACAACTATTCCCGGAGTAGACTCATTATCTGAATTTTGAACTTCCGGTGAGGAATCTGTTCCTTGTGCAACCTCAGACCCTGAGAATAAAAAGGTAAATTCTTCATCCGTTGGTGGCAAACATTTTTCATTATCACAAGCCATATACGTAACGTATCCGCTCACGGGTTTGTTTGCGTCTTTAACTTTTATCTTTTGTCTGATGACAAAATTTTTATCTGCAGAAAACTTTATTACATTAACGCCAAATAAAGCATCCATTCCTTCCTTTCTGGATCCTGATTCTGTAGACTTTCCCAACAGATCAATTCCTCCTTTTTGTTCATATTCTATATAGGTAGGCACGGGCCCGTCTTCTGAAGTGTATTGGGAATAAATCGTCCAACCTTTATCAATTTTGGCTGTGTATACCAAATAATATTCTTTATCATTGATCTTTTCCTTGGAAAAAGACCACTTAACAGGTTTAAATATCTGGGCATTTGAAACAAAAGAAACGAAAACAAAGAAGATAAATATAAATTTTGACTTACCTCTCATCTGGGATTATTTTAATAATATTTTGCAAAAGTAAAAAACATTTAAGACTACCATGTGAAATTAAAAGGAACATCTGACGGAGGCAAACATTTTTCGTCATTACAAGCCATAAATGTTACATACCCTTTGATTTCTTTCTTAGCTCCCTTTTGGTAAATATAACTGAAGGAAGCATTTTCCTTAAATTTTATTACATTTACTTCGAATAAAGGATCCAGATGTTTTATAGCCTTTGAATTTTCCTGAAAAACAACCAATTCTTCACCTATGTAAAATCCTGTGGGAATGGGCCCGTTATCTTCTGTATGCTGACTATAAATATTCCAGTTTTTCTGCATAGACGCAGTAGCTATTACTTCTATTTTGTCTCCTTTATCTCTAAATTCAAAGTTCCAATTAACGGGACTTTGGCCATACAAAGAAAAAGAAAACAGTAAAAAAAATATAAATCCAAAATTTAAAATATTCATTATGTAATATTAATAGTGATTAAAACCAGATATATAATCTTAATTTAATTTGTAAAAAGTTATAATAAAATATGTTTTGCAAAAATACGGATATTATTAACTTTATTAGGTAACTTAAGTATCTTTAAAATAATTTTAACCAAACTTTATTTATTTTGTTAATATTAATCCAGACAATATTTGTTTCTAAGAACAACTTAACTTTTAATAATGCGTGTTTATTATTTATTTTTACACTTTTCCTTTGCCATTATATTATTTTCTTCTTGTGCCAGGTATACAAAAATCACTCCTTTCAGTGAAAACTCCATTCCCAAGCCCCCTGACTATCAAAATATGGAATGTTGGGCTGCCCACCCTCTAAAAAATGACCCTTCAGACAAGTATCCCGGAAAAAAAGACACTATATTACCTAATAATGCCAATGTAGATGTGTTTTTTTTACACCCAACTACCTTTACCAAACAAAAAAATTTATATTCTTGTAACGGCGATGTATTTGACACCAAACTAAATCAGAAAACAGACAATTCTGCCATTCTATTCCAGGCAAGTGCCTTCAACAACCATACAAGAGTATTTGCTCCAAGATATCGCCAGGCACATTTTAATGCCTATTTTACCAAAGATAAAGAAACAGCTCAAAAAGCTTTTGATCTTGCTTATCAGGATGTGTTGCTCGCTTTTGAAACTTACCTGAAAGAATATAATCAGGGCCGGCCTTTCATCATAGCTGCCCACAGTCAGGGGACCAATCACGCAATTACCCTCATCCATCAAAAGATAGATGGCACACCTCTGCAAAACCAACTCATTGCGGCCTACCTTATAGGTATGCCGGTTCAGAAGGACACATTTTTATATATTAAACCTTGTCAATTTCCGGAAGAAACAGGTTGTACGATTTCCTGGAGAACCTTTAAAAAAGGAACAGAACTTAAAAATGAAAAAGAACTGCCCATATTGGTAACCAATCCTATTTCTTGGACTACCACTCAACAATACGTTTCAAAAGAAGAAAATAAGTCGAGTTTGTTAAGGGATTTTAATGTAATTTATCCTAATCTGGTGGATGCTCAGGTCAATTCAACGGTACTTTGGGTAAATAAACCAAAATTTAAAGGCAGTATTTTACTTAGAACCCGAAATTACCATCCTGCCGATATCAATTTCTTTTATTTCAGTATCAGAGAAAATGTTGCCACAAGAATTCAACATTATTTTCAGTTAGAAAAAAAATAAAAAAGAATTAAAAACATTTAAGACGGTATGTCATTATACAAAATAAAAGATAATGTACAAAAACCTTGAAGATGCCATTCTTGACCTGGACAAAACAGGTCAATTGCTCAGAATTAGTGATGAAGTAGATCCAAATCTGGAAATGGCAGAAATTCACAGAAATGTTTTTGAAAAAAGAGGACCTGCCATCCTTTTTGAAAAAGTAAAAGGCAGTCCTTTTAAGGCTGTTTCCAATGTATTCGGAACATATGAAAGAACTGATTTCCTTTTCAGAAAAACATTCCCCAAAATAAAAAAAGTAATTGAATTAAAATCAGACCCTTCTAAGTTTCTGAATAACCCCTTTGCGTATTTGAGTGCTCCGTTCACAGCATTGAAGGCTTTGCCATTGAAAACATGGAGCCAACCCGAATCTATGTACGGTGAGACAACGATAGAATCGCTGCCACAGATTAAATCATGGCCCATGGACGGAGGTGCATTTATCACTTTACCACAAGTTTGTACCCTTCCACCCGGTTCAAAAAAAATGATGGAGTCAAATATCGGAATGTACAGGGTACAATTATCGGGAAATGACTATATTCTTAACAAAGAAATTGGAATGCATTACCAATTACACAGAGGAATCGGGGTTCACCATCAGGCGTATAATCTAACAGACGAACCCTTCAAGGTTTCTATTTTTATAGGGGGACCTCCTTCTCATACATTTGCAGCCATCATGCCGATGCCGGAAGGTTTGAGTGAACTCACTTTTGCCGGCATGCTGGGAGGTCGAAGATTTCGATATTATTTTGATAAAGACGGACATGTCATTTCCGGTGACGCCGATTTTGTCATCACAGGAACCATAGAAAAAAACAGAAAACTTCCCGAAGGACCTTTTGGTGATCATTTGGGATATTACAGTCTGACGCACGATTTTCCCGTTATAAAAGTTAATAAAGTATACCACCGAAAAGATGCATTATGGCATTTTACAGTGGTTGGAAGACCTCCGCAGGAAGACAGTAGCTTTGGCTATCTTATTCACCATCTTGTTAAAGATCTCACTGCCGGTGAATTCCCGGGAGTGAAAGCAATTCATGCAGTGGATGCCGCCGGAGTGCACCCATTATTGCTGGCGATAGGCAAAGAAAGATATATGCCCTTTCGGGAAAAAATACCTGAAGAAATCATTACTATCGGAAATCGTATTTTGGGTTCTGGTCAGACTTCTCTGGCAAAATATCTTTTTATTGCAGCAGACGAAGACGACCCAACATTGGATATCTACAATGTTAAAAACTTTTTTAATCATATCCTGGAACGGGTGGATTGGGAGAGAGACCTTCATTTTCAAACCAAAACAACTATCGACACCCTGGATTACAGTGGGTCATCATGGAATGGCGGTTCTAAAGTATTGGTTGCTGTACGCGGAGAAATAAAACGAACCCTAAGCGATAATTATCCTGTCCTTATTGAGGATAACTCTCCGATCATAAAAACAAAAGTGATTCAGAAAGGAATATTAGGGGTTCATATAAAGCCGTTTACAAATTATGATAATTCTAAATATGAAGTAGAAGAATTAATAAATAGTTTTGATATTTCATTACTTGCCGGTTTCCCTCTCATCGTTGTCTGTGATGATGTTGATTTTATCGCCGAAACTACCAACAATTTTGTATGGGTGACTTTTACCCGTTCAAATCCATCACACGACATTTATGGTATTGACAGTTTTACTGAGTTTAAACACTGGGGGTGCAAAGGTTCGCTGATGATAGATGCCAGAAAAAAACCACACCATGCCCCTGAACTTGTTCCGGATAAAACAGTTTCGGAAAATGTAAAAAAAAGATGGGACTTTTTATAGCCCCATTTCTTTGTATAATTAATTCCTTTCAGATGATACATTACCGGAATCAAAACCAATGGTAGTTTATCTGACTTCCAGTTTTATTCCCGAACTGTGACTTGAAAATTCAGGAGCATACATACTCTGCAAAGTTGCCAAACCTCCGGAATATTCGCCTTTATGAATAATACGCAAAGAATACTCTATGATATGATCTCCTTTTGGTAAATGGTCGATATAAAAGTGAGTAGCAAGGTCTTTCACGTTTTCATAAAACGAAATTCCTCCGGCGTACCTGTACCCACTCAGGTTGGAGACCGGTTCAAGTCCACTACCTCTCCAATCCTTAAGATGTACATAATCCATAGATCTGTCCGAAATAACCCGCAGTCTTACGGTAAGTTTATCCCCGGCAATTAATCGTGTACCCGGTTTAATCTCTTCAAGCACCTCTCCTTTATTGCTTTGTTTTACCATATAGATGTTTTTAACAATTTTAAGTGGATTGTCCGATGCTGTTTTTACTTTATCCATATCTTCAAAATATTGATAATACATGGCTCCCCATGAGGTTGAAGAATTCGGATTTTCTACTTTTAGTTTCCCCAGGATTTTGGAAAGGTCTGGTTGGTCCAGCTTTTTGTGACGTATCCTGTACCGGATTGTGTTTTTTCAAACTGAACTTCTTTTTTCTCCATAAAAATCGTTACCGGTTTCGTTTCTTCAAGCCAGGAAATTCCGGATGATCGTTCTCCTTCAAGCAAAATGCCGTAAATAGCTGAAGAAGTTGATTTTGTTGTTGGCCAATGCCTTGTTTGTTTATTTTTTAACAACCAGACTTTCATAAGCTCAATTTCTGCAACAGTAGCATCCATTTCATTATAAAATTCTATGATGCGGCTGTGCCTTTCTATAGGGAGTTCGTCCCATCGGTAACCGTTGCCGGCATTCCAGTATTTACCCATTTCATCTTTTTTAAATGACCTTTCTTCCAATGAAGCATAAATTTTATTGGCTGTTTTATCATTTGCCCGTTTCATTACAATACCGATAATAACCTGAGTATATAAATTCTGTTGCAACCATTCTTCTTTTGCTTTTTTAAAGTAATACTGGTATACCTCTTCATTTTCTTTTGGAAGTACTATTTCAGGAAAAAACGACCGGACATAAAGATAATGATATCCTAAATAATGAACAGGATATACTCCGCTTTTGACTAAATCCCTATTTTTATTGTACCAGTACAAAGTCTCTGTGTCTATATAATTCATAGCCCTTTTAATGATTTCGTCAAGTACAGGACTTTCATCGCCGATGGCATCCAGTTTTTTTAATTGCCCAAGGGTTTCGATTATATATTGAGTAACGTATAAATCCGCCCTACCTGAAACAAACCACGGAAAAGCACCGTTTTCCAATTGTCTTTCCTGCAATTTTTTAAGGGTTTGCGTCAATTCATATTTTAATTGATTGACTTCAAACAAAAGTGCAATATTCCGTTTTTGCTCCTCTTCTTTCAATGCATTCATCACCCAGGGTGTTTCGGTAATTAAAGCACTCTTCAACTCCTGATTGGTCGTCAGTTTACTGGCTAGTGCTTCTTTTTCCACATTTCTCCACTGGTCAAAAACAGCACTAATTCGTGGATTTGATCTGGCTATTTTTGAAGCCAGGCTATTGGCAAAATACCGATTGACAATATGTTCTGTACATTCAAAGCCCTGTTCGGCAAGGTAAGGAAGTGCCTGTAACACATACCAAACGGGGTGACTTGTATATTCAAGGGAAAATCTGTTGTCAATTTTTGTCGATGAACTGTTTTGCACAAAAGAGGAAAATGTAAATTCCTTTGTCTGTTTTCCGTGAACATAAAGGGGCATTGTTTCTGTAATGAGCATTTTATTTGTAAGAACAGGAATGATGTTTTCTTCACCATCCTTGTGGCCCCCGGCTTCTGCTTCTACTGTCCAGGCCAGTGTATTGGTAAAATCCTGGGGCACAACTACTTCCCATTCCAGCCCCAATGAACTTCCACCTGCAATGGATACCTCTTTTGGGACATTACCTGAGACAAGCAATGAAGTGACATCTTTTCCTGTTAATACATCTGTCAATTTCATGGAAGCAAGAGCTTTCTGTTTTGACTGTGTTGTATTTACCAGTTTAGCAGTAATTATTAATTTATCGCCTGTCCTCAAAAATCTTGGAGCATTAGGGAAAACCATCAATTTTTTATAGGTTTGAACAAACCTTTCGTCATAACCCACCTTCATGTCAGCAGTATGCACAAAACTCATCATTTTCCATTTGGTCAAAGCTTCATTCATGGTAAATGAAATTTTAACATTACCCTGAGTGTCCGTTTTTAACTGCGGATAGAAAAATACTGTTTCTGCCAGATTTTTTCTTATAGAAGAACTGCTCTGAGAAACTTCTTTATCTTTAACATCCTCAGCTTCAACCTTTTCCTTTTTTACATTTTGTTCTAATACGGCAGGAGCTGCATCTGCCATCATATCCTGAGGGTTTCCTGCCTTTGATTGAAGAATAACTTCACCTTGTCCCTGTCTGTTGCGATAAATGAAAGGATGACCATAATGAAAAATGTCAATTCCTTTGAGTGCCGGATATTGATAGGAAACGTTTCCATCGTACCCCGAATGGTTCCATTCATAATTTAAAACAAAATTCTGTACCCCTTGAAATCCAAAAACTTCAGTATGTAACTGGCTATATCCGGAATTATAAAACTGTTGCCGCCAGTTATGTTTTTCAAAACTTTCCAGCGAAGCATCAAACATGGTGGTTACCATTTCTGCTAAAACGCCGTCTTTTTTATCTCCGGTAATAATAAAAGAGTATTCTTCTTTGGTTCCGGGATAAATTTTATCACGGAAGGTCTCCAATTTAATATCAAGTTGTTTGTTGGTAAAAGGTACGTCTACAAAATACTTTTCATGTTCCTGCCTGTTATTATACACATACATCAGATGGAAAGTAATTCCACCTCTGTTCGCTTCGGAAATGGGATAAGAAAATAAAATTGTTTTGTTCACCTTCATATTTTCTTTTAGAAATATAGTGCCGTTATTTTCTGCTATCAGCAAAACGTAAACCGGTTTTTCAGCAATACCTATGTTTAAATACGCCTTACCTCCGGGTTCGACAACAGTTGCAGCGAGTGAGACATGCAAAGGTTTGGTTTTTGGAAATTTATTTTCCTCAAAATCTCTTACCTGATGAAAGATATTCCTGTTGTCTCCATTCCAAAAATATCCTTAGCTGTTGTTGTCATCTTGTAGACTCCGGCTTGCATAATAGAAGTAGCATCCACAGACACTTCCGAATCAAACTTTCCGCTAAATACCTGTTTTTCAACTTTCCATTCCGAATATGAAATAACAGGCGATTTGGGTATAGAGATACCCTTTTCTTTTAATTCCTGACTATAAAATGTTCTTCCCTGATCATCCCAGTATGAATTCCTAATGAGACGGTCAGGCTCTTTCATTTTCTCAATGGTTATATTTCCCTTACTTTTCTGAGGTAAACCCAATAAATTAGTTGCTTCAATACGGAAGGGCTTGAGGGTTTTTACGTCAAGGCTTTCTTCAAGCCCGGTTTTTAAGATTAAGGCTTTATAACCAACAGATACAACTGTTTCAGCAGTATGGGTCTCTCCAGTGATATCTTTAACAGTAATTTCAATCCTGAAGTCAAAGATGGGTTGATCCTTTTCAGGAATATTTTCGTTAGGTACTGCCAAAAAATTAAAATTAAAAACTCCTTTCTGATCTGATTTTGTTTTACCGAATATAATGACTCGTTCTGAGTTGTCATAAGAGGGCCCAGGCCTCCACCACCAGCCCCAGTCAATATATCTGACTCCCCGAACAACTTTGTACTCCACTTCTGCCCCATCCAATGGATTACCTGCATAGTTTAAAACATCACCGCTTACTTTTACCTCATTGTTCAATCGGTAAGATTGGGTAAAAGTATCAATTTTTATTTCAAATGTAGGTCTTTTATACTCTTCTATTCTGAAGTATTTCTGCGCAGAAATTCCCTTTTTTGACTGTATACTCAGGTGGTATTGTCCTGTAAGTCCCCCTACAGGAATGACAAATGAACCGGCAACTGAGCCAAAATTATTGGTGGTTAGTGTTGTGGTGCTGACTTTCTGATAATTAGCATCGAACAATGACACTTCCAAAGGTATGTCCTTGACCACTTCATGTTTATTTCGTCCGTCAGTTTTTAATGCAATTGATTTAAAATAGAGGGTCTGGCCCGGACGATAAATAGACCGGTCGGTAAAAACTTCAGCATAGGAATATTCCTGTTCCTGATAATATCTTTTATAAAAATAACTGTCATTTCTCAACGCCAAAATATCTTTATTTTTTTGAACGACAACCTGAATTCTTGTATTTTCGATGTAAGAAAAACTGGCCAATCCTTTTGCATCTGTCCTTTTTTCCTGGATTTTTTTACTTTCATCCATGTTTCTTGAACCATCATATTCTATTTGATACAATGTAATCACTGCCTCATTCACAGGTTTTCCGGAAGCTCTGTTAACCACACGGTATGTTACCATATTTTTATCATGAAAGGCAGTATATGCCAAATCAGATACATGAAAAATGGCGTAGTTTAAAAGTCCGTTGTTTGTGTTGTTGCCGGGTTCTGTCATTTCTACGAGATAGGTACCCATTGACAATTTTGACCAGACACCTTCCAGTTTAGAGGTTTCATATGGTTTTCCTTCAGGCAATTGCCATAATTTTGAATATACCTGAACACAACCTTTTTTCAAGTTTTGATAAGATTGTTTAGGTTCGGAATATGGATTGATTCTGGCATTTTTTTCAAGACGATAAATAACAAACTTTACAGAATTCAGATTTTTATAATCAAGTGCAAATTTCGGCGCTTCTGAACTTAAAAAAACCTGTTCAGTTGTCATTGATGCTTCTTTTTTCTCTATCTGAGAAATTAAATTTTTACAAGCAACAGATCCCGGTGATTCAGGGTAGATCACCATACCTTTTTTACAAAGCTCCATAGCCCTGGCAGGTTTGTTGTTTTGTAAAACGTGATTTGCCAATGCCAAATACACCAGGGTTACATATTCATCGGTTTTGTATATTTCCGTCATATTTGTCAATGCTGACTCATAAAGGGAATCTTTATTGTGGATGACACAATTTTGAAAAACAAACTGTAACCGTGATAAGTCATAATCCGCTTTTGTACGTTGATTTGACTGACTTAGAGAAGTTAATATATTTTGATATCCTTTTAATATAATATAAACAGGGTCTTCCTTAGTTGTCTGGGAAAGATTAATTTCAACAAATTTTTTAAAATCTCCGAGAAAAGCCGGGTCCTTAATGACATATTGACTTTCAAGAGAAAGATTAACCTGCCCCATCATTTCCTTAAGATAGTTATGTACCCTGTCCCATAAAATACTGTACACTGTGGGCCGGATGAGCCTGTCGTAATTTTTTTCTTCTGCCAGTAATTCAACTATGGATTCTGCGGGTAAATCCAGTTTTTCACCTAAAAGAGAAAATTGATATAACTCTGATATTTTTTGGTGATATTTTTGACTATCCCATGTTTTGTAGTCATTTTGAGCAGGATCAGATACTGTGGAAATCTGAGAAATTTCATATCTATGACTTTGGAAATATTGATTATACATCTCTGCCAGATAAGAAGCTATAATTTGTTTTGATGGAGAAGGAAGCGTATTTTTCTGTTCCTCCAGAAATATAACCGACCTTTCAAACCCCTGTTCGTCTGTTTCGATCCATAATTCGGTGGTTACTTTTACTGATTTGGTAAGTTGAACATAATTATTTTCCTGCTTGGCTGCATCAAATATGTTTTTAACCACTTCCAATGCACTTTTTGGTAGTCCATTATTTCTTAATTCAGCTACTTTTTCCCAGGCTGCTTTGTAGTCAAATTCCTGAATGGAAAAATTGGAAAGAGAAAAACTGAATACCATACTCATGATCCAAAAAAATGTTTTCATTTTATTAATATTTGTGAAAAATAAAAAAGGAATCCGATTCTATTTTCCGGTCTTTATAAATAACTGATAAAATGACAATATCAATCTTCATAATGAATATTCCCAAAATAATCAGTAACACTATGTATAAGATGCCTCTGCTTTAAAAAAAGGTACAAAATAAAATGTTAATTTTTTGACTAAAAATATTATTATTTATAAACCAAAACTAAATCCATTAATATTTCTTTCTTCGTATTCCATCTGGTCAAAATAATACAATTTAGCGGGTCGATGAGAAACATCTTTCTGAGAATCACCGGTCGGTTTCAGAATTTGTAAATGACTTAGTTTGCGTCTGAAATTACGTTTATCCAGCTCAACTCCCAGTACCATTTCGTATAATGTCTGCAATTGTTGAAGCGTAAAAACAGGAGGAAGTAATTTAAAACCAATAGGATGTTCCCTTAGGTTTTTTCTCAATCTTTCCAGACATGTATCCATGATTATTTTATGGTCAAATGCAAGTTCGTTAATTTCAGAAACGTTTTTCCACTGCAAAGAATGATTGTCTTTCAACTCCATAAAGGAATTGCCATTTATTTTAATCAATGAATAATATGAAACCGTGATTACCCGACCAAGCGGATGTCTGTTCAGGTCAGAAAAAACCTGTACCTGCTCCATATAAATATCATCCAAACCTGTTCTTTTATATAAAACCCTGTGAGCAGCCTGGTCTGTCGTCTCATTTGGATGAACAATATCTCCCAGCAAAGACAATTTATTTTCAAAAGGAGGCATATCACAAGGTATGAGCAGCACTTTTAATCCAGTTTCATCATATCCAAATATCACACAATCTACAGAAACTGCAGTCTTATATTTATTATGAATCTGATCTAACCAGGTGTTGATATTCCCTTCGGTTTTTGCCATACACTAATTTTCATTTTTGCAGGTGTAAAGTTATTATTTTACATTGACTTAGTGTCAATTAAAAAATAATTTTACACTTGTAACCGGCAATACACATAAATAATATCTGTAATATAACATCATTAGAATCACTAAAATTTACAGTTATTTCTACAAAAAACTGATGGTCACTGTTGACTTAAAAAATTTAAATCAGGTTACAAACTCTATATCTTAATCTCTGCAGATTTTTAAATCATTTTGTATTTTAATATGTTATTATGGGATGAATTCTTCAGACAACAAATACTTTCAGTTATTTTCAATGAATACTGACAATATTCCTTTGCCGGTAAAGCTCAACAATCCCTTTAACGCAGTCATACCGGAAATAGCCAAAATTGCAGCAAAAGAAGTTCAGCATCATCTTGAAAATTTTCCTCCTGATCACGATTTCGGGTTACGATCAGATACGGGATTAGGTAAAATGTTTGGTGTATTAGTGGGAAAAGATGTTTCAGGCCGTTTAGGTTATTTAGCCGCTTTTTCTGGCAAGCTGGATTGCGGCACTATGACAGATTTTTTTGTACCACCTGTTTTTGACACCTTTAAAGAAGGTGGTTTTTACAAAACAAAAGAAGAAGACATAAACCGGATAAACACGAAAATACATACGTTAGAAAACGATATTAACCTCCGGCAGAGTTATGAAAAATTGAATCACGCCAAAACAGCATTTGAGTCACAATTATTGTCTTTGAAAGAACAACTTAAAAAAGATAAGGAAAAAAGAGCTTCTCTAAGATTTTATTACAACTCGACTGCACATACTTCAAAAGAAACTGAAGAATTAAAAATTGCGCTTGATCATGAAAGTGCAAGACAACATTTTGAATACAAAGATTTCAAAAAAAAATGGACTATTACGCTTGACTCCCTTCAAAAAAAAGTAAAGGAACACACCTCTGAACTGGAATTGCTCAAAAAACTCAGAAAAATTAAATCCGGAGAACTTCAGCAATTCCTTTTTGAAAAATATAGTTTCTATAATTTTCTGGGAGAAAAAAATAATTTACACCAATTATTTCTGACAAGTCCGGCCTCTACTCCACCCTCAGGTGCCGGCGAGTGTGCCGCACCAAAATTATTCCAATATGCGTATCTGAATAATATTCAACCTGTTGCCATTGCAGAATTCTGGTGGGGAATATCACCTGCCTCAGAAGTCAGACGGCACAAAACATTTTATACTGCCTGTAAATCCAAGTGTTTACCCATTCTTGGATTTATGCTTCAAGGTATACATACAGACGATAAAGAAGAGCAAACTCTCATTACACTGGGAGGCGGGATCCCTGTTTTGTTTGAGGATGAGCACATTGTCATTGTGGACAAACCTCAACCATTTCTCAGTGTACCCGGAAAATCAATAAAAAATTCAGTTTTGGAGCTGCTTCGAAAAAAATATCCTGAAGCAACTGGCCCTCTTTTAGTACATCGGCTTGATATGTCTACTTCCGGCATTATGTTGGCTGCAAAATCAAAAGAAGTACACAAACAATTGCAACAACAATTTGAAAACAGAACGATTAAAAAAAAATATATAGCCCAGCTTGACGGCGAATTATGGGTATCTCAAGGAATGATTGAACTCCCGATCAGAGTAAATCTTGACGATCGTCCACGTCAACTGGTTTGTTTTGAGCATGGCAAAAAAGCAATAACTATCTGGAAAGTTTTACATGTAGAAAACGGAAAAACAAGAGTAGAATTTACGCCGGTGACAGGAAGAACCCATCAACTCAGGGTACATTCTGCCCATATTTCCGGACTGAATATGCCTATTACAGGCGATGATTTATATGGAAGTTCTTCCGACAGACTTTATCTTCACGCGAGTCAGCTTATTTTTAAACACCCTATAACAGGAAAAAAAATACATATCACCTCCAACCCTCTTTTTTGATAGAAACGGATAAAATATAAAAATTACCTCTCTACATTATAAGTGAAGTCGTTCTTTTCTCGCCAATAAAATTTCTTTGTCTTCAACTCGGTCAGGGTCAGGAACGCAGCAATCAACCGGGCAAACTGCAGCGCATTGAGGCTCTTCGTGAAAACCAACACATTCTGTACATTTGTCCGGTACAATAAAGTAATAATCATCACTTACAGGTTTCTGTGCACTGTTGGCATCAATAGTTTTTCCATCACTTAAAGTATACGTACCGGTAACACCGGTGCCATCTTTCATAGCCCAATCTACACCTCCTTCGTAAATGGCGTTATTAGGACATTCCGGTTCACAAGCACCACAATTGATACATTCATCAGTGATAATTATAGCCATATTAACTCCTTAACAAAATGGTTTTGAAATAAAAAATGACAAAGTTACTAGGAATACCTTAATTAGAACAATAATAAAGAACGAATCATGCGTCTATTAACAAAAATTAAGAAAAGAAAAGAAAATGACATAAATTAAAATATGAATTTTCTGAATCATCAGAGATTTATACTTTTTATTGTACTTTTGACAATAAATAGATCATTTTTTTAAAATTAACTCAACTGCCATTACAATAAAATATTTAAACAGAAGCAATATGGTACCTCATATGTCCAAAAAAAATTCTTTTAGTAGTCTTGTTGTGATTTTTTTGATAACATTTGCCACCACTGGTGTGTATGCACAAATTCTTTCTTTTGACAAATGTGGACATCACCTGGTCATGGAAACCTATGAAAAAAAATATCCCGGCTTCAAGGAAGCAGTTGAAACCACCTTTGAAAATGTACGGAATACTAAAAATTCCGGCTTCAGCAGAAATGATGTATATATCATTGATGTTGTTTTTCACATTGTTTGGAAAGATAGTCGGGAAAACTTACACGATTCCATTATTTTAAATCAATTGGCTGTACTAAATAAGGACTACAGACTACTGAATGAAAACAGGAATGAAAGAAGGAGTATTTTTAAAGATCTCCAGACGGATGCCAAAATAGAATTTAACCTTAAATAAATCATCAGGGTTAAAACGAATGCCAATTTTCAACTTAGTTTATCCGGGCTTCCTGACAATGTAAAAAATGCATCCGAAGGTGGCAGTAAGGCAGTTACTCCTGAAAATGTATTAAATATTTGGGTATGTAATATAAGACCAATTCCTTTCATAGGAGGTCAAATCCTCGGTTATGCTTACCCTCCTGCCGGACTTGATAACTGGCCGGCCAATGCAAACGCACCGTCTCCCGGACTTGATGGAGTGGTGCTTGATTTTAGAGTGGTGGGAAGTAACAATCCCAATATCCTGAATGTTCAGGGTATGGACTACGATTCACACGGACGAACCTGTGTACACGAAGTAGGTCATTATCTGGGTTTGCGACATATATGGGGTGATGGTGGAGGAATTTTCGGAGGATCGAGCTGTTCTGTCGATGACGGCATGGAAGACACCCCAAACCAGGGAGAACAAACTGGTTTCTCTTGCAATAAGACAAGAAATACCTGTACGGATGTTTCCAATGATTTGCCTGATATGCTGGAAAATTATATGGATTATTCAGATGAATCATGTCAGAATATTTTCACTGAAGATCAGGTAAGCCACATGAGAAAAGTACTTGAAAACCAAAGAAAAGGTTTGATTGAGTCGCAGGTTAATACCTCTGAAATAAACAATTATTCTTTCATCAAAGTATCTCCGAATCCGGGAATGGGCGAATTTACCATACATTATACAAGTGACTCAAGGGTTTTGTTATATACCGTTTACGACATTTCCGGAAAACTTTTAATATCCGCTAATCCCGAGAACGATAAACAGTTTAAAGTATTTGTTTCCCCCGGTATTTATTATATAAATATTATTGATGTCAAAGGAATTTCTACTTCTACCCGTTTCATTTCTTATTAAGCGTGCATGAGCCGGAAAACAACCGGTAAAATTTGGTATTGATATCATTAAAATAATGCTTTAGGATTGCCTCTGTTTAACATACAACGGACTTTCACCAATTTCAAAAAACAATTTAAAATCATTTAGCTTTATCTGGCACTGGAAACAACCATATTTAGATTAAATGTTTCCATCAACCACCATCCTTTTTCACTGCCCATTAAAAACAATGATATTGATTATATCTTTTTGTTATCAAAATGGTTTGATTTACCTTTAAGTATCATCCTAAATACATAGTGATTAATGGACTTGACAGGATTATATTGAATAATAAAATTAATATTTACATCCAACCGGGAAATTACATTATCTGAATTTTTGATGACTTTAATCATATTAATAAATAACATTCTGTATTCAATCCTTTTTGTTTTGGATAAGAAAAATCAGAAAAGTATAAACGTCCTATAAACCACATTATAAAGTTGGAAAAATTATCAGCATTTTTTAATACAATATTATAAACATTCAAATTTATTAACAATCAAATAAAAATATTATGGACAAAAAAAATGGAAACCCCGCAGTTGTTGGATTAGCCGGTTTCGGACTAACAACATTATTGTTGCAACTACACAATTTAGGACTATGTTCAATTGGACCTGTATTTGCAATGGGAATTATCTTTGGTGGATTAGCTCAATTTATAGCAGGATTCCAGGAGCAAAAAATGGGCAATAATTTCGGATATAGTGCTTTTGTTTCTTATGGAGCCTTTTGGATCGGATTATGTATTATTTGGATCACAGGGCATTTTAAGATATACGAATCGACAACCACTGACGTAGGATATTATTTATTGGCCTGGGCTCTTTACACAGGTTTAATGTTTATGGGTTCTTTAAGAATACATAAAGCAATGGTAGTAACCTTTGGCTTATTGTTGTCCGGATTTGTTTTATTAGTATTAGGCCATTTTGGTGATGCAACTTTTAATACTGTAGCTGCTTATGTTTTAATAGGTTGTGCATTTTCTGCCTGGTATATGATGATTGGCATTATCATAAATGATCTGGCAGGTAAAGTTGTCATTCCTATGGGCGCCCCCTTCATCAAATAATAATTCATAAAACCACATTAAACAGGGTTTTTCTTTTACAAGTCAAACCCTGTTTTTTTTTTTACATTTTTACAAATTTTTTTATTGAATGTGCCCATGTTTGAAACGACTTGTAATAAATAACAACCAGGCGGTACATGATCAAAATATATTCTCCCTCTGCCCTCCAAATACTCATAATCATGTACAGTAACAGGTTGTCCGAAAACATTATACATATGTATTGATTTTATTTGCACAAAAGTATTGGTAAGTATCTTTAAATCTGTTGTAAATGGGTTTGGAAAAATCTGAATTTCTTCCTTGTCTGGCACATTATTTGTTGATGTCCTGCACGGAGATACAAATAAATTTTCCGAGGTAAAAGATAAAGTCCCACTTGTACATTGAGGGGCCATTTTAATTATGTATTGCTGACAACTATCAAGATCAGATATAAAAAACGGACTTCCATTGACAACCAAAGTGTCAAATGTGACATCATCCTTTTTTTTGTACAATACATAATAATTGTCAACATCATTTAAAAGGGTAAACTGTATTCTAACTGTGTTTTCATTCATTGAATCAATCAGAATATTGTCATCCAAAACACATTCAACATTCTCTTTTGTAATATGAATACAATAATCCTCTATTTCGCCAAATACAAAACCACTGTTATCACAAGGAGAATCGTGACTTTGAAATGCAAGAATCACACGCATCCTTGTAATACCTTCCGCTGCATCAGAGGGAATAACGACATTTCCAAAAACACCTTCTGTTGAAGACGTTCTGTCTGTAAACCCCTTTTCACTGTTGGCAAAAATTCCATCCTGGTCAAAATCGATGTATAAAAGGTATTGGTCAGTAAAAGGGCTTGATGAATATCCGGGCAAAATAAAAAGATTATAAGTACTATCTGGTTGGAATCGTGTCACTTTGGCACCAAGATAATTGCCATATCCATTTGAATTAATCCCGGATTCATTGGACAGTTCTCCAAATTCAACTTTTTGAATCCATTCATCTCTGGTGCTTTTTGGTGAAAACGCACAATAATCCAAAGATGTACATAAACCACAAGGTGCGTAAACAACGACTCCTTCCACTACCGTTGAGTTTGTCTGATATTGTTTGCAAAAACTTGCAATCGAAAATGAAAACCACGTGCATTCCGGTATATTTTCAAATACCAGTAAATTTGAATCCTGTGTGAATTCATAGACATTACCTTCTATATCCATCAGTGAGATTTCATGAGAAAAACTTGTAATTTCAGGAAAATCCCATGATAGGGTAAGATTACCGTTGTCATATTCCTGCACAAAGTTATCAGGATCAGGACAACAACCTCCTGATGTAAAAAATATAGAATAACTATATGAATCGGGAAACAATCCACAGGAACTGGACAATTGTAATTCATATTCATCGCAATAATCAAGGCCCGAAATGATATATCCATTTTGAATATTCTGTTTATATATCCATTCAGTATCTTTAAATTTCCTATAACGCAGACCTATAATCCCGTTTTGAATAATATCTGCCCAGAATACCTTTGCATCCGCTCCGGTGGTTTGAATATATATTCCTGCCGGCGGTGCACATGATCCACATAAACTTTGTACATTCAGCAAAGCCCGATGTGAATTGAGCCTTCCCCCGGTAGTGGTAATATTGGTAAGGGTTGGATTTTGGACAACACCAAACAAAAGCATATCTCTTGCGATCCGGGCGGCATTTGCCGGATTTGATTTTGCCTCCTGAATCAAAACATCGCAAGGTGCGCTATACATAAGCGCAATAGTACCTGCTACGTGAGGAGTGGCTCCGGATGTTCCGCCAAAAGCCGCATACTGCGATGTGGATACCGTATAAGTCTGATGGCCGTATGCGCCCAGGTCGATTGACTTTCTTCCATATCCGGCTCCGGTGAGTTTCTGATCCGATCTGGTCATGTTGGTCACCGAAATCAGATAAGGACTCTCACAGGTTGTCGGTAAATCCCCATTACTATCAACATCCACGTCCCTGTTGGTGGTTGCACCACAATTTAAAATCCCTTCTTCTCCCAGTAAATCAAACATTTCACACCACAATGGTGCTTCACTGCCAAAAATATCATTTAAACCCCAGGAAGCATTGGTGACCACCACAAATGCTCCTTGCGCTCCATTACTTTGATTATATAGTTTCCTTTGATTATAAGCATAAACATAGGAAGCAATGGCATTGGCTTCCGTTCCTTGCCCATATTTTACAAACATAATTTTTACATTCCAATTGATTCCACTTACCCCGATACCATTATTCCCCCTTGCTCCGGTTATACCACAAACAGGAGTGCCATGAGACCCTGCTTCACTAAGGTCGTCAGATCCGGCTGTGACATTCCAGCCCCGGTAGTCATCAATATAACCATTGTTGTCATCATCAATTCCATTTGAGGGAATCTCAGCGTGATTAATCCAAAGATTACCGATCAGGTCAGGGTGATTAAGATTTATCCCTTCGTCGATGACACAAATCACGATAGTATCCCCTGCACTGGTTATTCCGCCTGTAGTAATATCCCACGCCAGGTCCATATCAAGATCAGCATTCAAGACTCCACCATTACCATTATTGATATATTGCCATTGTTGAGGAAATAATGGATCGTCAGGAATATTTCTTTCTTCAATAAAATGATTGGCTTGTACATACATTACATCAGGGTGGTTTTTCAATTCCTCCAATTCAACTTCGTGGTTGGCATCAGAAAAAACAATGTGTTCCAGACAAAGAGGCACTGACAGTAATGAAGTTTTATAAAAAGCAGGAACAGAGCGGTTTTTTGCTTTATTCTGGTAAAATTTTTCGGCGGCTTTGGCATCCTTCCATTTAATAATAAATTCATTAGGTACAACTTTCTGAGAATAACCGAAAAAAGCAGATATCAATAAAATTGACCACATAAGAAAATGTAAGACGCTCTTGAACATATACGAAATTAAACAAATAACAAAATTACAAAAATTATCCTATCATCTTATTCCTGTTTCTGCCATTTATATAAAATGTTGCAGAACACGACAATTCCCTGAACTATAAAATAAATCAAATATACCTAAAATAAATTTGATTATTAAAAAAAATATACCATGGTCAGTTCAACATAGTAACATCAAAATATTTATCAAAACAAAATTTAAACTCAATGCAAGAATAATTAACACTAATGTTTCAATAAAAACAAACTATAAAATTAAAATTTCAAGAAGAAGCTGACATACCATCTTTTTATTTTATTTAAATAACAATCACTACAAAAAAATGTTAATATTTGAACAAATTATAATAATTTTTAATGTATTATATACTACATAATTAAACTAGTACGTATATTTGTATTTTGTAATATATAATTGTAATTTTCAAACTAGGTTTATGAATAAGAAAATGCACTTTACGATTGTCCTTTTGTTATGTTTTGGTTGCCTGTCGGTTGTGGCCCAGAAACAGGTATACAAGGCAAAACTTCAATACGATATGGGTCAGTACTCTTTAGCAAAAGAAGGAATACAGGATTATCTGGCAGATTTCCCTGCGGATATGGAAGCCCATCTCCTGCTAGCAAAATGCCATTATGCTTTGGGCAAATGGAATGATTGTATAAATAGAGTTGAAAAAATTATCCATCTGACAAATATTCCTGCAGATGTACATGAGTTATATGGAAAAGTCCTTAAACAAGTCGGAAGATTCGAAGAAGCCAAAAAACATTTTGAAATATTTGCGCTGCAAAACCGGGAAAAAGGCAGTTTACATATAAAAAGTGCAGAGTTTGCCATGGAAGCAATGGCCCGAGAATCAAAATATGATATCATTTCCCTTCCTTATAACAGTAGCACCTCCGACTTTGGGCTTACATTTTATCAGAACGTTCCGGTTTTTTCCTCTTTCAGAACAGATATACTGATGGATGAGATGCAAAAAACATCCAATGCCTATAACGGAGTACAAAAAAGTTTTTTTTATTCAAACAAAAAACATCATTTCATCAAAGGCCTGAACAACAAACTTGACGGTATTGGTCCTTTGAGTTTTTCCAGCAACGGCGAATATTGTGCCATGATTGAATCATACATGACTGTTGATTGCAACATCCGTTGTGAAAAAAATAATGGTGTACTTTATCTGGCTAAAATCAGCAAAACCGGTGATATAACAGAAAATCATGCATTCGTTCATAATGAAGCAGGGTCTTCCATACATAGTGCGCACATTGCGTATGACGGGAAAGCACTTTACTTTTCATCTGACAGACCGGGAGGTTTCGGAGGATTTGACCTTTATGTAAGTTATAAGAAAAACAACTTCTGGTCATTACCTGAAAACCTGGGACCGGAAATCAATACATCAGGAAATGAACTTACACCTTATTACAACAACGGTGAATTATTATTTGCTTCAGACCTGTTACCGGGATTTGGTGGTTATGACATTTTTCAATCAAAAGTAGAAAACGGTAACTGGTCTTTGGTAAAAAACATGGAATATGGTATCAACTCCATAGGAGATGACTACTTTCCTGTGTTTAATTCCAAAGGTGAAATGTTTATAACTTCAAATCGTTTGGGAGGAAAAGGCGAACACGATATTTACAAGGCAATTAAGGTTGTCAATGATGAAGAACCTTTGCTTTCAGCTGTAGAGGTAGATTTGATTCCTCCGGCAGTTTCCCTTGAAAGCCTCGAAGATAAACACGCTAAAAACCCTCAAAGCAATACAAAAACAGTCGCTTTGAAAAGCAATGAAGCAGTAAAAACAAATTCTGTATTTGTTCTTCCCGAATTTGACAGAAAAGAAATAGGTATGCCTGCCGCTGAATTCTCTCTCGATGGAGCAAGAAGAATTGCCATGGGTAATATAGCCCCTACCGGAGAAGTATTTTTTATTCAACTCGCTTCGGTTACCCATCTTGAACCCAATATTTCGAAATTCAGCCCTTTGGTCAGGTACGGCAATATCTATAAAATGAATGTAAACAAGTTTATTAAAATCAGGCTTGGTTATTTTACAGATAGGAAAGATGCCGATGAAACACTCAGAAATATCAAAAAGAAAGGGTTTCCTGATGCCTTTATAACAAAAGAATCTCTGGTATATTCAAATATGGAACTTCTGATGAGCAAGCTCGAAGAAGATCATACCGTTATGCCGGAAGAATCAAAAGGAAATTCAAAAAAAGATCAGGTCAAAATCTATGGCGAAGGAGGAAAATACAAGGTTCGTCTGGCGTCATATGAAGATCCAATCTGGTTTGATATAAACAAAGTAAAAGATCTGGGCCGAATAGAACAATGGACAAAAGGAAGTTGGACCATCTTTATCCTGGCGGGTTTTAAAGATTTGGAAGAAGCAAAAGAGGCTGAAATTCAGGCAATAAACCGTGGCTTTAAGACGGCAGAAGTGGTAATTGATACCGGCGGCATTCTCGAAAGGCTGGTAAGAAATTAACTAAAGAATAAATATAAGAAAAAGCTGTCCTTACCCGACAGCTTTTTTTTTGTACTTACACAAGGCAAAATAGAAATAATCATAATACTTATGTGAAAATTTGTATTTTCGCACAAATTTTATTCGATGTTCACAAGACTTTGGTTAATCACCATTATTGCCGTTTTAGTCGCCGGATGTAGTTCTCCCTACAAAACAGCCATTAAATATCCTGTCCAAAATATGACAGTTGATTTGCTGACCTTATCCTCTGATGAAATGGAAGGAAGAGAAACAGGAAAAGCAGGTGAAAAACTGGCAGCAGAATATATTGAAAATAGATTTTCGTCACTTGGATTGCGACCTAAAGGTGACAACAACACATTCTTTCAAACCTTTAAAAAAAAATTAAAAGCACATCCACATGCTGAAATATCAGAATCTGACCCTGAAATTTCGGGAAGAAATGTAATCGGATATATTGACAATAAAAAACCGTATACCGTTGTCATAGGAGCCCACTATGATCATTTAGGTTATGGAGAAGGAGGAGGTTCTCTCCACGCTGGCGAAAAAGCCATCCACAACGGTGCTGATGATAATGCAAGTGGGGTTACTGGTCTTATTTACCTCGCAGAAGCACTGCAAAAAAAAGAATACGCCAATAACAACTATCTTTTCATTGCATTCTCAGGAGAGGAAAAAGGTTTATTAGGATCTAATTTTTTTATTAATAATCCTACGGTTGATAAAAACAGTATCAATTACATGATCAATATGGATATGATCGGAAGATTGGGAAAAGAAAATATTTTACTGATTGGCGGCGTTGGCACTTCTGTCCTGTTTGAGTCATCAATCAATGAAATTAAAACCACCGGAATAAAAGTAAAAACAGAAAACAGCGGTGCCGGATCTTCAGACCATATGTCCTTTTACAATTCAGGAATTCCGGTACTAAGTTTTTTTACCGGACAACATGAAGACTATCACAAACCCAGTGATGATGCACATCTTATCAATTATTCAGGTATGCAGTCAGTGGTGGAATATATATATTTTCTTATTGGAAAACTGGATAAAAAAGGGAAACAGATTTTTGTTAAAACACAGGACAACACACCTTCCACCAGGACTTTTTCGGTTACTTTAGGCGTCATGCCGGATTATCTTTATGACGGAAAAGGTATGAGACTTGATGGCGTGAGAGACGGAAAACCTGCCAGTGCCGCCGGACTTCAAAAAGGAGATATTATTATAAAATTAGACGATATTCCGGTGGATGATATACAGATGTATATGAAGGCCCTGGCGAATTTCAAACAAGGTCAGACGATCAAAGTGTCTTTTATAAGAGATCATCAAACCAATGAAGTAAAAGTTACTTTTTTGTAATTGATAAAAGAAAATAAAAATATTTTCATGTTCAGTGAACGACAAAAAATGGATGATTTTCTACTGTATGTATCGCTTGCCCTATTAGCCGTGGGCAATATGGTTTTGTATCGTTTTATGAACGAAAAAAATCTGGTATTTTTTAATATCAGTGTTCTTTTTTTAATATTAATGTTTATTGTATTTAAAATTTTCAGACTCGATACAAAATTTAACAAAGAAGGAATTTTGTACCGTTTTTTTCCATGGCATCTCAAAGAAAAGATGATTAAATGGGACGATATTGAATCCATCACATTCAAAAACATCAAACCTTTCAGGGATTTCGGTGGGTACGGAATCCGGTTCCGGTATAACACCTGGGCATATATTATGAAAGGCGATCAAGCCATTGAAATAAAATGTAAAAATCAGGTCAATCTTATACTTCTGGGTATTCTTAACAAGGAAAAAGTCATGAACGCATTGCGGCAAAACAAACATGGGCATGTCATTCTGTCTGAGAAATGAAAAATTCTTAACTTTTTTGTAACTAATTTTAAATCTGAGCGTCTATGTCACAAGAAGTGAAAAACGAACATTCCCTTTTTAAAATACCTTTTAAAGATAAGGTATACAGATTTGTTTTTAATATTGTAATGGACCCAATGGACGCTGAAGATATCATGCAGGAACTGCTGATTAAAATCTGGCGAAAAAAAGAACAATATCTCGAAATTGAAAATAAAGAGGCCTGGTGTATGACGGTTGCCAAAAATATGGCTATCGACAAAGTCAGATCGCGAAAAATGCCTTCTTCGGACATTGATGAACACCGGGACATCTCTGACAAGACATTAAATCCGGAACAGGCATTCGAGAAAAATGAAAGTTTCAGCAATATCATGAAGTTACTTGATGAATTGCCTGAAAAACAAAAGATGATTATTCATCTCAGGGATGTGGAAGGTTACAGTTATCAGGAGATTGCTGATATGACGGACAACAGTCTTGATTTTATCAAAGTCAGTCTTCACAGAGCCCGAAAAGCTTTAAAAGATAAATTACTTAAAAACAATATCAGAAGTATTTGATTTTAATAAAAAAGTCGATAATTTAATGAAACATCGCCAAAATAAAAATGAGAATTAATTGATTTACTATGGATGCCAGAATAAATGATCTTTTGGAAAAATATTGGGAAGGAGAAACCACCGTTGAAGAAGAAAATATTTTAAAATCCTATTTTCAAAATGGCCAGATTATGCCCGAACACGAGGCATTCACACCTCTTTTTGTATATTTCAATGAACAAAAGAAATTACTTTATTCTCTGCCTCCTGTTGAAGATATTATTCAAAAAAGTAACATCTCAACACCTGTCATTACATTGACATCCTATAAGAAATGGATGTATGCTATTGCCTCTGTATTCTGCCTGGTCATCGCATCATGGTTCTTATTCAAACCTTCAAATGAATCTCTTTCCTCAACGGCTTATGTAAATGAAATAGAAGACCCGGAAGAAGCCTATCGTGTCACCATGGAAGCACTTGCCATGGTATCTGGAAAATTACAAAAAGGAACCGAAGGCATTACCATAGGTATGGAAAATGTAAACAAAGCCAATATTTTTAAATAATCAACAATTCTTATTCAGAAAAAATTCAGGAATTAATTAACCTTAAAATAAAATATACATGAAACTTTTCTCCCTTCTCTTTATAGTCATGACTTTCATCATTTCAGGGTTTGGACAAGCTGATGCTGTTGATAAATATTTTAAAGATTATCAGGAAAATGCAAATTTTTCTACGGTTTATGTCAGTCCGAAAATGTTTCAGATGATAACCAAAGCTTCAGAAAGCCAAGATCCCGACGTGAAAGACGTACTAAAAGATCTGAAAGGTCTCAAGATTTTGAGTACAAAGGTAAAACCTGAACAAACATATTCCGAAGCAAATAGAAGGATTACCAATAAAGGATATGAAGAATTATTAACCGTCAAGGAAAAAGGATCTCTTGTACGATTTGTGACCCTTGAAAAAAGCGGGATAATCGAAGAATTATTGATGTTGGTTGGCAATAAAGAAGATTTTATTATGATTAGTTTTATTGGTAAAATCAACCTGAGCAAGTTGTCAAAACTTGCAAAAAAACTGGACATTCAGGGGGCTGAACACCTCGACAAAATCAATAAAAAATAGCTTTTATGGAAGGATGTCAGAATTTGATACTGATACCTTTAAAAACATAAATTTGCAGATAATTATAAACCAAATTAATAAATTATTATCTTTGGGTAAAACCACAAATGTATGCGATTATTAATATTTGTAATTAGTTTTATATTAAGTTGCTCCCCCGGATATTCTCAAAAGTATCTAAAAGAATTTATAAGTGATCTTAAAAATACGGATGAATATTCTCAATGGAAAATTCCAACAAAAGTATTTAAAAAAGAAATTAAACTTGGATTTAAAAAATCTGAAATCGAATCAAATCTCAATAAAGTAAACAGTGGTATAAATGCGGTGTATGAACATAACACAGAAATTACGGACATGGAGATTGAAAAAGATTACCAAAATCATGGAAGACTACAAAAAAAAGATGATTAAAAATGACTCGTTTTCGGAAAAACTGAGCCTCACCAACGCGGATGAAAATATTAGCGTTTTGACCCTTGAGAAAAATGATACGGTTACAAAAATATTGGTGCTGTATCAGAAAAAATCCGAAGTCCGCGTTTATGATTTCAGTACAACCATACGTAAAAACGAATTTGATGCTTTGGTGTGGAGAAGAGAGTTTAAAAAGTTTTAACGGCTGAAATTAATTAAAACTTTTCAGTTAATCCTATAAATTTTTAATTATGAAATGGTATTTTATACTTTTGTGCACAGTTTTTTTATTTGCTGAAACAACTGTGGCTGGTCAAAATCAATTATCGAATGTGTTCCGGAAATTCAGAAATGATGAAGGAGTTAAACATATCAACCTATCGGGTGATGTAACCAAAATGTTGGCAGAAAAGGAAAAAAATTTAAAATCAACTGTTCAGGAAATGCATGTATATTTATTCACTGGCAAAAGTTTTATCAATACTAATGATATTGCAAGAGTGACAAAAGCGCTCAGAGAACAAAAATTTGAATTATTACTCGACACCAGAGATAAAAAAGACAAGATAAAAATTCATGGTGTTGAAAAAAACGGATTTATGACTGATTTATACGCTGAAGTAATATCAGGAAAAACTAAAATCTACCTCATACTCAAAGGTAATATACTCCTCAGTGAATTATCAAAAATGAACTTTGATTTTGAAGGCAGTGGGATATTAAAAAATATTGCTATTCCTTAAATTTAATGCCCGGCATTCACATACCTTAAAAATTCTGCTTTTGTGCTTTCTTTTTTAAATACGCCGCCATATTCGGAAGTAACTGTACTGCTGGTAACATCCTGAATTCCCCCTGCTTGATACACAAAGGTGCGTTGCAGAAATCATTACCGCAACATCGTTCGTCTGAACTGCTTTTAATCTCTTCTGCTATCTGAATGGTAAGTCTTTCCTTTTGGCAAAATATTGAACAATCCTGTTTAACTTTGACAATCCAATAACCTTACCGGAAGATTTGTACGCCAGATGTGCTTTTCCTATGATGGGCACAAAATGATGTTCGCAGTGGGAATAAAAAGTAATATCCCTTTCAACCAGCATCTCATTATATTTATATTTATTGTCAAATAGTTTTGCCTCCGGTTTGTTTTTCGGATCAAGACCACTAAAAATTTCCTTTACATACATTTTAGCCACACGGTATGGTGTACCTGCCAGACTATCATCCGTAAGGTCAAGGCCTAAAGTTTCCATTATTTTAGAGAAATGATATTCAATTTCATTTATTTTTTCAATATCTGATTTTTCAAAAGCACCTTTTCTCATAGGTGTATCAACACTTGTCCAAATGTGGTTGTCTCCCTCTTCTTCAAAAAGATTTTTTTTGTAATCACCTCCTGAACCCATACTATCTTCTGGCAATTCAATTCTCAGTTTTTTTGCTCGGGCATATTTAACGTGTTCCATGTATACTTTTTTTATATAAACGTTAGATAGAATTTTTTGTTTAACTTTTTTACCTTATTTGTTAAACATTATTATTGTTGTATTTTTCCTGAATTGCATCTGAGAAAAAATTGAAGTATTTCTAATGATACATTTGTCAACAAATTAGAAAAAAAACTTTTTATAAGTTGTTTTCTATGAACTTAAAACAACAAAAGAATTATCTTTGCAAAAAATTAAATGTAATGAAACACCTTATAGCTCCCTCAGTGTTATCTGCTGATTTTGGCAATCTGCAGAGAGATATTGAAATGATCAACGGGACGGAAGCAGATTGGTTTCATGTAGATATAATGGATGGAATGTTTGTACCCAATATTTCTTTTGGACCTGATATTGTCAGTACAATAAAAAAACACGCTAAAAAGCCATTGGATGTGCATCTTATGGTCGAAAAACCGGAAAGGTATATAGAAAAGTTTCGCGATGCAGGTGCAGATCATATTACTGTCCATTATGAAGCATGTACTCATCTTCACAGGACTATGGAGCAGATAAAAAAAACGGGCGCTTTGGCCGGAGTTGCACTCAATCCCCACACGCCTGTCAATTTACTTGAAGATATACTTGAATTATGTGATTTTATTATTTTAATGAGTGTTAATCCCGGTTTTGGTGGGCAAAAATTCATTTTCCAGACTTTGCTGAAAATTAAGGCTTTGGAAGAAATGATTACTATCAAAAAACCTGCCTGTTCTTATAGAAATTGACGGTGGTGTTGGCCTTCAAAATGCAGAATCTATATTACAGGCAGGAGCAAGGGTTCTGGTAGCCGGAAATAGTGTTTTTGCTTCCGAAAATCCTCATCAAACAATTTATCACTTAAAAATCTCGGTGTACATACTTTGTACGCTTAAAAACGTTAGACCAAGAAGGATTTTTTAATGCAGGTTAATATTCTTTACGTTATTTTTTTGCCATTTTTCATTTTTGGACAACAAGCTACAGTCTTTGGAATTGTCCGTGATATAGATAGTAATCAGGGTGTTGATTTTGTAACCATCTTTGCTGAAGGAACAAAAAATGTTGCAGAATCGGATCTTTCAGGGCAGTATTCCATAAAAATAGCCTCAAACACGAAAACAAAACTCATTTTTTCCCGCATTGGATATACAGATTTTGTTCTTGAATTGAACCCACTTGCTGATGGTGTTAAAAGGAACATAAATATAAAAATGGTCCCCAAATCACTTGACCTTGAAATTACTGTCAAGGCAGGAAGAATTGAAGATGTAGGAAATGTAAGGGAAGAAGTCACGGAACTCAAACTTTTGCCAAATGCTTCAGGCAACTTTGAAAGTGTATTGCCAAGTATCGCTCTTGGGGTAAGCTCTGGGTCAGGAGGTGAGTTGAGTTCACAATATAATGTAAGGGGAGGAAATTATGACGAAAATCTTGTGTATGTCAATGATTTCGAAATTTTCCGACCCCAGCTCATACGTGGTGGCCAACAGGAAGGTTTAAGTTTTCCGAATATTGATCTCATAAGGGATCTTGAGTTTTCTTCAGGTGGTTTTGAAAGCAAATACGGCGATAAAATGGCATCAGTTCTGGACATCAGGTACAAGAGACCGGAAGAATTCAGGGCCAGTGTGGGAGCCAGTCTTCTTGGTGCAAGTATTCATCTGGAAGGAAGCAAAAGACTAGGTGCCAATGCCTATAACAAATTCAGGTATCTGCTGGGTGCCCGATACAAAAGCAATGCCTATTTACTTGGAAGTCAAGATATCAAAGGAGAATATGTTCCGAGGTTCAGCGATATACAAGCTTTTTTAAGCTATGACCTTTCGAAAACACTTCAATTGGGTTTTATTTCCAATTTTAACCGAAGTGTATATAATTTTGTCCCATCTTCCGGAAAAAGTAAGACAGGGAATTTCTCCTTTCAGATTGAATTAAATACCAGTTTTGAAGGTCTTGAAAAAGATGAGTTTACCTATGGAATGTCGGGTCTTTCCCTCACTTATGTTCCGGAAAAAAGAAAATATCCTCTGTACATGAAGTGGCTAGTTTCCGCATACAGAGCCAATGAAGATGAAAAGTTTGATATAATCGGTAAATACAGACTGTCTCAGATTGAGGCAAATCTCGGTGAAGGCACAGGCGAAGAAGTGGCCGTGCTCGGTTTGGGCACCCAACATGTCAATGCGAGAAACTTTTTTGTTCAATACGGTTTATAATTTTGAATATAAAGGTGGAATTGAATTTAACAAAGGAAAAAGGGAAAACTTCCAAAGGAAACTTTGTTCAATGGTCTTTAAAATATCAGAATGAATTTTTCGAAGATTTTTTAAAAGAATGGCAAAGACTGGATTCTGCTGATTATAATATCCCATATCTCGGAAATGAAATAGAACTTCAAAATGTGGTTCGTGCCACCAATGTCATACAAAATCATAAAATAACTTCATACCTGCAAAACACCTACAGGTACGAAAACAGTCGTAACGAATGGAAAATAACTTTAGGTTCAAGGTTTTCATACCACCAGCTTGCCTCCGAATTTTTAGTTAGTCCCCGTTTACAGGTTTTATATAAACCTATTACATGGAAAAGAGACATAGCCTTCAAACTTTCGGGTGGATATTACATACAACCACCTTTTTACAGAGAAATGAGGAGAATGGACGGTTCAATAAACACAAATCTTGCATCCCAAAAATCTATACATATTGTAGGGGGAATAGCCTATGATTTTATTTGGGAAGCCGTCAGTAACAGACCATTTAAAATCATAAGTGAGATATACTACAAAAAATTAAACGATATTGTCAGCTATGAAATAGACAATGTAAGAATCAGATACGCTGGGGAAAACAATGCAACCGGATATGTCACGGGGCTGGATTTCCGAATCAACGGTGAATTTGTAAAAGGTGCTGAGTCCTGGGTGAATGTATCATTTTTGAGAGCACGGGAAGCTATTAATGGAATTCAACATAAAACCACGGAAATCATTGATTCTATCAGGGTTCCTGTTAATGTTGCTGATGCTCCAAGGCCAACAGACCAACTTTTTACAATAAATATGTTTTTTCAGGATTATCTTCCAAAAAATGAAAATGTAAAAGTGAATCTAAACTTTTCCATCGGGAGTGGTCTTCCTTTTGGTCCCAGAGAAAACAATCTTGAATACAGAAATGCGTTTCGCCTGAAAACATACCGAAGAGTCGACATCGGATTTTCATTTCAATTGTGGAAAGAAGAATGGAAAACGAAAAAACCTCATCATTTTTTGCGCTTTACAAGAAATACCTGGGTCAGTATTGAAGCTTTTAATGTGTTGAATGCTAAAAATCAAGCCTCAGTCAACTGGATTAAAACATTAACCAATGTTGAATATGCACTACCCAATAATCTGACGGGCCGCAGAATTAATTTCCGGTTTAAAATTGATTTCTGATAAGCGGCAGAAAAAAGAAAAATCACAATTTCAACTTTGCTTTGAATTAGATATTTCTAAAAAAGCCTTGAGCTTTGACCTATTAGTTTCCAGAAAAGAACAAATTTCCTATTTTTATTTTTATTCTCCTTGTTTCTGGAGCCTGGTTTCCACTGCAATCCCAGATAAAAGGTAAAATGACAGACCGAAGCGGAATACCACTACCGTATGCTTCAGTTTACCAGGAAAACACCACAAAAGGAACGGTTTGTAACGAAGAGGGTGAATATATTTTTTACCCTTCTGATGATGGTAAAATAACACTTTGCTACCAATATGTCGGGTATAAAAAAAAGACTATCGAATTTCAATATGCCGGTCAGGTTATTTTACGAGATGTCATCCTGGAAGAAGATGACGCTATGATTGATGAAATCGTTATATTAGCGAATCGGGAAGATCCTGCCTACCCCATTATCCGAAAAGCCATTGAAAAAAGGGAATTTCCACCGGAAACAGGTGAAAAGTTTTGAAGCAACATTGTATACTAAAGGATTAATTAAACTTTTGGATGCCCCAGAAAAATTTATGGGTCAGGAAATAAAAGATATGGGTGGTATTCTGGATAGTTTGAGACGAGGTATCATTTATCTCAGTGAATCAAAATCCACATTTTATTTTACACAACCGGACAGGACAAAAGAGGTTATGATCTCAACCAAAAAATCCGGTGACAATAGTTTATTTACGGCCAATCAATTTTCTTTGGCAAATATCAATCTCTATGATAATTATATAGAAATGGGAAGATCAGTAGTCTCTCCTATTGGTGACAACGCCTTGTCATTTTACAAATACACCTTATTAAAAACGGATATAGATGATAAGGGAAGAATCATTTATAAAATAAAGGTCGAACCAAAATCCTCGAATGAACCACTTATTCAACGGCTTTCTTTACATAGTTGGTGATTCCTGGAATTTCTACAGCACAGAAGTTAGTATTTCAGGAAAAAACTTAAAAGTACCCTTATGGACTCTATCCGTTTCCATCAGATTTATTTACCGGACCCTACCGGAGAGTGGATGCTGTTCAGTCAGTCGATGTATTTTAAGGGTGATATTTTCGGCTTTGCCATCGGAGGTAATTTTACCTATATTTTTTCAGACCATCAGGTCAACAAAGATCTCTCAGATGTTTTTTCCACGAAAGAAAATTTCCGGGTAAATAAGGATGCTCTTCTTCAGGACTCCGTTTTTTGGGCCAATAACAGACCCGTACCGCTTACTGATGAAGAAAATCAGGATTATCAGAAAAAGGATTCTTTGTTTCAGATATGGAATTCTAAGACCTATCAGGATTCGATGGACAGGATTTCAAATAAATTTAAAATACAAAATATTTTACTAGGGTACTCTTACAGCAACCGATATAAAAATTACAGTATAAACTACCCTGTACCCTTATCACTGGTAAGATTTAATGTGGTGGAAGGATGGAACATTTATTTCCAACCTGACTATACCAAAACAGACTCAACTACAAAAAACTGGGTAGTCAGACCACTTATAAATTATGGATTTTCAGATAAAAAATGGAAAACCTCTGCCTTAATCAGCCGCAGGTATTCGCCGGAAATGCTTGGAGAATTTTCTGTTGAATTTGGACGAAAATACGACCAATACGATGAAAACCTGCCTATACTTTTAAAATCCAATACGTGGTCTTCTTTGTTTTATAAACTTAACTACATTCGTTTATATGATAAAAGATTTGTAAAACTTTCCTATCAAAGGGAAATTGTAAACAGCTTGTTTGTAAAAACATATGCCGAAATAGCTGAACGTCTGCCATTAGAGAAAAAATCTGATTTTTCTTTTTTTTACACACACAGAATTTATGATGAAAATATACCTAACTATGTTGTTCCGGACGAAATTTATACCCGACATAAAACTACAACTTTTTCATTGGAATTGCGCTGGACGCCGGGTCAGACCTACAGCAGTTACCCCAATCTTAGAATTCGCAATGTAGGAAAATATCCGGTATTTCGGCTGTATCAAAAGACCGGGATCCCATTTGATAAAAACATTAAAGCATATTATACTGCAGGTTTAAGTATAGAAAAATCAAGAGTGAATCTCGCGAGGTATGGATATTTTTCATACTATGCTGAAGTGGCAGGAAGTATTATCAACAGACCATATTACTTTCAGGATTATTTACATCCGTTGGGTAATGAATGGGTTATTCCTGACGGAAACCGACCGGATATGTTTTATCTATTGCCCTATTATTCTTACAGCACAGACAGATATTTTAGTGCTTTTCATTTCAAACACCATTTTAACGGATTTATAATGGATAAAATTCCGCTATTGAAAAGAACATCTTTGAAAACTGTTTTCAGCGCTAATTATATATATAACCCTAAAGAAAAACACTATTTTGAAACAGGAATCGGAATTGAAAACATAATTATCGGTCAGATACCTGCCGGAAGTATTGAATATTTCTGGTCCTGGAGTTCCAATCTACCTAACGACAGAGGTTTTATCATCAAACTTCTTCAAGTGATAACTAATTAGCAGTTCTTTGCAAAATATATTACATTACTTAATAAATAAATTTAATATTTAATATTAAATGAATACGGAAATACTTAGCTTTGCAGCGTTTTAAAAAATCTGTAAAAGATGATCGCAATTGTAATACTTACTTTTATTATCGGATATCTTTCTATTGTATTCGAACATCCGCTTAAACTGGATAAAACTGTACCTGCTTTATTAATGGGAGCTGTTATGTGGGCTTTGGTTTCTATTGGATATAATTTCGGGCTTCTGGAAATCATAGATGGCCATGCTCATACCTCAACCCTTCTTGGTATCACTGATCCTGTTAAAATTGTGGAAGGTCAGGACTTTTTTACAGCAACTCTCATACACCATATTGGCAAAATCGCAGAAATTCTCATTTTCCTGATTGGTGCCATGACCATCGTGGAAATTATCGATATGCACAGAGGTTTTGAAGTGTTAAAAGAATCCATAAAAACCAAGAATAAAAGAAAACTTTTGGTTATCATTACTTTCCTTTCATTTTTTCTATCATCTATCATAGACAATCTTACTACTACTATTGTTATGATCAGCCTTCTCAGGAAGTTGATTAAAAACAGAGACGAACGATTATGGTATGTTTGTCTGGTTATTATTGCCGCCAATGCGGGTGGAGCCTGGTCACCGATTGGTGATGTTACAACTACAATGTTGTGGATAGGCAAAAAGTTTCTACTGAAAATTTAATAATAAATCTGATTCTGCCATCAATAATCTGCACTTTGGTTCCTTTATTTTTTGCCATGCGCAAAAAATATTCGATAGGTGAATTAACGATTGACAATACACAGGAAGAAAATCAGGGAAAACTATTAAGCAGCAAAACCATGCTTATTCTGGGTCTTTTTATGATAGTTTTTGTTCCTATTTTTAAAACCCTGACACATTTACCTCCTTACATTGGAATGATGTTGAGTATGGCTGTTGTCTGGTTGGTGTCTGAATATATACACCCGGAAGAAAATTTTACTGAAGAACTTAAACATAAATATTCTCCCCACAAGGCACTTTCGAGAATTGAATTGTCGAGTATTCTGTTTTTCTTGGGCATATTGATGGCAGTTGCTGCTTTGGAGACTATGGTGGTTGGAGGTGTAGGCACCTTACAATATCTCGCTCAAGGATTAGAAAAAGCCATTCCAGACCAAAATTTTGTCATCATATTTTTGGGTATTATGTCTGCAGTTATTGACAATGTCCCTTTAGTCGCAGCCTCCATGGGTATGTATACTTTCCCTCTTGATCACAGTGTATGGCATTTTATTGCCTATGCAGCAGGAACGGGAGGAAGTATGCTTATTATTGGTTCAGCGGCCGGTGTGGCAGCTATGGGAATGGAGCGTATAGATTTTATCTGGTATTTCAAAAAAATAACCTTTTACGCTTTTATTGGTTATATCAGTGGATGTATTCTTTATATTTTAATGGCTCCTTTCTTACACGGATAGCAGAATTTTTACCATAAAATCACACCGATAAAAAAGATAAATGTATTTTTACATGTATGACTTTTTTGTCCGTATCTTTTCATAAACTGATTATTTACAGTATCCCTTTTTGATCCTGTTTACTGTATGGTATATCGGAAGGCATGACTTTTTTTTCTGGGATACTGTGCAATTAGGATCGAAACAAGCTCATTTCTTTTACCCTGATATAAAAGGGCTCATTCTTCCTAAAGATATTGACAGCGGCCATTTCCCTTTGTTTGGCATGTATATCGCTTTCTGGTGGAAAATTTTCGGTAAAACTTTATCGGTTTCCCATCACGCCATGTTGCCATGGATACTATTTTTAAGTATCGGCATCGTAAAACTTTCTTCCCTCTTTTTAGAGAAAAGACATTTACTTTTTGGAGTATTGCTTTTAAGCATTGAACCTACTTTATTGGCACAGACAGGCCTGGTTTCCCCTGATATAATATTGATTACCTGTTTTATATGGAGCCTGGTATTTTATTTCACAAAAAATAATGCTTCTTTCAGTATTTGCCTTATCCTTTTAAGTCTGATCAGTCTGCGTGGATTAATCCTGACTTTCTGCCTTTTTTTGTACCAGATATACGATTCTTTCAGGAAAAAAGAAAGGCATATCCACATTTTTTCGGCCTTTGTTCCTGCATTTCTGATTAATATTTCTTTTCTGATTTACCATTATTTTCAAACCCAATGGATTGGATTTCATACATCATCACCCTGGGCACCAAGTTTTCATTTTGTATCAATAGCAGATATTGCTAAAAATATTCTTTTATTTATTTGGCGGATTATTGATTTCGGAAGAATATATATTGTAGCCGGCTGTATTTTTTTATGGTACTTTTATAGAAAAAAGCTAACAACACAAACCTATGAAATCATAAAGATTCTATCTATTACAGGAATGATATTTTTTCTATTGACTATATTTTTCAAAGTCTTACTGCTCACAGATATTACATGCCATTGTATATTATATTCATAATCCTTTTTGTAAGGTTGTTGTTTGAATCAGGTATATCCATAAGGATGACCAATATTATATTTTTATTGGGTTTCCTCAGTCTGATCAGCGGTCATTTCTGGAAATATCCCGATCAAATAGCCAAAGGTTGTGACAGTAGTCTGGCATATAAACCGGTTTTCAGTGTATACAAAGATATCAGTAAGGAAATAGAAAATCAAAATATAACCAAAAAAGACGTTTCTTCCTTTTTCCCCTTACTTTCTGAGGAAAAGTATATTTTCCTGAATGAAAACCCGGAAAAACACTCAACATGGAATAATCCTACAGCAACGTATTTGTTATTGTCCAATATCCACAATGATGCACCCGATTCCTTATACCAATTGTACAGAAAAGAAGAAGCAATAATTCTCAAAGAAAAAGGAGGAATCTGGATGGCATTGCACAAAATAAAAAAATAAGCAGCCAGCAGAAACTTATATTTACATTTTAAAACTATTTTTCGGTTTTAATTCTATGAATGAACCGGCTGTCCGTCAGAGCGTTTAAAAATGATTCGAGGTCAACTTTTTCCTCCTCTGTCAGATTAAGGGGCTTTAACAATAAAGTATCTATATTGATCGGATTTTTTACCACTTTGTAAGGATCATCGTAATAGTCAATAACTTCCCGCAACGTTTTGAAACTTCCGTCATGCATATAAGGTCCAGTGACAGCAACATTTCTCAAACCCGGAACTTTAAACTTACCAATATCCGCAGGGTTTTTCGTAGCCTCATACCTTCCCTTATCAAAATACCTTTTTTCATCGTAAAGGCCTACATTTTTAAATTCATCTCCGGTGAAGTCCGGTCCGAAGTGGCAATCAAAACATTTTGCCTTTTCACCAATAAACAATTTTCTTCCCCTTTTAGCAGACTCAGAAAGTTTGGTTTTGTCACCGCTCATGTATTGATCAAACAGAGAATCATCTGTTTCAAGACTTTCCTCAAAGGCCGCAATGGCTTTGGCAATATTTTTTTCATTCGGTTCTTCTGAAAAAATATTCCTGAACCACAAATTATAATTTTTATTCTTTTTTAATCTGGTAACCAATTCCCCCATTTTTAAATTCATTTCCATAGGATCTTCTATCGGAAAATGAACCTGCTCAATAAGATTGGCAGCCCTACCATCAAAAAATAAAATTTCACGAGAAGCAATATTCATTACTGATGGAGCATTTCTTCTTCCCAACACCCCTCCTACTCCGGGACTTATAGCAACGGAATCTGCAAAGGCAAGTTCCGGAACATGACAAGAAGCACAGGATAATGTGCTGTCCAAAGATAAAACCGGGTCAAAAAAAAGTTTTTCCCCTAGTTCTTTTTCATTTTTTGGTTCTATTATTGGTGAACTTTTATAACCGAAAAAAACCGTAATAAAAGTAAAAAATAATAAGAAGAATAAAAACCTCATATGGTTGTGTATTTGGATATCAGAGTATCAGTCTGATGGATAAAACCCTTTCAGCCCGAATCATTAAACTTATTTTAAACTACAAAATTAAAATAAATGTTACCAAAACCAAGATGATATTTGTCATTCAAAACAAAAATTAAAAAAAAAGAAAGATTGCAGATTTTTAGCGGAAAAGATAAGGAATCTGATAATTAAGAATAACCGAAAATACTTTTCATGGCTTTTAGCAAAAGACGAACCACTACTTCTTCGGGATGATTAAATGTATCCATTAATGTATTCATCCCTATTCCCTGTTTTTCAGGGGATTGCATATCCAAATAAAGAAATGAAAATAAACTTAATACAGCAATTAAAGCCACAAGGAGAAACCTGAATTTCATTTTTGTCCTGTCAGAAAATTGAAAAGAAGCCATGAAATATGTTTTTTGGTGTTTCGATTCTTACGTTAAACGAATAAAACAAAATTTTAGTTCTGAAATATATGGTTTTTATACATTATTTTTTCTTTTCTTTTGCCCAGCTATCTTTCAGTCCAACCGTTTTATTAAATACTATTTTTTCAGTTGATGAATCAGGATCTACAGTAAAATACCCCAACCTCAAAAACTGAAATTGTTTTCCAAAAGATTTTCCGTATTTTAACATTCCAGGATCCATTTTGGCTGTAGCAATCACAGTCATTGAATCTTTGTTTACATGTTCCATAAAGTCTTCCACTCCTTCACCTGGTGAAGGATGTGTAAATAACCGGTCATAGATTCTCACATCACAATTTACCGCATTTTTTGCGTTTACCCAATGAATTGTACCTTTTGCTTTCAAACCTGAAGTGTCCTGACCACTTTTACTATCAGGAAAATAGTTGGCGTATATTTCTGTAACTTCTCCATTTGCATTTTCACTAAAACCGGTACACTCGATAATAAAAGCATGTTTTAATCTTACAAGACCACCCGGTTTCATCCTGAAAAAATTATCAGGCGCATCTTTCATGAAATCTTCTTTTTCAATAAAAATTTCATTTGAAAATTGAATCGGCCTTGTTCCTGAATTTTCATCTTCAGGGTTCAGCTCCATAACCAGTTCTTCAGAAATATTGTCCGGAAAATTTTTGATTACTACTTTTACCGGGTCGATAACCAGCATGGTTCTTTCCGCGGTTTTATTTAACTCGTCTCTTACACACGCTTCCAGCAGGTTTATTTCAATCGTATTTTCTCTTTTAGCCACCCCCGCTTTATCGCAAAACGTTCTTATGGCCATAGGAGGATATCCTCTCCGACGCATGCCGCTAATAGTAGGCATCCTTGGATCATCCCAACCATCTACATATTTGTCCTGCACTAACTTTAACAATTTCCTTTTGCTGGTAATCATGAATTCAACATTCATCCTGGCAAATTCGGTTTGTTTACTGGGGAAAATTTCAAGTTTTTCTATAAACCAATCGTACAATGGTCTGTGATGAATAAATTCGAGAGAACAAAGTGAATGAGTGATTCCTTCTATTGAATCAGATTGACCGTGGGCAAAATCATACATCGGATAAATACACCATTTATCACCTGTTCTGTGATGGTGTTCATGTTTAATCCTGTATATAATCGGATCTCTCATCAACATATTGGGAGAACTCATGTCCACATTGGAGCGTAATACTCTGGAACCGTCAGCAAACTCACCATTCCTCATTCTTTCAAATAGATTGAGGTTTTCTTCGATATTTCTGGTTTTGTAAGGACTATTTGTCCCCGGCTCTGTCGGGCTTCCTTTCATGGCAGCGATTTCTTCAGGTGTAGAATCATCTACATATGCCAACCCTTTTTTAATCAGTGTTACAGCGTACTGGTAAAGCGTCTCAAAATAATCCGAAGCGTATAATTCTTCTTTCCATCTGAATCCAAGCCAGCTTATATCTTTTTTAATATTATCTACATATTCCGTTTCTTCCGTCGTGGGATTAGTGTCATCAAACCGAAGATTGGTAGCTCCATTATATTTTTCGGCAAGCCCGAAGTTGACACAAATAGCTTTCGCATGGCCAATATGTAAATATCCATTTGGTTCAGGAGGAAAACGTGTCAGAACTTTCCCGTCGTGTTTTCCACTGTTGATATCTTCTTCGATAATTTGTTCGATAAAATTTAATGAATCGTTCATTTTGTTTTTTTATATTTTACATCCTGTCGGGCATTTCTATTCCCAACAGATTAAGAGAAGTTTGCAGTGCGTTGGCTACTTCCTTACTGAGACTCAATCTGAAATCTATTAAAGAAGCTGTTTCCGCACTGAGTATTCTGGTTTCGTGATAATATTTGTGAAATTCCTTAGCAAGAGTGTATGCATAATTTGCAACGCCGGAAGGTTCGTACTGTTTGGCAGCGTTTGAAATAACTTCTGGAAATGACATCAGTAGTTGAATCAATGTTTTTTCCCCTTCATTGAGTGTTTCAGGAAGCATGAAGGTTTTGTTTTGAGTTGCAGAGTCTGACTTTCTGAATAAAGACTGGATTATTACAAAGGCATTTTGAATATACGGACCAGTAGCACCTTGCATATCAACAGATTCCTTTGGATCGAAAATCATCCTTTTTTGTGGCTGAACCTTTATTATGAAAAATTTAATGGCGCCCAAACCGATTTTATAAAAAATATTTTCCTGTTCCTCCACAGTCATGTGGGCAAGTTCTCCCCTTTCTCCCGCATTGAGTTTTGCCTCAGATATTACTTCAGCAATCAAGTCGTCTGCGTCGACTACAGTACCTTCACGTGATTTCATTTTCCCGGTTGGAAGATCTACCATACCATAAGATAAGTGAAACAAACCGTCAGCAAATGGTTCACCCAGTCTTTTAGCAATTTCAAATAACACTTTGAAATGATAGTCCTGTTCGTCAGCCACGGTATAAATCATTTTTTTAGCACCAAAATCTTCATATCTTTTTATGGCTGTGCCTATATCCTGAGTGATATATACTGAGGTGCCATCACTTCGCAATACAATTTTTTTATCCATGCCGGCATCTTCCAGATCTATCCAAACACTGGAATCAGGCAAGCGGTAAAAAACGCCTTTGACAAGACCTTCCTCCACTACTTTTTTACCCAAGATATAGGTTTCAGACTCGTAGTAAACGGAATCAAAAGAAACACCAAGTGTTTTATAGGTTGTATCAAAACCTTCATAAACCCATCCATTCATTTGTTTCCATAACTGAATGGTATCATTAGCCCCTGCTTCCCATTCAAGAAGCATATTTCTTGCTTCTGCTCCAAGGGGAGAAAATTCATTGAAATAGGTGTTTTTAAACACTTTGAAAAAATCTGTCTTTTCCTGATTTTCCTTTTTTTGTCCTAGATAAATTTTTCCTCCTTCTTCTGATTCGCTAAAAGCAGTATATTCTTTTACAAATTCCTGTTCGAATTTAACATAAAAATCGCCGACAAAATGATCCCCTTTAATTCCAGTGGTTTCGGGTGTTTTTCCTTCTCCCCACTTTTTCCAGGCGAGCATACTTTTACAAATGGCAATACCTCTGTCATTAATCACTTGAGTTGTTACCACTTCATTTCCTTCGAATTCCAGAATTTTGCTTACAGACCAACCCAACAATATATTTCTGATATGACCAAGGTGCAATGGTTTATTGGTATTGGGCGATGAATACTCAACCAAAACTTTTTCTCCTGTTGGTTTTCTACTTGAAAAATATTCCTTTTGCTGAATTTTAGAAAACGCTTCCAGCCAGAAAGAATCTTTCAGAGATAGATTCAGGAAACCTTTGACTACATTGTATTTTTCGACAATAGTTGAGTTATTAATTAGCCAATTGCCTAAAGTTTCACCAATAACCTCCGGAGACTTACCTGCCTGTTTCACCAGTGGAAAAACCACAAAAGTAACATGCCCTTCGAATTCCTTTTTGGTTTCATTAAGAATCACATCAAAGTTGCCTTCCACAGCAAATAAAGATTCGTTGATTCCCCTTAAAATTTCTTCATGTAACGTTTTGTAAAAAAACATATTTTATATTTTATCCTCTGGCCAACAGGTACATAACATAAACACAATACGCCAATATATATACAACTCCATGCCAGCTTTTTACTTCCAGTTTTCGGCTTATTATCATTAAAAGGACGATAAGTGTAGAAGCAAGCAAGACCACAAAAGCGTCAAAATTATTGGCTTTGTTCATCGGTAACGGGCTGATTACAGCACTCAATCCAAGAATCCACAATAAATTAAATATATTGGAACCTACCACATTACCTACAGCAACATCAACATTTCCTTTTCTGGCAGCAACAATGGATGTCATCATTTCAGGTAAAGAAGTTCCTATGGCGACAATCGTCAAACCGATAAATGCCTGACTCATTCCCAATAAGGTCGCAAAATGTACTGCTCCATCTACAACCCATTTACCGCCAAAAAAAAGCATGGCAATACCCGCTAAAATTAAGCTCCATTCTCTGAGAACATTCAACTTTTCAGGTTTTTCTTCTTTGTTATTCATTCTGTCATTCAAAGCCGTCATAACAATATAAGCAAAAAACAAAAAGAAAAAAAACAGTATGGTCATTCCATCATATCTGCTCAACCCTTCCAAAGTGTCGTTGGCACCCCAAATTTCAGCATTTCCCAAAAAACCAACAATCATGATAGCAGCCATGGAAAAAGGAATTTCCGCAATAACCGTGTCTTTAGAAAGCGGCAATTTCCTGATAATAGCTGACATACCCAGTATCAGTAAAACATTGGCAATATTACTTCCGTACACATTACCTATTGCTATATCTACATTGCCCTGTGCACTTGCCAGAAGGTTGACTATCAGTTCCGGTAGTGAAGTTCCAATAGAAACAATAGTCAACCCTATGACCATGTCTGAAATACCAAAAGTTTTAGCCAGGGCCGAAGCTGCCTCCACTAAAAACTCCGCTCCTTTTATAAGGAGCACAAAACCGATAAAAAAGAGAATATATATTAATATTGTTTCCACGAAATTAATTTTTATTGAATTGTTTTAATTGTTCTGCGAGTATTTTTATTCTTTCTTTTCCATCTGCAAGTTTGGCTTTTTCCCTTTCAACGACCTCAGCCGGTGCTCCGGAAACAAATCTTTCGTTTTCCAGCTTTTTTAGTACTGAAGTAACAAAACCTTTTTGGTATTCAAGTTCTTTGATGATTTCTTCGACCATTTCAGAAGTGTCTTCCTGTAAAGTGATTCCCAAAATACATTTCTCAGTTCCGGATATAAATACCAACCCATCCTTGTCTTCTTTTGTGGTTGACAAAGAAGATAAAAAGGCCATTTTCTGAACTAATTCAGACCATCCGCTGAGTTGAAAAAGAGCACGTGACCTTTCTGTTTCTATGATGTGAAGCGGAATTTCCTCACGCATTTTTATTCCATGTTTATTTCTGCTATCCCGAACCTGAGTTATAATTTCTTTTGCCTGTTCGACCTTGGATATCAAATCTTTATCATAAGTTCCGACTTCCGGAAAAGGGCTGACAATACAATCTATAAATGCTTTATCCTCGTGTAATGCGTGCCATAACTCTTCAGTGATAAACGGCATATATGGATGGAGTAAAGTGCAAATATTTTTAAATAATGTTACCGTATTCGATTTTGTTTCCGCTGAAACAACACCATCCTGAGGTTTTACTATTTCCAGATACCAGGAACAAAAATCTGTCCACACGAATGAGTATATGGAAATCAGGGCCTCAGACAAACGGTATTCGTCTATATTTTTGACAACCTCTTCAACCAGTTCTTTGTGTTTTTGAGAAAGCCACAAAAAGGCAAGTTGATCAGCTTCCGATGGTTTTTTACTTTCATCAGTTTGCCAACCTTCTACCAACTTCAACGCATTCCACATTTTATTGCAGAAATTCCTTCCCTGTTCACAAAGTTTTTCATCAAATAAAAGATCACCCCCTGCAGGAGAACATGACATCATGCCAAACCTCACACCATCTGCTCCATAATCGGCAATAAGCTGTAATGCATCAGGACTATTGCCAAGTGATTTACTCATTTTACGGCGCATTTTATCTCTTACCATTCCGGTAAAATAAACGTCATGGAAAGGTTTTTCTCCCATCCACTCATACCCCGCTATGATCATTCTGGCTACCCATAAAAATATAATATCCCAGCCTGTAACCAGCACACTTGTCGGATAATAATAGTCAATCTCCTCTTTGTTACGGAAACCGTCAAAAACGCTTATTGGCCATAGCCAGGATGAAAACCAGGTATCTAATACGTCTTCATCCTGTCTCAAATCTTGTAAAGCAATGTCAGGATACTTTTGGCGCGCCTGAAGCAAGGCTTCCTCTTCGTTGACCGCGACAAAAATATCATCCTGGTAGTACCAGGCGGGAATACGGTGTCCCCACCACAACTGACGGGAAATACACCAGTCCCTGATATTTTCCATCCAGTGTTTATAGATGTTTTTCTGATTTTTAGGAAAAAAGGAAACGTTGTCATTCATCACATTTTCCAGAGCCGGTTTCACAATGGATGGCATATCGACATACCATTGAAGTGACAGGCGCGGTTCAACTACAGCATTTGTTCTTTCAGAACGGCCTACATTATTCTGATAATTTTCCGCTTTTTGTAAAAAACCCGCATTGTCGAGATCTTTGACAAACTTTTTGCGCACTACAAATCTGTCTTCTCCTAAATAAATTGTAGCCTCTCTACTCATGGTAGCGTCTTCATTAAATATTTCGACGACTTCCAGGTTATGGCGTTTTCCAATTTCGTAATCATTCATATCGTGGGCAGGCGTAACTTTTAATGCCCCTGTGCCAAATTCACGATCCACATATTCATCGGCAATAATTGGTATTTTTCTGCCGATGACAGGAACAACCGCTTTTTTACCATGAAGATGAAAATATCTCTCATCCTCAGGGTGAACGGCAATGGCTGTATCTCCGGGAATAGTTTCAGGCCTTGTGGTAGCGATAACCAGAAATTCATCACTGCCCTCTATCTGATATTTTACATGGTAAAGCTGACTGTTTTCATTGGCATACAATACTTCTTCGTTTGATAAAACGGTTTTGGCTTCAGGGTCCCAGTTGACCATTCTTTTACCACGGTAAAGTTTTCCTTTATGATAAAGGTCTACAAAAACTTTCAATACGGCAGAAGATCTTACTTCATCCATGGTAAAAGCGGTTCTGTCCCAGTCGCAGGATGCACCAAGCTTTTTAATTGGTTTAAAATAATCCCACCATATTCTTCTTTCCATGCCCATGCATGATCGAGGAATTCTTCTCTTGTAAGGTCAGATTTTTTGATACCTTTTTCGCGTAGCAGTTTTACCACTTTGGCCTCAGTGGCAATAGATGCGTGATCAGTACCCGGAACCCAACAGGCGTTTTTACCTTCCTGACGCGCTTTGCGTATGAGAACATCCTGAATGGTATTATTGAGCATATGGCCCATATGAAGAACTCCTGTCACATTGGGTGGAGGAATTATGATGGTGTATGGCTCACGATTGTCAGGTTTTGATGAAAAATAATTTTTTTTCATCCAGTGTTCGTACCATTTTTCTTCCGTTTCTGAAGGTGTATATTTTGCGCTTCGTTCTTTCATTCCCTGGTATAATATTTTAGAGGTAATGCTACTTTTGTCCCGTTTATTTTTTCGTATATGATAATAAAATTATTGTAGTCATTTTCGTCAAAGGTCTGGTTAAATAATTGTTTTCCGGAAAGGGTATTTGCCAGTGCAGGTGTTGAATTGGAATGGCCGACTATCACTACAGCCTCAAGATTATCATCTGATTCTATTTCATTAACGAGGGCCCTGATATTTTTATGATCATAAGGTTTTATGGAAATCACTTTTATATCTGCGAGGGAATCCACTGTAAATAATGTTCTTGTAAAAAAACTTGAATATATACCATCAACCCTGGTGGCTCGCAGAATGTCGGCTAAAGCTGTTGCTCTTTTCAATCCTTTTTCCGTAAGTCCGGGATTGTCTTTAGGGATGGTATCTTTTTCAGCGTGTCTGATGAGATAATACACTTTTTTCACACTATCCATAACATGATAATCACCTGAAAGAGTAAAAATACTATCACCCTTGATTGCCGAAACTTCCTGGTTTGAAATATCTTTTTGCTTTACTTCATTTTTACAGGAATAAAATAATATACCTGTGCAAACCAATACTGATAAATAAATAATTCTGGTCATTACAATTCATTTAAAATAGCAGATCAGGAGTAAGCGGGATGTGACATTGGTTTCAGATTTTCAATTTCAACCTGACCATTCAATAAATCTTCCAGTGTTTCTCTTTGTCTTATAAGATAATCAATTCCGTTGAAGATAAAAACTTCGGCCGGTCTGTAACGGCTGTTGTAATTGGAAGACATAGTGTAACAATATGCTCCGGCATTATAAAACGCCAGAATATCCCCTTCCGAAATCTCATGTAATCTTCTGTTGACACCGAATGTATCTGTTTCACAAATATATCCTACAATGGTATAAAAACGATATCTTCCTTCCGTATTGGAAATGTTGACAATTTTGTGGTAAGCATCATACAACATAGGTCTGATAAGATGGTTCAGTCCGGAATCAACCCCTGCAAAAACCGTCGAAGTGGTTTGTTTTACAACATTTACTTTGACAAGAAAAGTACCCGCTTCACTAACCAGAAATTTTCCAGGCTCAAACATCAGGGTAAGATTTCTTCCATATTCAGTACAAAAATCCATAAACCTGTTGGTAATTTTTTCGCCAAGTTCCTCAATATCTGTTTCTATGTCCTCTTCCTTGTAGGGAACTTTAAAACCACTGCCAAAGTCAATATAGGAAAGATTTTCAAACTCTTTAGCCACCTGAAAGAGAATTTCCGTTCCTTGAAGAAATACGTCTATATCAAGAATATCAGAACCGGTATGCATATGAACCCCATCAACATGAAGTCCGGTAGCTTTAATAATCCTATGAATAAGCGGCATTTGGTGAAAAGAAATACCAAATTTTGAATCTATATGTCCGGTTGAAATTTTACTGTTGCCACCGGCCATAATATGAGGATTGATGCGGATACAAACCGGGTAATCGGGGTATAATGTCCCGAATTGTTCAAGAATAGAAATATTATCGATGTTAATCCTAACTCCGAGATGCACAGCCTGCCCTATTTCCTCTATAGAAACACAATTGGGCGTATACATAATGTTTTCAGGCAAAAAACCAGCCTTAAGGCCAATCTGAACCTCCTGAATGGAAACAGTATCAAGTCCTGCTCCCAAACTAAACATATAGCGAAGTATGTTTATATTATTAAGTGCCTTTGCAGCATAATTAATCTTCAAGTCCGGCACCTTAAAAGCATTTATCAATCGGTCATATTGTCTTTTGATAACCTCAGATTCATAAACGTACAATGGACATCCATATTTTTCTACCAGTTTCAAAGGGCTGATACTTCCCTCTAACACGTAGGTGCCATTAAAATTTATCATGAACAATTTCTTTTGTAATCACCGCAAAATTATAAAAATTATACGGTTTTTCCTGAAATTAACAATTCATTATAAAACGGTCGGATTTATAATCGGTCGGCATTAAAGAGAAGAAAGCAACCAATTTCCGTCATGAGGAGAAACTTCAAAATCATTTAAGGCAAAAACGGCACTCAATTCCGAAATATCAAATTTGACGGAAGATAATTCCAGTGTCTGTACAGATAAAAGTATTCCTTTACTCTTTGCCATGTCGATAACCATTTTTTTCATCTCAAGGAGATAATCTGCAAGCAGGATTGGGACATACTCCTCTATTCTTTTTCTAATTATTTTTTCAATAATGGGAGAAGAAAGTTGATATAAAAACTGGTTTGCCGTGACGTCTACTTTGATGTTGGCAAAATCCAACATGAGCTTTTCCTGATTAAAAAAGGGAACGGAAGAAATGGTAACCGTACCTTGCAAAGGAGAGCGCAAAAATATTCTGATTTCGAAAACAGAGGTATTTCTGATGATGATTTTTTCGACATCAAAAGACCTGCCTCCGATTTCATAATTATTAACGTACAACATCAGAATTCTTTCAAGCCCTTCATACGAACAGAAAAAGTGAATTTGATGTGTTTTGCGTGACATCAGTTCGGCTACCGGTTTTTCAACGCAAACAATTTTCTGAGGTTGATAAGGCGAAGGTTTATCTGAAATAACAGCTTCATAGTCGGCATAGAGGATAAGTTTTACAGAAGTTGACAAATCCTGAAATCCTACAAAGACCCATTGCTTGATAAAAAAGTTGGCGTAAAAATCAGGCTTTTGTGATATTTTTATGTTGCGTGCATAATTTTCCTGCAACTCTGACAACTGATGAGAAATATTAAACACCGAATTGAAGGTCGACATCCAATTATCCCAGTGATTTTCCTTAACTCTGTTGACGATGATATTTGCCAGAAACTCAAATGGAATATCAAGACTTCCAATAGTAACGGTAGGCGTTTTGAACCAATCGTGAGATATAAGATCGGCATCAATTTGAATATTTCTGTCTTCCGTTACTTCAAAACGGCAACAAATATCCAATCGGATACCACCTTCCCCTTCAACCGAAAAAAGTCCTTCCGGTTTTTTAAAAGTAAAATCCAAAGGAAGGGAGACATTGACCGTTTTTTCACTAACTTCAAGTTTCCACTTTTCTTTTACTGCCAACGCCACATCAATCAAAAATCCCCCTGCAGAAAAAGATTCTTTTTCCCATTGACACGAGATGGCTTCTTCTATACGGGACATAATATCCGATTTGGACCATAACAAAGATATACCGTTGAAAGTCGGGTAAGGCATGTTTGTTTGTTTCAGAATGCAAACATATTACATTTTTTTATAATATCAAAATTTTGTTTACAGGGTGACTGAAAGTCCGGAACCCAGTCTGAAGAATTTAACTTACAAAACTTCTAATCCTTCTCCACAAACAATGCTGCAATGGATTTGTATTCGTGAGTGTTGCGAATAGCGCGTGCAAATAATTTAGCGCAGGAAAGGCTCCCTTTTCGATGAGAGCATCTGCTGCTTTACACAATGTCCCTGCGGTATCAATAATATCATCAATCAGGATTATATCTGCTTCTTTTACGTCTCCAATGACGGTTATTCCTGCCACTTCATTGGCAATCCTTCTTTCTTTGTCGCAGATGACCAGATCTCGCTGAAAATATTTGGCATAACTCCTGGCTCTTTTGACACCACCAACATCCGGAGAGGCAAAGGTGACATTACTCAAATCCATCTGAGCGAGAAAAGGCATAAAAATAGCTTCACTTTTTAAATGGTCTACCGGAATGTCAAAAAACCCCTGAATCTGTTCGGCGTGAAGATCCATGGTCATAATCCGGTTTACTCCGGATGCCTGAAATAGATTGGCAACAAGTTTAGCGGAAATCGGAACTCTGGGTTTGTCTTTTCTGTCCTGTCGTGCATATCCAAAATATGGAACCACTGCGGTAATGTAACCAGCTGAAGCTCTTTTGGCAGAATCAATCATGAGCAACATTTCCATAATATTGTCAGATGAACCAAAAGTAGATCCAATAAAAAAAACATATGAACCCCTTACGGATTCATTGATTTCCACCTGCATCTCACCATCACTAAACGTTCTCAGCGATATATCCCCGAGAGGATAACCGTAATAATCTGAAATTTTTTCAGCAAGTGTTCTTGATGTACTGGAAGAAAATAGTTTAACCTCAGGCATGGTTCGATAAATTTAAGGAGCACAAATGTATATATTTTTTTTATATATACAAAAAATATGAAATTTGAATTTTGGAGAAAACGATTAGGGCGATGCCTTTGGCGCAATGGGCAATGGGCAATGGGCAATGCCTTTGGCGCAAATTGACCATTTCATTCAAATCATAATAGGCAGAATTTTTGGAACAACTTTTTTTTTAAAACCTAATAATTATGTCTAATTACACATTTCAGGAGACTAACATTTACAAAAAAGCATTTCAGCAAGCTATGGAGATATTTGAAATTTCTAAAACATTTCCAAAAGAAGAGACATATTCATTAACTGATCAAATAAGACGAAGTTCGAGAAGTGTTTGCGCAAATTACGCAGAAGCTCATAGAAAAAGAAGGTATCCTGCTCATTTTATCTCAAAATTAACAGACTGTGATGCGGAAAATTCAGAAACGCTTGTCTGGTTGGATTTCGCTTTGTCATGCAAATATATGACAGAAGAAAAATATAAATATCAAGTATTGCTAAATAATGAAATTGGGAAACTTCTCGGGCATGCGCTCCTATATCCAAGTAAATATTAAGCAGTGGACAATGCCTTCGGCGCAATGGACAATGCCTTCGGCTTAAATTGCGGTAACACATCAATTGCCCATTGCATGCGAAGCTTAATTGCGGCGTAGCCAATTGCCCATTGAAAGAAATAAAAAACAAAAAAGGAGTCAAATGACTCCTTTTTGTGTCGGAATGACTGGATTCGAACCAGCGACCCCTAGCACCCCATGCTAGTGCGCTACCAAGCTGCGCTACATTCCGATCAATTTAAACTGAGGTTGCAAAAATACAACTTTAAAAAAAAATGTAAAAATTATTTTTAATCATCAAGACCTGCAGCCTGTTTTTTGACCTTGGCAAGTGGATTTGCCCTATCATCCCGATACTCTTGTCTGGCCCTTACGAGGTCGATACATTTAAATACCGCATTCATAAAGGAGGATGGATCTGCCAAATTTTGCCCGGCAATATCATAAGCTGTTCCATGGTCAGGTGACGTCCTGATAAATGAAAGCCCTGCTGTAAAATTGGTACCTTCCCCAAAAGCAATGGTTTTGAAAGGAATCAATCCCTGGTCGTGATACATAGCAAGAACCCCATCCACTTTTGACCAGGTATTATTCCCAAAAAATGCATCAGCAGGATAAGGTCCAGCCACTACCATTCCACTTTTTTTGGCTTCTATGATGGCAGGTCTGATCATCGTTTCCTCTTCATTTCCCAAAGCGCCCTCATCCCCGGCGTGTGGATTAAGGCCCAGGACTGCCAATACAGGTTTTTCCAAACCAAAATTTTCAATTAAGGTACGGTTAAATATTTGTAATTTTTTGAGTATAAGTTCTTTGGTAATTTTTTCAGTTACTTCTTTCAGTGGAATGTGATTAGTCACCATTGCCACTTTGAGATGGTCACTGAAAAGCACCATTAAACTTTCTTTCTTTTCATCTTTGGCGGCAAGAAATTCAGTATGCCCGGGAAATTGAAAACCTGACAACTTCATTGCGTATTTGTGAATCGGTGCCGTTACTATGCCTTGAATCAAACCTGCTTTTGCATCATCTACAGCCCTGTCTAAAGCTAAACCAGCACATTTTCCTGATTCAGCCGTCGGTTTTCCCAACGTTATGTTGACATTTTCATCCCAGCAATTGATGAGATTTACTCTGCCCTTTTGGGCCTGGTCTGCATGAGAAATAACGGAAAATTGAAAATTAGTTTCCGGCACCATGTTTTTATGGTATGATAATATTTTAGAAGAACCATAAATAACCGGTGTCATCAATTTCAGCAAGGTAGGTTCAGACAAAGTTTTTATAATGATCTCTGGTCCAATTCCGTTTACGTCCCCTATAGTTATGCCAATTTTCATGTATTATTATTTAATATTTTTATCTTTATAAAGCAAAGGTACATATAAATAAAAAATTAAATACTATGTGAGTAAAAAAGTGTGCTTACAATAGATTTAGGTGCTGTACGCGGCAGATCAAATTAGCCGGGTCTCAATGACAATATCAATATGACAAAAATATATTTTTTAATATTTGCTAAATATCAATCATTTAATTATATTTGTATCAAATAGTACAAATTTAATAAGGACTAATTTCATTTACAAGCAATATTATGGTAAAAATCATTTTTTATTAATCATTAAATCAAAACATTATGCAAAAATTAATCATTGGTTCTTTGGTAGGAGGAATTTTACTTTTTTTCTGGCAGTTTTTATCATGGGGTGTATTGGATCTACACAGGCCTACGTCTCAACATACTGTCAATCAGGACAGTATCCTGACCTGTCTGGCAAAAAATATTGAACCTGGATTTTATTTTATACCCAATACTCCATCGGGTGTTTCATCGGAGGAACAACAAAAATTTATGGAATCTCAGGCAGGCAAACCCTGGGCACAAGTTTATTATCACAAGTCCTTCAATACTTCCATGTCCGGAAATATGATTCGCGGTTTACTTGTAAATATTGTTACCATTTTTTTACTTTGTTGGATTCTTTTACAATGTAAAGAAAGAAATTTAAAAGACACTGTTTTATTATCCTTTTCAATTGGCCTTATCGGTTACCTTACAGGCACTTACACTAATTCCATATGGTTTGAATTCCCTACGATGGCCGATCTTATCGACACAGTTGTCGGCTTTGGTCTTGTAGGTCTGTGGCTTGGTTATTATCTGAAATAATTCAAGTGAATACGAAGACGTATATTTGATATTATATGAGTATACGTCTTCTTTTAAAAACAATCCGTTAAAAATTACTTTACATCATATCTGAATCCGACAAATCCTCTAATTCCCTGTAAGGAAGCATAGCTATAAGAAGGATCGAAAGTGTACCCGTTGGGATTATCAACTTCAATATTTTTATCAAAGGGATCAAATGGCCGCATAATTGGATTTGCGGGGATAAAATTTAAAAGGTTTTTTACTCCAAAATACAATTCCCAGCCTTTTTAAAGGTTTTGGTAACCTGAATATTCTGAAGACTGTACCATGGAGAATGGTCTGGACGGAAATCATTTTCCTGAATCGGAAGTAACATCGGGCCAATAAGATTGGCTGTATAATCAACAGATATATTGTATTTCGAAAAAACATAACTTATCATACCGTTTCCAGTAAAAAGTGGAGTCAATGCCTGCCTTGATTTTTCTGTTTTTCCTGTTAAAACATTTTTTTCTTTAACGAAAATATCGGTGTAGGTTCCTGCCAGAGTCATTTTCCAGCCCGTTTCGAAATTAAATTCACTACTAAGAGAAAATCCTCTGTTGATACTATACCCTTCCAGATTTTCAAAATAAATTTTATCAACTTCCTTAAAATAATCAGCAATAATTTTATTGGTAAAATAATTGTAAAAAACACTTGCATCAAGAGTCACAAATCCGAAGGATGGAAAAAATCTTGTCACATGATTAATGTTTGCATTATAAGATTTTTCGGGTTTCAGATCTTCGGCAATGACAGTTTCTCTTGCACCTGATAAAGCTGAGTGATCTTCACTGAAAACATTAGCAACCCTGAAACCATTACCGACTCCAAATCGGAAAGTATTATTTTCATTGACTGCCCATTTATAACTTAATCTTGGAGTAAAAATATTTCCATGAATATTGTGGTGATCATATCTTATCCCCATTAATAGGGTTTGTTTTTTTGTAAAACTGTATTCATCCTGAAAAAATATTCCCGGAAGGAAAACCCTGTCCGGTTTGTTAATCAAAATATTTTGTGCGTCAGCCGTGATGGGTGTATTATCATCAAACCAGGTAAACCTAAGGGCCACACCTGACAATAATTCATGTTTTTTCCAGTTTTTATCCCAAAGAAATTGGCCGAACCCAACATGTTGTTTGGCATTGTAAGATGTATTTCCGTACACGGAATTCTGGTCGTGAAAATTATAGGAATAGGAAAAACTTATATTTTCATTTACCGGCAAAGGATATTTACCGATAAGTTCAAATCTTTTCGTATAAATACTTTCTCCGTATAAACTGTCCCCGCCCCGGAATGATTTATTCCAGGAAAGTTCACCTCCCCACCTGTCTTCCCAGACATATCTCAGCGCAAGAGTAGAGATTTTATCCTTTTTAATTTTATACTCCCATTTATTAAACAAAGACACTCTTTTCTGCAAGGTGACATCGGTAAAATTATCGTTATTCAGGTCCCATTTCCGGTCAAAATAAAAAACATTGGCACTCAACAGACTACTCCATTTATTTTTAGTATATTTAGTACCCAAATCCAGATTGACATCTCCATAATGGGAAGTCTGAACATCGAAAGAAAACCGTGGAGCAAGCAACGCACTTTTAGTGATGACATTTATAAGACCTCCAACTGCCTCAGAACCATATAAGGTGGAAGCCGGACCTTTCACTACTTCCATTCTTTGTACCATTCCGTTCGGAATTCCCATAAGACCATAAACAGATGACAAAGCTGACACTATTGGCATTCCGTCTATCAAAATCATGGTATAGGGTCCTTCCATTCCATTTATATGAATATCTCCGGTATTACAAACATTACAATTAACCTGTGGCCGGACTCCGTTTACATTTTCCATCGCAAAAAATATGTTTGGAGTAGGATTCCTTTTGAAAAACTGCGGTGTGTATACTTCTATCGGGATAGCGCTGTTCATTTTGGAAACTTCCTTCATAGTACCTGATATGACCACTTCGTCCAGTATGGCAGTAGAATTATCCAATACTATTTCCAACCGGTTTACTGTCTGCCAGAAAACTTTTTTATCAGTGTATCCCAGATACGATGCTGTCACATTTCCTGACCTGAGTTTTGTATTTATAATAAAGTCGCCATTTTCATCCGCCAGCACGGTTTGTTTATCTTCTTCTAGTGTAACGGTGGCATAAGGCAGAGACTCACCGGAGTTATCTTTTACAATACCTTTTATTTGTCCTGATGATTTTGTCGTAATACCCAGAAAAAAAATAAGTAGTACAACTACATGTTGAGGTTTCAAATCTGATTGTTTTAATTTTGATTTAATCTAAACAAGTATCTAAACCTTTTGGTTTAAACACTTTTTTAAAACTGAATAATCAGCCTTTAATATAAACTCTTTTTACTCTGGGCGCAATGCGGGTCAATATTTCGTAAGGAATGGTTTTACATGCTTCTGCCAGTTTTTCAACCGGAACATGTTTGCCAAAAATTTCCACTTCGTCCCCTACCTGAATATCCATGTTGTTCCCAATATCAACAATTGTCAGATCCATATTGACATTTCCAACAACAGGATACAAGTTCTGCCCTATTTTAATGGAAAAATTTCCATTGCCCGCCATTCTCATCAAACCATCTGCATATCCAATATTTATAATAGCTATTCGGCCATCCTGAAGGACACTTCCTCTCCGGTTGTAGCCAATCCTGTCGGATTTTTTTACATTTTTAATCTGGAGGATTCTGGCTTTCAATGTATGTACTTTTTCCAGCTTTCCGGCAAAACTATTGCTGACATCTATACCATACAGTCCTAGACCGATTCTTACAAAATCAAAATGGTATTCCGGAAAACGCAAAATTCCGGCTGTATTAAGAACATGTTTTTTTGGTTTGTAGGAAAGTCCTTTCGATAGTACATCATACATCTCCAGATAAGATTTCACCTGTTCGTGTGTGTATTTATCGTGTTCCGGCATTTCAGAGGAAACAAGATGGGTAAAAACAGATGCAATGGTAATATTGACCGGCCACTGTGAAATAATCTTTTTTGCCTCTGAAATATCCTCCGGTAACAATCCGAGACGGAACATTCCTGTGTCCAGTTTCAGGTGAATCTTAAGGCTCTTTTCTCCTTCAAAAGTCTGTAATTTATTCATAAAATCAAGAGAATATACTTCAGGTTCCAGATCCCATCGCATACAATCCTGCCATTGTTCTGCCGAAGAATTGAGTACCATTACAGGTGTGGTAATACCTTTTTGCCTGAGGTCAACTCCTTCATCTACATAAGCAACGGCTATATAATCAATTTTTGAATGTTCCAGAAAAGTTGCCAGTTCATGACTGCCACTGCCATAGGCTGAAGCCTTTATGACAGCAATTTTACCTGTCTGGGGTGCAAGACTTGATGAATAAAACCTGAGATTGTGTCCGACGGCCTGAAGGTCTGTTTCCAGTACTGCTTCATGCCTTTTTTGTGAAAATACATTGGACAATCTCTCAAGTCCGTACTTTCGGCTTCCTTTCACCAGGACAGCAGCATCGTGAATGGAAATTTTTTCAATTGAGTTTAATACCTCCTCTGTTGTTTCATAATAGAAAAACTGTACATTTCCGTGTAAATATTTATTTAATGTTTGTATTTCTTTTCCTATGGCATGTATTTCGCTTACGTGTGCATCTGTCAGGAGATTGGCTATCCTTTGCATCAAAACTTTTGTCTCCAGCCCCGTCTGTTCAAAGGAGGTGAGGAAAACCATTTTTTTCCTGTTTTGTGCATTTTGCCCCAAAAACTCAAGAGCTATAGTAAAGGATTGAATATCTGCGTTATATGTATCATTGATAAGAATACTGTTTTGTTCTCCCTGTTTCAGTTCAAGTCTCATGTCAAGATTGTGCAACAACCTTATATTTTTTTGGATTTCTTCAGTAGAATAGTCCAGATATAAAAGGAGTGTCACACATGATAAAACATTTTGTAATGAAGCTTCATTATTAAAAGGCAATTCAAGTGAAAAAGGAATTTTATCTTTTTCAAGAAATAAAACACTTTTATTTTCCTTTTTTTCAGTTCCTGTCCACTTAAGAAAATTCCCTTCTCTTCCCCAAGAAATCTTCTTTTTATCAGGATATATTTTTTCCATCCTTTCTGAAATAAGCCCATCGTCTGCGGGAAATATAATGGCTTTACAACCCCTGAACAATTTCATTTTTTCTTCCAGTTTCTGAATCATACTTTGAAAACCGGAAGCATGAGCTTCACCTATATTGGTCAAAATACCTATTTCTGGTTGTATCATATTTGCAAGAGAATCCATTTCCCCATTTTTGGAAATGCCCGCCTCAAATATTCCCGTGTCATAACTTTCACCAATAAGCCATAGAGAAAGAGGAACACCGGTTTGAGAATTGTATGATTTCGGACTACGTACCACCCTGTTCTGTGTCAGCATCATGCCTAACCATTCTTTAACAGTAGTTTTTCCGTTGCTCCCGGTTATTCCGATGCACAATAAATTTTTGAAAGACTTTCTGTGAAATGCAGCGAGTTTTTGCAATGCTGTCAGTGAGTTTTTTACAAAGATGACATTACAATCTTTGAAATATTCTTTGTTTTCGTAATCAGTTTCAACGACAAAATTTCGCACACCTTTGTGGTATACTTCCGATATAAAATCATGTCCGTCATGTTGGTCGCCCTTTAAAGCAAAATACAAAGTTTCTTTTGGAGAAAAAACATGACGGGAATCCAGGCATAACCAAGTTATTTCCGAAAATTCCGGATTCTTTAAATTGCATTTTTCTGATCCAATGGCAGAAATGATATGCTGTATTGAGTATACCATTATTTTTCTTTTAGGTCAACACCTATATCACGGCGAAAATATTTACCATCAAAATGAATTTTTTCAGCTGTTCCGATGGAAGCCTTTAATGCTTGGTCCATCGTAGGTGCAAGGCTGGTAACTGCAAGTACCCTCCCACCTTCAGTCTTTAAGAGCCCTTCGGATTTTTTGGTTCCTGCGTGAAATATAGTTCCCTCACTATGGTCAGATAAAGATATTTTTTTACCTTTTTCATAGTCCCCGGGATACCCACCGGAAACCAGCATAACAGTGGTCGCATATCCAGGAATTTCCTGGCAAATATGAGTTTCCAGACTATTGTCGAATAAAGACAAAAATAAAGACAGCAAGTCCTCATCCAAACGCGGAAGCACTACTTCCGTTTCAGGGTCACCCATTCTGCAGTTGTATTCAATTACATATGGTTTTCCTTTGACAAGGATCAGACCAAAAAAAACAAATCCCTTGTAAGACATCTTTTCAAGGCCGATTCCTTGAATAGTGGGATCAATGATGGATTTTATTACATCATCAAGCAATTCATCAGTAACAAAAGGAACAGGCGAAACAGCACCCATGCCGCCTGTATTCAGTCCTGTATCACCTTCACCGATTCGTTTGTAATCCTTAGCCTGGGGTAGCAAGGCATAGTTTCTTCCATCAGTTAGTGCAAATACGGAAAATTCAATACCATCCAGGAATTCTTCTATTACCACTTTTGAAGAGGCGTCGCCAAATTTTCCGGACAACATAAGGCTTAGTTCTTCTTTTGCTTCAGACAGTTCATTTAAAATAAGTACACCCTTGCCTGCAGCCAGGCCATCGGCTTTTAATACATAAGGAGGGCTGAGTTTATCCAAAAAGTGATACCCTTCTTCTATATTTCCTGATGAAACTTCAAGATAGCCGGCTGTGGGTATATTGTATTTTTGCATAAATTTTTTTGCAAAAGCTTTACTGCCTTCAAGTTGAGCAGCAAATGCATCAGGGCCAACCACCTTAATATGCTTTAGTTTTTCCGACCGGAAATAGTCCACTATACCTTCCACAAGAGGGGCTTCCGGTCCTACGACGACGATGTCCACTTTATTTCCAAGCACAAATTGAGCAACTGATTCAAAATTTTTAATATCGAGAACTACATTTTCGGCAAAGTCATCTGTCCCTCCGTTACCGGGTGCGACAAAGATTTTTTGGCACAAAGGACTTTTATGCAATGAATGAATGAAGGCGTGCTCTCTTCCGCCACTGCCCAAAATCAGAATTGTATACATATTTTATAAGCTATAAATGAAATTTTTGTTTTACCACATTTCCCGGCAAAATCGAACCTCTCCGGATTAAATATGCAGATATCAAAATTCATTTGGTAATAAAGCAACAAAGGTAAAAGAAAACATGCATTTGTTAAAATATCTTTACAGTCTGGTGGCATGACGACTTATCAAATAGATATTTTTTCCTTCAAAGACATATACTTCCGTATAATAAAGGTTGATTTCAAGAGGTTTATTGTCCAGACTTACTTTAAACAAGCCTTTTCCTGTTACAATTCCAGTATTTCCAAAAATCCGGGTTTCGTTTTCATTAACGGTAATATCATGGTAAGTAAGTTTTTCTGACGACAGATTGTTCAACACCTCTTCCCTGGTTTCTTTCCATCCATTTGAATGAATATAAAATACATCTTTATGAAGAATCTCAGAAAGAGAATCTATATTTCTGTTTTTCATCCATCTGAATTTATCAATATGCAGACTATGTATAATTTTTATTTTTTCATGATCCTGGCCGTATTTTCCATTTTTTTTGTAATCGGGTGAAAGCACAGCACAGCCGTTAAAAAGAAAAATGAATACTATCAGAAATGACAATTTTTGAAATAACATAATTCTCTTGAATTTTATGACATCACAAGATTAGAAAAAAATTGGGATACTCCCACTCTATCTTTATTGAAACTTTTTCAATTCCACAACAAGTTAGGACACTTTTTATTAAAAAATTAAATTTAAGAATAATCTATAAAATCACTGCTTATATTTTTGTCTTATTGCATAATAAAATATACCTTTGCGCCTTTTTAAACGACTTTTTATTATTTTCAAAACAAAATTTAATAACTAAAATGGGACAAAGTATAATTTATCTTATTCCGATTTTCGGTATTCTTGCCTTATTATTTACCTATTGGAAATCCTCATGGGTATCCAATCAGGAAGTAGGTACGGAAAAAATGGCAAAAATTGCTAAAAGTATATCAGAAGGAGCTATGGCTTTTCTAAGAGCGGAATATAAAGTTCTCGCAATTTTTGTGGTTGTGGTATCCATTCTACTTGCTTTAAGTGGAAACACTGAGGGTTCTTCACCTATGGTAGCCTTTTCATTTATCATTGGCGCTTTATGTTCTGCACTAGCAGGATTGATTGGTATGAAAGTAGCTACCAAAGCCAATGTAAGAACCACCAATGCAGCCAGAACAAGTCTTGGCAAAGCTTTGGAAATTGCCTTTGCCGGAGGTAGTGTGATGGGTCTTGGTGTTGTCGGTTTGGGTGTATTGGGCCTTGGTGCTCTATTTGCAATGTACACCGGAATGGGATGGGATATCAATAAAGTGATTACTGTCATTACAGGATTTTCATTCGGAGCATCTTCAATAGCTTTGTTTGCCAGAGTTGGAGGTGGTATTTATACCAAAGCTGCCGACGTGGGAGCTGACCTTGTTGGAAAAGTTGAAGCCGGCATTCCGGAAGACCACCCTTTAAATCCTGCAACTATTGCAGATAATGTCGGAGACAACGTTGGTGATGTAGCCGGTATGGGAGCCGATTTATTTGAATCGTATGTAGGTGCCATTGTGGGTACTATGGTACTTGGAGCGACATTTATTGGTCTGACAGGATTTGAAAACACCAATGATTTTGGTGGTCTGAATGCGGTATTGCTTCCAATGGTTCTTTCAGGAATCGGGATAATAACTTCTATCCTAGGAACCTTTTTTGTAAAAGTTGCAGAAGGAGGTGATCCTCAGAAAGCATTAAACAGAGGTGAATTTATTTCAGCGGCATTAATGCTTGCAGCCACTTATTTTATAGTTCAGTGGATGTTGCCGACTTCATGGACATTTAATGGTATGGAATTAACTGCCAACGGTGTATTTTTTGCCGTTATCATTGGTTTGGTAGCAGGTTTGTTAATAGGAATTATTACCGAGTTCTATACAGGTACAGGCACTAAACCCGTAAAACATATTGTAAATCAATCTTTAACAGGATCTGCAACCAACATAATCGCTGGTCTTGGGGTAGGAATGCAATCAACTGCATTACCGGTCTTGGTTTTAGCTGCTGGAATCATGGGAGCTTACCACTATGGTGGATTGTACGGTATTGCAATAGCAGCTGTAGGAATGTTATCTAATACAGGTATTCAGTTGGCTGTTGACGCTTATGGTCCGATTTCAGATAATGCCGGTGGTATTGCAGAAATGGCTGATCTTCCTAAAGAAGTGCGACAAAAAACTGATAAACTGGATGCTGTTGGTAACACGACGGCTGCCATCGGAAAAGGATTTGCTATCGGTTCAGCCGCTTTGACAGCACTGGCTTTATTTGCTGCGTTTATGTCAACTGCTGGTATTTCAAGTATTGACATTGCTCAACCCAATGTTATGGCAGGTCTTCTTGTAGGAGGTATGTTGCCATTTTTGTTTTCTGCATTTTCCATGAATGCTGTTGGTAAAGCGGCAATGGACATGATTCAGGAAGTAAGAAGACAATTTGCTGATATTCCCGAATTAAAAAATGCATTGGCTGTCATGAAAAAAAATGACGGTGTTGACTTCAAGTCATGGTCAGATGCTGATAAAAAAACGTTTGATGACGCAGACGGAAAAGCTGAATATGGCAAATGTGTTGAAATATCCACCAAAGCTTCCATCAGAGAAATGGTGATTCCCGGATTACTGGCTGTTGTTTCTCCTGTTGCAGTTGGTTTCCTTGGTGGAGCCGAAATGCTAGGAGGATTATTAGCTGGGGTAACCGTTACCGGAGTATTAATGGCTATTTTCCAATCCAATGCCGGAGGCGCTTGGGATAATGCCAAAAAAATGTTTGAGGAAGGAGTTGAAATCCAGGGTAAAATGTACTACAAAGGATCAGAACCTCACAAAGCTACCGTTGTCGGTGACACTGTCGGTGATCCTTTCAAGGACACTTCAGGACCATCTCTGAATATATTATTGAAACTTATGTCAGTAGTTGCTTTGGTGATTGCACCGTTTTTATAGTCAACTTTCTGAAGAATATACAAAGCCCCGGTGACGCATTTGTTCCGGGGCTTTTTTATTTTCGCCATTTTCGGGTTGTAAGGTTAAAATACAAAACCGATCTTTGTTAAAATTTTACACTGTGGTAAATCATCATTATTCCACTATTGAAAAAGCTATAGAATTTATTCGCAGTCACTTTAAAGAACAGCCATCTTTGGAGGAAATTGCGAAACACGTACATGTGAGCCCTTCCCATTTCCAAAAAATTTTTGGTGAATGGGCTGGCGTGTCCCCTAAAAGTTTTTTGAGTCATGTTTCTGTCAATTATGCAAAATTCCTTCTGCGTGAAAGACAACTTTCTTTGTTTGAAACAGCCATGGGAACCGGACTGAGTGGAACGGGCAGGTTGCATGATTTATTTGTAACCATTGAGGGAATGACACCGGGGGAATATAAAAACAAAGGTCAGAGCCTGACCATTTGTTATAACTTATATCAGACAGTTTTTGGCAGTGTAATCATTGCTTCCACGGATAAAGGCATTTGCTACGTGCATTTTTACGAAAATGAAACTAAAGCTATTCAAAGCCTGTTTGAAGAATTTCCTGAGGCTAAAATACTAAAAGAATCAAATCCGGCTCACATAAATGTTGTGGATATTCTGCAAGGATTACCCACAAAAAACAAAGTCACTCTCCATGTCAAAGGAAGTCCTTTCAGGTTACAAGTGTGGAAGGCACTTTTATCCATACCTGAAGGACAACTGACCACCTATCAGAATATTTCTTCAAAAATAAACTTGCCTAAAGCCTCACGTGCAGTTGGTTCGGCTATTGGTGATAATCCAGTCGCATTCCTCATTCCATGCCATAGGGTCATCAGAACAGACGGGGACCCGGGAGGGTATATGTGGGGATTGAACAGGAAAACTGCGATAATTTGTTGGGAACAAATTCGCCGCAAGCCATAAAATAAATGTATTTTACAAAAAATTTATTTGCCTGACTTCCAATTCCCTGTCTAATTTTTTCGGGATTATTTTGCAAAATTTCCTTTTTCAAGGCAACGAAAATAATGACGGCAGAGTCTACATATTATTCCATTCCGGTTATACATTCTTCTCCTGATTACGAATACTTAAAAATACAAGCTAAGATTTTTTCCTTTTTATAAGTAATTAATCTAAATATTATTATTCAAGGTAGTTTTGAATAAAATAAGTATTTTTGTACAATAAGTTTTGAAAAGAAAATTGATTATTACTATATAAATTAATACCCATGAATAAACTTTATACCTTAGGTATTCTTATAGTTATGATTTTTAGTACCTCAATCCTTGCGGGTGCCTATTTGATTGATATAAAGAAAGAAAGAAGTGAAAATCTATTTCCTTTTTCACTAAAAAACTATAACCATATCAATGGAAATGATAAAAAAGAAGTAGTTTGTTCTGTTGAAAATTTTACCATTACAGAAGTTATTGAATGCGACGGTGAAATGATGTGGGTTCGTTTTTCATTCCAGAGTAATGATTTCGGTCTGAATGGTTATACCGTCAGAATGAACGGTTCCAACGCGCAAACTTATACACTCAGCAGTAATCGTGTATATCAAATGACATCTGAATGTCTTGAAACTGTACACTTTGAAATTTTCGACAATAACAATCCAAATTGCTCGGATACATATGAATGGGAACCCGAATGCTGTGAATGCAATTTTGACTTTGTAGTTGAACAACTAGCCTGTGAAAACGGTACGTTTGATGCCATTTTTATTCTTGAAGTAGCATCAGGTTCCTGTCTTTGGTATTGGGATGATGCTGTTTTAACCATTAATGGAACACCTTATGATTTTTATTATGTTAGCGGAAATCAGTACAGGGTTGACAATATTACGTCCAATCAACAGGAAAATCACTATGTATTTACCTTTCCGTTACCCAATGGTGAATTCAGACAAGTAACAAGAATTAATAACTGTTTTGCCGAATGTGCTATTGAAAATTTTATTGTTGAATTGGATTCAACCGAATGTTCCGGAGAATTTGCCTTACTAAGATTCGATTTTGAAAGTGAACATTTCGGGCAAAATGGATATATAATCACTTCGAATCAAGGTCATGAATTTGAATACAATCAAAACAGCAACAGAGTAATGGAAATTATTGCAGATTGTATAGATGAATTGGTTTTCACTATACGGGATGCAGATGATGAAGAATGTAGCGCCACTTTTGAATTCGGAACCGTTTGTTGTCCCTGTATGGGAGAATATTTTATGGTGGAAGAAGGAAATTGCAACAACGGGTCATTTAATGCCTGGCATCGTTTTGAATGGATAAGCGGTTCGTGTTTTGCACATGATTATACCCTATCCATAAACGGTCAATCCTACCCTTTTACCTGGATTAATTCCAATACTTTAGGGATTAACAATATCACATTTCCCGATTCCTTGCTCACGTATGAATTTTGTACAACCGCATCTACGGGCGAGTGTTTTACTTTGGTTTTACCAAATCCGTGCTTTGAATCTCAGGATGATTGTTCATTGGTATTTGAAGAAATTGGTGATCTTGTTTGTGACGGCGACAGTATTTATATGAACATTATTATCATCGGGCAAAACATTAATATGCAAGGTTTCGATGTTTACCTTAATGATTCTTTTGTTACCTATTTACAATTTGAACAGGATAGTTTATACGAACTTGTATTACTTGACCCGGGAGATCAGACTTTTGTACTAACGATATGTAATGATTTTAACCAGGATTGTTGCAGTGAACGAGAATTTGAAAATCCATGCTTCGAACCTGGAAATGATTGTTCAATTGTTTTCGAAGAAATCGGAAATCCTGAATGCGACGGTGATAATATCTATATGTCGCTTATTATAATAGGACAGAATATTTCTCAGACAGGTTTTGACGTTTATCTGAATGACTCTTTCCTTGTCTTTTTACCTTTCGAACAGGACAGCATTTACAATCTTGTTATTCCGGATCCGGGAACTCAGGGATTTATTTTGACTATTTGCGACAATGACCATCCTGATTGTTGTAACGAAAGAGAATTTGAAAATCCATGTTATGATCCGGAAAATGACTGTAACATCGTTTTCGAAGAAATCGGAAATCCTGAATGCGACGGAGATAATATCTATATGTCCCTTATAATCATCGGTCAGAATATTTCTCAGACAGGTTTTGACGTTTATCTGAATGACTCTTTCCTTGTTTTTCTTCCTTTCGAACAGGACAGCATCTACAATCTTGTAATCCCTGATCCGGGAAGTCAGGGATTTATTCTGACGATTTGCGCCAATGACCATCCCAATTGTTGTCATGAAAGGGAATTTGAAAATCCTTGTTATGATCCTGAAGCAGAATGTTCGGTCGTCTTTGAAGAAGTCGGAAATCCTGAATGTGACGGAGATAATATCTATATGTCCCTTATAATCATCGGACAGAATATTTCTCAGACAGGATTTGACGTTTATCTGAATGACTCTTTCCTTGTTTTTCTTCCTTTCGAACAGGACAGCACTTACAATCTTGTTATTCCTGATCCGGGAACTCAGGGATTTATCCTGACTATTTGCGACAATGACCACCCTGATTGTTGTAACGAAAGAGAATTTGAAAATCCATGTTATGATCCGGAAGCAGAATGTTCGGTCGTCTTTGAAGAAGTCGGAAATCCTGAATGTGATGGTGATAATATCTACATGTCCCTAATAATCATCGGACAGAATGTTTCCCAGACAGGTTTTGACGTTTATCTGAATGACTCTTTCCTGGTTTTTCTTCCTTTCGAACAGGACAGCATCTACAATCTTGTAATCCCTGATCCGGGAAGTCAGGGATTTATTCTGACGATTTGCGCCAATGACCATCCGGATTGTTGTAACGAAAGAGAATTTGATAATCCTTGTTATGATCCGGAAGCAGAATGTTCCATTGTCTTTGAAGAAACAAGTGATTTATTATGTGAAAACGGCCAGATTGTTACTTCGTTAATCATTATAGGTCAGAACACTTCGATGACCGGGTACGATGTTTTTGTTAATGATTCAATGGTATTGTATTTACCATTTGATCCCGACAGCGTCTACCAGATTTCAGTTCCTGATCCGGGAACAGAAGAGTTTATCATGACCATTTGTGATCATGAAAATTCTGCCTGTTGCCGGGCCAGGTCTTTTGAAAATCCTTGTGCACTTCAGGGTTTATGCTGGTTGGAAAATCTTGAGGCTGAAGCCTTCATCTCAGGTCAGGATAGCATTGAACTTGAGATTTCATACGATTTGGGAGGAAGTTGCACGGAATTACAAACCTGCTTGATTTGGGTAGAACAAAATTCTCCAGCCGAGATTGTCGTATTGGACCAAAATATATCACATAAGTTTGCAAAAATTAATGTTGATACGATAAATATTAAGCTATGTTTTACCGAACCATTTGATACGTGTATCGGCGTGAAGGTATTGAACCCATTCATTTCATCAGTCGGTACAGAAGACATAATTCCTGTTCATTTTTATTGGACAAACGGGAATATCCACATCATTAATCAAGGACTACCTATTGAAGACCTGATGTTATACGACAATATGGGTAAGATGATATTTGAAAATGATGATGTCCAAGATCGCTCTGTTTTTATTCCCGATTTACACTCAGGAATGTATCATATTATGTATAAAAAGGAGGGTAAAATCCTTCACAGCAAATTAATGGTTTTAAATAATAAAATCACGGTGATATCGATATGGTGTCACCGTGATTTTTTTTTCGTGTATAAATACATTGTCCGACCCAATTCAGCCAAAAACGGAATACCTATGGTTTTATATTCATAGATGCCGTCATTATATATCTGATTTTTATTGACATGGATCATGGCTGTAAGGTAAAATGATGTATTGTTACTGGTATCTTCAATATATGCACAATCAATGAGATACCCGTACGCCATTCCTGTCTTGTTGTATATTTTTACATGGTCAGGAATGGGTTCACTACAATCCCCGAAAATAAAAAATTTAACATAATTATCGTGCAAACTGGTATCCTGAGCGTAGTATCTATCATCTCTGGGCTTTTTTTGCATGGTTTCTTTGAGAAAGATATAGTCCTCTGGCAATACATCAAATTGTTCCTGTTTAGAAAACCATTCAGGATGTATAACACGAGCAAGGGAATTTTGCATATCGACGAGATTGTAATAATTTTTTTTACTGAAATCAAAGGGAGTTTTTACCAGATTGTTTTCCTGATCGATATAACCCCTTCCCTTCACCGAATTTGTTGCATGATGGACAAAATTTTCCACACCAAAACGCTCCGGTAAAGTATATACTATTTTACCCTCTTCACTAAATGAGATGGGATTACTCCGTCTGTTATCATCAAAATCAAACTCCGGAACTCCAAGTCTGTGATTGATAACTGATGAAGTAAATATGTTTTTATATTTTAATATTTTATTGATACTATCCTGGCCAAGAAATTCATACAACCGGTTGTAAGCATCATTATCAGATACTAAAAATATTTTTTCTATATATCTTTTAATATTTGGAGAACCATTTGCAACCGTTTCTTCAGATGTTTTTTCGGTTTGCGGAGTGGTGCCGGATCCGTGATGCATGGTTGTTTCCGGAGTTATTGGAAATCCTTGTTTCTGAAGTTTCCGAACTTTTTCAAGAGCAAGAAAAGCAACGGGCATTTTAACTGTACTTGCCGGATAAAAATATGTGCTTGTGTCGGTTTTAAAAAATGAAGTTTCTGTTTTTCCTGTTTTAGTATCCACTCTGGTATACATGATTTGAACTTCATATTCAGGATTAAAAACAATCTCAGATAACCGAGAATTGTTTTTTAATTGTTTTCTAAGAATTTGATCTGGTGAGTAACATGACGGCAGTAGAAAAATACAAATACTTTGAATACAAAGCAACTTATAATATTTTCGGATTAAGATCATACTCAAATTTATATTTCAAAAGTAATGCATGAATGTAACAGAAAAAAAATATAGCCTGAAAATTTTTGAATGGTTGGGGAAATATTCCATATTCTGGTATAAATATTTTACAAAAAAAAAACCGTAAATTTTTATAATCAAAATATTAAATCTCAGTAATTTAGTTAATGTAAAAAGAAAAATTCAATATCAGCCAAAAAAAATTAATTTCAACTTGAATAAAAGTATTTCTTTTAAAAACAAAAAGACATAAAAAGAATTTAATACCAATACAATACAAACATGTTCTTCAAATATAAAATCCCTGTTCTTATCCTTTTTATGCTTTTTACTGCATTATGCGGATATTATGTGACACAATTAAAGTTTTCATTTTCTTTTGACCAGTTTTTTCCGAAAGGAGATCCGGATTACAAATATTATCAGGAATTTATTAAAGATTTTGAAACGGATGACAATTTTTTACTGATTGGACTTCCCAACAAACCATCGGTATTTGATTCCGTATTTCTAAAAAAAGTAAGTATTGCCACCACAGATATACAGAATATTAAACACGTTCAGCAAGTAAGATCTCTGACGAATCTGGACTACCCTGTCAAAACACCTTTTGGATTTATGACAATTCCGGCATTACATGTAGACCAGCCGGAACTTTATGAAGAAGATAAAAATATTATATATGACGACAAGAGGCTGGTTCACAATCTTATTAATGATAGCGGAGATGCGCTTACTATAACAATAAAAACTACGGACAATCTGGGCATGGAAGATTCAAAAAATCTTATCAACAGCATAGATTCGTTATTATCAGTCGATGGGATTAATAATCGCCATTACCTTGGAAGATCCTTTTTTCAAAGAGAACTGGTCGATTTTCAGACAAATGAAATAAGAAGGAGTACCATCATTTCCGGGATATTAATCACTTTGTTTTTATTCTTTTTATTCAGAAATCCCCTATCTGTTTTAATCACCCTATCTACGTTAGGAATTGGGCTTTTGGTGTTTATGGGTGTTTTGAGTATGTTGGGAAAGGAGTTGACAGCATTATCTGCTTTATTCCCTGTATTAATGTTAATTGTAGGCAGTTCGGATGTGATACACATTTACACAAAATTTTCTGATGAGCTCAAAACAAATTCGGATAAATATCAAGCGATGTGGATCACCATCAGACAAATTGGTGTGGCTACATTAATAACGTCATTGACAACGGCTTTCGGTTTTGCTTCCTTATACACATCAAAACTTGAAAGTATACAGGAGTTTGGGATACAGTGTGCCTTAGGCGTTGTCATTGCTTATCTGGTGGTGATATTTTATATGGTCCCTTTATTGTTATTGTTTTCAAAAGAGAAGCTTCTTCCCAAGGGAAAAAGCGGGGATTTTTGGGACAAGATTTTGGAGCATATTTATAAAACGACATATCAATATCCTACCAGGATAATGTCGATTTTTATTATTTTTACTATAGTCATGCTGACAGGAATGACCATGATCAAAACAAACTACAGCATCATAGACAATCTTCCCAGAAACTCTACCGTCCGCTCTGATTTTTTATATTTTGAAGAAAATTTTGGTGGCTTCAGACCATTGGAATATGCCATTACCGCTAAAAATCCAGGAACGGATATAGAAAGTTATCAAGTATTAAAAGAGGTTAATGCCCTGGAAGAAAAATTGCTTACGTATCCTTTTGTAAAAACAGCCCTTTCCCAGGCAACCTTATACAAGAGTATATCCCGTTCATTGGGTGCCAATCAGGCAAACGCCTATCTATTCCCTAAGGATTCTACTGAATTTGAAATTTATAAAAATCTGATTAAAAAATCATCTGCCCGGGAAACCGCTGTGATGATGAGTAAAAATGGAGATAAAACCAGAATTTCGGCAAGGGTAAAAGATATTGGTGCGGACAGTGTTGCCTTTTTCAGTGCACAAGTGGATAGCTGGATAAATAAAAATATAGATACTTCACTGGTTTCGATACGAAGAACAGGTACAGGTTTGGTTTTAGATAAAAACAGCATATATGTCAAAGACAATCTTATACAAGGACTGAGTATTAGTCTGATTCTTATTTCTTTGATAATGGGAATAATGCTCCAATCTTTTCGAATGCTGATCATTGCTTTAATTCCGAATATTATCCCACTTTTTGTGGCTGCAGGTATCCTCGGATTTTTTAATATAGACCTTGAAGCAGGCATTTCTATTGTGTTTGCTATAATTTTTGGAATAGCCGTAGATGACACTATCCATTTTTTGGCAAAATACAATTTACTGTTAAGGGATGGCCTTGACAAAGAGACTGCCATTTATAAAACCACAAAAGAGACCGGGAAATCCATAATATTTACATCATTGGTTTTATCAGTGGGCTTTTTGGTGATGATATTTTCTCAAAATCCACCGACATTTACCATCGGAATTTTAATATCATTAACTTTATTCAGTGCCTTGTTGTGTGATTTGTATTTACTGCCCGTTTTGTTAAGAAATTGGCATCACCCCAAAAATGAAGAACCATCAGCAGATTAAAAACCTTTGAAAGTTGATAGGTGGAATGAATTTACTAACACCTTGCACGAAGACTATATTTTGTTTGCAAAACTAAATTATTTTATCTTTTGAAAGTCGCGTATATGAATAATGAGACACCATCCATGGCAGCCATGTTGAAGCAGCAGGAACATTTAAACAAAATACAACATGAAATATGTGAAAATTTCAACCAACTACTTGAAAGCCTGAAGACAAAGGTCGACAATCAGGATATTGTTGTGGAAAACCAAAGCCGCATTATCAGCAATCAGGATATCATTGTCAATAATCAGCTGAACATCATCAAGAACCAGAAACAGATTGTTCAGAATCAGGTGACCCTCGCCGTCATCTTAAAAACCCAGGTTAAGGTACTTGCCTCTTTGGAACAATTAAAGGAAAATCCTACTTCGGATGCTGACATACAAAAAGAAGTTTCTGCACTTTTCCTCCAATCCAAAGAAGAATTCGAAAAGGGGTTGCTCGATTTACAAAACATCTGAAAGTTTTCACTTCGACCTTACTCCGGTTTTTTCTTCCAGTAATTTAATGTTGATTCGCAGAGTTTTATTTTCAGACTCCTTACTTTGCAGCAATTGCTGCAGCATCTGAAACCGCAATGTGGCACTTTCCAACCTTTGGTGTAATAATTTCAAATGAAACTGATATTTTTCCTGATCCAGATTTTCGAAAGAACTTTCTGACTCTTTATGCATATTTTTTTCAGCATTACCACCGTTTTTTGTTATAGGTCCGGTAATATCATTTTTCAGAATATCATCGATAGAAACCGAAAAAAAAGAACTGAATATCCTGAGTATCTCAAGTCCGGGTGTTGATTTATTGTTTTCATAATCCGACAAAGCACTTTTACTGATACCGGTCTGTTTCGCCATTTCCACCAATGTCAATTTTTGTCTTTTCCGAAGAAATTTTATGTTGTGCCCGAAAAATTGATTTTCCCTTTTCATATGATTTTTTATAATGCTCTTACTGACTTTCGAAACAAATATATAAAAATATTCAGAACATGTTTGCATTTGAGACAATTCACCCAAATATCCAGTACATTTTTACGCAAAATGACACATATATAATTCCGAAATATCGGAATTATATATCAAAAAGAAAGATAATATACAAAATAAGGTTGTTTTTGTTGAAATTTTTAAAAATTATATTCCATTTATTTGGAATTTACTTTTCCATTGTATTATCTTTGAATTCATTTTCGCATTTTACATCAAGTCGCAGAAGCTTACACCGTCAACTCTACAAAGTTTTTTTTTAGGTATACATTTTTTTTGATCAAATGATATCGATTTTTTTTTATTTATCGTATCATAATAATCATAAATACTGAAATACCTTTGTCGTCAAAGACTTACCGTAGAATTTGTTTTGTATCAGGTTATTTGTTTACATGTTAAAAAATCAGAAATGTTATTTAAACCACAACCCCTCCTACCAAAATTTTCTTTTTTACTTTTACTGACTTTTTTGCTTTTATGGATGCCATCCTGTCAGAAAGACGAATTTGCCGAACTATCTGAAACAGAGGATTACGACCCCGACTTTTTGTACAAATATTACGACCATCTTTGCTTCACGATAAAAACTACCCAGGGATTTTTTCCTCCTCAGGCAGCGCGAGCCTATGGATATATTGGTTTGGCCCAATATGAAGCTGTTGTTCATGGTATTAAAAATGCCCAAAGTCTTCAGAACCAGTTAAATGGGTTTTCAACTTACAAACTGCCTGTCCCTGAATCAGGCAAAGAATACAACTGGGCTTTGGCTTCTAATGCAGCCACGGCAAAAATTTTCAAATTTATGTTTGAAAAAAGAATTTCTGCCAATAATGCAAGAGTCTTAGATAGTCTAGAAGCACAAAACCAAATTAACTTGATGGGAGGTGTTCCTTCCGACGTCATAGATCGTTCCGTTGCCTTCGGTCAGAAAATTGCCGAAGTAGTATTCGAATATTCAAAAACAGACGGTGGACATGAAGTTTATCTGGACCCGTTTCAGCTTCCTTTCACCTTACCTACGGATGATTATTGCTGGGCTCCAACAGGTGCTGCCCTGCAGCCGTTGAGTCCAAGATGGGGTTCAAACCGACCTTTCCTTTCTATCAATGTAACCCAAACACAGGTGGTTGCTCATACGCCTTTTTCTGTGACTCCGGGCACCCCGTTTTTTAATGAAGCCATGGAGGTTTATGGTACCGTAACCAACAACACACCCGAACAAATTGAAATCGCCAAATATTGGGCTGACGATCCGTTTATGACATGTACACCTGCCGGACATACTTTTAATATTCTCACTCAGGTCATGCGTGAAGAACGGATCTCCCTTGCCAAAGCCGCTATGTCTTATGCCCGTATGTGTATCGCAGAAAATGATGCCTTTATCGCCTGCTGGAAAGGCAAATACGACTACTTCCTTATACGTCCAGTGACTTACATTAAAAGATACATCGACCCTAATTTTAATACCGTTATCGGCACACCACCTTTCCCTGCGTATACTTCAGGACATTCCTGCGAAATAGGCGCAGGTTCCCGCATTCTGACTGATTTGTTTACCGATGGCAGCGGCAACTATTTGTTTACAGACTACAGCCAGTTGCAGTTCGGTTTTAAGGCTAGAAATTTTTCCAATTTTAATGATATGGCTGAAGAATGTGCCAATAGCAGGTTGTATGGCGGCATTCACTTTCCTATGGACAACAGCAAAGGTCTTCAGGTAGGAAAAGCAATTGGCGACAATGTCAATAAAAGTATTTTGTGGCCGCGTTTTGTCAGGTAATTACTTTGAAAATACTTTAGTTTTGAAGTATCATCTTTTACATGTTGCGGTTTTCAGTATCGTTTATTTCCTTCTCTCTTGTGGTTCAGACCAATTGGAGAAGGAAATAGCAAACTTTGCCAGAATTCAATGTCAAACCATACAGCTAAAAAACAAAAGATTTGCCTTGGCCGATAGCATCAGAATGCTTGAAAATGATACAGTAACCAATAAAACAAATCTCCAAATCTTAAGAATCAAAGCCGATGAACTCAAAAAAGTGAGCCTGGTCGCTGCCGATTCCCTCAAACAGAAGATGGATATATTATTCCAAACAAAACTAACCACTCAAGAGAAAAAACAAAACTTCCTGAAAGCAGTGGATGTTTATCTGCAAAAATGGTCATGTGAGTAAGTGTCAAAAACGAATAAAGGAAAGTTAAATTGATGTATGTCTCCTAATGAAATGTTTGTACATAATTTATTAATTTTGATGTTTAAAAATTTGTTGAATATTAAGTCGACCCAACCCTTTCTAATGGGTTTTACCCGAATTTCTTTTAGATTCAAGAATTAATAAAGTAAAAAGAGGATTAACGCTAAGTATAGGTTACTTAAGGTTTGAATAAATTGCCTCTCTTGACCTCAAATTTTCGACAAAATCAAATATTTTGAGTCCCTTTGGGCCCCTTTGTTATACATAATAATAAGTTTAATAGAAGTTATTATCTACCGTGCAAATCTAAAGGGCTCGGTTGAAAAAATCAGCTATACATCAGATTCAAGATGCTGATAAAGAAAATGTTTTTTAACACCTCGATTTGGTTGCAAAGAAAAAAATGACGAATGGACGACTTATAAAAAACTATGTGAATAAAAGATTCAGAGGAAGGATTAATTTTGATTTTCTAATAATAACCTGACACATAATTTAAAGAAATTAGAATGTAACTAATTGATTTATAACTTTATATGTATTTTAACAGGTCCTACTTAGTCAATAATCCTTTGAGTAAAGATTCAAGTCTTATAAGTATTTTTTTATCTTTTATAATGGGCAATACTACTGAACTGTAATTTTGCATATCATCTTCAGATAACCCATTTTTAATTTCCTCTTGTATTTCACTTCTACTTCCATATTTAAAAATAAATAGAGGTTTGAATCCTTTTGATGTAAATGAAAGCAATTCAGTAGAATGTTCTCCCACTTGTATTGTTTTGTATTCAACGTTTTCGATGTCTTTAACATTCAGAAAATAATGGTATTCGGTATAAATTTTAGTCGTAGGGTTACCTCGGTAGTTGTAAACGTACAAGGTGTCGTTTTGAAGGGAAACCTGAACACCCTCTTCATATAACTCTCCCTCATATTTTGTAGTGGACTTCAATTTGTCTGAAATGTTTTTTAATTCTACATTTGGGTCTGACGTTTGACCAATTCCCAATGTGGCAATAAAGAAAGTGAATAAAAAAACAAGATTTTTCATATGGCCATGTTTAGCTTTCAAAGTTACACCAATCCCCGTAATAAGGTTGAAAAAATAAAAATTTTATAAAAAAATATTTTCTTACTGTTATTTGAATATCAGTAAATTAGAATATATTATCTTTCCTTTTCTTAAAAAAAATGAATTATTTTATTTTTTAGTACAACCGTTTTACAGAACACATCGTCTTATTATCAACAAGACAAAACAATCGTGAAAATCGTCAGGTTACATACAAATTTAGATGAAGTCATAAACAAAGCCATAGATCAGGACAGATCTGCTCAAAAATATTTGTATGAAAAATATTCACCTAAATTATTGAGTCTTTGCAGGCAGTATGTTTCAAGTATTGAAGAAGCTGAAGATATTCTTATCGCTTCATTTATGAAAATATTAAAAAATCTGGGAAATCTCGAAAACAGAAACCAGATTGAAGCATGGATGAAACGAATAACCGTTAATGAATCCATTTCGTATCTCCGGAGTAAAAAAAATATGAAAATTGAATCCATAGAAGATAAAGACTGGTCAGAACCAGATTATCAGATGGAATCTCAATTAATAGTTTCTGACATTCAAAATATGATTGACAAACTTCCGGAAGGCTGTAAAGTTGTTTTTAATCTTTACGCTATCGAAGGATACAAGCACAATGAAATCGGACAACTCCTCTCCATTAGTGAAGGAACATCAAAATCACAGTTGGCTTATGCCCGCAAATTATTACAGGAAATGATTGTACAACAAAATAAATTAGAAATCCATGGATAATCAAGTCATAGACAAATTGGCCAGGGAAGAAATAAAAAACAGAGAGATTACTCCGTCTCCCTCACTTTGGCAAAAAATGGAAAAACAATTGAATGCCGAACAGCCTAAACCTAAAAACGGAAAAAATAACCGGTTTATCTGGTTGGGATTGGTGTTAACTTTGGTAAGTATTTGGTTTGTTTTTTATGTAACCCATAACAATACTGACATTGAAACAAATACCCTATTTCAAAAAGAGAAAAAAAACACAATCATTAAAGATCACATCATTCAGGAAAAAGAAGAAACAAATGAATCCATCGATATACCGGTAAAACTCATTGAAAATTCACCTGAACATATCAACACTTCCCGTTTTATTTCACCAAAAAAAATAATAACAGAAAAAAATCAAAAACTAATCAATTCCGAAAAAATCAAAATCCGGAACCTCAAAAGACTGATATTCCTGTAGTAACAAATCTTCCAACGGAAGAAGTACAAAAATCAAATGATATTGCTGTTATTCAAACCACAGAAGACAAAGTAACGGAAGAATCCCAGAAAAAATCAAGATTCAATCCCAACAAACTTCTTCAGCAAATCGAAGTGGCTGATGCCGGAGTCAAAACAAATTCCAAATATAATATTGACCCGAACAAGTTGCTGAAAGAAGCTGAAAAAGAATCCAACAATCGCTTTTTTAATAAAGTTATCAAAACACTGGCCGAAACATCAAACACGATGGTCACCATGGTCAACAACAGAAACGTAGAACACTAACCCTTTTTATTCATTTTTAAATCTTATACCCATGCAAAAGTTTATTCTTTTACTAGTTATTGTATTGTCCGCAAATTTTTCATACGGACAGGAATCTTTTTCTCAGAGAATCAAAGAAATCGCAAAAGAAATCATTAATGTAAAATCCGATGAAAAGGAAATACTAAGTGAAGAAATTGATGAAATCAATGAAAAAATTGATGAAAAAGAAATTACCGCAGAAGAAGGTGAAAAGCTGAAATCGGAAGCTGCAGAAAAAAGTGCGGCGAGAATGGAAGAAAGAATTTCAGCCCTTGAAAAAGAATTGTCTGACCTTATCAAAGAAAAAGTCGAAAGTAATGATTCTGAGGCTGAAGGAGATGACAAAGTTTATGACGAAGAAACCGGTGAATTGAAATTAAAAATCAAACCAGGTAAAAGTAAAAAAGTAAAAGGTGAGCCTAGAACAACTTCTCAAGCAGTTTTTGCCCTTGGTCTCAACACTTTGATTGAAGACAAGGACTTTGGCACGCTTGATAATGGTAAATTCCGTTTGTCAAACTCGCGTTTTTATGAATTTGGAGCTACCTATAAAACCCGAATTTTTGCCAATAGCAACCTGCTTCACATTAAATACGGAATTTCTCTGAGAGTAAATAATGTAAGACCTGATGAAAATCAATATTTTATTAAAAACGGTGAAAGTACTAGCCTCATGGTAGATACCAGAGATTATTCTAAAGATGCCTATTTTCGCACAGCCCAATGGGTAGCCCCTATCTATTTTGAATTTGATTTTACCAAACCCAAAAGAACGGATGATGGTGTCAAATTCAAAACCCAAAAATCCTTCAGATTTGGCGTGGGAGGTTTTGTCGGTGTAAATTCCAGATCAAGACAAGTGCTGCATTATACCAATGATAAAATCAAATATGAAGAAAATGCCAAAGGGAATTTTAACGTCAACAATTTCGTGTATGGACTTGGTGCTTATATTGGGTACAGAGATATAAGCCTGTATGGCAAATACGACATGAATGAGTTGTTCGGTGGTGAGTCAATAGCATACAATAATGTATCCATGGGCGTCAGATGGGATTTTAATTAAAATACTTGTTTCATAATAATGACAATAGCCCTGCCTCATGGTGGGGCTATTTTTTTTGAATATAGAGATATAATTTCCATAAGTTAAAAAGAGTAACAGAAGGACGTGACGAAACCATATTTTTTTCAATGTTAGGTCTGAAAAAATTAAATACTTTTTTAAATAAAGAGATTAGTCCGTAATAGGAAAGGGTATTATAAAATCGCAGCAACCTGGTTTCGGGAATTTGTTTCTTCTTTTCAAGAAAAATCAGATTTTCAATAGATTTTTTTGTCTTTTGTATAAATTTTGTATTGATTTCCAACCCTTCGTGATACACCGGATTGTCGATGTGAAAAATAGAAACACCCGCCTTTTTTAAAACATCAGCATATTGTAAATCTTCATATCCGTAGCCTTCCACATTTTCTCTAAATGGAAGTTTTTCGAATACAGATGCTGGTATTAAAAAATTATTGCTTTGAAAATTGAGGTAAGGATCTCTTCTCCTTTTTTTGGCCTTCATGGCTTCACGAGTCATACCGTATTTCCAATGTAATATTTTATTGGTTTTGGCAGGCTTTTTTTTCTGATACATACGTCCCCCATATATCAATCCCTGACAAGGAAGGTTTTCAATATATTTTTTAATGAAATTTTTATCTCTGACCCCGGAATCGCCATCCAGGAAAAGCAGATATTCAAAATAAGCTGATTTTCCCAACCAATTCCGGATTTTACTCCTCCCCAGATTTTCGGGAAGTTCTGTATAGTTGATATTCATTTTAAATGCCAGCTCTCCGTTTTTTTGTTTGTATTTTACATCAGAGCCATCATCAAAACATAAAATCTGATAATTTATATTGAGTTTGGTACATTGATTTGCAAGTGAATATGCCAATCGTCTGACATCCTGGTTATAGACCGGAATAAGGATAGATAACATGAATGCGCAATTTATTTTGTAGGGTCCTCATCCGCAAATGTAGGTCTCGGAAAATTATTATCCGATGGGTTGACGTCTGCCATCCGGCCTGAAATATCAATTTGTACCTTTATCATGTTTGTATTTTCTCCAAGATTAAGGATATAATTTTTATTGACCCAGTTCCATGGTTTTTGTATTTTAAAGTCATTAAAATATCCGTCCTCCTTTTTTTCACCACGCATGATATCAAGAGGAATATAGAACTTTTTGGTCTTACCATTCTCTAATGTTACGGTAATATCCAGTGGCATGGGAATTCTGCCTACCCTCTCTATGATTATACTTTCAAAACCGAAATCTTTGAGTGCATAATCAATGGTATGAGTAGTTTCAACAAAATATTCTCTGAACCAATCCAATTCCATTCCCGAAGTTTTTTCCATAACTCTGAAAAAATCATTGGGATTAGGATGTTTGAATTTCCATTCTTCAAAGTATCTTTTCATTCCTTTTTTGAAGTATTCTTCTCCGACTATATACCTTATCTGCTCAAGAAATGCCTGTCCTTTGGTATAGGAAGCTGCACCATAAGCAGCATTGGAATTAAAATGATCCGCATGTGTGCTCATCGCCTCCTCCAATCCGGTTTTAGTAAAATTGATATACCCTTTTACAGAAGACAATTGTGGATTATCTTCTGTGATTCCGGGAATTAATTTATATTTTTTTAAATGGTTAAAAACCTCAGTGGAAACATAGTTGGTAAATCCTTCATCCATCCAATGGTATAATGATTCATTTGTCGCAATTACACCCTGATACCAACTATGTACCATTTCGTGTATGGAAACTCCAACTAGACTTGCAAAATTTCTTTCACCAGTAATTAGTGTAGCCATAGGATACTCCATGCCACCGTCACCACCCTGAATAAAACTGTACTCCGGATACGGATATTTTCCATAATTGGTATTGACATATTCCAAAACAGCATCCATAACTTTGGGTAAATTTTCCCAATTGTCTTTTGTTTTTTCATTCTCCTGGTAGAAAAATCTGAGGATAGTTCCGTCATAGGCCTTATGGACAATGTGTTTATAATCCGGATCTGCAGCCCAGACAAAATCATGGACTTTTTCGGCTTTAAAGTGCCATTCCAGTTTTTTGTCCCTCTTTTTAGGCTCTTCAGATGAATATCCGTAACCGATATCCTCAGGATTCTGCAGAACACCCGTTCCAGCAATGATATACTCCGAAGGCATTTTTATGGTAACATCAAAATTTCCGAAAGGTCCGTAAAACTCCCTGGCAATATATGGATTGGCATGCCAGCCCTGTTCGTCGTAGCCACATATTTTGGGATATCCTTGTGCGACGGAATATTCAATACCTTCTGAATTATTTCTTCCTGTCCGTCTTATTTGAAGAGGAATCTGAGACAGAAATTCCATTTCAAGTTTTACGGTTTTACCGGGTAGTATAGGTACAGGGAGGTCAACTTCCAGAATAGTGCCGGAAACTTTAAAATCAGTTTTTTTTCCATCCATGGTGAGGGATTTTACATCCACAAAACCCTGCTCCGATTTTCTGAGATTTTTTATTCTGTCTGCGATTCTTCTATCCGGGTCTTTGATAGTTCTTGACATTATATCCATTTCACTATCAGGCTTGAAAGCATTAAAATACAAATGGTAAAAAATACGGTGCAGGGTATCCTTTGAATTATTGGTGTATTTTACTTTCTGTATTCCATCAAACTGGTGTTTTTTCAGATTTACGTCCAGTTCCATTTTGTAGTCAACTTCCTGAAGAAAGCGACATTCCTGTGAAATACAAGGAGTAATAAAAAAAGTAAATGCTATAAAAGTGAAAAAATATGCGGTACATGTCTGTAATTTTATATTAAACGTTTTTATTTCAGAATCGGTGAAAGGTTTGATATTATGTTATAATATTTTCCTGTGTTGGAACTGGAGGCAAAACGGGTTCTGCTAGTTTTTGTATGGGCGCCCAATTATATTTTCTGGCGCATATAATATAAAAAACGAAGGCTGCCCCATAAAAATAAAGTATCATAATCCATGGTCTTGTCTCCTGAGCCAGAAACAAAGTATCTGTCTGTAAAACACTTCCGGAGTATGTAACTAATGTGGCTCCCAGCATGTTGGTAGCCGCATGAACCCCGAGAGCCAGTTCGAGGCTATCGTCCATAACGGTAATAATGGCCAGAAAAGCTCCCGCCGAAAAATAATAAAACATCATGGTACCCAAACCATATTTAGCCACTTCCGGGTTCATGGAATGCATAAGGGCAAACAAAACTGAAGTGATGATGATAGTCAAATATTTACTGCCAGTAGCCCTTCCCAATCCTGTCATGAGATAACCTCTGAAAAACAGTTCTTCAAAACTCGTCTGAACCGGTAGAAGAAATACTGAAATTAGCAGAAGCGGCAAAAAGGAACTTAACGAAAACCGGAAAGTATATTCTTCGGGATGGAGATAATAACTTATCATTTCCGTGACCACCATAAAAATAGCCCAAAGGCCGAAGCCGAATAAAAGTTTATGGTAATTGATTTTTTTATTCGGCGTAATAAGTGACATCAATGATTTACCATGAATTTTCAGCGCCAGCAGTAGACCCAGCATAGCAAAAACAAAAATAATGATCATAAGTAAAAACCTACATTGGTTGAGATGCCGAATTTTTGAAAATTCATGTTTTCCTGAAACGCTGTGATATCATCAGGACCAAGATGAGTATTGGAATAAACTTTGTAGACAAGCAATAAAGTAAGCGGAATTTGCCCAATAAGGTAGCCTCCCATGGATAATAAAAAACCTATCAGATAAAGGTGCCAGCTATTATTTCCCTCCCATGCAGACTTAAAATACATTTTTATAAAATTTGCGCCAAAGATAGTGAAAAATGATATGATACAAACAGTTCGTTTTCAGGACAATGATTAATATATTACTGTACCCAACGAAACCAGTAAAAATAACGTTTATTGTAATAAAAAACCATGAGGACAATTTTATCCATTTTGATGTGCAGCATGATGCTGTATTCTTTTTCATGCAACAAGTCAGACGATTCAAAAGATGACGGTGAAACCTGGTATCTTGTGAGTTGGTATGGCACCATTGCCGGCATTTCAAAAAATTACGAAAAGGGAAAATTTCCGTGGACTTTCGGAGACGGCACGATTGCCATTAAAAATGTCCCTGAAGAATCATTTATATTACCAGAAAATACTACTTATGTAATAAGTAATGAAAACGGAAAAGAAGTCATTGACATCAAAGATGTCGGCACTTTTACCCGGATAATTTCAAAGGACACCATGTTTCTGAATGCACCTTGCTGCGACATGATTGATTACCGGCTGGAAAGGTAGGAAAGTATAGTGAAGTATACTTCCAGATTGTGTAACATTTAGAAATTCAACTCACTCTCAATACCTCCCGTCCTTCACCCAAGGGAGTTTCTCCATCTTGTCGACCTCGAGGCTGGGAAAAAAACATTTGGTCTAATTAATTTTCAGGACTTAGAAAATCACTGATAATTCTTACTGAACAATAGCTTACAATAAAATGTATAATATCTTTGTAAAAATTCAATAAATGAGAACATACGTTGTCACAATAATTATACTATTCAATTGTATCTCCATATATAGTCAGGACATTCAAAAATATCTAGAATGTGAAAATGCGAAAATTGATAAAATCAGTGGTATTGAAAAAGAAACAATAAAAAAAGTAAGAAATAAATACCCAATCGATCAATTTTATTTGTCAAGAATTGATTCAGGAATATATAATGTATGCTATAAAAGTTCATCGTACAAATGGGGTATATTAAACGGCGATGAATTAGTTTTACCAATGATATATAAAAAAGTTAATAGCTCCATCATTAAAGACAGGGGAGTCAAAAGATACTTAATAATAAGTCAATACAGCAAAGTTGGATTATTTGACCTGCAAAACCTAACTTGGAAAATACCTTTGATATATGAAGACCTTTCTAAATTTGATGGTGGCGACTATTTAATATATGTTGACAGTGTAAGCTTACGTAACTTTGGACAGGTCATAATTTGAAAATCAAAGATATTGATGTTTTTCACATTTCAATGATGAAAAATCACTTTTAGATTTTTCATTGTTGAAACTGTTAAAAACTCTGGCTGCAAATTCTCTCGGACTCTTGTATTTTAACGATTGATGTGGGTGATAATCATTATAATCATCCTGCCACTTTTCAGAGATAATGTTGAACTGGTGAATACTGGTAAACATAAAAGCATCAAGTACATCTTCTCGAAACGTGCGGTTTAATCTCTCAATGTATCCGTTTTGAGTAGGCTTGCCCGGTTCAGCATAAACAGGGGTGACATTATTTATTTTACACCAATCCTTGTAATCATTGGACGTGAATTCAGGTCCGTTATCTGTACGAATGTAATTAGGAAGACCTACTTCTTCTTTCAATTGTTCCAGGTAGTTGATGACTCTTTTGGCGGGGAAACTTATACTACCTTGACTTAACAGGCATTCCCTGTTGTAATCATCCATCACGTTGAGTATTCTGAATGTCCGGCCATCTATGAGTGCATCACTCATGAAGTCCATACTCCATGTTTCATTATGGCGTTCCACTTGTTGTAAAGGCTTTCTTTGTGCGTCAGGAAGATAAAAACGTTTCTTCGTTCTGCGGACCAGCCCCATCTCCCGATACACTCGCAATATTCGGCACCATGCCCATTTTATGCCTTCTCGCCTGATCCTGTGATAGTAATTTTCAAAACCTCGGCTGGGATAGTTTTCAACCATCTCTTCCAACTTTGTTACTATTTCACTATCATCTAATCTACTCTTATAATACCAACTGGATCTGCTCATGTTCACGATAGATACGCTCTGCTCCACGCTGGCTTTATATTTTTTCACAAGGTAGGTTACGATCATTCTTTTGGCGGAAGGCTTTACCACTTTTTTGAAATGACATCCTTGGCCATTTCCAGCATCAGTGCTTGGTCAGCGTACATACGTTTTAACTTGGCATTCTCTTCGCGAAGCTCCTTAAGCTCTTTGAGTTGTGACACTTCCATGCCTCCATACTGCTTGCGCCAATTGTAAAAGGTGGCTTT
>JADKAS010000034.1 GCA_016715245.1 Saprospiraceae bacterium
CTTTTACCGGTTTTTTTGTACGTGTGAGAACATACACATTATATTGTTCCAGATTAATTCCGGATACAAAATGACGCCCCACCAGACCGGAACCACCGGCAATCACCATATTTTTTTTTAAGGAATTCATCCTGGTATTATATAGATTTACTACCAAATAAAAAATGAAACTCTTTGTTCATTGTAAACAAAAAAAAATCACATCTCCTGATCAGGAAATGTGATTTAAGTATATGTTATAAACTCCCCTGAGGGGAATCAGATATTAATCGTTCATATTGCCAAACTTCACCTGGCGATACGCAGCACTTAATATTTCGTTTCTTCTTTCTACCGAAGGTTTAACAAAATGTTTGCGGTTTCTAAGTTCTTTTACAAGACCTACCGATTGAAATTTTCTTTTATATCTCTTTAACGCTCTGTCGATGGATTCGTCGTCTTTGATATGGATAATTAACATAAAATAATTTAAAAATGATAAAAATAAAAAATACAAATTTCAAATGAGCCGCAAAATTAATATCATTTGATGAAATTACCAACTAATTCTGCCACTATTTACAAAAAAAACTAATTTTCTCAAAAAATATACAGAAACACGGCTGTAAGCACCGCAGAAATTATTCTCCCTTATCTGACTGCATAATATTTTCCTGTTGTTCGATACTTTCGTCGTGAACAGCTTTGATAAATCTGGCGATAAATTCATTGCTCAAGCCATGATGAGTGCCGTAATCCAGAAATTTTTTGAGTATTTCAGACCACCGGTCAGTTTGCAAAATGGTGATATTATGTTCCTTTTTATACCTGCCGATTTCTCTCGCAATATTCATCCTGGAAGATAGAAGATTGAGCAATTCATCATCGAGTATATCAATTTCCTGTCTTTTCCTCGCTAATACATCATAGTCCTCAATACTTTCAGGTCTGATGTGCCTGATCACAAGCTGATCGATAAGGTCTTTGAACACTTCAGGTGTTATTTGCTGAGCCGCGTCACTCCAGGCCATGTCCGGGGTAATATGGCTTTCAATCATCAGTCCGTCATAACTGAGGTCCATCGCTTTTTGAGCCACCCGGGCTAACAAATGACGGTTGCCACAAATATGACTCGGGTCGTTGATCATCGGAATTCCAGGCATAGCACAGGTGTAATCTATAGCTATCTGCCACTGAGGTCTGTTTCTGTACAATTTTTCACCGGAATATGAAAAACCCCTGTGGATAGCGCCGATTCTTCTGACACCGGCATTGATAAGTCTTTCGGTACCGCCCAGCCAGAGATCCAGGTCAGGATTGACAGGATTTTTAATAAAAACAGTGACATCTTTCCCCTTTACTGCATCGGCAATTTCCTGAACAGCAAATGGATTGGCTGTAGTCCTCGCCCCTATCCAGAAAATATTGATTCCGTGTTGTATACACAGGTCAACATGATTTTCATTGGCAACTTCCACCATTACGGGAAGTCCGGTTTCCCGGGCAACTTTCTGCAGCCAAGGCAAACCGACCGCACCAACTCCTTCAAAAGCACCTGGTCGGGTTCTCGGTTTCCAGATACCTGCCCGGAATACATGTACTTTATTGGTTTTTTTAAGCCGGATGGCAGTTTGCAGGGTTTGTTCTTCTGTTTCAGCACTGCAAGGACCTGATATCAAAAAAGGTCTTTGAAAGTGTTGTTTTTTATCAGAACTGAATAATGAATTGATTTCGTTGAATTCCATAATAAGGAAACCGCGATTTCAGAGATTGGTTTAATAAGATCCTATTTTTTTCAAAATCTAAAGGTTTAACTTAAAGTCAATTTTGATATAGGATAATAAAGGGTGTTAATCCATTTTCACCCACCTTCCGGAAAAAACTTTTCCATTCCGGTCTCTGACCAAAACCTGATAAGCGCCTGAATACAACCACGATGTATCTACTTCATCATCATTGCTACCTAAAAATCCTGTTTGTAACCTGACACCGGTACTGTTGATCAATTCATATTGCAATGGATAAATCATATCAGAAGAGTACAATATCCTGAAACCCTGTTGTCCCGGATTGGGGTAAATCATCAAGGGAAATAACTGTATATTTTCAGTCAAAGATATGGTATCCGGAAATCGCCAGTATTTTTGTATGTGATCGCAGGAATCGTTGAGGCACCCATCCGGACTGAGTCGCATCAGCCATGCATCGTGAATGAATCCAGAGGTGTCTCTTTGTAACTGCCCTGCCACGATGATAGAACCATCAGGCGCTTCCTGGATATCAAAGAGTATATTGGACAATGCTGATCCTTCAGAATTATAAGGAGCCATGAGGTGTCTCCATTTCACTTTTCCATCAGGGGCAAGTCTGCAATAAATGAAGCATTATAAGATACCCAATGGAAAGGTTCCTGGGTCACAGGATGATAAAATGAATCTGCTATTATCACCTGACCGACACACAAAATATCATTGTTTTTGGTCACAGACATACGCAGCATCTCAAAACGGTCTAAGTAAATCCTACCTTCTCTTTTTATCTGGGGCATCATCGTATTCCACAAAATCTGTCCCTGCCGGTTGATTTTAGTAACGTGGGTGGTTCTTCTTCTGTCTGTATTCCATATAGAATCTTTTCCTCCGAAATTAGAATTGATTATATAATTTCCTTCATGATCTACTGCAATGCGGGGATCGTCTAAGGAAGGGTCACCAATGCTAACAGAACCTTCTCTACTTACTGTATTATCTGGTTTTAATTTTATTATATATCTTCTTGCTGCATCCTCAAGGCAATAATATCCAAAAACAGGACTACCATCACTATCTGACGCTGCATCTGACATCCTTCTGGATGGATGGTCACTGCACTCATACCAAATCAGATCGCTTCCCACACTGCCATCAAAGCCAACTCTGTAAAATACAGATCGGTAGGGTACATCGGTAGGATTGGGTTGTCTGTTGTCTATACCCTCTCCCCAAAGAATTGCTTCAGACCCTCCGGTGAGTACAATGCCATAGTTGGTTACATTTCCATCTTTAAAATGTATCATAGGGTATTTGAATTCTGCAATGCTGTCGCCTGATTCTGTCATCATACCAAAATACCAGTAATAGATAGAGTCTGATGCTGAAATACTCCTTCCACTATAAAATATGGTATCATTTCGGAGTTTCATTGTACTCCAGTTTCCTTGAATATAATCTTTAACAATTTCAAATTGCTCGTTTCCTTTGGCATTCATATTTTTAACTCCAATACAACCTTGATTATTAGGACATATATACATATCTTTAGCAATTATGGTATTTTGACCCGTTGGAAAAGCATTAACAAAAAACGATCCCTTTTCATTATCCTCCCAAATTCTGAAAGTCTTAGAAAAGTATTGAGAGTAAATATTGGTAGTGGTCAAAATGACCACCACCAATGATATGATATATTTATGCATACATCTTTAATAATTAATGTATAATAAGATTCTTTATGGTCTTCTGCTGTATTCCGTTTTTATATATTTGAATAAAATACACGCCATCCGGCAATGAAACTCCAGGTATCTCTGTTTTTTCATTTAATAATCCACCATTGACAAATTGCCCAATCACATCATACATCTGAAATCTATATTCAGAGTCTTTCTGATAGTTTTCTATTTGGATAAAAATATGATCTTGAGCAGGATTGGGCAATGAATGATATTTTTCTGATATTTTGAAATTTGCATTATGCTTTGTTCTAGGCATTACAATAGAAGTGTCAGGCTCTATTCTTTGCCCGTTGATTATATACAACAACGCTCTTGCATAAGTTGCATAAGGGTCTGACATTGCAGATACCGTCTGCAGTACAGCAATGTCTGTATTATTCAAAGGCAATTGATTGAGTGAATCTCTGTACAATAAGTTAAGTTTTAGTGCCTGCAAAATTTGGGAGTCTCCACCTTGTGTGTTCCAAACTGTATCAAGGCTCAAAATAGCATCAGATGTCAATCCCATGTCAAAAAGCACTCCGGCAGCACTGATGTCGAAATCTCTTTCCTGTTGTGCCTTATAAAAATTATACAGCTCTTGTTTTAAGCCTTGTTTTCTCAGGCATCGCGCCAATCGTTGCTGTGTATATCGCAGATGTCTGGACAGCCATGACAAATGGGCTTTATCCAGGTCACTCAATGGCTGTTGTTGAGACAGAAGAGCATTAATCTGACCTCTTAAAAAAGTGATGTGGTTGCTTAATAATGTAATATTGCAGCCAAGAGTGCGGATATAACTGTACTCTCCGGGGGACGGAGGTAAGAGGCTTGTACCGCACTCACCGGAGTTAAAAGTGGTAGCAAAATCTTTGATCTCATAATTACTGACAAAAACCGGGTCCAGACAAACCGGATGGGCTACCATAGGATCAGGTGTAAAATAAAATACTTTTTCAGTTGTATTGCATACAAAATCAGGAACACCACCAGTAAAACAATTAGAGGCGGCTATGTTAAGATTTCCTTGATCCTTTGAGATTGATCCATTAACAGCAAACATGTCCCACGCAAGTGTATTAAAACAATTAGCCAAAAAAGCATATCTGTCATTTTCAAAACTTGTATTGATACCAATATTTGAAGAATATTGATTTTTTTCAGAATAAGAAGAGTTACTTCCTGTGCTTAAATACCATTCACCAAAATTACCGTTATACCCTGAATAGTCATTTCTTTTTGATTCAAGCATAGAAAGCCCTGAATAAAACCCACCCCATTTATTTGAAAGAAATGTATTATTTTCAATGTTGACATCGGTTCCGTTTGTGTAAACGGCATTCTGATTGTTTTCAAAAAGATTATATTCTTGATTATTGGAGACTTCTGGTTCTCCGATATAACTCTGTTCATTAGAAGCAAAAAGATTCCTGAGCGCAATACCATCAAAACAATACGAAAACTCATTGCCATCTTCGACTTGTATAGGAGTATTGTAGGCTAAAATACCTTCCCTGGACATGAAAGCAAATTCATTGCCCCGGAAATAAACGCCGTTTGGTGCAGTCCCTCCGGTAACGTTATCAAGCAAAACACCTGTTTGCCCTTCAGTGAAATATGACAACTCAATCAGAGGAGCCGCATTTTGTTTGCCATGTAATCCTATTGTGTTGTTAATAAAATGAGCACGATTCAAAGTCACAGCTGTATGACCATTATTTCCTGGTATATAAATTCCTGTTTTTGCAAAAGAAATGGTTCCGTTGTCCCGAACAACTACATTAGAATGCCCATTTGCAACAACCCCTTCCCACTGGTTGTTACAAGCAGTAAGATGTCCGGTACCTAAAACTACAAGAGAAGCACCGGGCTGTAAAATAAGGTTGGTGTTGGTTGCAAAAGAAACTACATCTTTTACTGTTAAAATAGCAGGACTAACAACTACTAGATCTTTTGGCAGGTATACTGGATTATTAAATTCTGTATTCTCATAAATATAAAATTGAGTTTCAATGGTGTGTGTGAAATTTCTCTCGTGCTCAAATAGATAATTACCTGCAACTTTTTCGTTAAGACCATTCGTATCGTCATAAATAATTTGAATTGTATAATTACCAGCAGGAGAATTGTCCATTGAGAATCTTGTTATTTCTCCTTGACCTTGAACAGTAAAAGTTTGAAGAGTGGAGCTATTTGTAATTAAATAATAATGTAAAAAATTATCAAAATTTACATTTGTACAATTTGTTGTAAGCTGGACGCAATAATTATCTACGTTACAATCATTGTTGTTTAATATCCCGCATTTTGATATTTGAAAATCAAAAGCTATATTTTTATCATCACAATCTAAAATTATTTCGTCAATACTTACTATTTGATCCAATACTCCCACGGTGTTAAGTAATCCTATTTGATAATCATATTCATCAGTATAAAGATTATCAATAATTTGAAAAGGAAATTCTATAAAACCATGGTTAATATCAGAATCGATGATAACGTCACTTACATTTTTTTCAATAAATTCCTGTAACAGATTCTCACCTTGAATCCAAGGATAGTGCTGATTATTTACATCATCTTTATTTAAGGCTAATTTTACTGTTTGAGAATAGTTTTGTATAATTTGAGTATGAAGTTTTATTTTTAATTTATAGAAAGTATTTTTTATTTGGTTTGTAACAGGGAAGTCAAAAAATAATTGATTTCCTCGATATTGCATTACCTCATACTCTTCTTGAAAACCTGCAATGTCTTTTGTTAAATTTAGAACATCTCCGAACAACAAATATTTTTTAGAGTTTGACCAAATACTTGGATGAAGATATCTGATCCTATTATAATTTCCGGATAAATCAACAGAACCATATTGCCAACCACATCCTTTTTTTCCAAGCATTATAGGTTCTTGACCAAATTTTAGTGGCTGCTCTGCAGCCAATGAATTGTCTAAAGCAGAGGAGTGATTATCATAATCTGGATGATTATAATAGAGAGGTAAGTCCAAACAATCGGTTATTCTTGAATCAGCTTGTGGGTCTAAATTGTCCGAGCTCCATTTATAGATTTGACCATTCACAACAAACGAAAAGGACAATAACAATACAAAATACCCCCCCCCGATTACATTTCGAAATAAAATCTTGTTTTTCATAATATTACAATTTTAAATTAAAAAATAAATTTTTTTCCAGTCAAATAAATGATCCAATGTGCACCTTTGAATTAGTCTATTCTCTGAAATAATGTTTTCAAAGATAAACAATTATTTTTAATATTCTGCTTAATCACCAAAATAAATAAGATATTGTCGCAAAAAAGACAAATATACTGTCTACATACCCGGAAATGCACAACAAATATTTGGTAATGGTATATTATAAATTATTCACCATCCTCTACAATTCATAATTGGGTTTCAAACTATGCCCTTTGTCGGACATATCGTAAAACCTTGTTATGATGCTGACCACTTCGTTGGGGTCGTCGGTCACTGGCAGTAAATCAAGGTCTTTTTCGGAGATCGTATTTTCTTTTTCAAGCATAGTCGTTTTAATCCATTCCTTCAAACCGGACCAGAATTCAGTGCCTACGAGGATCACGGGAACCGGGCTGATTTTTTTAGTCTGTATCAGGGTGAGTACTTCAAACATCTCATCAAGGGTGCCAAAGCCCCCGGGAAGTACGACAAAGGCCTGTGCATATTTGACAAACATTACCTTTCTGACAAAAAAGTAGCGGTGATTAAGGTTTTTGGAAGGATCAATATAGGGATTGTTGTTTTGTTCAAAAGGCAGATCAATATTCAGACCAACTGATAATCCTCCCTGGAGATAAGCGCCTTTATTGCCGGCTTCCATGATACCGGGTCCTCCTCCTGTGATGATACCGAATCCCTCGTCCACACACCTTTGGGCTACTTCTGTAGCCAACTGGTAATATTTGTGGTCAGGTTTGGTTCGTGCTGAACCGAATATGGAAATACAGGGTGCCAGTTGGTTGAGTGTTTCAAAACCTTCTACCAGTTCGGAGATGACTTTAAAAAGCGTCCAACTGTTTTCGCCTTTGATTTCACTCCACTTTTTGACCTTTTTCCCGGCGTGTTTGCCTATACTATCGATTTTGTATTCCTCCATTCTTGGTGCTTCGGAAATAAGTTTTTATACTAAAACGCCTTTGTATTTTTCGTAAGCTTGCTGCACATAATTTTTTAGTGCATTCACATCATCAAATTTATCAAAAAGTGTCTGTAAAGGTTCTGTATTTTGCCGTGCATTAGTGACATATGTAATCACATCTTTTTCAGTAATAATATTACCTGACAGAATAATCAGCCTTTCCACCACATTTCTCAATTCACGGATATTACCGGTCCAATTGTTGTATTGAAGGGCTGTCATGGCATTTTTTTCTATTTTTTTATGCGCCATATTGTATTCGTCGCAAATTTGGGCTATAAAATGTTCGGTAAGCAGAGGAATGTCATCCTTGCGGTCATTGAGAGAAGGAACTTTTACAATGATGACGGCAAGGCGATGGTAAAGGTCTTCGCGGAAATTACCTCTTTGTATTTCGTGGCGCAAATCTTTATTGGTCGCTGCAATTACACGTACATCCACGGTGATATCTTTTTCACCACCTACACGTGTGATTTTATTTTCCTGAAGGGCCCTTAGTACTTTAGCCTGAGCTGAAAGACTCATGTCTCCGATTTCATCAAGAAAAAGAGTACCACCATTTGCCTGTTCGAATTTTCCCAAACGCTGTTTGATCGCTGAGGTGAAAGAACCTTTTTCATGGCCAAATAATTCACTTTCAATAAGTTCCGAAGGTATGGCGGCACAGTTGACCTCTACAATCGGAAATTCATTCCGCCTGCTTGACTGGTGTATCCATCGGGCTACCAGCTCTTTTCCTGTTCCGTTTTCACCGTTGATGAGTACACGGGCGTCGGTAGGTGCCACCTTTTCTATGGTTTCTTTTATATGGGTCATTTCTTCGGAAACGCCTATCATTTCCTGAATCCGCGAACCGGTCACCCTTCTCTGCAGAACTTTTTTTTCTGAGATTAGTGAAGATTTATCTATAGCATTTCGCAGGGTAATGAGGAGACGGTTGAGATCCGGTGGTTTCTGAATATAATCAAAAGCGCCTTTTTTTACCGCTTCCACCGCTGTATCAATATTGCCGTGTCCGGAAATCATAATGACAGGAAGGTCGGGGCAAAGGTTCTGGATTTTTTCAATAGCCTCCATACCATCCATCCGGGGCATTTTTACATCAAGGATGATGACATCAAACTTGTTTTGTTTGATTTTGACCATACAGTCCAGACCATCTGTGGCTTCGTCAATTTCATATTTTTCAAATTCTAAAATATCGCGCAGCGTTTTTCTGATACTCTTATCATCATCTACGATCAAAATTTTAGCCATAAAAACGAGTTTTACTAAAGATTAAAAATACTTATATATAATTCAGGGTGTAAATATAATAACTTTTATTAATATGTAGGTATATGTTAACTAATGATTTTTAAATTAAACATATTTATTATATGATTTATGATTTGTACACAATATTTTATGTTTATCTTTCTTTCCTCCTGCATTTTTTGTCGCCGCCATTACCTTCATATATTATTTTCCACAGCTATAAAAAACAAAGTGTACATTTATAGCGCAAACTCAAACCGTTTACAGTGAAAACATACCATATCTTTTTTTGCATGTTTTTTTCTCAATGTATAGGAGCACAAGGTATTACAACGGGTGATTTTTTTGACATAAAGGAGGGTGACATTTTCCAGACGGAGTTTGCTATCGGGACCAATCTGAATGCGGGTCCGGTGGAGTACCAGATCGACTCCGTTCAAAAAATTCTTTTCCGTTCACCTGATTCAATAGCCTGGGAGTCACGGTTTACCAGGTTTTTCAGAATGCCCGGCTGGCCGGCGGGTACCTATTCAAGTCCGGTCACAAGCACATCAGTGTATACCAAGGGCCATCTTTCAGATACTGTCAGACATGACCCTTCCTGGTGCACTAAAATCAAAGATACTTTTTATATGTCCGATAAGTATTGCGATTTTTTTATATCCGAGTTTACGAGTGGTCAGGATAATCCTTTTTGTCAATTTACCTCAATTTATGTTCAGGGCTGCGGCGGGCCGTTTGTCTCTCAGACATCTGTTGACACCAGTTCAGGAATTACCTATTTCAGCAACAAAAGGTTGGTGTATTTTTCTAAAGATGGTAAAGAATGTGGTAATCTTATTTCCAAATCTAAAGACATAGAAAAAAATGATGAAGTGATCCTTTTCCCCAATCCTTTTTATGATGAAATTCAATTTGAAAACCTTTCTGAGGGAGCTCAGATACAGATGTATAATGTGAATGGGCAGTTGGAAGTTTCTGCAATCCATAATGGTAATCCATTAAACACCAAACTTGTTCCTCCGGGCACTTATATCATCCTTCTGAGAGATGGCAAACAGGTTATAACTTCATTAAGAACAAACAAAGCATGGTAAAAATTTATAAAATTGCCTCTTTCACCGGTTGTTGAATTCAAAGATGTACATCCATAAACTACCATCTTCAAATTTCAGATTTTTATACATCCTTTACCATTATCTTTAAAATACCTGGTGTATATGACGGTTGAAAAGAAGCTGACATCAATGTACCCGGTCAGTCATTGTTACTATACATTCAGATAAACAACTTTCTTTGTCATCTTAACAATCTTATGTTACTAAAAACTATGTAATCTGAAAATTACCTGGCAGATTACTCTAGAACTGAATTTCATTTAGTAATTTTAACCCAATATTTGATTCATCAAAATAATGATATCATGTTCAGAATGTTACATTTTACTTTTGTCTTATTATTTTCCTTCTCCTGTAAGGGTATTGAAAACAACCAATCATTTGATCTTGAGAAAGACACTGTAGTTGTAAATTCTTCCACTACTCCGGCGAATAAGGAGATTCCTGAAATGGGTCTGCTAAAAAAAGTGGAAGATTCAGGATATCCGTTCGTTAACCTGACCATAGAATTTACAGAACGCAACTTTAGTGAAAATTTTGTTCTCAATCTGGAAGCTGTTGAAAATGTATCCTTTACAATTCTGAACAGTTACGTCGATAAATATGTAAAGTTTAATTACACCTCGGAGCTCATGTACAATTTACTGGATATTTATTATAATAATACATCTGTATTCGGAGCAGAAATGGCCCCTGAAGGAGAAGGAATAAAATCGATAGAAGGTATTTTGTATGGTGCTGATCAGACAACAAATGGCGACCTGCCGGGTGAAGTAAGTGTTTTTGCTGACGATGGGGAAAATCATTATTTTCCTTTTTTTATCACAGAAGAAATGGTTTCGGTCAACGAAAAAAGAATCACTGCTTTTTATGATACCAGCGTAAGTAATACCATAACTGACATCAAACTGGTGGAATAGAAAGGTTTTAGGCTAAAATCAAGACCTGGATTGTCTGTTTTTACATCAAATTTAGATTTTAACCCACCGCTTTAATATTGGTTGATTGGCTCCATTTTCAACCAGAATAATGTAAACGCCTGAAACAAAAGAAGTAACATCGATTTCTGTTGTACCGGCGATTTGATATACGGCCACTACCTTGCCGGAAACATTACAGATATGGGCCAATCCTTTTTCTATTCCTTCTATGGTCAGTTTGTCTGATGTTGGGTTTGGGTATAACTTTACTCCATTGCTCCCATACCACTCCTCCGGAAACAAAGACGACAAACGGGGATTACAAACTTCTTCCTCATCCATCCTGTAGTGCACATTGTTGGGTACAGCACTGTTGCTGTTGGGCCACGGCAGTTGCAGGTCGAGCTTGCGTAGGTCACAAGCCTTCCCTTTTTCATCAGGATTATGGATAACGTGATAATAAAACCAGGTAAATCCTGTACTGATGTAAATCTTACAATCAGGAGCCAGCATACTGTTGGCAAAATCCAGGGGAATTCCCACAGGTGTGATCGTCGATATTGTATCGATCAGGGTAAATGCCTTGTCAAAATCCGGTTCCCATGTATCAAGCTGGAAAAGCTCGTAGCTGGCGGACAAGTAGGCAAATCTTCCGGAAGGGGAAAAGCTCACACCGCCAAATCCGTATTCATAATAATGGGAAATGACTTTTGTTCTGAAATTTTCCAGTTTTCCTGTTTGCCTGTCAAAATCATACAGGGCCACACCTCTCGTGTGATCAAACCAGATGTATTGACTGCCATAAGGGCTGAAACAAGCCTGATTTATTGCATCAGGGCCTATATTTCCTATAGTGTCTGTATGACTATACTCAGGACCATCTTCATTTAACAAAATTACGTGATAAATCGGTTTGTCCCTTTCCCAAAAAAGAATCCACCAATCATTTCCATTTTTATGTTTACAAGCCTGAAGTGACATGAGGCAAAGAGTGCTTGAAAAAATTTCTACATTTTTTTGTTACTTCCCTGATCCTTCGTTGCTGGACATATTAATTTCATGAAATAATATTTTTGCATCAAGGCAAGACCAATCTTTTTGGGTCTTGTGAACAAAACATATTTATCTTTATTAGAAGCACCTGACATTGGCAAAGCCAGATTACCATTAAAATTGCTATAAAAGCTGGATGCACCCTCGTTGCAATAATATCTGAACTGATCCCCTATATTGATACTATCCCCGTTCTCCATGACGTCATGGTTTTTGTCCATTATGCGGCAGCCGTTGGTATAAAACATCAAGTCACCGGTAATCGGGTCGCTCATTATGGAAAAATCCAACATCTTCATTGGTATAGGATGTTTTTCAATCGAGGGCGGAGATTTATCGAAACGGAGGATCATTCCTTCAGCGGCATCATCGTATCCATCTTCATTGGAGGTATTGTATTCTTTGCCTATTACCCAGGTGAAATCATATTTTTGTGACCATGCCTTTGGCATGGTCACAAAATAAATCATTATTAATTGTAATAAGAAGATACGTGTTGACATTACAATTTGATTAATTTAAAAGAGTGTTCTGATTCCAACTTTTGGCCTGTGAGTTTTATAATGTACACACCTTGGTGCAAATCACTGATGTCAATGGATTGATCTCCCTGTGATACCACTTTTTTCTGCAATTGTCCTGTTACACTATAAAACAAAATGTGCGTTTCACCAAAAATGCCTTCAATAGTAAGCCGGTCTGTGGCCGGATTGGGGTAGATTTTTACTTCTTTTCTCCCGTACCACTCCTCGGGAAACAAGGACGTAAGCCTTGGATTGCATACCTCGGCCTCATCCATCCGGTAGTGTACATTGTTGGGTACGGCACTGTTACTGTTGGGCCAGGGTAGTTGCAGATCGAGCTTGCGGAGGTCACAAGCCTTGCCTTTTTCATCCGGCTTATGGATGACATGGTAGTAAAACCAGGCAAACCCGGTACTGATATAAATCTTACAATCCGGGGCCAACATACTATTGGAAAAATTCAGGGGAATTCCCACATGTGTGATCGTCGATATCGTATCGATCAGGGTAAATGCTTTGTCAAAATCCTCCTCCCACACGTCCAGCTGGAACAGCTCGTACCTTGCGGACAAGTAAGCAAAACGTCCCGACGGGGAAAAGCTGACGCCGCCTCTCCCATATTGATATAGCGGGGATATTGTTTTGAATCTTGGATTTGATAGGTAACCTGTTTCCCTATCAAAATCATAAACCCAATCCCTTGTTCAGATCAGACCATATAAACTTAGTCCCATCCGGGCTGAAACACGCTTGTGAAACAGACAGAGGTCCATGGGCACCGACAGTTTCACTGTGACTAAACCTGGGGCCCTTTTCATCCAAAATAAAAACGTGATATAATGGATTGTTTCGTTCCCACTGGAGGATCCACCAGTCTCTTCCATTGGCGTGTTTACAAGCTTGTAATGATACAGATGCCAGGTCTGTTCCCTTAAATAGCTCAATATTTTTTTTAATTAATTTACCTAAACCATTATTTTCATTCATATCAATGACATGATAAAGAACTCTGGGAATATACACAGGTTCTAAATTTTTAGGTCGGGTAAATAAGACGTATTTACCTTTATTGTCCAGACCTGGAAAGGGAAGGGACAAGCTCCCGTTAAAATCGCTGTAAAAACTCGCAGGTCCCTCGTTGCAAAAATATCGCCATTGTACTCCAAGGTTAATACTATCCCCGTTTTCCATGATTTGATGGTTTTTATCCATGATTCGACAGCCATTGGTATAAAACATCATTTCTCCTGTTTCAGGATGACTAATAATCGAAAATCAACCATCTTCATCGGAATAGGATACTTTTCTATCGAGGGCGGGGATTGATCAAAGCGAAGGGCATGCCCTCTGCAGCATCTTTGTATCCATCAGGATGTGTTGTGAGATAATCTATTCCTAATATCCAGGTATTATCATATTTTTGTGACCACACGAAAGGCGTGGTCACAAAATATAATAAAATAAATGGGAAGATGTTGTAACGCACTAACATTACAATTTGATTAATTTGAATGTTCGTTCTGATAGCAAGCTTTCTCCAGAAACCTTTAGCATAAATACCCCTTGTTGAAGGTCACTGATATCGACAGATTGACTATTTGCAATAACAAGGCTTTTTATCAATTGTCCGGTGATGCTGTAAAAAGTGACTTGTACTTCTCCATCTAAGCCATCAATGGTCAGACGATCCATGGCCGGATTGGGGTAAATCCTTACATCAGAAATCTTTTTTACCGTTCTTGGCAATGGATTTTGCTGGCAATCCATGTATTGGGAGATATCATGCCCGGTCACAACCTCATATAAATAGGCTGCAATGTAGGTTGCTTCACCGGCTATGGTGTCACAAGCCAAAATGACATCTTCCAGAAAATCAAGCCGTTGTGCATCAAAATGAGTTGTATCTCCCTCGTGATAAGCAATGAGAGACGGAACGAGTTTGGCAAGGTACACAAATGGCTCAACTGTGGTCTCATTTTCTAATTTGATTGCCGTTTGTAATAATTCGTTTTTCAAGGACAAATATACGGAATTGTAGGTGTTCCATTCCTGCTGCCGGTCATAGGCATAGATGTTTATCTGATCGGATACCAGCGCGATACTGTCCGGATCTTCCTGATTTTCCATCATATCGATGACGGACTGTTGAATAGTTCGTATGCTATCGGTTGCAGGTCCTACTACCCTGAGACCGCGAAGGGAATCTACTTTTTCGTAAAGCCGGTCGATTTTACCCACGACGTGCTGGCCGTAGTCTGTAAAATCCTGACAGCACAGACACTGAGATTGAATGGAAACTCAATCCCTCTTTTTTGTAAATCCTGTATAGGGTAAGCAGTATAGACCATTTCTGTTGCGTGGAAAAACGGCTATATTTCGTGCCCTGGAAAAAGAGTCCACACATTTGGCAAACTGGTCCGCTTCCCAGGGGCTATCAAAGGACGGATTGGATTTACAATTGGGTTGAATTGTATCTCCATTAGGATTAAACCAATCATCAGGCCCGTTTATTGCGTAAGGAACGTAGGGTGAAGCGTTTTTAATTACAAAAATATTGTTTTCTAAAACCTGATCACTTGCTCCATAATTCGCCGTCACATTGGTAAATAAATTGCCGCGATTGATTTGCGGGCTGATCTGGGTGGTGGCACCGGTGATATTAAATTCACTACCGAACGAATTAGCTTGCAGAATTGATCCTAAATTGTTTGATTTGTAAGTGGTCTCACCCATATAATTACAATTATATACATTAGAGGGTGAGCTTATAATATTTGATACCCCTGATATTTGGTTATTATATAATATATTCTCGTAATTTGAACCTGACATATTTAATGCTACAAAAAAGTTATCTGAAAAATTGCTGTATCGCGAAAATATTATCCTTACATTTTCGAGGTAAAATTCATTATCAAATACATTGATGTCACGGGTGTCTCCAAAAAAAACTTCTTTTGAGTTTGACCACAGATCATTACTTAACGAAACACTGATATTGTTGGAGGATTTCAAAGCTAATGCTTTTTCACATCCGGAAAATATTGTTATATATATGTTTTTCCGGTGGAAAAGATTCCACACCTGTAACAGCTGACAGATCAAGGCCTGTGGTTGCCCTGATATCGTTATTGGTTATACTGACTTCTCCTCCCAAAATGCTGATAGCTGGTCTTTTGCAATTAAAAATTGACCCACAAAATTCATTTTTAATAATGGTTTTGTTTATATAGGAATAATTTTTGGAAACTGAATTATCTATATCTATTCCAAACTGGCAATTTTCCAAAGTATTTTCAGAAAGGTTATTGTAATTGTTTTCTGATAATACTGCTGTTTCATTTTTTTCAAAATAGTTTTTTGGCCATACATTCAAAGCACCAATATCATAAGCGGCAATCCGTATTTTGTATTTAAAAAAACAGGAGGTTCATCTCTTCCTGCAAATATTCCTGAAACTATGGAACAACGGCTTATCCAGTTTCTTATCAAACCTGAACCATCTTCCTTACCCAATTTTACTCCTGTTTCACAATCCTGAAAAGATGTTTTGTCCAGACGAATTCTTGTGGCGCCATATTCAGCATTTACGCCAATTTTAGCCCCGTCAATTTTACAATTATTTTTAGAAACAATTTCACCATTAGTTTCCACTTTGACACCATGCCAAATGGATTTATTGCAAAAGGATGTCAAAGTAGTACCATTTAAAATAAGCTTTGCTCCTGCTTTTACAACTATTTTTGTATTCCTTCCCATATAGTAATAACAATTACTAATTTCTACATTACCAAATATGGTGATGGTTATATTGTCTAAAACTTCAAATGACTCGTTGTCAACTGTCACGTTTTGATAATTAATATCATTTACGATTGTGGTTGGGGTCAACCCAAGGGTGCGTTCTAAATTCATTGCACTAAATAAATGACCATGATTTTCAATCAATCCTTGTGATACCCTGTCCATTTGTTGGTTGGTAAGAAAATGGTCATCACAACCTTCAGATGGCAAGTCGCCATACGTCATCAAATTCGATTGATTAAAGCCACTGTTATTACAAAAAGCTCTTGGTCCACACCCGCTGTTAGAATTCAACACATCCCGAAAAGGACCGATTGGTGTATCCATGATCATATCCTGCCCGGTACAGGGATCAGCCATACACCCGTCTTGCGGATAATCTCCATGGGGATGTAAAAGGCTGCAAAAATGCCCAAGTTCATGAGCCAGTATCCTTCCGGCATCAGCATGATCACTGACAGCCGGGTGATTGCGCTGATACGCAATATAAAGTTTTTCTCGGCCTAAATTTGTTGTAAAGCCAACAACAGATGGATCACCAGAAAAACTTTCAAACACTAATATATTTACGTATCTATCCTGATAGGCTGAAAAACCATTGTCAGGAAAAAAAACATCCAATACTAAATCTACAAAAATGTCCAGTGGGTCCACAATAACTTCTGTATGATTAACAACCCCGGAAAAACAATTACCATTAACATCAAATTTTGCTAAAACAGGTATTACTTTTTGGTCGTGGTTTTGAAAGTAAGTTTGCATTTTTTCTATCATTAGTTGAATTTCATCCGGAAATAAAGGATCAGCTGAAAAATTGTGAAATATAACAGGCAAATAATAAACTCCGTCATCATCCGGATAAACACAATCTGAAGAACTTCGTAAACCATTATCTTCAGGGTTTATATTTCCACAAAAAAACTGGCCATAAGTAGAATTAATCAAAAAAATAAAGAAACAAAAAAACAGAATAAAATTTACCCCCCCCCCTTGATTTACAAAACAAAATTTCTTTTTTCATAAAATAAAAATTTTTAGTTTAAAAAATATTAATAACACCATTCAAATATACTAATATTTTTATAAAAAAGCAACTTTTTCATTTTACAAAAAATTAAAAAATTCAAATTTGTCGGATGAAATACTATTTTAAGTAATAAATTATTTACAAAAATTTGATGATAAATTATTCTGTTAAATAATTTTATTTTCTTACACTTCCCCTGATTTTCCCTGTACCATCTCAACTCCTCATAAGAAACAGTACCTCCGATATAGTTTTTGATTTCAGTGAGTGAATCTTCTCCCTTGTATAACTTCATTTTTTGTTTGATAAGCTTTATTTTTTCAGGGGAAAGTATATCCTCAAGTTTCACCTTATCTTCTCTGAGCAAGGTTGTAAAATGGCTGCATATTGTACCATACGACAATGTTCTTTCTTTGGCAATCTCTTCCAGACTTTTGTTGTGTTTCCACAAAGAGAATGTAATCTCATGGGACGGGGTTTTGTCCAAAGTCGTTTTTTTCTTCTTTTTTGTCGCAGTAACGCCAACAAAATCATCATCGGCATACAGCCTGCTTTCTTTCACTTTTTGCCTTACTTTTTCCAGTTTTTTATTCCGGTAGGTTTTAAAAAAGTCATCCTCCATCCGGTTTTTATCGGGCTCATCTCCGGCAACCCACGTTTCTGTCAGGTAAACCGACTTATACATTCTCAATATCTGGGTCAGTACAACATCTTCAATTTCGGCCATTTCATTAAACAAAGTTTTTGACCTTTTGACAAAAGATATTTCCGTCATCCAGGTCAGCAGGTTTTCTTCCATCGGGTCCAAAACCCCAAAAAAATGCTGAAAAGCGCCCTTTATTTTTTCTCTGAGAATATTTTTGTCTTCATCCTTAACAAAATACAGTTTCAGCCATTTGGAAAACTGAGAAGCTGTATACGATACATTTTCCCAGGCAATCAGGGTTTCCCTTATACGTGGAACATATTTTCCGGCAGGGCTGTTGACCGGTTCCTGAGCATTTTCTGTTACATATTTTTTCCAGACTCTGGCACCTTCCGTCAAATCAAATGTTTTGAGCAGGTATTGCAGAATATAGGACTTCGAACCTTGTTCCACAAATTGTTTTAATTGTTCTTCTTCCGGCTCCCTGTCCGAAAATGTTTTGATGTCACTGCTGGCCACCATCGGTGGAACGTCAAAAGCTTCTTTCAATACCAGCCCGTCCAATGATCTCAGTCTCGACAAGGCTACGTATGCCTGCCCGGGTTGGAATACATCCACCACATCTATGACGGCTTTGTCAAAGGTAAGACCCTGACTTTTGTGTACAGTAATGGCCCACGCCAGTTTGAGTGGGAAATGCACAAAACTTCCCAATACCTTTTCTTCAATCTCTTTGGTGTTTTCGTTGACCTCATATTTTTTGTGCAGCCATTCGTATTTATCAACTGAAATGGTGGCATCATCACCTTCACAACTTACGACAATTTCGTCTTCTCCGAGGTAGGTAATTTTTCCGATTTTTCCATTAAAATACCTTCTGCCACCCGAAATGTCATTTTTGGTAAACATCACCTGCGCTCCTTTCCGGAGTACGAGCACTTCTTCCATAGGGAAAAGTTTGTCCGGAAATTCCCCGGTGATTTCTGCCTTAAAAAATACATCGGGTGTATGGAGTCGTTGCAGTGCTGTATTGTTGATATTATCTGCCTTGTAATTATGTGTCGTCAGAAAAATATGACCGGGATTGTCCAATAGCTGAAATGAAGGATGTACATAAGCGTTTAACACTTTTTTATCTTCGTCTATAAAATGGTTGTTCCTGAGGTTGTTTAATATTCCTATAAAAACTTTGTCTGACTGTCTGTAAATGGTTTTCAGTTCAATGTACACGGGCATATTATTCCTGAGACACATAGCCTGGAAAAAAAACATTCCGGAATAATACCTTTGCAAAACTTCCCATTCTTCCGGTTTGACCACCGGAGGTAATTGATATAAATCTCCTATAAAAAGTACCTGAACTCCTCCGAAAGGTTGCTGATGGTTCCTTATTTTCCTGAGCACAAAATCAATGGCGTCGAGGAGATCTGCTCTCAGCATACTGACTTCATCGATGATGAGGAGTTCCAGATTTCTGATTACTTCCCTTTTGGCGGCACTCATGGTAAATACCTTGCTGAGTGTGTATAAAGACTCTATTTTCTGAAAACCGGAATTCAGAGGCCTGAAATGTGGATCCGGCACATAGGCAGCCGGGGCAATCTGAAAAAAAGAATGTATGGTCACTCCACCGGCATTAAGGGCAGCGATGCCGGTTGGTGCCACAACAGCTGCATTTTTGTGTGTGGTATCGATTATTTTTTTCAGAAGCGTGGTTTTTCCCGTACCTGCTTTGCCTGTCAAAAAAACGTTGTGATGGGTTTGTTGTACCAGTTTCATGACCTTTTCCGGAAGGTCTGTAGTGTCATTTTTCATTGTGTATAGTTTTTTGTGGTGCAAACATACAAATCCGGAAAATATGTTTTACAAATAAAATCAATTTTTGACTTTTTTTTAACGAAATTGACTAATATGTAAAACAAATTACTCATTTAAAAAAGGTGTTGTTTTTCATCATGTAAACATAATAATATTAATCGAGATCTTATTCTAATCGACTTCGTCTAATATATTTTTTACTTTTTGCACGACCAAAAAGTAACAATCCCGATAACTCTTATCGGGAAGGCCTAAAAAAGGCGATTACTAGCACCGTTTTCAATGACAGATTGACTGCAATTCCCAAACCGCTAAATATTTTAGCCAATTCTTCAATGTCTTTATTGTTGTAAGTCGGGATATTCTTTCCGTCGGCATCCAATTTCCTCGTTCCATCCATATTCAGTTCAAATAAACCGAAGGTAAACAACTGCATGATTTCTCTGGCATAATTCTGGTCAGGATGTATATTTTCTTCAGGAATTTCCATGGGATTGTTCAAATGACTCAGATAAGATTCCATTGCAGGATGTAAAGTAATATCGTACAACAGGTCTCTGTAATTACTCAAAGCATGTTATGACAGAAGCTGATAATAATACGCTAAACCCCTCGCAAACCTACCAATGTCGGCATCATCAGAAATGACTAATATCTGGCTTAAAGCATATGCCATACGCTGACGAAGCTGATCTTTTCCAAAAGTATTGATATCCCACCAGGCATATCTGAAATGAACCCAGATGAGGTCACTGCTCAGGTTGTTTGGATCTTCTCCGTTTTCGAAGTAATATTGATACAATAACAGCGCAAAACTGTTCATTCTTTCTTCATACTTACTTTCCGGAAGCGCAAATTGATTTTCAAGCCAGTTTTCAATTCCCGATTCCGTTGCTTCGGTGAGTTCCGCTTCAGAAAATCCGAAGGACGCCTGGGTTAAAAATCTGGCCATTTCATTTCGTTTTCCGGTCAATCCTTCTCCTGAAATGGTTTTTTGACCTTCCGCCTTTTGAGGAAAAATACCTCTTTGGTCATCATTGCTGGAGGTAACTACGACTCCTTTGTGATGACCTGCACCAATATAGTCAGTATAGGGCTGAGCCTTGAGACACAAAAAAATGTGCCCAAAAACCCAGTAAGTAAAATATTTCATACCTGAAAATTTACATTAATAAACGATTTTCAACAATAAATGGGAAGGAGAATGTTGCAAATAAGTTACTAAGTTAGCAGTTTATCTAAATACAACAAATTCTGAACTGAAAACTTTATTAAAAATATATTTTTTTATGATTTTTATGTTCGGGGATGGGTAGATGGTTTCCCAATGATCTGATGTTCAGGTCGGCCATTTTGATACCCCCGATAACGTTAATAAATTGGTTTTCAGTAATTGTACCTTTTTCGTTTGGAATAATGATGTATAAATTTTATAACAGTACTATTTTTACGCCAGGCAAGAGGTTACATTGGCGAATCCCATTTTAGATTATTTACATAAGTTTTTAAACGGCCAACAACGGTATACAAATTCATATTCCTGAAATTTTTGTTGTACAAATCAGGACATATACCCTTCATACTTTCCTGGTGAGTTGATTGACACTGATGCTTTCTTCGGAGAGATGGACTTCAATTTCCAATGTCACTTTTTTTGTCAAATTCATTTTCTGTTTCCTATGTTGATATCTTTTTGTAACTTTAAACGAAATAAAAATTATTCATTATTTAACCAACAAAAATCTTTTAAAATGAAGACATTTTCTTTAACAATCATGGTAGTTGCTTTAACTACATTTTTTTCTGCTTTTAATGTGTGTCAGGCACAAAATCCTTATGGTGAAGTGAATTTTATCAAAACTTTACCAAACATGAGTGAGAGCTTTTTGATAGACATGAAGACATCGAAAAAACTTCAAAACGGACGTGTTGCCAACAAGACCATCACTTCCTGGCAATTTTACCGCAGAGCATATCCACGTGGTAGCAGTATGGATTATAATTATGCAACACTTTCCGTATTTCCTTCCGGTATAGAAATGAAAGCAGAAGGTACATGGGATGCGCCTGTGAGAGAACTCAGCGTAAAAGAAATCTCTGACTACCTAACTTCATTAAGCAATACACGGTCTGTTATTGCCACTGATCTCTACACCTTTAAATGGGGCGTTGGATCTAACATAATACCAGGTGAATACGTACAATTAAATCTTGTCAATGCCAAAAAAGGAAGCAACGATGCCTATGAAAAATTATTGGAAACTTTAAAACCAGTAGTTGAAGAGTGTATAAAAGCAGGAGAATTAAAAGGGTTTAATGTATGGAAACGCACCTATGCAACCAATGTGGGTGGAGAAAATGACTACACGGTTACTTTTACCTTTGCTACTTTAGACCAGGCACTGTCATGGGCGAGTGGAAAAACGGGTATGGGAGATGAGTACAAAAAAGTATATCCTAAGGATGATGTAGCTAATTTAAACATCAAGTTGAATGATCTGAGAGACCTGGTATCTCAGGAACTTTGGGAATTGGTGGATATAACAGATTAAACGTTTGTTTCATAACAAAAAACTGTCCGGCTTTACATACCTGTGAAGCCGGACAGTTTTTTTTTAACTCACTGTTTTAGGTTACTGTCTGAATTAGGATTACAGGATTGAAGGTTTTAGAGGAGAATAGATCAGATCGGTATTCCTTTTTTTGTTTTTCTTAAAGAAATACCTTTGGTTACTGAAATTTGGGCTTTGGTTGAGTATTCCGGAGTAAAGTGAACCAGTGATTCCGGAGTAAAGTGAACAACTAATTCCAGAGCAAAGTGAACCACTTAATATGTATGATTTGACAGCTATATTGTGCATAAAAACCCAATAAGGCAAAACAAATTATATCTATGACAAAGTTGAAAAAGTTTCTGAAGTTAAGCCTTGAAGGCAAGTCCCAAAGGCAGATCCGTGAGTTGACATGGATGGCACGAAACACGATTATAAAATACAGGGAAGTTATACTGCATATCTTGAAATGAAATGAAATGAAATAAGAATGGCGTTCAACATCTCTCTCCCTACCATCCTGAATTTCGCTAAAAACCCGTACTTTTACCCTGAAAAGCGGGATGTTGGTTTAAAATGTTTGACATAGGGCAGGTAGTACAAAAACTACAGAAAACAAAAAGAAAAAGTAAAGTAGTTATCTGAGGAATACAGAGGAGGTAGTCATTCATTAAGTGATTAAATGCATAAAAAAACCGGTGTATTATTTTTCCACTTCAAAACGTTTTTTGTACATTTGTAATATATATAATAAGGTGTCTGAAAAAAGTCTAAAAGTAGACATAATCTGAGCATCTGTTTTCCGGACTTCAGCCTCCGTTTATGATTCTGTATATGTATCCCGGAATCATGGCAATAAGAACAATACCGGACACGTTGGTTTATCGTAAAATAAACATTTCTGTTATTCCGAAGGACAGACGAAGAGGAAGCAGACACCCGCAGATGATCAGAAAGGCACCTTTTAGTTATAAATATATATATATATTGTGGATACAAAGATCAGTAAAATATTGACATTTTATTTGGGTATGTATTTTTCCGGATGTTAAAACCCATCAAAAAAACATAAAAAACGAAGGATTGATATATTTTATATACAGATATAAACAAGTTATCTTGGATTAAAAAATAAAGTATAAAATATTTTGCAAATGTTCCACAATTAGTTAACTTTGCAAAATGGAACAAATTCGAAAATTGGAATTCTACAAAACTTACTTCTTTGAATTCTTTGAAAGCCTAGAGTTAAAAGTAAAAGAGAAAATTGATTTTGGACTTTACTTGTTGCAATATGTAAAACAAGTACCAAGCAAACACATAGGTTCAACCCAAGAAAAGAATTTATTTTATTTAAGGGTTAAACAAGGATCAAATATATACAGAATATTCTTTTGCTATGACGAAGATAAAATTGTAGTCATAATGAACGGATTTACTAAGAAAACTCAAAAGACACCCAGCAAAGAAATAGATAAAGCAATATCAATAAAAAAACAATATTTTGATGAAAAGTAATAAAAACATTACAACATTCGAAGATCACTTAACAAAGCAATATGGTCAAATCGGCTCTGAAAAAAGAACTGAATTTGAAGCTAAGGCAAAGTCTTTTGTAATAGGCGAATTATTGAAAGAAGAAAGATTAGAAGCTAATCTAACTCAAGAGGAATTAGCTGATAAAATAGGAGCTAAAAAAAGTTATATTTCTAGAATTGAAAATGGCAAATCAGACATTCAATTATCAACACTTTTTAGATTATTTGAATTTGGACTTGGCAAACGAATAAATATTGTAATAGAATAACCCTTGATAACAACGGCTATGATGATAGATTCGCTATCGCTTCATCCATCACATAGCCTAGACGTTATAAGCAAGCCTAAAAGACGACCGTGCAACAATCAAACGGACACCAAAACGACCAGACTTTTGACTACCAAATAAATTCTCGGGCGACAAAAACTCGTTGACAATTTCGCTGTAACTCGACACCGACCAGACCATTTTGCCGACACTCACCCAACGCAAGGTTTTAAAAAATTTTCCCACCGCACATTTTAAAAAATAATTTTAGCCAGCCCGCATTGGCACATTTGGGGTTTGCCCCCTCACACAACCCGACACACAGGCAAACCCCAAAAGAGCCAATTACCCACCGCACCAAGATGATTTTCGTCACATTTTAAAGTTTTCTCAAAAAATCTTGCAGGTATAAATAAAATAGACCTATCTTTGTGAGCGAATATTCACTTACTTAAAATATATACAAGATGAACGGTAAAAACAACATTGCAATAGGCTTCCTGACAATGGGGCTTTTTATGGCTTACGGCTTTCTATTAATCTACCTGCGTGACTTCGCTCCGGGTAAAGAAGAATGGGTAAACTCATACAGCATAGGAAAGCACTTTGAAAGCAGACTGGCTCACGTTCACGGAAACTTGTTCGCCTTTCTAAACATCCTAATTGGTTATCTACTCCTACATTTCAGAGACAAATTACAAAGCGTGAAAACCATTTCTTGGTTGGCACTTACTGGTTTACTAATGCCAATTGGAATATTAACAGAGGTATATTTTGGAGTGCCTCCTGTTTTAGTATTAATTGGTGCAATTGCTATGACAGCTTCTGTAATTTGGTTAGGTGTTGCGTTTTTAAAAATGAAATCTATAACAGAATAAAATATATCAAATGACAACAGAAACAATTTCTGACAGACAACTTGAAATTATTGAAGCAGCAGGTAAAATACTGACTGCTTCGGGAATAAGTGGGCTAACAATTAAGAACTTGGCTAAGGAAATGAAATTTTCTGAAAGTGCCATTTACAGGCATTTTACAAGCAAGGAAGAAATCATTATTGCCTTACTTGATTATCTTGCTCAAAGTATGGATGAACGCTATACCAATGCAATTTCAAGTGAACATTCACCCGAAGAAAAATTTACAACGTTATTTCAAAATCAATTTTCATTTTTTAAAAAGCATCCACATTTTGTAGTGGCAGTTTTCTCTGACGGACTGATGGAAGAAAGCCAACGCATAAACGAAACTATATTGAAAATAATGGCTGTAAAAATGAAACACCTGATGCCAATTATTTTGGAGGGACAACAAAAGAAAATATTTACAAATACAATAACATCTGATGAATTAATGCATATCGTGATGGGAACTTTTAGACTGCAAATGTTTAAATGGAGAGTTGCAAATTTTCAATTTGACATTATTAGAAACGGTAACAATATGATACAATCTGTATTAACATTAATCAAATCAAAATGAAGAAAATACTGCCAAATTTATTTGCAACTATTTTAGCCGCATTTGGCTTGCTTACTTTATTCCTGAGCACTTCCGTAATATTTGATTTGTTTGGCATCAGAGCCAAAGAAGGCAATTATGTTCTGTTTGTCGTTTGGTCAAATTTCATCAGTAGCATTCTTTATCTTTTTTGCCGCCTATGGTTTTGTTAAAGTCAAAAATTGGACTACTATACTCTTGGGAATTTCAACACTCATACTGATAGTAGCTTTTATCGGACTTAAAATTCACGCCAATTCGGGCGGTATTTATGAAACAAAAACCATCGGTGCAATGATTTTCAGAATTGCGGTAACGCTTGTATTTGCAATCATTGCATTTTTCACTATCAATAAACAATTAAATAAAAATCATAATGAATAAATTAATCTTAACATTTGCCGTAGGTAGCTTATTGCTATACAGTTGTGGCAATTCCTCAAACGAGAAATTAAATAATCAAACAGAAGTTGCCGAACATAATGATCATCATCACGATGATGAAAGTGAAGCCATCGAACTTAACAATGGTGAAAAATGGCAAGTGGATGCCAATATGATAACTCATATCAGAAATATGGAAAATGATGTTGTTTCCTATGCTAAGGTCGAGCAAAAAGATTACAAATCATTATCTGAAAAACTACAATCAAACATTGATTTGCTTACTTCTAATTGCACAATGAAAGGCAAAGCCCACGATGAATTGCACAAGTGGCTGTTGCCATACATTGATTTGGTAAAAGAACTTTCAGAAGCTAAAGATGAAACCGAAGCATCAAAGCATTTTGAAAATATTCAAATTTCATTCACAACATTTAATCAATACTTCCAATGAACATAAAAGAATTACATACACAAGAAAAACCAGTTTCAGCAACTTCTCTTTTCAAAAGTGAACTGGGTAACGCAACAGCTATTCAAATATTAAAAAGCGAAAAGTTAAAAGAGCATATTACCAAAACACCAGCACTTTTGATTTGCGTGGAAGGAGAAGTGATTTTTGAAAATGAAAAAGGAATAAAAGAAACACTATTATCGGGTGACTTTGTAAACATTGAACCAATGGTAAAACATTGGGTTGTAGGAACAATTGAAAGTCAATTAATACTCATTAAGTAAAAAAATTTGACCAATGAAGTTAGCGAATATTCACAAACATTATGTTGCTCTATTATTGATAATAGGAGGCTTTCAATCTGCACAAGCACAAACTTGGACTTTGCAACAATGTATTGACACCGCACAGGTTCATAACAAAAACCTGCAAATGAGCAGAAACAATATGGCCATTGGTGATCAAAGAGAGAAAGAAGCCAAAGCCAATTTAATCCCAAAAGTCACAGCCAATGCGGATTACAAGTATTTTGCAAACCTCCCCTATCAGCTTTTACCAGTGAATGCTTTCAATCCTGCACTACCCGCAGGAGAATTCAGGGCTATGCAGTTTGGCGTTCCCCACAACATAAACGCAAACTTGCAACTTTCAATGCCTTTGTATAATCCACAAGTTTATGGAGCCATACAAACTACTAAAATTGCTTCGGAATTGACAGACTTGCAGTATCAAAAAACGGAGGAGCAAATCTATTTTGAAATTTCCAATTTGTATTACAATGCCCAAATCTTGCATTATCAATTGGCATTTATTGACAGTAATCTGATTAACGCAGAAAGGCTTCTGAAAAATATGCAATTGCTCAATGAACAATTGCTTGCCAAAGGAACAGATGTTAGCAAGGTGAAATTGCAAGTATCGCAATTAACCACCCAAAAGGAAACGATCAAAAGCAAATACGAGCAGGTTCTAAATGCGTTGAAATTTGCTATGGGTATTTCCATTGAACAAAATCTGCAAATTGAACCAAACATTCAATATCAAAACACAAATGAATACACTCCTGCATCAACCTTAGATATTCGAATAATAAAAACTCAAAACCGCTTATTATCAAGTGAACTCAACACACTCAACAAATCAAGGTTTTTGCCTTCGCTAAATCTGGTTGGAATGTATGGAACAACGGGCTTTGGTTATAACGGTCAACCTGCTTCTTTTCTTGATTTTTATCCGATTGGTTTTGCAGGTATTCAATTGTCTTATCCACTATTTAATGGAACGGTTACGCTTCGAAAAATAAATCAGAAAACACTTGAACTCCGAAACAATGAACTTCAATTTGGATTGCTTACCGAGCAAAACAATATGCAAGTAGAAAATGCCAAACTACAAAGAGAGGTCGCTAAAAAAACGGTAGAAACTACAACCGAACAAATCCAATTGGCACAAACAATCTATGAGCAAACCATTCTTCAACAGAAACAAGGAACGGCAAGTTTAACAGATGTTTTGCTTGCAGACAATGCTTTGCGTGAAGCACAACAAACTTATCTATCTGCTGTAATTGATTACCTAAAAGCAGATTTAGAACTAAAAAAACTCACAGGAAATATTTCAATAATCAAATAATTATCACAATGAATACAAAATCATCAATCCTAAAAAAAGTGCTATACGTCATCATACCGTTGGCGATAATTGCCATTGTGGTAATTAAGTTGAAAACAAACAAGGAAATTACGCAGAGTAAAGTGTATCAATACGATAAAGAACAAGCTATAAATGTTCAAGTAGATACATTGCAACTTGAAAATGTGAATGCAGAATTTTCTTATTCAGGCACATTTGAACCAAACAAGGAAACAAAAATAAGTGCCGAATTACAAGGGAAAATCAACACTATTTTAGTTGATGCTGGAAGCGTGGTAAGTAAAGGTCAAACTTTAATTCAATTGGATAATTCATTGCTGAAATTGCAACTGCAAACTATTGAAGTGCAAATAGAAGGATTGGAAGCAGATGTAAACCGCTATACCATTTTGGCTAAAGCAGATGCCATTCAAGGTGTTCAATTAGAAAAGCAGAATTAGGTTTGAAATCTGCAAAAGTTCAGAAAGCAACTTTCTTGGAACAGATAAACAAAACCACAATCAAAGCACCTTTTAACGGAGTTGTTACTGCAAAATTAAGTGAAGAAGGAGCTTTTGCTGCACCGGGCGTTCCATTACTCCAAATTACGGACATTACAACTTTAAAATTCACCGTAAATGTTCCCGAAAAAGATTTAAGCCAGTTCAAATTAAATCAAAGCTATTCTCTTTCGGCAGATGCTTATTCTGAAATTTTATTGACTGGAAAAACTACTATGATTGGCAGTAAAGCTAATATGGGCAGTAGTTTTCCTATTCAGCTTACGGTAAATAACACATCGGACTTGAAAATAAAATCTGGGATGTTTGGTAAAGTTCTACTCAAAAACGAAACGTCTGGAAAGGGAATTATCATACCGTCATCTGCCATACAAGGCACAGATAACCAACCACAGGTTTATGTTGTGAAAAATGGCAAAGCCCTTTTGCAAAACATCACTATTTCAAAAAAGACACAAAACAAAGCAGTTGTTTCAAATGGATTAAATGAAGGTGATGTAATTGTAACGAATGGCTTCATCAATCTTTTTGATGAGGCGAATGTAATTGTTAAATAAAATCAGCGAAAAATGAATATTACAGAAATATCAATCAAACGTCCTTCGCTGATAATAGTGCTTTTCAGCGTGTTTACTTTATTAGGATTTATCGGGTATAAAAATTTGAGTTACGAGTTAATGCCAGACTTTAACCAGCCTGTGGTTGTAATTAAAACTGTTTACCCTGGTGCCGAACCAAACGAAGTAGAAACATCTGTTTCACGGAAAATCGAAGATGCTTTATCCAACTTGGAGGTGTAGATTACTTGGTTACAAAATCATTGCCCAATGCTTCTATCATCATAGCCAATCTAAAATATGGGACAGATTTGGATAAGTCAATGCAAGACGCACAACGCTACATTGACAACATTCGCAAAGATTTGCCACAGGATATTTTAAGTCCTGTAATGAGTAAAGTTTCGCCAAATGATTTGCCGATAATGTCTATCAGTGCAACAAGTGATTTGTCTGCCACCGAGTTTTATCAGAAAATGAAAGATGATTATCTGCCACAAATTCAACAAATAAAAGGTGTAGCAGAGATTACTGTTTTAGGTGGAGAGGAAAGAGAAATACAAGTAAAAAATAAATCAGGACAAACTGAAATTGTATAAAATTTCAATGGTTCAGGTTGTTGAAGCAATTAATCGTTCTGGCTTAGACTTACCTGCTGGAAAGGTGCAAACCGAAAAGAAAGTAATTCAGTTCGTTTAACGGGAAAATTCACATCTATTGAGGATATTAAAAATGTCCAAGTCGCTATGCCTGTTTTAGGAAGTCCAGTTTATGTAAAAGACATAGCAGATGTTATAGATGGCGTAAAGGAAACAACTTCTATCAGTCGCTACAACGGTAAAAACGGCATTGGCTTAATGTTGAAAAAACAAGGAGATGCAAACGCAGTAGATGTTTCAAAAGCCGTTCGGGAGAAATTTCAATCTATCGAACAACAAAATGCCAGTTCAGGTGTAAAATTTATTATTGCAGACGATAGCACCGATAACACAATTGCAGCAGTAAACCCGTTGTTTTTGACTTGATTTTAGCGGTTCTGTTGTGTCGTAGTGATGCTTTTTTTCTAAGAAGTTTTAGAAATTCATTAATCGTTTTGGTTGCCATTCCTACATCGTTGGTTACCGCCTTTGCTGTGATGTGGCTTTTGGGATACACCTAAACCTAATGACCTTGCTTGCAATGCTGTTAATCATTGGTATTTTGGTAGATGATGCTACCGTAGTTTTAGAAAACATTCAAAAGCACTTAGATAAAGGAAAAGACAAACGAACTGCTGCAATGGATGGCAGAATGGAAATTGGCTTTTGCGGCATTATCCATCACCTTGGTTGATGTTGTGGTTTTCTTGCCTATTCTCTTTCAAGTGTTTGTTGCTGATATGCTCAAACAGTTTTCGGTTGTGGCAGTAACTTCCACCTTACCAGTTTATTGGTTGGTTTTACATTGACACCTTGGATGGCTTCTCGTATTGGCAAAAAGAAGACTTACAACCTACCAATTATTTCAATCGCTTTTTACTATGGTTTGAAATTCAATTAGAAAACTTTAATGAATGGTATGGTCGCAAATTAGAATGGGTATTGAACCACAAATTAGCTTTACAGGTATCGTTATTGTGCTTTTTGCAAATGACTTTAGGCATTATGAAACAAGGTATTATTGGTAAAGAATTAATTTCAACAGGCGACCAAGGAAAATTTAGAATGGCATTAGACTGATAAATCTACTTCCATCAACAAAATAACTTAATTGCTCAAAAATTGAAACATACATTATTCAACAACCCGAAGTAGCAACGGTATTCAGCAACATTGGCGGACCAAGCACTGGGATTAAAGTTTGGGTGGGTTCCAGAAAATAAAACAGAATTTACAATTCAACTAAAATCCAAAAGGAATTGAATAATTTACCTACCGAAACATTTATGAAAAAACTTGGGAAGAACTAAAGTCAAAATTTCCGAGTATCAATTATTCAATGGCAGCATTGGGATTAATTTCCACGTTCAGCACTAATCGAAATTACGTTAAGCGGTAGCAATTTGGATTTGGTAATGAAAACAGGTGATGAATTGAAAGCAGTAATAGAAAAATTCCCGGTGCGGATAATGTTCGCTTATCCGTTGAAGCAGGTAGCCCCGAATACAAAATAATTCCCGACAAGGATAAATGCAACGATTGGGTTTAACAACCGCTTATGTTGGATTGAACCTAAGAACCGCATTTACAGGAAATGATGATGCGACCTAACCGAAAACGGAACGGAATATCCTGTGATTTGGTTAGATGAATTTAGCCGACAAAACTTTGAAGATGTTCAACAACTTCAATTATTAACCCAATGGGCTTACCAGTTGAAGTTTCGCAATTCGCAAGCTGAGCAAGACAATTCTCCTTCCTTATTAGAAAGGAAAGACCGTCAACCAGCAGTTACACTCACATCAGATGCTTTAGGGCAGACCATCAGGAACTGTAGCAGACGACAGTAGCTTATCTAAAAGAAAATCCTTTGCCAAACGGAATACAAATGACTTGGGGAAGCTACATCAAAAGACAGAATGATAGTTTTGGAGCATTAGGTTCTGTTTTACTCATTTCGTTTTTGCTGATTTACCTGATTATGGTAGCACTGTATGACAGTTTTGTTTATCCATTTGTAGTGTTGTTTTCTATCCCAGTTGCAGCAATTGGGGCGTTTTTCGCATTGAATTTGTCGTTAAGCAATCTGAGTTTATTCGCCTTATTGGGTTTAATTATGCTAATGGGCTTAGTGGTAAAAAACGCTATTCTAATTGTTGATTTTACCAATCAATTAAAAGCAGAAGGCATACATTTTAAAGAAGCCTTAATCATTGCAGGGAAAGGTCGTATGCGACCAATCCTAATGACAACTCTTTCAATGGTTGTTGGAATGCTTCCAATCGCAATGGCAACAGGAACAGCAGCAGAATGGAAAAACGGACTTGCTTGGGTAATAATTGGCGGACTTCTATCCTCTTTAATTTTGACAGTGTTTTTAGGTGCTTATGGTCTATTATTTAGTTGACAAAGAAAGAAAAATTAGCAAAAGAAATTAGCCATCTCACAGGTGTAAGCACATTTGCAATTCGCACAAGCCAACGCACAAACCAAAAATTGCAAAAGAGCTTTCACCTTTGCCACCCAAAGAAAAATTATTTTTTAAAATCTCCCTTTCTAAAATTTTTAAAACCGCAACAGCACAGCCGACACTATCTTAACTCGACAACCAAACCCAAAAAGGGACAACGAGCTCCAACCTCGAAGGACAGAAGGCGGCCTTAAACAACAAGCGTTCGTCGTCCAGCGGACATGCGATGAACGCCAAGTTGAACGGAACCTTCTGTTGCGTGGCCAGTCTTCTGGAGTTCGCGTTGTTTATGCTGACTCAATTGAGTGTTACTGTGTAGTATTTTTCAGATTTTGGGATTTCACCTTTATTTTTCTTACATATATTGATTGTTTTATATCAATATAGAACATACCTTCCCCCTACTCCAACATCAGCTTGATACATGGTAAGCAGATTTTTCATAAGCAGACGTAAAACTCAGCCGGCGGCCCACGCCTTCCGGAAAGTTACAGGTGATCATCTGCCCTGTTTGGCAACAAGGGCAGCTTTGCGGTACATTCCTTTAGCACGACTGGCAATGATCTAAACCCTATCCCTGTGAGTTTGGATTGTAAGTCGGTTAACTTGGTTCGCTTCCATGTTGAGCTCAGAAAACTGTAGTGTTCGATTCTTACGAACTGCTTAGGCAGGATATGCAAAGCAAATCTACGTATGAACTCAGAATGGCTTAGAGTCATCGTTTTCTTCTGACCTTCGCCCGATAGTCCTTGTAAGATATCGTCACGGTGTGATCGACGATGGATAGTATCCGATGATTGGAGATCGTTATTTTATGCGTGTATCGCCCCAGATATTCCAACCACTTGACTTGGGTGACCCAAAAGGTCTTTTAGCATACACTACCCATTCTTTTGAATAATGCGTTGTAAGTAGATTTCGTCTCAATTACAAGTTCAGATGCCCCTAAGAATAGCAACATACTTTGCCCGATACACCTTTGCTCATCGCTTTTGACAGGGAGTGAAATTTGCCATCCGTTTTAGATGGCTTGCATGTCCCTTTGATTTGCTAAAACCACCTGGGATGATAGTGGATATGGGTGAAGCGACAAATTCCTGAACCTCAAGTGTGCAAAATCGATATCATCCCCGCTTCTGTTGCCTTTGCCCGTAAATGCTTTCTATTAGTCTCCCCAAGCTGACTTAAACAAAACATCGTAACAATTCTCTGGTTGACGCAGCGCAAGGCCATTTAAGTCATCCGGCAAGGTAAACACCACATGAAAATACTGGAACGGTAAAAGTTCTGTCTCTCTCGGTTTAATCCATTGTACACGCTTATGACCCGACACTTGGGACAATGTTGATTCCTGCAGCTGTTGTAACTAATCTGAATAGTAACCACAACTATTAAAACCATCCACATGAACACCCAAGGCTACCGTCCGACAAACCTTGATAGCCCATGTTGGACTTGCCAACTGTTGAGACACGATGATTTTACTTTGTACCATGATCGAGCCAGTACGTGCGCCATTTCCGCATCCTGAGCGCATGCTGCAAACAGCGCATCCAAAGGACTGAAAGGTTTACGACTCCCACCCTTGCGCAATATGCAGGAAATCAACGCTGTCTCGATGCGCCTAGACCCAGCAATTTTAAGTGTCATGATGTCCATGCCATCTTCCAGCAAGTGAGTGGGCAAAAGTGAGCCCTTGTCAGGGTATGTACATTAACATGTTTGATGATCGCGCTTTTTTAGATGCTGAACTTACAGCCCATTGGACACCCTTCTGTGAGTACCGACTATCGAAGTCACCACCTTTACGGTTTTCCAAAGGCTGACCATTGAATAGCCATTTTCGTCAGGTCGTCCGCACGTCGATGTACCGTTTTAACCCTCGAACTGAAGTGCTCACTAAGTGGGACATATCGATCTTTTTACCTTTACCCTGTAAATTACCACAAACCATTTCTTACGGTCAAAATCAATATCTTGTAATCGCACACTGCGTACTTTTACATCGCAGACCACACCCATAGAGCAAACCGATGAGTATTTTATGCTTCAATAAATCAGGAGTACATAACAAGCGCCACATCTTCTTTGGATAACACTACCGGAAGTTTATTG
>JADKAS010000035.1 GCA_016715245.1 Saprospiraceae bacterium
CTTCCACTCTTACCAGTTTATTGGTTGGTTTTACATTGACACCTTGGATGGCTTCTCGTATTGGCAAAAAGAAGTTTACAACCTACCAATTATTTCAATCGCTACTATGGTTTGAATCAATTCAGAAAACCTTAATGAATGGTGTGGTCTGGAAATTAGAATGGGTATTGGTTCACAAATTAGCTTTTACAGGTATCGTTATTGTGCTTTTGAAATGACTTTAGGCATTATGAAACAAGGTATTATTGGTAAAATTAAATTTCAATGTTAATGACCAAGGAAAATTTAGAATGGCAATAGAATTTGATAAATCTACTTCCATTCAACAAAATAACTTAATTGCTCAAAAATTGAAACATGCATTATTCAACAACCTGAAGTAGCAACGGTATTCAGCAACATTGGCGGACCAAGCACTGGGATTGGAAGTTTTGGGTGGGTTCCGAAAATAAAACGGAATTTACAATTCCTTAAAAATCCAAAAAGAATTGAATAATTTACCTACCGAAACATTGTGAAAAATCTTCGGAAGAACTAAAGTCAAAATTTCCGAGAATCAAATTATTCAATGGCAGCATTGGGATTAATTCAACGTTCAGCACCAATCGAAATTACGTTAAGCGGTAGCAATTTGGATTTGGTAAGAAAATAGTGATGAATTGAAAACGGTAATAGAAAAATTCCCGGTGCGGATAATGTTCGCTTATCCGTTGAAGCAGGTAGCCCCCGAATACAAAATAATTCCCGACAAGGATAAAATGCAACGATTGGGTTTAACAACCGCTTATGTTGGATTGAACCCAAGAACTGCATTTACAGGAAATGATGATGCGACTTTAACCGAAAACGGAACGGAATATCCGGTGCGAATTTTGCTAGATGAATTTAGCCGACAAAACTTTGAAGATGTTCAACAACTTTCAATTATTAACCCAATGGGCTTACCAGTTTGAAGTTTCTGAATTCGCAAGCGTAGTGAACAATTCTCCTTCCTTATTAGAAGGAAAGACCGTCAACCAGCAGTTACACTCACATCAGATGCTTTAGGCAGACCATCAGGAACTGTAGCAGACGATGTAGTAGCTTATCTAAAAGAAAATCCTTTGCCAAACGGAATACAAATGACTTGGGAAGCGACATCAAAAGACAGAATGATAGTTTTGGAGCATTAGGTTCTGTTTTACTCATTTCGTTTTTGCTGATTTACCTGATTATGGTAGCACTGTATGACAGTTTTGTTTATCCATTTGTGTGTTGTTTTCTATCCCAGTTGCGCTTAATTGGGGCGTTTTTCGCATTGAATTTGTCGTTAAGCAATCTGAGTTTATTCGCCTTATTGGGTTTAATTATGCTAATGGGCTTAGTGGTAAAAACGCTATTCTAATTGTTGATTTTACCAATCAATTAAAGCAGAAGGCATGCATTTTAAAGAAGCCTTAATCATTGCAGGAAAGGTCGTATGCGACCGATCCTAATGACAACTCTTTCAATGGTTGTTGGAATGCTTCCAATCGCAATGGCAACAGGAACAGCAGCAGAATGGAAAAACGGACTTGCTTGGGTAATAATTGGCGGACTTCTATCCTCTTTAATTTTGACAGTGTTTTTAGTGCCTATGGTCTATTATTTAGTTGACACAGCGAAAGAAAAAATTAGCAAAAGAAATTAGCCATCTCACAGGTGTAAGCACATTTGCAATTCGCACAAGCCAACGCACAAACCAAAATTGCAAAAGAGCTTTCACCTTTGCCACCCAAAGAAAAAATTATTTTTAAAATCTCCTTTCTAAAATTTTTAAAACCGCAACAATACAGCCGACACCATCTTAACTCGACAACAAAACCCAAAGCGGACAACGACTTCACAACCTCGAAGGACAGAAGGCCAGCTTATAACAACTAAGCGTTCGTCGTGTCCAGCGGACATGCGATGAACGCCAAGTTGAACGGAACCTTCTGTTGCGTGGCCAGTCTTATGGAGTTATCGTTGTTTGACGTATGATCAATTGAGTGTTACTGTGTAGTATTTTTTCAGATTTTGGGATTGCACCTTTATTTTCTTACATATATTGATTGTTTTATATCAATATAGAACATACCTTCCCCTACCCAACATCAGCTTGATACATGGTAAGTAGATTTTTCATAAGCAGACTTGTAAAACTCAGCCGGCGGCCCACGCCTTCCGAAAGTTAGCAGTGTGATCATCTGCCCCGTTTTGCAACAAGGGCAGCTTTTATGGTACATTCCTTTTAGCACGACTGGCAATGATCTAAAACCTATCCCTGTGAGTTTGGATTGTAAGTCGGTTAACTTGGTTCGCTTCCATGTTGAGCTCAGAAAACCGTAGTGTCTGATTCTTACGAACCGCTTAGGCAGGATATGCAAAGCAAATCTACGTATGAACTCAGAATGGCTTAGAGTCATCGTTTTCTTTTGACCTTCTGCCCGATAGTCCTTGTAAGATATCGTCACGGTGTGATCGTCGATGGATAGTATCCGATGATTGGAGATCGCTATTTTATGCGTGTATCGCCCCAGATATTCCACCACTGACTTGGGTGACCCAAAAGGTCTTTTAGCATATACTACCCATTCTTTTTTGAATAATGCATCGTAAGTAGATTGCTCAATTACAAGTTCAGATGCCCTAAGAATAGCAACATACTTTGCCCGATACACCTTGCTCATCGCTTTGACAGGGAATAGAAATTTGCCATCCGTTTTAGATGGCTTCCATGTCCCCTTTTGATCTACAAAACCACCGGGGATGATGCAGTGGATATGTGGGTGAAGTGACAAATTCTGACCCCAAGTGTGCAAAATCGATATCATCCCTGCCTTGTTGCCTTTGCCCGTAAATGCTTCTATAGTCTCCCAAGCTGACTTAAACAAAACATCGTAAATAATCTTTGGCTGATGCAGCGCAAGGCCATTTAAGTCATCCGGCAAGGTAAACACCACATGAAAATACGGAACGGGTAAAAGTTCTGTCTCTCTGGCTTCAATCCATTGTACACGCTTATGACCCTGACACTTGGGACAATGTCGATTCCTACAGCTGTTGTAACTAATCTGAATATAACCACAACTATTACAACCATCCACATGACCACCCAAGGCTACTGTCCGACAATCCTTGATAGCCCTAAGTGTTCGGACTTGCCAACTGTTGAGACATGATGATTCTACTTTGTACCATGATCGAGCCAGTACGTGCGCTACTTCGTATTCTGAGCGCATGCTGCAAACAGCGTATCCAAAGGACTGAAAGGTTTACGACGCCCACTTTGTGCAATATGCAGGTAAATCATCGTTGTCTCGATGCGCTCATGACCCAGCAATTCTTTAAGTGTCATGATGTCCATGCCATCTTCCAGCAAGTGAGTGGCAAAAGTGTGCCTCAGGGTATGTACATTAACATGTTTGATGATCCCAGCTTTTTTAGATGCTGAACTAACAGCCCACTGAACACCCTTCTGTGAGTACCGACTATCGAAGTCACCACCTTTGCGGTTTTCCATAGGCTGACCATTGAATAACCATTCGTCAGGTCGCTCCGCGTCGATGTACTGTTTTAACCCTCGAATCAAGTGCTCACTAAGTGGGACATATCGATCTTTTTTACCTTTACCCTGTACTACAAGCACCATTTTACGGTCAAAATCAATATCTTGTAATCGTACACTGCGTACTTCTTTACATCGCAGACCACACCCATAGAGCAAACCGATGAGTATTTTATGCTTCAATAAATCAGGAGTACATAACAAGCGCCACATCTCTTCTTTGGATAATACTACCGGAAGTTTATTGGGGCCCTTGATACTCGGCAGTCCGATATCATGGGCTTTTAACCCTTCTACCTTACACAACATGCGCAGACCATATACTGTGTGCTTAAAATAAGAATCAGACGGTGTGTTGTGTTGTTCTTTGAGTAAGTGCAGATAATCAGTCACCTGATCTTCTTCGAGTTCGGTAGGCAGGCAATCGAAGTGAAGTGCCATCTTGGCAATGTGTCGGGCATAGTTTTTGAAGGTACTACTACTACGTCCAAGGACAGAAAGTTTTTTCTCGAACTTGTCTATGAGTTCTGAAAAACCCGTAACTTGTGCTCGCGCTTGAGCAATCAGTGTGTGTTGACCTAGATCTTCTGGTCGCTTTTTTTTGTTGACATTTTAATATGATTTAATTGAAATACAAATGCCAATAATCAAGCCAAGAAGCTACTGAAGGTTTAGTTCAACAGCAGTTTGGCAAAATGGCGGGTTCGGTGCTTAATTGAGCATTTGGTTTTCAAATGAAGTTTAGTGCTAAATTGAAAGTAAGTGCTTCAAAATCCGCCACTTCGCCAAGCTGCAAAACGTTAGCACCATTATAAAAGATAAAATCAAACGTCATGAAAAAATATCATTTCCTTCTCCTCATTGCTCCCCCCTCTTTTTATCGAAACTCCCAGGAAAAAGGGCCCGCCTGCCGGTCTAACGTCCAGCACGCAAGGTCAGATTGACAGTTTTTGCTATTCGTTCCCCGGATGTACCAAAATACTGGGAGTATCACCATTAAGGAGAGTGTTGCCGGGAATATCACCAACCTTCTTGGTTTGTCGCAAATTGACTCCATAGCGGGAGCCTTGGAAATAGGTGTCAAAATTGATTGGTTGTGTTTTGGTACTTCCCTGACGAGCCTAAGTGGTTTGGGTAACCTGACATACATCGGCGGACAATTGCAAATTAGATGCAATGATTCCCTGGCGAGCTTAAGTGGTCTGAGCAGTTTGGTTTCAATTGGCGGAGACTTTTTCTTATCTTACAACTCTTCCTTGTCGAGCGTTAGCGGGTTGGACAATATAACTTCAATCAATGGATTTTTGGGCATTAACAACAACACCTCCTTGACGAACCTGATCGGCTTGGATAATCTGACGACCATCGGAGGCCTGGGCATTAACAACAACGCTTCTTTGACGAGCGTGAGCGGTTTGAACAATCTGACTTCCATTGGAGGAAATCTGGTAATTGATGGCAACGCTTCCTTGATGAGCCTGAATGGCCTGAACAACCTGACTTCTATTGGAGGAAATCTGGCTGTATTCATGAATGATGCGTTGGAGAGCCTGAATGCATTTGAAAACACAACCTACATTGGCGATAACCTGGAAGTTTGGGCCAACGTTTCTCTGACAACATTGAATGCCTTTTCACAATTTGCCTTCTATCGGCGGATATCTTTCCATCGGTAACAACGTTTCCATGAGTAGTCTTGAGGCATTTGAAAATTTGACTTCCATTGGTGGACAGTTAGGGTTTATAAAACAACGCCCTGGCAAGTCTTGGCGGCTTGGACAGCCTTAATTCAATCGGTGAAGGCTTGAGGTTTGGGGACAACGATGCACTGATGAGTCTCAATGGGTTGACCAATCTGGCTTCTATCGGAGAAATCTGGCTGTATACGGGAACGCTGCCCTGATTGACCTGACTGCATTATCCAACCTGACTTCCATCAACGGAGAATTGTATGTTAGTGACAACACTTTTCTGCCAAGCCTGAATGGGCTAGACAGTATTGCTCCGGCAACGATATCATCGTTGTACATAACAAAAATTCTCAACTCTCCATCTGCGATGTTCCAAGCGTGTGCATCTATTTACAAAACGCGGCGCTGCTACCATATCCAATAATGCTCCCGGCTGCAATGATGTGCCACAAATCGAAACTGCATGCCAGTCCACATCTGTGAAGGAAACATCAAATAATCAGGCGAATATTCTGATTTACCCGAATCCGACCGAAGGAGTATTGAATATCGAAAGTGATGATAAGAACGGGTTGACATATTCCATCTATTCTTCAGATGCAAATCTGATGATGTCAGGAAAGGTGCCGGCCAAAGGACAAGTAGATGTTTCTGCTTTGCCCAACGGAATGTACTTTATTAAAATCATCATTGGTAATCAGGTGGTTATAAAAAAAATATTGACGGCAACAAGAAATTAAATGGTGTTAACAATGCATGGTCGCCTACGCTGCCCAAAGCCTAACTCAAAGCCAAAATAGGGCAGCACAGCGTCCATGCTCACGTTGTGTGTCATTAGAAAAGAAAAATGAATGACTTAATCAAAATAGTAGTATATGAAAGAAATTCACTTCTAAAAGGTTGGGTAATCTCGACCCTTTTGGTTTTACCATTCACATTCTTGCCAACAGTAATTAAATATGGATTGTCAATTGAAGCAATAAGATTCAGATTGTCAGATTCTATTTTGTATTCATTGGGATTTTCTTTGATAGTAGTAGTTGCAGCAGTAATTCACAATTATAATAATTTGGTGGATAGGAAGAGACTTTTTGACAAACCAACTTTTAAGGAATTGGATTTCTATGGAAGACTTGATGGTGTTGGAAGCATTGTAAGAGAATTGGAAACATTTCTTTTAGGGAAAATTGGAAATTATTATTTCCGAATCAACTTAATTGAGCCAGAATTAAATACTAATAAAATAGAAATAGTGCCGCTAATAGAAACAAAATCGAATAAAGAACTAGAGAAAAAGTTAAAAGACGAATTTGGTTTCAGGAATCATTGGTTCTTTGGAAAAGAAATTAAACTTTTAGATGAACAAATAAATGACAAAAGTTTCCTCAAAAATGTTTTGAACCAACTTGCATTAGATTTGAAAAATATGGGTGCTAAACCATTAGAAATTGATGAATTTGAATTAGAAAATGAATAACGAACACACAACAATGTATATGCGATAATGCTCCCTAAACGGTCGCACTCCGCATATACTCACCGTTAGCGGCAACCAGATAAAAATGAAGTACAAATATTTTATACATATCGCAATCTTACTGTCACTTTACCAATCAAAAATATGTGCTCAGTCCAATGATATAGCCAAGCATTCTGAAACAACAATTTGGTCTGATAATCTATCAACAGAAATGTTGAATCAAATTGTCAATTTCAATAAAAAATCGACTTTTAATAAAACTGGATGGAATGACTTTAGATGGATATTTTTCGAATTTAATAGAAATCATTTTGTAGACAGTATTATCATTTACGTTTCCGATCAAATAGATTTTTCGAAAACTGAATTTTCAATAGAACTAAATTTTGGCGAAACAGAAATACAAAAATCAATTAATTCAGTAAAAACAAAGTATATAATAAATGAGAATATTGATGAACTATTATTACTGAAAAGAAAAAGTAAAAGTTGGAATTTTGAAATGGTCACAGAAATAGAAATTTATTCTAAATCAACCATAAACCTTCAAAAGAGACCTAAAACAAAATTTAGTTATAAGAAGATCATACAGATAAACGACAAAATATTTGGCCTTACTGATTATCAAATTAAAGAAAAAAAGAAGAATTGGAAATCGCTAAAGAGAGTCTACAAAAAATATTTAAGAAATCATTTAGATAAAAAAGACAGAGAAGATTTTGATGTAATAATTTCAACTCAAAATGAATCATCTTATTGCCATAAGTCTAAATACTTTATAAAGAAAAATGATGTACGAGATCCTGAATTACTGAGAGAAATAGTTGCTAATACCAATTGTAGTTTCGAAGAACTATATTTTGAATTTAACATTGATTTCCCAAATGAATTTTACAAAGACTTCTATCATTATCAGAAGGACATAGTGTATGGAAACAAAGATGATATCGAGTTCCTGGAGAATATTGTCAAGAAAGGGAGCGTATTGGCTGGAGATGCCTCAATTCACTTAGCCTTAATGAAATCATATAGTAGTTATCCATTAATTTATAATCTTAGATATGATAGTAATGTTTATGCTCAGTTAATTGCACTTAGAACATGTAAATATTTTAATAAACACCTTGAGGCAATCGACATTGCAAAATCAATGGTGCAACAAGAGTTGGATTGTATAAAAGTAGACACAATATCTTGTTATGGTAGATATGCCACTTTCGCATCTGAAGATTTGTTGGATACACACCCTAGCCTTGCCTTAGAAATGCTAGAAAAGTTGTATTTAGTATATATAGATTTCTACCCAGAAAATTATTTCGAGCCAAAATACAATGAAGATGGTAGTTACATTGAACAAAATGAGGAAAATATTATTCCTATTGATGTTGAAAAGCGAATAAAGTCATTTCAATTGGCTGATCAGCAAATTGAAAGTAAAATATTACAGATGGTTAAAAAGTATCCACACTGGAAAGAAAACAAATCAGTAAAATTTATATTAGAAGAAACTATAAGAAGAAGGCAGCCTATAACAATAGATAAGAAGTAATAGCTCCTTCGTCACTACTACTCTTATCATCATCCGTTAGTCAGAATTGTAAGACAGAAACATAAAACAATCAAAATAAAGAAAAATGACAAATCATATTTATCCCTGTTTGTGATTTGACGGACAAGCCAGAGAAGTAGCAGACTTTTACTGTTCCATCTTTCCTAACTCTGAAATTGTTAATGACTCAGGTACAGTTGTTAATTTTGAACTTAACGGACAACCATTTATGGGCTTGAACGGTGGCGACCTTTTTAAATTTAATGAAGCTGTTTCCTTTGTAATTTCTTGCGAAGACCAGGAAGAAATTGATTACTACTGGAACAATCTCATTGCAAATGGTGGTAGTGAAGGTAACTGTGGTTGGTGTAAAGACAAATATGGCTTGTCTTGGCAAGTAGTTCCTGCAATATTAGGTGAGTTAATGTCCAATCCCGACAAAGGACAGCGTGTTATTCAGGCATTTTTGAAAATGAAGAAATTTGACATTGAAATTCTTAAAAATGCCTGAAGGTGAAGCAAATTGAAGTTTCAAAAACTTTCAATTTATTCATTGGCAAAAATTATAAAATGTTAAACCAAAATCAAATTTATTAAAGTAAATAATTATGACAGAAAAAAAGAGAAATGTCGGCAACGGTATTGGCATTGGAGCAGCACTTGGAGTTGCATTTGGAGCTACTTACGGCTATAAATCAGGGAATATTTCCCAGAACATTGCCCTGGGACTTGCGATGGGTGTTGCTATCGGTGCAATTTTTGACTTTGTGATTAAGAAGAAAGAGTAACAATGTAAAACAACAACGAACCGCTACCATTAAACAGAATAAACAAAAGGCCTTGAACTTAGCCAAAAATTAGTCTACCTAAACCAAAAAGGCTTTTGATGATTTTGTCCCGATTATTAACCTAACGGGATAAATGTTCAGCGAAACATCTCGTTTATTCAATTGAATTTTATGACAGGCAATAACGAGGCGACTCCGATTATTGTAGGTGGATTAGTAGCAGATTTTTGTTTTCATAAGGATGTAGATTTGAATAAAACACGTTTTCCTCACTATGCTACATTGCAAAATATCTGGAAAATACATTTTCTCTATTATGTTTTATTACAGTTTCTAGAATAACACATTTTCCTTATTATGTTTCACTACAGATGTCAAGTAAATATATTTTCTCTAATATGCTCCATTACAGTCTATGGTGATTCATGTTTTTCCTATTCATGTTCTTTTGTATATCGTGAGAAAACATATTTTCCTGTATATGTTTTAATGCAGTTATGAAGAAAACATATTTTTCTACCTATCTTATTTTACATATATTGGAAAAATAAGTTTTTACAGATTTGTTCTTTATTCTTATATTCCTTAATTCCTTTTTTGAAATTAGTTTAAATATTTTACATTTTAAAATTAATCTGACAAATATATATCTTTGCATAATATTTTATAATAAAGTTTTTTTCTTCAAACTTTTAACGAAAGATATCGAAATTGAATTTTTTAGTATTAGAAATAGTTTTTAATATCAACAAACAGAAAATATTTACTTCCAACCTATGATTTATTATAGAAAAATTCATTTTTTATGAAAAAAAGTTTACAAATAGATTAATAATTTTTAAAAATCCGAATAAAATATACTTTTTGGTGCTAAATTTGACTGTTGATTGATCAGAGAATTGATCTTAGTTAAACATAGTTTTAAGGACGTTACTTTTTGGTCATGCAAAAAGTAATAATATTTAATATCCATTTAAAAAAACAATTAATCATGCCACAAATCCCTAAACCAATCCTAAGCAGATTCAGAAATGGAGAATTTCTTCATTTCATGACCACTGTCCTTGACTTGTATAAGGAGTTTGATTCAAAATCTTTATTGATGGAAGCTCGTGTCAACGAATTCGAACAAAAGGTCAACATCATGAAATATGCTTTTATGGCAAGTAAAGGTGATACATTTTCCGGAAAACTCCGCCCCCTGGATAACGAGAGAATAAATGTTCTGAAAGGTCTCAAACGGTATTTACAAGCTGAGTTTTATCGTTCGGACCCGGAAAAAAAGAAAAGCGCCATTATATTGCTGAAAAGTTATGACCGTTACAATGCTGGTATTACGAGAAAGTCATTCCAATATAAAACCGCAGTAATCACTAATCTATTGGAAAATTGGAATTCTAAACCTGAATTTTCAAATGCACTTCATGTAATTGGAGCCAATTCATGGATTGAGGAACTTACCCTTAAAAACAACACGTTTTATGAACAATATTTTACAAAAGCAATATCAAGTGTACCTAAGGCACAATCGAATAAAATGAAGGCCGACATCAAAGCTGTTTTTGAAGAGTTGATTACGGACACGACGTCCTTTGCCAGAGTATCTCCTGATCATTCGAAGTACAACAAACTGATTAAGGAATTGACGGGCATCATCAATACCAACTACCAACCTATCGCCAACAGACATAACCGCAAAAAAAAGGAGCCGACCCCACCTGTACAGCAGGATGATGCGGTGGATATTTTTGAACTGGATAGTTAAGGATGCTAATAGCTTTAATGCGGTAGGCACAAGTTACAAACTTGCGCTTGCAGAGTGCCATGTCTTTTTCTAAAGAACTTTTCAAATTTCCTATTCCTTTTTAAGTACCAGATAGTCAGGTATTTCTATTGGAGAACGTGTTTCCAAACTGGAGTTAAACATATCCGTCTGCAAAACCCATGCATTTTTTTCTTTTCTATACATGGCTATAAATTTCCCAATATCAATAATCTCATTTTGCCGGTTATTCATCTGGTATTTTCCCTTTGCAATAAGCAATTCGCCGGATATTTCAATATCCATTAATTGTAGTTCAATGGAATTCATGCCTCGACTAGCCGCAGTTCGCCAGAAAGAAGTAATGGCCAGACGCCCAACCACGGGCGGCGCACCCGGTGCAAAAATTATAGCATCTTTGGCATAAAGAGAAGCCACACTTTCCCACTCTCCCCTATTTATTAATTGCACCAGTTCATTTTCTATTCTTATGATGGCTGCCCTTGCTTTTTGATAAGCGCTACCTTTATCATCGCCTTCCAGAATTACACCGGCACCGGTTGACATCAGCATAAATGTATTAGCTTTTTTGTTTTTCACAAATGACTCAACTACATTAAAAAAATCATTGGGTTGATCAACATGAGGAAAATGCGCTGAATCAGATATTTTAAACAAAGTACTATTTATCAGATTATTATTCCATTGCTCAAACGAAGCGTAAGGTATTTCATCTTCGTCACCGGCAATAATGAGCACAGGCGCTTTTACTTTAGCTAATTGAGTAGTTATATCCCAATCTCCTATTGATTGATAAATATACCATTTCTTTGGGTTAAGCATATTTGCCTGCTTACAATCACAAACATCACCCCACATCCTGCGCATTTTTATTGGCGATGTATAGTAACCCCTTGCTACCAATGCATAATAATCCCAACAAGCTTTTAGCGAATCAGAAGGTGTCCCGTAAAATTTCTTTGCATTTTGTTTTTTTATCAAAATAGAAATGCTGTCAAGTTTGTTGTCGAAGTTTATTCGCCATTTGGCTGTGGCAGACATTGGGTTTACAAAAATCATTGAATTAATTCTATCCGGATAATTTACTGCATAATAACCACTAATAATACCTCCTGTAGAATGAGCCAGTATATTTAACTTTTGTATTTTGAAATACTTACGAATGGTTTCTATATCCATGACATTTTTCCTCATGCTAAGTTTGGCAGTATCTTTTACGAATGTTGAAAACCCTGCTCCTCTTTGGTCATAATATATCATTGTATGGTGAGCGGCAAGAGGAGTGAGGTCAGCGCTAAGATAACCGGAGTTATATGGCCCTCCATGCACAACTACAATCGTGTCGTTTCCTTCTCCCATGATTTTGTAGAAAAGCTGTAGAGAATCTTCCGTTGTCAAATATCCTTCAGACGATGTAAGTTTTACAGTTTGCCCTTCTGCATAAAAATTAATCCCGCAGACTATGGATAGTCCTAAAAAAAATGGTTTGAATATTTTCATAAATACATAATTTAAATTTCCCCCTTCAACAGGTAATGTTATCGATAATGTCCATTGGTTTTCAATGAAAAAAAACTTTTCCATTATGGTAATAGATGTAACTGCTTTTATATTCAATATTGTGTAAAGTGTTATCTTTTAACTCTTGTATTATTATCCTATTTTAGTTATTGGATTATGTTTAACCGGAAAATTCACGGAGTTGGCAATAAAACAAAGTTCATTGGCCTTTTTATGTAAATCGTTAGCTTTGTCCACCATACTTTTTTCGGTAACGGTAACCATTGGATATAAGGTGACTTCAGAAAAATTTCCTCCACCGGTTGACGTTTCCAACATTATTCCTGTTGCATGGTCAACGTAATCTGTTACAATTACCCCTGCTTCCGCACATAAATGTAAATACCAAAGCATATGGCAAGAAGATAAAGAAGAAACTAAAAGGTCTTCCGGATTATGTTTTGTTTTGTCTCCTCTAAATGCCGGATCTGAAGAACCGAAAATATCGGATTTGTGTTCAATTTCGATTAGATGGCTTCTTTCATAATTTCTATAACCATCAGTTCCCGTTCCTTTGTTACCCGTCCACTTAACTGTGGTTTTGTAGAAATGTTGTCCCTGCATAATGTAAACTTTAATTTTTAGATGAAAGCTAACACCCTCACAATCAGGTGGCGTGGCTCCGAACAAAGAAGATATCCCACGTTAGACCTTTACCGTAATTTCAAATATTACTCATCTCAATCTCCCATCGGTAGAGGTAAACTGACATTATAATTCAAAAGTAAGTAAAAACGATTCATTCAGCTAGATTTTATCAACTTTTTTTTATAGGAATGGTAATTCCAAATAATGAAGAAAAAATTCTAACACCCCTTAAAGATGATGAAAGGAACCTATGATATTATCGTCGACTAGGAAGGTATTTTGCCTCTTCCAGAAGGTAAATTAAATAATCAAAATCATCGGCATTGGTTTTAAATGTGCCCGAAAACCGAACTTTTGTATCTGTTTTTATAGGCGGCAGCGCTTCTTTGATGAGCACATCCACAATGGATTCAACACCTGCCTGTCCACAAAAAAAACATTGTGAATATGGATAAGCGGAGAGAATAACAATATTTTCATCGCCCGTCTCTTCTACAGGTATATAAAATCCTTCCATGATAACTTCTCTTCCATGAATGGCTTTTACCTTATCCGTAAATTGGGGAATATCCACTGAATCCAATAATGAGTCAGCTTTCCTGACAAACTTTATATCAATCAGATCTTTCCAGTTAACAACTATTTTTCCCTCTTCCCATTTGTACAAACTGCTGTCTAATGCCATCTCTGCCCTAAGGCTATCCATATTAATTTTGTCTGCATCTGCAGTTATACTTTTTTCACGGCAACTCATGAGGAAAAATAACAGTACGATAAACACAAAATTTTTAAAAAGTCTCATGCCGTTCTAATTTGATTTTGTAAAAACAAGGTTTTCTGAATCCATAATACCCAAAACAGATTTTTCTGCCGTAATGGGAATTATTTCTCCCGTTTCATCAATTTTATGCATGTTGTATCCCTTTTCCACATCCACAAAACGGCTTTGAAATGATGATTATTCTCCCAGTCTCCGTCTTTGGGAGGAATAAATTCCATAATCACAGTGGGACTATACTTTTCCAGTATTTTTTCACTGTTTTTCAGCACCGTAAATTCTCCGCCTTCAACATCTATTTTTATCATATCCGGTATGATACGATTTTCTTCGATATAAAAATCCAAAGATACAGAGGGAATGCTGACTTCTTTTGCCTGATTTTTTTTTATCCACTCCCGGTCTTCATATTGTTTTTTTTCAAGGGAATTGTATTCCGAATATAAAACAGGAAATTCGTAAAACGTTATCTGTTCAGCATCTTTTCCAACTGCTTTGTTTTCGATGTGTATATTTTGGTAGGGATAACAATTTTTATGCAACAATTCGAATGTGTCCGGCGATGCTTCAAAGCCAACCACCTGGCCTTCCTCCCCTATCAGATGGGAAGCCAGCAAACTGAAGTACCCTACATGCGCACCAATATCGTAAAAGTTATTTCCTGGTTTCAGGTTTTTTACCAAAAACATGGCCAGTTTACATTCGGAATGATGACCTTTGGCACCCAGAATATATAAATCCAGTCCTGCAGGTAAGGCCAAATTCATGTTTGCACAAAAAAAAGTTTTTGTTCTTACTTCCCATCTTTTTTTAACTATGGGAAAAATAATTTTACTGAAAACCAATCCCGTTACATAATGAACAGGTCTGAAAATCAACCGCTGGACATGATTACCGGATGCCACATGGAAAATCCGTTGAAGTTTAAAAAGTAATAATGTACGATCGGCCATCCCTTTTTTCATTTAGAAACCATGACTGTTACAACAGAAATCAATTTTTACAGAATATTGGCCAACTGTTCCTTTATTTTTTCAAGTTCATCCTTCATATTGACGACCAAAAGCTGAATCTCGGAATCCTGTGCTTTAGCACCCAAAGTATTGATTTCACGACCCATCTCCTGAGCGATAAAACCAAGCTTTTTTCCTTTGAGTTCTTCGGTATTGTTGAGTTCATTTTTAAAATACATACAATGTTGTGCTAGCCTTACCTTTTCTTCCGTTATGTCGAGTTTTTCGATGTAATAGATCAGTTCCTGTTCAAAACGGTTATGGTCAACCTGCTGACTTACTAAAAATTCATCAAGTGCCTTTCGCAACTTTTCCCTTACTTTTGGCAAACGTGCTTCTTCGAAAGGGACAATTTCTTCAAGATATTTTTCAATTTTTTCAACACCGTTCACCATTTCTCTTTCCAGAATCTTACCTTCCCCGAGTCTGAATTTTTTTATGTCCGCAAGTGCTTCGCCAATAGCTGACTGGACCACCTTCCATTCTTCTTCAGGTGCAAGTTCTTCATAACTGACCATAACATTAGGTATACTAAGTACTGCCTGCATCATATCACCTCCTTCAATACCCAGAGTTTGTTTCAATGTAAACAATTCATTATAATATTTTTTGAACAAATTATGGTTGAGCATGGATCCGTCATCTCCTTCAACTTCCTGTTCAACAGAAATGGATATGTCGATTTTACCTCTTGACAGTTCGTCTGTCATCCACTTGCGCACTTCCATTTCTTTGTCGCGGTATACATTTGGCATGCGGCTTCTGGATTCTGTGGTGCGGGCATTGAGGGTCCGGATTTCGACACGAATGGTCTTATTTTGAAAATAAGCGAGCCCTTGTCCATAGCCGGTCATTGAAATAATCATATTACCAAATTTAAATGCAAAGATACCTGAAATAAGTTATTTTAAAAGATATATTAACGATAAGTATCAATAAAATATTGGTAATGAATTTGTTAAAAAATATATTTTACCTATTTTTGTAAAAAAAAATTAAAAAGATTCTTTTTTAATTCAGATATTTTTAGAACTTTGCACCTCTTTTCAAAAAAAGAGAAAATCATTTTAAACTTAATTCCAAAAAAAATACAATGCGAAAGGCAGATTTAGTAAATATTATTTCGGAAAAAACGGGTGTTCCAAAGGTTGATGTTCTTGTAACTTTAGAAATGTTTTTTAAGGAAGTAAAAGGAACTTTATCCGGCGGTGAAAACGTTTATGTCAGAGGATTTGGTTCTTTTATCATTAAAAAAAGAGCTAAAAAAATTGGAAGACACATCAAGAAAAATAAATCCATCGAAATTCCTGAACATTTTATTCCTTCTTTTAAACCGGCAAAAATATTTGTTGACCAGGTGAAAGAAAATGTGGATAGATTGCCGGAAGACGACGGAGATGATGATTAATAATCAGTAATGCAAAAACAGCACTATATAGCTATAGGTATCAGCCTAATTGTTTTAGTTCTGCTTTATTTTGGGTTCGATACCGTTCCCCCAAAACAAAAGGAGCTTGAAAAGTCAAGGTCTTTACAACTTGAAGTTACAGGAAATCAGAATATTCTGGATAAGGCAACCCGTGAATTGGACAATGAAGATAAATCGGTCATTGAAGCGCTTAACCTCGATGTAGAAAAAGCTGAAAACGACAGCATCAGGGTCCAAAATCTTAAAATTCTCGCTTCTACCTGGTATGAATTCGGTCAGCCTTCTGTTTCAGCGATTTATGCTGAACAAATTGCTGAACAAACAAAAAATTACGACTCCTGGTCAATAACAGGAACCACGTACATGATTTGTGCCCGATCAACAGAAGATGACACTTTGAGAAATTTTTGTTCTGCAAGAGCTTTAAAAGCACTGGAAATGGCGATCTCGCTGGATCCGGACAAAGTGGAACCAAAAATTAATCAGGCGTTGGTTTATGTAGATAATCCCGATAAGGAAAACCCGATGAAAGGTATACTTATGTTAAGAGAACTTCAGGAAAAATATCCAAAAAATACGGCAATATTGAATCAGTTGGCGGTACTTGCATTAAAAACCAACCAAATAGAGAAAGCCCTTGAAAGACTTAATGAATCATATCATATAGACTCAAAGAATAACAATACAATTTGTTTATTGGCCGATGCCTGGCAACTGGCAGGTGATGAACAAAAAGCAAAGGAATTCAAAAGTCAGTGTAAATCTTAATTTTTTAAAATTTAAAAACAAATAATATGCCTTGTGGTAAAAAAAGAAAGCGTCATAAGATAGCCACTCACAAACGCAAAAAAAGACTTAGAAAAAACAGACATAAGAAGAAGAAATAATTGAAAAATGATTGCGTATTGTATGCAGTAGCAGACAATACGCAGTCCTTTTGTAAAGTGGGCATATCCATTTTATTTCTTAAAGTCCTGAATGCAGGAAAAAGTGTTGTGGCAGGTGTCTTATACCCAAAACTGAAAAAACCAAAATATACTCTTTCACTGACTACAGTGAATTAATTTATCCGCAGCGCCGGATAAAATATTCTGAACGACTCCTGATCTCCTATCCTATCGCTTTACATTATTCCGGACTTGATTTATAATCAATTAAAAGTCAAACTGTGGATAAGGAATTAATTATTAATTCAAATCCTGCGGTTGTCGAAATTGCTCTAATAGAAAATAGAAAATTGGTTGAGGTTCATTCTCAAAAAACCAATAGCAGTTCGTCAGTCGGAGATGTATTTTTGGGCAGTATTAAAAAAGTAATGCCCAGCCTGAATGCCTGTTTCATGGATATTGGACACAGGAAGGATGCTTTTTTACATTATACGGATCTGGGACCCCAGATCAAATCCCTTATAAAATATACTAAAGAGGTCACCAACGGACAATACAACAATCCTTTGCTTGAACATTTTGTAACCGAACCGGACAATCCTAAAAATGGGAAAGTGGATATGGTATTTGCGAAAAATACGCAGGTCCTGGTCCAGATACTCAAAGAGCCTATCTCTACCAAAGGACCGAGATTAAGTTGCGAACTAACCATTCCCGGGAGATATGTCGTCATGACCCCTTTTGTCGACATCGTGGCTGTTTCAAAAAAAATCAGTAGCGCCGATGAAAGAAAACGGTTGAAACTTTTGGTAGAAAGTGTTAAACCCGTAAATTTCGGTATTATCGTAAGAACAGCGGCAGAAGGTAAAAAGGTAGCAGAAATCCACAACGACATCAAAGAATTGCAGGATAAATGGACTTCTGTTTTTACACAATTAAAATCAACAAAAGTTCCCGGTAAGGTCCTGAGCGAAATTGACAAATCTTCTACTTTTCTAAGAGATATTCTAAATGATAATTTTAATAAAATTATTGTTGATGACAAGGTATTGTATCAGAATATGCGGGACTATCTGTCAGGTATTGCTCCCGACAAAGTAAAAATTCTGCAACATTATAAAGGTACCCGACCTATTTTTGATCAGTATGATATCAATCGGCAGATAAAATCTTCATTTGGCAAAACTTCCACTATGTCGAGTGGTGCCTACATCGTGCTCGAACATACAGAAGCAATGCACGTCATTGATGTCAACAGTGGCCCTAAAATGCTTAAAAAAGACCAGGAAGAAGCCGCCATTGCCGTCAACCTTGAAGCCGCAGAAGAAATCGCCAGACAACTCCGACTGAGAGATATCGGTGGACTTATCATCATTGACTTCATTGATATGAGGTCCAATGAAAATAAAACCAGTCTTTTTAATAAAATGAAAGACTTCATGCAAAATGACAGAGCGCAGCATACGATACTTCCGCTGAGTAAATTCGGCCTTATGCAGATCACACGCCAGCGCACTCGCCCTGAAATAATGATCGATACACAAGAATCCTGTGCTTCCTGTCAGGGAACAGGGAAAAGTATTCCTTCCATTATGGTCATGGAAAATATTGAAAGAGATCTGCATTTTATCCTGGAGTCAAGAGCCAACATCAAACTCGTACTCAAAGCCAATCCTTTTGTCTGTGCATATATCAAACAAGGATTTCCCAATCTCCAGTGGAAATGGTGGATGAAAAATAAAAAATGGATAAAAGTAATTCCGGATCCAAACATTCACTTTTTTGGGTACAAGTTTTTTGACGACGGCAACGACGAAATCAGACTTGATTAAGGCACACTTTTCAAAAAACAGGTTTATTGTTTTACCAAGGTAACCCTACTTTTTTTATGTCCTGTCCAAATACTCAACAGGTAAACTCCGGACGGAAGAAAATCCAGGGACAGATCAGAAAACCGGTCTAAGTATCCTTCAAACCTGATCACTTCCTTACCATTTATTGTATGCAGTACAATCTTCCCGAATAAACTTTCTCTGTCTTTGATATATAAATTATGTTGAAAAGGATTTGGGTGTACATGGATACGGTCCTTTTCTTCTGTTATGGATACACCTGTGATGATACCTCGTATTTTATCCTTAAGTTTCAAAATGGTCAAATGATCCGGTTCACCTGAACTGAAAGACAAATAATGTGTCCCACAACCACACAAATAAAAAGAATCCCTTCCGAAGGTCCCATAAAAACCATCTGTGAGGGCAAAAACCATAGTATCGTTCTGCGAATAATTGACTGAAGATTCACCGCAATTTAAACCATCCTGACCTGTCACGACGGCAATATTTCCTATTTCTGTATTTGGATTACCCATAGTATCCAAAACGTTGACATACCATACCTGGGTACGCAGTTGGCGTATGGTGATGGTATCAGAATATCCCACCACAACGCCAAAAACAAATTTATGGCTTTTGTGTATATTGTTGAAAAAATTGAAATCAGGAGGTCCGCAGCTGCAAGAAAAAATTACAACGGGGAGTAAAACAAGTAAAAAAGTAATAAATCCCTTCATTTTTTGATATTTATACCATTTGAAATACCAAAATAGTATTATTTTTTCTTCTAAACTATTTATTCATAAATTCTGCCGGAAAAAACGTAATGTCTATTCCCCATAGTGGCCCCATCACCATATATACATAGACCGCAATAAGGAATATAGAAATGAGATTCAGCCATATTCCGGTTCTTACCATATCTTTCATCGCCATCTTACCACTTCCAAATACAATAGCATTGGGAGGAGTTGCCACAGGCAACATAAAAGCACAGGACGCTGCAAGCGTAACCACCGTAAGCAATGGAAACGGGTGCACGCCCATCGCAAGAGCTACCCCCGCCATCACAGGCAAAAAAACGGAAGCCGTTGCTACATTGGAAGTTACTTCCGTTAAAAAGTTGACGATGGCACCCACCAACAACAATACTAATAGATAAGGCAATACCTGCAATAAAGTCACATTCTCACCTATCCATGTTGCCAGTCCTGAATCCTGAAATGCTTTGGCAATAACCAGTCCCCCACCAAACAACAATACAATGCCCCATGGCAGGTTTTTGGCCGTGTCCCAATCCATCAGTTTTACTTTTTTGTCCTTCGAAGGGAGAATAAATAAAACAATCGCGCCTGTCAGCGCTATAATAGTATCATTCATAAAAGGTACATAAGGATCAATAAGCCATGGTCTGAAAATCCAGGAAAACACTACGGCACCAAAGACCAGAAGCACCATCTTTTCTTCATACCGCACATCATCCCTTTTGATTTCATCCAGATGAATTTCTGCAGTTCCGGGTTTAAAAAGGGTCACAAGCAACCACCAGCAAACACCCAGTAAAACCAAACTGATGGGAAAACCAATTATAAACCATTGGTAAAATGAAATCTCAACACCATAACTTTTTTCTATCATTCCCGATAAAACAAGATTGGTAGGCGTACCAATTAAGGTTGCCATTCCTCCTATAGAACATGCATACGCTACGCCAAGCAAAAGCGCTTTATTAAATCCCTCTGATGCCGACTCCTTTAGTTTGTGTATCAGGGATTCAGCAATCGGCAACATCATCAAAGCGGTAGCAGTATTACTGATCCACATTGACAGTAAAAAACAGGTCGCCATAAATCCAAAAACAACTTTATTGAGATTGGTGCCAAGATAAACCAAAATTATTTTAGCTATCCTGATATGGACTTTCCACTTTTCCAATGCAAGCGCTATAATAAATCCACCTACGTACAACCATATCAGTTTGTCCGAATATGCCGTGGTGGCTTCATCGAGTTTCAACACCGAAAAGGCGGGAAATAATATCATCGGCAATAAGGAGGTAACCGGGATCGGAATGACTTCCGTGATCCACCATAAAGCAACCCATCCGGTAATTCCAAGAGTATAGGCTGCCTTTTCGTCCATGCCTGACTCCACACCCAGCCAAACCAGTAATACCAAAAGCAGAGGGCCGGAAATGATTTGCAAAATATATTTTAACATGCTGTGTACAGGAATTCATATAATAAAATGTAAATATACAAGATTCTTACAAATCCAATACTTTAGAAACATTTTTAAGCTTTGAATGTCCAGGGTATTGGTAAATGAATCATGTACTGCAATTATTTTGAACCCGGACACTTCTTTTTTTGTTATCCATATTTCTGAGCCTTATCCATTATGTTGAAACACCGTTCTTTTTTTGTATTTCTTTATTTTACCCTCATAACGATTTTTTCGTTTTCCTGTTCTTATACAAAAAAAGTTAAAAATGGTGAAATGGCCTTCGACCTGAAACAGTATTCCGTTGCCATCGAAATGCTCACCGAAGAATATGAAGATTATACTGATGACGGCAGGAAAGGAAGAATTGCTTTTTTACTCGGAAAATCATATGAAAAAACACTTAATTATCCGCTGGCAGGACAATGGTTTAAAAAAGCATATGAACATAAATACGGCCCTGAAGCCCTTAAAAATCTGGGACTTCAACAAAAAAATCAGGAGAGATATCAGGACGCCATGTCTGTATTTAAAGAAATGGTAATCCTCCCTGATTATAAAGTTTTTACAGACAGAGAACTTTTAATTTGTAAAGAAGCGGCAAGGTGGAAGTCTGAACCTGAGCCTCTGCAAATCAGGTCCTTTTTTGAAACAGATGGATACAGTCATTTTTCACCTGTCAACTTTGAAAATAAATTTTTAATTATTACTTCAGACCGGCAGGAAGCCAATGGAAAAAACATGTATTCGTGGACCGGTGAGAAATATTCTGACTTGTTTTTATTTTCTAAAACTGGTGATTTTATTGCGCCCTTTGATCCGGTGATCAATTCTGAAGCCAATGAAGGTACACCCTGTTTTACCAAAGATTTTAATACTATTTTTTTTACCCGCTGCCAACGGGAAAACCCCGAAAATGATGACTGCAAACTAATGGTAAGCTATTTTTTGGAAGGCGCCTGGAGCGAACCGGAAGATATTTCGTTTACCAAACCTAAAGTACAGTATGGCCACCCTACCCTGATGGAAAATGACAGTGTTCTGATATTTGCTTCTGATCTCAACGAACCGGGAGGAAATTTCGATTTGTTCTATTCAGAATTACTGGAGAACAATATTTGGTCAGATCCTTATCCGATGCCGCGATCTATCAACACGGACGGAAATGAAAAATTTCCTGTCTCCTACGAAGATACCTTGTTTTTTTCCTCCGATTTTTTACCGGGCATGGGTGGTCTCGACATATTTAAAACCTACCTCCGCAAAGATAATACCTGGTCAAATCCCATCAACCTCAAATACCCTTTGAATTCAGGTGCAGATGATTTTTCATTGTCAATAGACAAAGATTTTAAACCCGATAATACCTTTATGGAAAGAGGATATTTCAGTTCTTCCCGATCCTTAAAAGGAATAGATGAAATATATGAATATACAAGATTTAAAAAACAAGAGGTCAAACCTGAACCAGAACCGGATAAAAAACCTTTTACCTGGTTTATCGGGGGAAAAACAATGTTTTCACAATATGTCAATGATGACCCGAATGATGAAAAACTTCCAGACGCCATCCTTCCGGAAACCAGAGTACAACTCCTCAGTAACGAAGGAATATTGCTGGAGGAAAACAACAGCAATTCTGCAGGAATATTCCTTTTCAAAGTGGATTCCGGTAAAAAATATATAGTAAAAGGTCAGAAACTGAATTATCTCGCAGCTATAAAAGAAGTAGATCTGACCCAAAAAACAGAACAAAAGGATAAAGAATCTGAAACCGTCAATGTGAATCTGATTTTATCCAAAATTTATCTGAATAAGGAAATCAATCTTGAAAATATATACTACGAATTTGACCAGTGGAACCTCACCAAAGAAGCCTTGCCCACACTTGACATTCTTGTAAATATGATGAAGGCCAACCCTAACATTAAAATACAATTAAACTCACACACCGATTGCCGCGGAGATGACGATTACAATCTCGATCTTTCCCAAAAAAGAGCTCAGTCCGTGGTAAGTTATCTGGTGGAAAGAGGTATTCCTGAAGACAGACTTGTGGCCGTAGGTCATGGAGAAACCAAACCAAATGTCCTGTGTATTTGTGAATCCTGTACCGAAGAGGACCATCAAAAAAACAGGAGAACCTCTTTTACCATCATTTCATTAAAACGGTAAAAACAGCACGTTTTTATTTCTTTTCAGCACAAACTATCCTGTCTTTACCCTGCATATCCTGGATAATCTGCACGTCGGAAAATCCTTTTTCAACAAATAGCGCATACACTTCTTTGGCTTTAAACTCATTTACTTCTGTAAATATATGGACGACTGAAGGTTGTAAAAGAGCAAGTTCTGCTATTCTTCGATAAAACTCCAGTGCATCATTCCTGACGAATAAAGCAATTGTAGGTTCAAAAAGTAACGTCGACGTCGTCATTACCTCTTTTTCCTCTTCAACAATATAGGGCGGGTTGCTTATGATCACATCAAATCCTGAATTCAATTCCTTCAGGTCTGTGTTCAAAAAATCAAAGGCCTGAAAATAAACATTGGAAAGGGTATGTTTTTTTTTATTTTCCTGAGCCACTTCCAGCGCTTCTGAACTGATATCAATACCGGTAACTTTACAATCAGGTCTTTTAGAGGCCAGTGTTATAGCAATCACTCCGGACCCTGTACCGACGTCCAGAATACGCATTATTTTGTTTTTGGGTATGGCTTGCAAACTTATCCTCACCAACTCTTCTGTTTCAGGTCTCGGAATCAGCACATGCCGGTTTATCAAAAAAGGTAAACCATAAAAATTGATGTTCCCTGAAATATACTGCCAGGGTTCTCCATTCGATACCCTTTTTATAATATCCTGCACCTGACTCTCCTGATGTTCATTAATATGTTCGGATGAATGAATAATTCTAATACCTAAAACATCTTCAAATAAGTAAGATGCCACCGTATTTGCTTCACTGTTTTCATAACCATTTTCTTTGATATGATTATACAATCGGTTAAATGCTTGCGTTATAGTTTCCATAAAAAGACCAGATAAACAGATATAAAAGCCAGCACCTGATAAAGAATCCACCATCTCACCGTAATGAGTTGTCCAATAGTAATATTACATTCTTTTTTAAGCCAGTACAACATCAAAACCTTCTGAATATAATACGCAAAAACGGTCGCGAATACAAGGCCATAGATTCCCCAATAATTATACCACCATAACGAAAATACAATGTTTACCAATAATTCCCCAACGCCACTCCAAAGGATTTTATTCTGTTTACCGTATGCCATTAAAATGGAATGCGGCAACAAGAATTCTTGAGCCAAGAATGAGCAGATAAACATTAAAAATAAGGGCTGATTCTTCAAATGTTTTGTTATAAACCCATACAAAAACTGTCGGGCTTATCCATATCAATAAAATAGTAAGGGGAAATAAAAAATGCATGTGGCGGTCTGCCTTGCTCTTAAGCAACCCCAATTGCTCTATATCGACCATTTTAGGAATCAGAGCCACACTCAATGCATTCATCAGTAAAGAGGAAAATGGAAGTTCTCTGGCACCGTATTTAAAAACCGGAAATTTTTCGGTATCAAAATAGTGAACCACCAGAAATCCGTCAATAAAATCCATACCGTATCCAATAAAGGCAATTAAAAAAAACGGGATGCCTACTTTGATAAAGGATAACGTTTTAATCAGCGATACTGAGTGCCAGGGTGAAATCAACCTAAGCAGGTAGATGGTTTTTATCAGCGAAATCCCTATTAAAATTTCAAATACAAATTGAATATTTGTAAATTTTATAAAAAATAAAAAGAGAAATAAAATAAATAATAATGACGTCAGAATGGTATAATAAAACAGCTTATTCGTTTTTTCCCTCAGCAATAAAACCGTTTCAGGAAAGGAAGAAAATGTATTTAAAAAAAAATATATACAGACATAGGGAATTAATCCGGTGACAATATCTGATGATCCTGTTTGAATAAATACCGGGTAAAATAAAACCAGAAACACAGAAAAAAATAATCCGAATAAAAACAGACTCCGGAATCCATGATGCAGCATTTCACTGCGATCGTCTTTATAGCCCTGATTCCAGGAGGTTACGACAATATCCTTTATACCGGAAATCCAGAACTGACTCAACACGGCAGCCATAAAAACCAGTATCTCAAACTGACCTATCTGTCCGAGGGATATTGTCGATTTTACAAGAGCAATGCTCAACAGTATATTTTGAACATATCTCGCAGCTTGTGAAAACTGATAAACAGTAATCAAATCGTTTTTAAACTTATTAAACAAACCTCTGTATGACAAAACAGGTTATTTTAAATTTATAATTTTGTACCGCATCCGCGACAGTAATGTGCCTTATCATCGTGACCTTCCAATCCGCATTCTTTGCACATAATTGTGTTCATTTCATTTTTACTTACCTTCAGCATGGATGAAGTAACAATACCGGTAGGTACAACTAAAATAGCATACCCTATCAACATGGAAATAGACGCCAGAAATTGGCCGAGTGGTGTAACAGGAGATATGTCCCCGTATCCCACTGTGGTTACCGTAATGATCGCCCAGTAAATACTGCGGGGTATACTGTCAAATTCTGGGTTTGTTCCGTTTTCAATGACAAACATGGCACTACCCAAAACAAAAACAATCAGTGACACAAACAATAAAAAAATCAATATTTTAGGAAAGCTTTCAACTAAACCCTTTTTCATTATTTGTCCCTGTTTTGTAAACTGATACAGTTTAAAAATCCTGAACAATCTGAGTAAGCGAAGTATTCTTATAGCCATCAGAGCATGAATCCCAGGAAAAATAAGTGAAAGGTAGGTCGGAATAATGGATAAAAAATCTATAATCCCGAAAAAACTTGTGGCATATCGAAAGGGTAAAAAAAACGGTAAAACCCCAATCGAGTGTATAATATATACTTTTCATTTGAACGCTTTGTCCCGGAATGGACTCAAACATCAGAATGATAATATTGATAATGATAGCTACCAGTAAAACTATATCGAACAATCTCCCTTCAAAGGTTTCAGCCTCAAAAATGATCTCATGCCATCTGTTTCGAAACTGTCCAAAGTTTTCCGGCTTGGTATTTTGTTTATTCATAATTGCAAACGAAGTAGGGCCTGATGTTCTGTCTGTGCAAAAATAGACATTTCCTTTGATTAAGAGATTAAAACATGAAGGGTAAATTGGGCGGGCAGTATTTTCCATCATGGTTTGAAATCACAATAAGTAAATATCCTGCAACTTAAGTCTTCGACCATCGAGCTGACTGCAGCGAAGACCGATAAGTGCAGTATCAGTAGTCAAGTCAAACAATTATACAAACCAACAGTTAAACAATTCAACATACACTACTTAATATACCCAGTTTTCTTTTTTAATTTTATACAGTAAAAACTCCTGCGGATTTGTTCCTACTTTTGTTGTACCCGTTTTTGAAAGACCCAATTTTTCCAACAACTTCTGTGAAACAAAATTATCTTGCATAGTGATCGCTACCAATTCAGTAAGGCCAAACTGTTCGAATGCTGCTTTTTTAATTCTGTCCGCCGATTCAAACCCATATCCAAAACCTTCATAATCCGGTAAAAAAGCAAAACCTATATCAATGCCGTCTAAACCCTCCCGGTCATACAATCCGCACGTTCCAATCTTTACTGTATCGGATTTTCGGATGACCGTAAAATTGGAAAATCCCAATCTTTTCAGTTGCGTGAGCATTCTGGTTTTGATATAAACTTCTGCTACCTCAGGTGAGGTTACATTCCTGTCACCGATAAATCTCAGCCACTTGGGAGTATTGACCAATTCATATATAAAGGAGGCATCTTCCGTATTTGTAGGCCTTAGAATAAGTCTCTCGGTTTCAAAAACAAGGGATTTTTCCATTTTTTTAAAATTTATTTAGATAAATTTTTCACCTATAATCATTTCATCCATATTGTTATGAAACGAATATTGGTAAAAAACAATGACTTTGGAAACTGGAAATTTCCTGATGATAACTTATTTTTTTATATGGTTAGACAAATATACTAAATGGCTTTAATATCTCCTTCAAAGTTCTTAAAAAACGACACAGACTATTTATAGAGTAAACTATTTGCCGAGTAAAATTTACATTTATTTCCGGGATTCCAAACTGTGGCCTCATTCAGAATAACGGCTGAAAATCAGGCTTTTCCTGTAAGGATTTTATTCCAATACAACCATGGTAATATTTTGGTCTTGAGAATCCACATCATCCAACTGGGTTTGGTCTGGTCAATTGGAAATGACATGGTAGGCGTATTTGTATAATCAAACTCAGCCAGCATCAATTTGCCGTATTGGGTAGGAATCGGACAAGCGCTATATCCAGTGTATTCTCCTTCAAGTTTTTTCTGATCCAGTACAGAAAGCAGATTGGCTACAACCACCGGTGCTTGTTTTCGTATAGCTGCGCCTGTTTTACTGCAAGGTGCATTGGTACAATCTCCAAGGGCAAAAATATTCGGGTAACGACTATGTTGCATAGTTGATTTATTGATCTCAACGTATCTAAATGGATTGTTCGGATCAGCTAATGGACTGTTTTTGATGAAGTCTGGTGCAGACTGAGGGGGAACAGAGTGACATATATCAAATTTAATTTCTTTCCTGGTCAATTTTCCGTCAGCATCCGTTTCATCATAATAGACAGTTTTATTATTTCCATCTATTTCGACAGTATTGCATCCAAAACGTATATCAATGTTATGTTTTTTTATAATTTCAGTGAGTGTAACCGCGTATTCCTTCACTCCGAATATCGCCGCCATACCGCTGATATAAACAACCTTGATGTTTTTCAGAACACCTTGTTTTCTCCAGTAGTCACAAGCAAGATACATGATTTTGTGTGGTGCACCTGCACATTTAATCGGTGTGCCGGGATTTGTAAAAACGGCGGTTCCACTTTTCATATTTTTAATCATCTGCCAGGTATAAGGCGCAGAATGAAAATCATAATTACAACTGATATTGTTTTTACCGAGATTTTCCTTAAGGCCTTTTATTTTTTCCCAATCCAGTTTAATTCCAGGACAGACGACCAAACCATCATATAATAATTCCCTACCTCCTGCCAAAAGAACTTTATTACTTTCCGGCAAAAAACCGACTACGGAATCCTTAACCCATTCTGCACCTTTGGGTATATAATCTGCCTGATTTTTTTCTGTTTTTCTTATATCATACACACCGGCACCCACCAATGTCCACGCAGGTTGGTAATAATGCTTAGTAGCCGGATCCACAATGGAAATCTTCAGGTTTTTATTTTTCCTGAGCAACTGACTGGCTACGGAAAGTCCGGCATTTCCTCCTCCGACAATGACGATTTTATGTGCTGAAGTATTCATTTTATAATTTTTAGAAATTATTTAGGTAATCGAAATGACAGTACAAAATTAACCTTTATTACATTTTTTGCAAAATGACATTCGTCACCATTATTCTCCGAAGCCACAAAAACCAGGCAACAACCAATATATTTTATTACCGAATATGCCTTGTCATCTGACTACGGACTTTTAGGAAATACCATAATCAAAAAACATATATAAATAATTATGAATATGTATATAAAAATACTATGAATATTTTTAACTTTGACATTGAATTAATAAGTGTTAGATAAAAAACATAACACCCTGTATTTGTAAACGTAAAAATAAGCGTATGTCTCGAATCCTGAATTTTAAATATTCTTTGTTTTCTCTTATTCCTGCCTTTCTTTTTGTAACTTTTACATTCAACTCCTGCAATAAAGATAGCGATACAGATCTTTTTATTCGAAAATGGGAAATCAGATTTATTGCCGAACAACCTTTTGATGTATCTGAAAATGACGTAAAATACATTGAATTTTTTGAAAACGGAAGCATTACTTTTACGGCTCCGGAAGAGGAAGGAAGTGTAAAATCTCAGGCTACATGGACCTGGATAGAAAAAGATAAAAAGATGATGGTGATACTTGATGGCGATACAGCTGAATTTGAAATCATCAAAGTGGACAAAAATAATTTATGGTTTATCATCACAGAGGAAGGTAGCGAACCATACACTGTCAAATGTACTGCCGTGTAAAATTATCTGGCATTCAGCAATCCAACCAGATCTTTTACTTCCCTCAAGGTCTCGTGTGCCGTCTTTCTGATTTCCGCCGATGAATGTTTGATTTCATCTTTAATGGTCTTTTTGTCAGCATTTAATTCTGCCTTTTTATCTTTTAAAGGCAACATTATATTCCACAAAGAGTCGGCTGTGATTTGTTTTAAATCGGAATATTTTAATTGTCCTGCAATGTATTCTTTCATTAACTCATCATAACCAACATTATTGCCACTGGCTTTGATGAGTAGAAACAGATTTTCAACACCTTCAGACATCGCACCGTCATTCTTTTCACCAGTATCGGTTACGGCACTTTTAATTTGCCTTCTCAAGGTACTTTCATCGGCAAATAAATCGATATAGTGTTTTTCACCTGCAGATTTACTCATTTTGCGGGCCGGGTCGGCTGTGGAGCGTATTTTCGGCGTTTCCGTGTACAACGCCTCAGGTAAATGAAAGTATTCCTTTCCTACCAGATTATTGAATCTCAACGCAATATCTCTCACCAACTCAAGATGTTGCTCCTGATCCTTTCCTATAGGTACATATTTTGCCCGGTACACCAAAATATCTGCGGCCTGAAGCACCGGGTACGTAAATAATCCTACGGAGATAAAATCATCATTTGAATTATCCCGGTTGGTACTTTTGTCTTTAAATTGTGTCATCCTGCCCAACTGTCCGTAAGAAGCGTAACAATTTAAAATCCAGGCCAGTTCCGCGTGTTCGGGTACCATTGATTGTACAAAAAGATTTTCCTTCCGAACCCCGGAAGCCAGTAAATTGATGATGAGTTCCCACGTATTATTTCTGAGTTTCTGTACATCATAAGGCATGGTCATCGCATGGTAATCCACGACACCAAAAAAACATCTGTATTGTTCCTGCAACCTGACCCAATTCTGAACCGCTCCGAAATAATTGCCCAGATGCATATAACCCGTGGGCTGAATACAAGAAAGTACTGTGTCCATATTAAACAAATAAATTAAGTATAATCATGTAATTTCAGTAAAATATTTTCCAATGCTGTACTATTATTTTATTCCTTTTGAGAAAACTTCTTTTTTAAAATAATCAATAGCTTGTCTGTACCCGTCCAACCCCTTTCCTACTATACTGTGTATGCTGGACTCTTTAATATAATTGACCTTGCGGAATGGTTCTCTCTCATATATATTGCTGATATGAACTTCTATCACAGGCGTTGTGATCGCTCTCAATGCATCCGCAATGGCAATGGAAGAATGTGAAAATCCCCCTGCATTGAGAATAATGCCTTCGTATCTGAATCCCACCTGATGAAGTTTGTCTATGATTTCTCCCTCGTGGTTGGATTGAAAATGATGAAGATTAAATTCAGGAAACAGTTTTTCTAGATCATCAAAATAATCCTCAAAACGGGTTGTTCCGTAGATCTCTGGCTGTCGTACGCCAAGAAGGTTGAGGTTAGGTCCGTTTATGATAATAATCTGCGTCATCGTATTTAGTTTGCAAAATCACTCAGAAATTTTAACCTTCCCAATAATACTTCCTCTTCAGTGATTTCTTCCTGACTCAATGTGCGGATGGCATCTTCAACGGAGTCGGTTTTTGCTGTTTTAAAATAATCAAAAATTTCTTCCAGAACATCATCATCCACTCTGTCTTTCAATTGGTAGTTGATATTCATTTTGGTTCCGGCATCTGCGATACTGTTGAGTTCGTACAACAATTCACCAAACTTCATTTCCACATTTCTGGCAATATCTTCAAACGGCATTTTGCGGTCTATGGATTGTATGATGGTGACTTTGTACTTGGATTTATTGGCCACTTGTTTGATGACGACCTCCGTAGGACGGTCAATTTCATTTTCTTCGACATATTTTTTTATCAGTTCGATAAAAGGTTTGCCAAACTTCATAGCTTTTCCTTCGCTGACCCCGGCTATTTTTTTCATATCATCCATGGAAATAGGATAATATGTCGCCATCTCCTGAAGGGAAGGTTCTGAAAAAATAACCCAGGGTTGTACATTTATCTTTTTACCTTCAGCCTTTCTCAAATCTTTAAGTAAAGTAACCAGGGTTTCATCCAGCGCCGCACCTCCTCCACCGGATCCATCCATATCATACTCCTCTTTTACAGAAAAGTCTCTGTTGAGAGGGATCATAATGGAAGTTGGTTTTTTTATAAATTCTTTGCCTTTATCAGAAATCTTCAGAATACCGTATTGCTCTATTTCTTTATAAAGCAGGTCATTCAGAATAGCCTGTCGGAATATCGTATGCCAGAATATTTCGTCTTTTGTATTGCCTTTGCCAAATAATGGCAATTTATCAAACTTAAAATCTTTCATTTCTTTTGAAGAAACACCCATCACAAATTCTATAAGAATTTTTACGGTATAATTTTCATTGAGTTGTGCCACACACTGTAATGCCAGCGCCATCATGTCACTCACCTCTACTTTTTGTTTCGGATACTTACAATTGTCGCACATGTTGGAACATTTCGAATCGTCATATTCCTCACCAAAATAGTGAAGTAAAAACTTCCTCCTGCAACTACTGGTCTCCGCATAAGCAATAACCTCTTCCATGAGTTGTGCGCTCAGCTCGCGCTCCGCTACCGGCTTGTCGCGCAAAAATTTTTCCAATTTGAGAATATCCTTGTAGGTATAAAAAGCGAGACAATCGCCTTTCAGACCATCTCTTCCACCCCTGCCCGTCTCCTGGTAGTAGTTTTCAATACTTTTTGGAATGTCGTAATGTATAACAAAGCGAACATCCGGTTTGTCAATACCCATGCCGAAAGCTATCGTAGCCACGATCACCTCCACTTCTTCCATAAGGAAATCATCCTGCACCTTGGTACGTACTTTTGCATCCAGCCCTGCATGATAAGCGGCCGCCTTAATTCCGTTGACATTAAGTACTTTGGCAATATCTTCCGTACTTTTCCTCGACTGTACATAAATGATGCCGGATTTATTTCCTGACGTTTTTATAAATTGAATAATATTTTTTACCGTTTGATCTTTATTGACCTTGGGACGGATTTCATAATATAAATTATCCCTGTTGAAGGAAGAAACAAAAACATTTGGTTCGTCCATTTCCAGACTCTTAATAATATCTGTCTGAACTTTGGGTGTAGCCGTTGCCGTTAGGGCAATAATCGGAATGGTTTCATTTATGGCGGTAATCATGGTGCGTATCCTCCGGTATTCCGGACGGAAATCATGTCCCCATTCAGAAATACAATGGGCTTCATCCACGGCAACAAAAGAAATATTTGATTTCTGAAAAAAATCAATGTTTTCATCCTTAGTCAGAGTCTCAGGTGCGATAAAAAGCATTTTTGTTTTGCCGGATACAATTTCTGCCTTTACTTCCGTCATCTGTGTTTTATTGAGAGAGGAATTCAAAAAACTGGCAATATTATCTTCCTGACTGTATCCGCGTATGGAGTCCACCTGATTTTTCATCAAGGCAATCAGAGGAGAAATAATAATTGCCGTTCCTTCCATCATCATGGCAGGCAATTGATAACACAGTGACTTCCCTCCTCCTGTCGGCATGATGACAAAAGTATTATTTTTATGTAACACACTTTTGACAATGTCTTTCTGGTCGCCTTTGAACGTTTCAAAACCAAAATATTTTTTTAGTGATTTGTGAATGTCCTGGTCTGTGTATTCCATTTTTTAATTATTATTCAAAAGTTTTACGCGTATAAGAAATCTTATATAGAAAGTTATAAAGATAAATATATTTTGGATTTAATACTATACCCTATGATTTTTTTCAAAAAAACAAAATATTTTTTCTTCTAAAAAACCAATGAAATGTAGTATTTTTGACGGTTTTAAAGCCGTCCTTTCAAAAGGATGCCAAAAATACAATAAAAAATTGAATCATCAAAAAATAATCCGGGAAAAAATTACACACACACTGCAGGCTGAAGCAGACGCTTTGCAGGCACTGTGTCAACAGATTGACGACAAGATGGTACTTGCCGTTGAATTGATATTTTCATCATCAGGACGGGTGATTGTGACAGGCATTGGTAAAAGTGCCATAGTCGCTCAAAAAATGGTAGCCACCTTTAATTCGACCGGAACCAACGCCATTTATATGCATGCTGCCGATGCCATACACGGAGATCTCGGCATGATTGCAGAAAAGGATGTGGTGATCTGCCTCTCCAAAAGTGGAAATTCTCCTGAAATAAAAGTCCTCATTCCTATGATCAAAGCTTTTGGTAATATCATCATAGGTCTTGTATCTCATCAGGATTCGTTTTTGTACAAAGAAGCTGATTATCCGGTTCTTTTACCTATGGACAAGGAAGCTGATCCCAACAATCTGGCGCCTACTACCAGCACCACTCTGCAAATGGCCGTAGGGGACGCAATGGCTGTAGCTTTATTGTCCCTCAGAGGTTTTTCGAAAGAATCATTCGCCCGTTTTCATCCAGGAGGAAGTATCGGAAAACAGATTTATCTAAAAGTTTCAGATATTTATAAAAACAACGAAAAACCAAAGGTATATCTGAATGACAATATCAAGACCATCATTGTTGAAATTTCCAAAAAAAGACTGGGTATTACGGTGGTGACCGACGATAATGAAAATATGATGGGTGTTATTACGGACGGCGACCTGAGAAGAATGCTTGAAAATACAGATGATCTTCGTTTTGTAACTGCTGCTGCTATCATGAATGAAAAACCCAAAACCATCGATGCCGGTTCATTGGCGGCAGACGCGTTGGGTATTATGAGAAAGTTTAGTATTTCTCAGCTCGTTGTTGTGGATGGAATTCGTTACGCAGGTATTGTACACATCCATGACCTTATCCGGGAAGGAATCATGTAATTATTTATAAATAGTTGTACAAATTTTACTATATACTCCCTCTAAATTATGGTATATTGTAAAAAATAAAGTCCGGTAAAAACCTTCATTTTGGTTTTATTCTTATTTTTACACTTCAAAATATTTCAGGACCGGATAACGGCAAGTAAGACTTGAATTGCATAAGGATATTGTTTGATTCCTTTTTATCTTTGCGGTTTTATTTATTGAAAATTTCGATGAAAATGGCTTTATGTCAGCAATTAAAAATCAAAAACATATGAACACACCTGAGATACGTCAGGGATGGCTGCGTCAATTCATTTTTTTTACAGTTCTGGCGGTCGTCACCATGTTGTTGGCTATGTTGATCCTGAGACTATACACAAGACACGGTCAAAAAATTGAAATGTTGGACCTCACCGGTAAAAATCTTACTGAAGCGGAAGAACTCGTTCAAAAAAACCGGTTTGAACTTATTGTCAATGATAGTGTATTTGTCGTCGGAAAACCCAGAGGAATCATCCTTGACCAGAATCCCAAGCCGGGAAGTTTTGTAAAAAAACACAGAAAAATATACATCACCATTACCAAAGGTGATGCCGATAAAATTCTGGTCGAAAACCTCCCTTCCCTGTACGGAAATGCATATGATCAAAAGAAAAAGGAACTTAAATACAGAGAGATCAATGCCGAAATCAAATCATATTCCTATGATGCAGGAGAGCCCAATCACATTCTGGAAGTCTGGTACAATGGGCAGAAAATTATAGATCAGTCTGAAAAAAGAAACGATGTCGAAATCAACAAGGGAGACACCCTCTATTTTGTATTATCCGAAAGAGAAGGAGGAGAAACGCCTGTTCCTGACCTGAGATGCCTCACACTGGAAGAAGCTCATTTTATACTGGAATCCAATAAACTCGTTATGGGAGAAATAGAAAAAAAATCAGACGTTAAACCCGGCGAGGATATGTTTGTCATCAGTCAGGATCCACCCTATGACGGCATGAGCAATATAGAAAGAGGAAGCAGTGTTTCTGTTGTACTTTCATCACAAAAACCCGTTGATTGTCCTGAATAAAATGTTTACCATGACTGATATTGATGTTATAGAATTAAAAGACAAGTTGGATCACAAAGAAGATTTTATATTTATTGATGTGAGGGAACCACATGAATATGTAGAATTTAATCTCGGCGCCACTTTGATGCCCCTGAGTCAGTTTGTCACTTTCCTGCCTGATCTTGAGGACCATAAAAACGAGGAGATTGTGGTACATTGCCGATCAGGCGCACGAAGTGGTGCTGTCAAACAAAGCCTCGAACAGGCAGGTTATACAAATGTGAGAAACCTTCTGGGCGGAGTACTCGAATGGCAGCGGCAATTTGGCAAATGATTGTCTCTTTTTTGAAATGAAATGACTCTTACATTCCCTGAGTGATAATTGAAATGAACTCAACAATGTTGGCAATTTCCTTTTAAAAAATTTACATTATTTTTTATTCAGGACTACCGTTTGCATCAGCCAAATGAAAAACCCTTTACGTTCTCAAAAAGTGCCGAGTAGACATCCTGCTGACAAACTTTACCAACGTTTTGATATGTGAAGGTCAAAACCAAATGGCAAAATGTAGGATGTGTTTTGTATAAACTGGCATATCTCAAACTTTTCGCAAAACCTAATGAAAAAAACCTTATACTTTTTGACATGGTTAAAGGTTACATCTGACTGATTCCTGACTGACATTGCCTTACAAGGAAAGTTTGGCCGGAAATTGTCTTTATGACAACTACGCCCTTCATCAGACTTTATTCAAATGGAAATATGCTTTATTAGCTGAAATTGTTAGGAAATTTTATGTCACAGATGTCTCATCACGGCATTCATTGCGAAAAGAGACGCTAAGGAAATCAAATTGAGATTGTCCAAATGATGTGATGCAAAATCTCGATACGAAATTACGGTTAGGGAAAGCACCTTAGATAGTTTTGTATGATATCCTGCGTGTCATATTTGTATGCCATTCATTTCTACTGCAGATTTATGGTTAAAACGACATTGCCCTGCGCAAAAAATAAGTTTACCTTCCCGGTTTGTCATTTTCATAAAATAAAAATCAATAAATCAGATAATATCCTCATTTTTCAATTAAATCTATTGGATTAAATACCGGTTAACAAAAATAATTTGTATTAACCACCAAATATCCATCTTAAAGTTGATAATCATTTATTTTATTTGTATTTTTGTCACAAATCAATAAATAATGGCAAACAATAACCTTTCACACAAACTCTTTCCATTCTGTCTTCTCATGTTTTTATCCTACCTGCCTTCTTTTATATATGCACAAAGTGTCGGTATTGGAACATCTTCGCCTAACACCTTTTCTATGCTGGATATTACAAGTTCCAACAAGGGATTGCTTTTACCCAGAGTAGCGCTGGCAAATACAACATCCAATTCACCCATTGGCGCATTTGTTGCCGGCATGCAGGTGTACAATACAGCTACTGCCGGGGATGTCACGCCAGGTTTTTATGGTTGTGATGGTACAAAGTGGGTACGGTTGGCGAATGCCGTTGCTGACTGGTCACTTACTGGTAATGCCGGTACCAATCCAACAATTAATTTTATAGGTACAACGGATGACCAGGACATTATTTTTAAAAGAAATAATGTAAGAGCCGGTTTCATTAATAATGTAAGCAACAATACGAGTTTCGGCGTAGGATCTTTAAACATTTCCAATACAGGAACGTCCAATTCTGCTTACGGAAAACATTCGATGGCTTCCAATACAACCGGAATTCAAACACCGCTATTGGCAATCGCGCTATGTTTAGCAGCATGGAAGCTTCCAACATCGTAGCTATCGGAGACTCCGCTTTGCATAATAATGGTATTGGCGCAAATTTATCAAATGATGAATCTCAGGCAAATACGGCCGTTGGTAGTAAAGCCTTTAAATCAAATACAAAAGGAAAACATGGAACAGCCATAGGAGGAAAAGCACTGATGAAAAATACTACCGGTTTTTTTAACACCGCAGTAGGTTATGAAGCATTGGCTGAAAATATAACCGGCAGTGCCAATGCAGCTTTTGGACAAGCTGCATTAAATAAAAAATACGGCTGGCGCAAACTCAGCATTTGGAGTCCAGTCTATGCCATTTAATACAATTGGTACGAATAATATTGCCTTTGGTTGGAGGTCAGATTTAATAATACCACCGGAAGTGGTAATGTTTTTCTCGGTACATTAGCCGCATTTTACAATACGGAAAGATCCGATTTGGTGGCTGTAGGTGATTCCGCTTTGTATTTTAACGGGTTTGGGGCAGTAAGCGCTGATGATGGCACTTTCAATACGGCAGTCGGTAGCAGGGCTTTAAAATCAATACAACAGGCTGGTGGGGAACAGCCGTAGGATACAAGGCACTCATGAAAATACGACAGGCAGGTTTAACACAGCTGTGGGTCATGGAGCATTGATGAATTTGGTAACAAGTAGTGCTAATGCCGCTTTTGGACAAGGTGCTTTATCAAATCAAACAGGAGGCATAGGAGCCAATACAGCAATAGGTGTGCAATCGATGTCAAATATTACCACAGGCAATACAAACATTGCATTAGGGTGGAGGGCCGGCTTTTTAAATCAATCCTGAGAACGCAACATTTTTATAGGTCCGGAAGCAGGATGGTATGAACTCGGAAGTAATAAACTCTATATTGAAATCAGCAATGCAGATTCAACCAATGCCCTTATTTTTGGAAATTTTACCACTAATAAACTAAGAATAAATGGAAAAACGGATGGCATATACAATGTCACGAATAATGATGAACCCGCCATCTACGGAGAAAACGATAATTCAGATTATTATGGCATAGGGGTACAGGGAAAAGGAGGTTGGCAAGGAGTTAACGGAATGTCTTTCAGGAACAGGATCGGGTGCATATTACGGAGTGATTGGCGAGTCCAATGGCAGCAATAGCGGGTCTAACTATGGAGTATTGGGTTTTGCTAGCGGAAGTACCAATAATTTTGGTGTGTATGGTATTGGCGGTATTGGCGCAAATAATTATGCCGGATACTTTGATGGTGCAGTGGCCATAGGAGATAATACACCCAAAAAAGCAGTAGGTTATTTACTTTCAGTTGATGGAAAAATTGCAGCTGAAGAAGTATTGGTTGATCTGGATGTGGATTGGCCTGATTATGTCTTTAAAAACAATTATGATTTAAAATCGCTGGAAGAAGTAAAAAATTTTATACAGGAAAAAGGTCACTTACCCAATGTTCCTTCGGCAAAAGAAGTAGAAAATAATGGAATTCTTTTAGGCAATATGAATAAAGTTCTTTTAGAAAAAATTGAAGAATTGACTTTATACATTCTGCAACAAGAGGAAAGGATGAAAAATTACGAATTACGCATTGCTAAGCTGGAAGAAAAAGATGAATGAAGTACGGCGAATTTATAGATGTCAAATTTTCGAGAGTTGTCAATTATCCTTATTAACCATGTAACATGTCAATAATAAAAATGAAATCTCAAATAATATTCTTGCTCTTTTTACTTTTAATCTGAGTAGCCAGTCTCTTGGCGACCAGTTGGCCTCAGACTAAATAGAAATATGTCATTCTATGAAATTATGAGGACTGTAGATTCTATCTACGCCTTAGCTCCGCAAAATATAAGAGATAATGGCGGTAATGGCCTGCCTAAATATAAACATTGGAGAAGATGGGCATGGTACATGGAAAGAAGATTGGATGAAAAAGGACAGTTTGTAAATATTGGCAAAAGAAACCTTGAACTTGCGGAAGAAAAACAAAAAGTAAAAAAATCCGGTTCAAACAGATCTTATTTGCCAGGAGACTGGAAGCCAATTGGAATGGAAGAAAGCAGCCATAGTGCTGACTCCTTAATCAATTACGGGATAGGGAATACTGGAAATTCATATGCTAATGGAACAGGAAGAGTAGATCGTATTGCTTTTCATCCCACAGATCCAAACACATTTTACGTAGGCGCTCCCATGGCGGCCTCTGGAAAACAACAGATGGCGGTCAAAAATGGAAATGCCTTACAGATACAATACCTGCCATTGGTATTTCCGGCATAGTAGTAAGCCATAATAGTCCAAATACTTTTATATATATTGACCGGTACAGGAGATGATAATCTTAATTCATTTGGTGTAGCAATAGGTTTGGCAAATTATTGTCAGGGAGTTATGAAATCAACTGATGCCGGTCAAACATGGGCTTTGTCGGTTCTTTTCCTGTCACTCCTATGTTTAGTCAATTATTGGCTTATGATCTGGTGCAAAACCCAGTACAAGCCAATACATTATTAGCCACAACCAATGACGGTATATTCAGAACTACCAATGCTGGTGTGTCTTGGACAAAAGTGAGGAATGGATTGCATTATGATATAGAATTTAAACCTGGTAGTGGCAATGATTTGGTTGTAACAACAGACGATAGTCTTTATTATAGTACAAATGGAGGAGTTACCTGGATTGGAAGCGCCCTAAATATTGCTCCGGTAGTAGGCGCCAACAGAATTTCTATAGCTTTTTCAAATTCCGCGGCAAATATAGTGTATGCCTTTTTCGGCAATCCTGGAGTTATGGGTCAGTTTGCCGGAGTTTATAGATCAATTAACAGTGGTGTCAATTTTACACGATTTGCTACGACGCCTAATGTTTTAGGGTATGTCATTAATGGTGGAGATAATGCATCTCAAGCAAATTATGACTTATGTATAGCAGTGCATCCAGATAGTTCTTCAAGAGTAATTATAAGTAGCATTAATATTTGGAGATCTTCAGATTCCGGAGTAACTTTCACCAACAATACAGGATGGTTTGAGAATCAGGGAGCGCAGGCATATGTGCATTGTGACCATCACGCACTGGCTTATAATCCACTAAACAACAACCTGTATGCTTGTAATGATGGAGGTATCTGGGTGTCTTCAAATTCAGGAAATACCGGACAAATATAAGTAAAGGACTACAACTGAGTATGTTTTATAATATGGCTCAGTTCAATAACAATACAACATATATTCTATCAGGTGGACTGCAGGATAATGGCGTAAAATACAGACCGGCAGGCACAAAAGATTTCCGGCACATGTATGGAGCAGATGGATTTTGCACAGCTTTTCAACCCAATAATCCTAATAGATTTTACTCAAGTATAAATGCCACCCTTAGAAGGATAAATTATGTAGATGGAAGTACTACATCTGTCAATCCTCCCGGAGCCAGTGATTTTTTCAAATTTGTACTCACACCCTGTTGACACTAACTTGGTTTTTGTGGCACTACATCAATCTTCAGATCTACAAATAAAGGATCCAATTGGAGCAATGTTGGTGGCACAGGTGCATGGGCTATGGCTATCTCAAAAGTAGATCCGACAATTATGTATGCGGCAGGAGGCCCAAGTTTTTGGGTAGGTGGCGGCCAGGTATTTCGTTCATCCAACACCGGACAAACGTGGACACAAACTACCACCGGTTTGCCTGCAAACATTAATTATGTCACAGATATTGCTGCAGATCCTGTTGATGCTAATTATGCTTTTTTAACTATTGGCGGTTTTATTAATGGCGTTAAAGTATTTCAAACTTCCAATGCCGGCGTTTCTTGGACTAATATAACTTTTAATCTTCCCAATGTTGTTGTTAATTCTATTACGGTGACTTACAATAAAATCTATGTGGGAACCGATATTTCAGTGTACTCAATGGACTTTGGAGGAATACTGGTTGATATTGGAGATAATATACCGCATGCCCCGGTAATTGATATTGCGGTTGATGAGGACAGGGGTATAATTACTGCTGCTACCTTTGGCAGAGGTATTTGGCAAAGATTGTATTGCGTTAATGACATTTTCTTTGTTAGACTCATTAAAGGAAAACTTGAATATGAAAGTTTTAATCAAATTATTTCAAATGCCCTGATACCTGGCATAAATAATATAGACAGTATCTTCATGACATCTGGAAAAGTGATACTTCAGCCGGGTTTCAGAGCGAAAGAAGGTTCATACATGAAGGCAGCCATAGGTACATGCAATAATGGATCACAACCATTGAGCAGAAAACAAAATAAGATGGAAACTTTAAATGCGTTGAAAAAGAAAGATGAATAGGTGAATGTAACTCATTGCCTTCCAATGTTTTCATTCGCATCTCTTCTTTATGAAA
>JADKAS010000036.1 GCA_016715245.1 Saprospiraceae bacterium
TTTTGTGTTCTAGTGTCGATATTATTTAAAATGAAAGCCAATGGTCGTAGTCTATATCTGCGATGCTATTCAATATATTAATGGTATTTTTTTATTAAACTTTAGGTAATTCCCTTGAAAAAAAACGCCAAACAGAATTTACTTTCTATTCGGCGTCATGTTTTGTGATCTGCTGGGACAGCCTGACAACTCAAATATAGAAGTAACTATATGATTATTAAAACATTTTATAATTTGTACATATCTTTATATGTTGCATGGTGCCGAGATGGGGCCATATATTTTACTGCAATTTACGCCTTTTGCCGAACTGTCCAAATCACGAGTAAAATTTTTTTGAAAGATATTTTAGGTCCCGTTTTGTAGATTTTTAATTTTTACCCCCTAATTAACTGGCGGTTCATTAAACAGTAATCCGAACACGTGTGTTCGTTAGTTACCGCTGTGTTGCGATACGTTCGGATTACCGACCGATAGTGTACCGTAATCCGAACTCGACACCGACAAGAAACGGAAATGAAACAGTACAATATATAAAACATATTAAAACTATTAAAAACTTATTAAAACATAAAACAGCGCGCGCGAAAAAAAAATTCAAAAACAAAGAAAAACGCAAGCGGAAAGGAACGCACCGGGGCCGCGAAATCCATCATGATGATTTTGGGTTATATTTTTGCTCCACGAAATCAATTATTTAGCCCCTTATTTTCATTCTGACGTACTTTTACCTTCAATTCGACACAATGCAAGGCGTGATACTGAAACGATCTTAAAACGCTTTAAAATGAGTCATTTTGATTTATTCAATTTGTCAGACTGATTTGGTGATCTTTGTTTGAATATTTAGCTTTCCATTTTAGCAATTTTAATCACATTCATTGAATGAAGGTTGGTTAATAATTTATACACTTTTCCGAATAATAATTTGGAATTCGTGATAATTATGGCGCAAACTCAAAATAAAATATAAGTAAAACATATAACATCATTGGTTTTTATTCTGACAGGATGCTTTTTTTGATTTTTTCTATTTGTCAATTTTTAGATATAATTGATAATCAGTTAATTACAAAAGATGAAGCTTTAAGAATTTCATAAAATTGCTAAAAAAAACATATAACTTACATGTACCTCACATGTTTGCCTTTTTAAATTCTCACACCTTTGCAGCAGAAAATATTCAATAATATGCCTGCAAATATCATCACCACAGACGACCTCGTGAGTTCAAAATTGAACTCTTAGCAGAACTAAAAGAAATGCTCTTTTCTCAGAGTAGTAGAATTAATCCTGAGCAAAAAAATACTTGCGATCATCAGAAGTTACTGAGCTGCTTGGAATCTCCACATCGACTTTACAACACCTGAGAATTCAGAAAATTCTACCATACACAAAAAATGGGATCAACTATTTTTTATGATTTGGCGGGATGTAATAAAATTCTTGAGCAGAATAAAAAAGTTCCTAAGACAAAGTCCACTCTGTCAATTTTTAAAAACTAATACTATGTCCACCCAGCAAAAAGCTCCAGCCGTTAATTACATTCGACATATTGATATTTTTTCGAGATTGTCAGGATTTCACCAGCCAAAATTACGCCCACATAGCAGTTTATATTTCTTTGTTTAGATTCTGGAATCACTCATTTTTTAGCAACCCCATTTCCCTACCAGATCCGAAATCATGATTTATGCTGGCATTAAATCAAAGGAATGTTATTACAAAATATTGCGTGAAATATCTGAACTTGATCTCATAAGATATTACCCATCCAAGTCTAGATAGAGACAGGCCAGTTTTGTCTATCCAAGTTAGAATATGTAGATAGAGCCATCAACATTTCTGTTTGGGCTATTTCTAATCATGACACCTTAAACGGAACGAAGATAGAAATTCCTTTCCAGAATCAAATAAAATTAGTCAGAGTAATTCCAAATCTATCCACCATAAAAGCCAGCTAATCAATGGACGTGGAATTTTATTGGTGGAAAAAACAATAAAGCTTGCACTTGATCCAGAGGACGAAAATGTGGAAGTAAAGGAACCATCCTTTGACCCCCTCACAGACCCCAAATACGCTTCATTTTTAGACAATCGTAATTCTTCACCATCAAATAATTCATATTATGCAAACAAGCAGGATAAGCACCCACACCGTTCCGGACTCCGTCCTTCAGGAGTACCTACGGATCCAAACGCAGATTACTCAAAAAGACTTTAATTTTGATGATTTCATCAGCCTGATGGAGATCAAAGGTAAAATCTTGTATGGTCAGCATTTCAAATTGTTCCAGGAGGACAATCACGTTTTACTTCAGTATTACGCTTACTTCACAGGCGATGAAGCTTTGTGCAAACATTATGACATCGATGTCAACAAGGGGCTCTTCCTTTCAGGAAAGACAGGTGTAGGCAAAACAGTTCATATGAAACTTGTACGCCAATTCCTTGGGTACAAGGATCGTTTCAGGATGAAAGCTTGTCAGCAGCTCTCCTTGGAGTACATGGATCAGGGATCGCCAGTGTTAATGAACTTTGGACGCAATTATGTAGACTATGTGGACCATAATACCATCAACACTTCTTACTGTTTTGATGACCTTGGTACCGAAGACGAAGTGAAACACTTCGGTACTCAGACCAACGCCATGGGTCAAGTCATCTTGATGAGATATGAGCTATTTCTCTCCAGAAACGTGCTCACGCACTTTACATCCAATCTGACAGCTGATCAGATCGAACAACATTATGGTGAGCGCGTCCGCAGTCGCCTGAGACAAATGTGCAATTGGATCCAATATACCACTGAATCAACAGATAAGCGGAAGTGACGAATTTTGAGTGGTTTTTGTTCGTCGCAGTCCTGGCGCCGGCCGGGACTGCATTTACAAACAATTTAACATAAAATAATTCTCTGGGCTTTTTGTTGGTTTTGAGTTCGTCATCATGCAGAAAGCTGTATGGAAAGAGTGTCTGCCTTGGAACCCAGCCTACCGCAGCACTCTTTTTTTCCACTGCATCCTACGGCCTTAACGAATAAGCCGTAAAGAAGTCATGGATGAAAAC